>NZ_WJQT01000020.1 GCF_009659375.1 Fundicoccus ignavus
GCTAGCCTCTCAATCCAATAAACTAATTATCTCATATCTTAGGAGATGAGGTAATCGAAAAGAGGTTCATAGGGTTATCCAGTAAAAACCGGAAGGTTAAAACCCTAAATATAATATACAAGGATGATTAAAATGACCAGACAGAAATGGCAAAATATTCTGTTAGCGACGGCATTAGCCTCTAGTCCGCTACTAGCAATTGAGCCTTTAGGTGGATTGATTTACGCTCAAGAAGTTCAAGTTGATGATGTATTAACGCAAAGTAAAGTAGCCTTGGGTGCATCGCTCAATGAAGAACAGAAACAACAGACATTGAATTTATTGCGTGCTACTGACGTAGATAATCAACAAATTATATCAGTAGATGGTAAAATGATTGAGCAGTTTCTAGCTGACGGATCTAACGAAGAAACCTTAGTTTATTCAAGTGCAATCATTGAGCCACGTGAAGCAGGCTATGGGGTTCAAGTACAGATTGTGACACCTAATAACATTACACTAGTTGCACCTCAAACTTATCAGAATGCAGCGATTACTGCTGGGGCAAAAGATGTATTAATTAAAATCGCGGCTGTCGAGCCAGTAACAGGGGAGGGAGCTTTGACGGGCGTATATGCGATTTATGAAGCGCTAGGTTATGCATTAGATCCACAAGATATTGAGGTAGCTCAAAAAGAGATAGTATTAGTCAAGAATATACAAGAAAGTTCTGAATTAACCGTCGAACAAACTAACCAATTACAAGCGCAAATTAAGTTAGCGATTAATCAAGTTTTGCAAGCAAATGGTGAGTTAACTACTGAAGATTTGAATGATTTAGTGTTATCTACAATTGAACATTATTTAGCGGAGATTGATAAAGATAAGGCGATGACCGAGGAGGTTATTGCTGAATATGTTTCTTTTGCTGAAGCATATGTACACACGCAAAGTGCTCAAAGCGAAACAACTAATGAGCAACTTAATGCATCATTCAATTTAACATGGACACTAGAAGAAGCGATTGATTTTTGGGAAGCTAGCTTTTTGTCAGGGAATGCTGATGAATTCTACATAAACGTTGAAGAATATGACCGCGAATTATGGACAGAATTCAGTGAAAATCAATCTGATTCTGAAGAATCTGCAACTGCTATCAATACAATTCGATTGAACTATGATGAAAACTTAACCATACAATTTGAAAAGACAGAAACAGAAGTCATCCTAACCTTGTATACAGAAGTAAGTCATTACCCTTATGAACCTAGTGCAACTTATTCAATCGATCGTCAAACATTTGAAGTGTTGGACCGTAATGATTTATCAGAAGCAACTGAAGCGGCAGATAATGAAGTCGTTAATTTATGGAACGATGATAAAGCTAATCAATTAGCTAGTTTTATGGCTACATGGGGAGAAGGCATGGGACAAACTTATCAAAGCTTTACGCCAGAAGCGCCCGGTGATATGTACGGTGTAAGTTTTCCTAATGATGTGCTAACTGCTTTATCCGTTAATGAAACACCTGTGAATGCATCATGGTCAACCACTGGTGAAGCAGCAGTAGAAGGAGAATATGTCATTGTAGCTGCATTTAATGATGTTGAACATTTTTTTGAAGTGAATCCGACAGCACCAGCAGGGGCACATTTTTACTTGTTTACTATCTTAGATGGTATTCCGGTAGTGCTACATAGTCAACAAAATCAAGGAACACCAGATGGCCGATACTATTTCACACCTTCAGAGAATATGGAATTACAAGCTGGTTTTGAAAATATAGTTAACCAATAATTTATAGATAAAATAAACAGACTGCTAAATCAATATGGAAGAGCAGTCTGTTTGCTTATGTATAGTTTAAGTGCTATGTATTTATATTAACATAATCTAAAGGTAACCTTAAAAGGCATGCTGAGCGTCAATTAATCAGCTTTAACCGTCTCTAACATTGCTTTAAACGCTTGAATCATCAATGTAGCATCCATACTACACGTAATCGCATCAAAACCATATTCACGATAACGTCGTGCTTGCTCAGTATCAGCACCAAAAATAAGTGTAAATTTATTGTTATCTCGACAAGCTTTATAAATGCGCGCTAAAGCCTCAGTATAAGTAGGATGATCAAATTTTGCTGGGATACCAAGGGCGATCGTCAAATCGTAAGGACCAACAAAGATGCCGTCAACTCCTTCTAAAGCACAAATTTCTTCAATCACATTCAAACATTCAACCGTTTCACATTGTGGAATAATAAGAGATTCTCGGTTACGACTTTCAAAGAATTGATCCAAATCATTCACATTATCACTAAAACCAAAATCAGTTACACGTGAATAAAAGAAACCTCTCTCGCCAATAGGTGTATATTTCCCCCATTTAATGACTTGTTTAACTTCCTCTACTGATTGAACATTGGGGATAATTAAACCTTGTACACCTACATCAAGCGGACGTAAAACATTTGAACGACTAATTTCTTTAATACGCATTAAAGTTGACATATCTCTTAGTTCGGCTGTATGAACAATTTCTAGCAATGATTCTGCTGTAAAAGTACTATGTTCGAAATCGACAATGAAAAAGTCTAAACCTGCTATTCCTAAACATTCAACAATCGACGTTCCAATCGTTTCAAAGAAAGTACCAACCACTTGTTGTCCATCTTTCATTTTCTTTAAAATCATATTTTCTTTCATTGCTCACACTCCTATTAATTAATACCTTAAGCATATCACATCAATGTTGTAAACGCATTCTCGATCATGTAAACTAAAATAAGTTGTTCCGCTATATGCAATAATAGAATAATACGAGGTGAAAAAATGAACTATTGTAAATTAGGTAAAACAGGATTAGATGTCTCACCGATTTGTTTGGGCACAATGGGCTTTGGTAATGATCAGAGTGCTTGGATGAAGCAATGGGGTTTAGATGAATTTGCAGCAAAGGAAGTTGTTCAGGCAAGCTTGGACTTAGGAATAAATTTCTTCGATACCGCTAATGTATATAATCAAGGAAACAGTGAACGAGTATTGGGCAAGGCTTTAAAAGAACTGAGTAATCGTGATGAAATAGTACTTGCTACCAAAGTTTTTAACCCAGTGTCAGATAAACCTAATCGTGCTGGTTTATCACGCAAAGCAATTTTTACTGAAATTGATAATAGTTTAGAAAGACTGCAAACAGACTATATTGACTTATATATAATTCACCGTTGGGATTACCATACGCCTATCGAGGAGACGATGCGTGCTTTAGATGATTTAATTAGAAGTGGTAAAGTCCGCTATATAGGAGCATCTGCGATGTATGCTTGGCAGTTTCAACAAGCGAATTTTGTCGCACAACAAAACGGATGGACACAATTTGTTTCAATGCAGAATCATTACAATTTATTGTATCGTGAAGAAGAAAGGGAAATGTTACCTTATTGCGAGCATGCTGGTATCGCTGTCACACCTTATAGCCCATTGGCAGCAGGACGATTAACCAGACCTTTAAATGTAGAAACACCACGTTCGAAATCTGACTTCATTGCACAAGCTAAATACGATACGACGTTAGAAACAGATTCAGAAATTATTCAACGCCTAAATCAAGTTGCGACAGAATTAAATACTAAGCCTGCAAGTTTAGCATTAGCTTGGCTATTGTCTAAACCATCAGTTGTCGCTCCAGTCGTTGGGGCTACGAAACTCACTTACTTAGAAGATGCGGTAGCAGCTTTAGATTTAACTTTAACGCCAGAAATTATCGACTATTTAGAGGCACCATATGTGCCACATAAGATAATGGGTGCTCAATAAATCATTAACAAACTATCACTTTAATTAGAAAGATGAAAAAAAGGTTAGAGAATTATATTGACTTTTAATAATTGACTTGTTAAGATACATATATCAAAGATATTTGGAGCGATTAAGATGACAAAATTACATTCAAACACAGTTAAATTTGCAACTATTATTAGCATTATTAGATAGTGTTTGTATCAGCAACATGGATACAAACACGGAAAACTTTTCAGTTTGTATCTATGCGTGCTAACAATTTGTGTTGCTCGTATAGACTAATAATCTAAACGGGCAGTGAGAAGCTCTCATTTATATACGGTTTTTTAAAGAAGCCTGTTTAGATTATTTGTTTAATCTAAATAGGCTTTTTTATATTGAAATGGAGGAAATAGAAAAATGACAGAACAATTGACACCCGCAGATTTAGATTGGAATAACTTAGGTTTTGATTACATTGAAACAGGTGTTGCATTTCGTGCTCATTATAAAAATGGTGAGTGGGGGCCAGGAGAATTAACGACAGAGAATACAGTGACCATCAGCCATGCTTCTCCAGCTTTACACTTAGGACAACAATGTTTCGAAGGTTTAAAGGCTTATCGTACGAAAGATGGTACTATTCAACTATTCCGCCCAGATCAAAATGGTCAAAGAATGATGCGCTCTGCAGAACAAGTGATGTTACCACCTTATCCTGTTGAAGATTTTATCGAAGCTGCTAAGGCTGTAGTAAGTGCTAATGAAGCCTGGGTGCCTCCTTACGGAACTGGAGCAACCTTATACTTGCGTCCTTTCTTATTTGGAGCTGGGCCAGTAGTGGGGGTAGCACCAGGACCCGAAGCTATTTTCGGCATTTATGTAACACCAGTTGGTCCGTATTTTAAAGGAGGTTTACAGCCAGCAGCCTTTATGGTCAGTGAGTATGACCGTGCAGCACCACGTGGTACAGGCGCTGCTAAAGTAGGTGGAAATTATGCCTCAAGTTTCCAAGCAGGTAACGAAGCGAAGTCTAAACAATTTGCGGATGCCATTTTCCTAGACCCTGCTACTCATACGAAAATCGAAGAAGTTGGTTCAGCTAATTTCTTTGGGATTACACATGATAATGTTTTCGTAACGCCGAAATCACCATCAATTCTACCAAGTATTACTAAATATTCACTCTTACAACTAGCTCAAGATCGTTTAGGCATGAAAGCTATAGAGGGAGATGTTTACTTGAAAGATTTAGATCAATTTAAGGAAGCAGGCGCAATGGGAACAGCAGCAGTCATCACTCCAGTAGGTAGTATTACAAATGGCGAGAAGAAGCATGTCTTCTACTCAGAAACCGAGACTGGACCACTGACGAAAGCGTTGTATGAAGAACTAGTGGGTATCCAATTTGGTGATAAACCCGCACCAGAAGGCTGGGTATATAAAATTTAAACCCTACACACTGACAAAATATGACTAAAAATCGAAAGGAAGATTTCATGACAAACCAAGCAGAACAATTATTTAAAGCCTATCAAACTAACCAACCACTAGCCAAAGGAGTATTAGAATTCTCAAGTCGTAAGGATGCTTATCAAGTTCAAGATGAAGTGTTGGCCTTCAAAGAAGCTAACGGTGAAAAACACGCCGGCTATAAAATCAGTTTAACAAGCCAAGAAACACAGGACTTATTTAAAAGCGACTCACCTTTATATGGTCAAATGACAGATGTTACCGTCAAGAATGAATTATCCCTAAGTGACTATAATGAACCTTTAGTTGAAGTTGAATTAGTGTTTTTAGTAGACGAGGATGTTAACGGTAGTGATTCAGTTGAACAAATCATGAATAAATGTCGAGTGGCTCCAGGATTAGAAGTACCAGACGGACGTTATGAAGATTGGTTCCCTAAAACAACTTTCTATGAAGTAATTGCGGATGGGGCTGTAAACGGTGCGGTTGTCATGGGTGAAGCAGCTAAATATACTTATGAAGACTTAGCAGATGTCGAAGGTGTGTTGTATTTGGATGGCGAAGAAGTGAAAAGAGGGCATTCAACAGAAGTATTAGGTCATCCCGTAAATTCAGTTAAATGGCTAGCTGAAGCATTAGAGAGTAAAGGCAAGCAATTAACTGCTGGTAGTTTTGTTTCGTCGGGTACATTTGTTTTACCAGAAAAACTTACCACAGGTACCTATACTGCAAAATATTCGAATATCGGTGAAGTTACTTTAGTCGTAAAAGCTTAATAGAACTTAGGAGGAACAATCATGAAAAAATTTAAAAACGTATTATTAACTGGATTAGTCGTTGCAGGGAGCGTTTTAGCGCCAATGTCAGTATCAGCTCAAGAGGCGACAGGAGAACCTTTAGTCTTAGGGGTTAACTTAGAATTAACAGGTCCTGCAGCACCGTACAGTGTTCCTGCTGTCGAAGCATTTGAATTGTATGTAGAACAAGTTAATGCCGCTGGTGGCGTTCTCGATGGGCGTCCGCTTGAATTAGTTGTCTTAGATAACAAGACGGATACAACTGAAGGGGTATCTCTACAAACGCGTTTAAATGACGATTCAGAAGTAGTGGCAACTTTAGGACCTAATGCTTCAGGAGTAGTCAACGCAGCTAAACCTGTCATTGAATCGTCAACAAAACCGACTGTCTTACCTGCCACTACTGGAGATGGGTTAACTTTAGCAGCTAACGGCGAAGCTGTTGCAAATCTTTTTAGAACTGCTTATGAAGATTCTTATCAAGGAACTGCAGGTGCAGTTTATGTTTACGATACACTGGGTGCACAGAATACATTATTAATTGTTGACAATGCCTTAGATTACTCTCAAGGATTAGCGGATGCATTTGTGACGAAATATGAAGAATTAGGGGGAACCGTTGTTGCAACGGAAGCTTATTCTTCAGGTGATACAGATTTTACAGCTTTAGCCACTAAGCTATTGGGTTATGAATTTGATGCAATTTATATGCCAGGTTACTACACTGAGACAGGTCTACTTGTTAAAGCGTTTCGTGAATTAGGCTTAACTCAACCAGTCGTAGGTGCTGACGGTTATGCCAGTGATACGTTTGTTGAATTAGCTGGCGCAGAGAATACGTATGACGTTCATTATACGACGCATTATGATGCGTCTTTAGAGAGTGAAGCATCGGTAGCATTCGGTGAGGCTTATACTGAAAAGTTTGGCAAAGCACCTGATACGTTTGCGGCTCTAGGTTATGATGCAATTTCATTTTTAGTAGATGGAATTGAAAGAGCAGGTTCTACAGATCCAGAAGCAATTAGTCAAGCATTAGCTGAAACTGTTGATTTTGAAGGTGTAACAGGTACGTTCTCGATTAATGATGAACATAATCCAGTGAAACCAGCAGTTATGGTAACGTTAGATAATGGAAATGTGGTAAATGCCCAGGAAGTAGTTGTCGATTAGTTATAATATTGGGGTAAACACATCTCTCTTGTGAGGGGTGTGTTTTGTATTTTATTAATTTCAAGCTTATAATAGAATTTATACTATAAAGAGGAGCGGATTAAATGTACGAATGGCAATTAAATGATTTATATGAAAGTTATGAGAGCGAAGCATTTCAGCAAGATTTGGCTTCTTTAGAAGCTTTTAAGATTGAAATGGAGTCTTTATCATTTGAGGATACAATTGAAGCAATTAAAGCTGTAATTGACGTAAAAGAAAGACTTTACATTACAGTGCGTCGTTTATCTGCATATATTTCTTTGAGCTTATCAACAAATGCGACTGATGAATTAAGCACAAACTATCAGAATGTACTGGGTAATAAACTGAATCAACTAACGAAATATCAAGCCAAAATGGATCGATTTATAGGTGAGACGCAAGTTGATATTTCAAAAGATGCTGAATTAGCAGAATATGCATTCTATTTCAAAGAAATGAAAGAGTCAGCTAACTATTTATTAAGTGATGAGGTTGAAGCAACAATTTCTAAATTAGGACGTTCAGCTGGTCATGCTTGGTCAAGTTTACAAGGATATTTGACATCGCAAGCTGAAATTGAGTTTCAAGGTGAAGCAAAAACTTTAAGTGAACTTAGAAACTTAGCATATGATGCTAATGCTGAAACGCGTAAAGCTGCTTTCGAAGCGGAAATTGCTTTATACGATCAAGTTAAAGATGCGGTAGCATTCTCATTGAATAACATCAAGTCACAAGTACTGGATGTCAGTGAGATGCGTGGATATGAGAGTCCTTTAGAGGAAACACTTATTAAATCTAGAATGAGTCAAGCAACGTTAGATGCCTTATTAACAGCTATCCAAGAATTTTTACCCACATTTCGTCGCTATTTAAAACATAAAGCAAGTGTTTTAGGCCATGAAAATGGGTTACCGTTTTACGACTTATTTGCACCAATGGGAGATGCCAATCAAACTTTCACGGTTGAAGAAACAAAAACATATTTGGTAGATAAATTTTCACAATTTGCCCCTGATTTAGCTGAAATGACCGCTACATTCTACGAAAAAGATTATATGGACTTTTACCCTCGAAAAGGTAAACGCGGGGGAGCATTCTGTTCAAATCTACCATTTATTCAACAGTCGCGTATCATGTTAAACTTCGATGGTAGTTTAAACAATGTACTGACAATTGCGCATGAATTAGGCCATGCTTATCATGGTACGAAGATTCAATCACATCGTCCTTTAAATTGGAGCTACTCAATGCCGGTAGCAGAAACAGCATCGACCTTTAATGAGGCCATTGTGATGAACCACTTGTTAGAAGAAGCAGCATCAAACGATGAAAAAGTGGCAGTGATTGAACAATATTTGCAAGATGTAACGCAAATTATTGTAGATATCTATTCACGTTATTTATTTGAAACAGAAGTTTTTGAAAACCGTAAAAGTAGCTTTATGTTCGCACCTCAATTGGCAGAAATTATGTTAAATGCGCAGAAAAAAGCTTACGGTGATGGTCTTGATGAAGAGAGTTTACACCCATTCATGTGGATCAATAAATCACATTATTATTCAACAGGCTTAAGTTTCTACAATTTCCCATATGCATTCGGAGGTTTATTCTCACGTGGTCTATATGAGCAATATTTAGCTAAACCAGATGGTTTCGTTGAAAAATATAGTAAATTATTAGAAACTACGACTGTTGCCTCAGTTGAAGATACTGCTAAAGTTATGGGATTAGATGTTTCTCAGGTTGACTTCTGGCGCACAGCATTAAGCGGTATTGAAACTTACGTAGATGAATTTATTGAATTAACCAGTAAGTAAAGTACAGAATGGCTGAAAAGCCAAAGCCTTTTGAGTGATTAGCTTTTCGGTTAAACTAGCTGTTTCTCTCTCTTAATAAATGGTAAAAAGACACTCCTTGTTTACATAAATGAGGAGTGTCTTTTTTATTAAGAATTATTCTTGCCAGAAATCGAACGCAATTTTCTGTCCTTGTTCAATTTTTGCCCACTGTTCAGCAACTGTTAATTCATTTCCACCATCGCATGATGCGAATCCACATTGATGCGATAAGTATAGTTTATCTTTAGGAATATATTTGCTAGCTTCTTCTAATTGGGCTTTAATTTTTTCTTCGTCTTCTAAAGTATTCTTTTTACTTGATAATAAACCTACAACTACTTCGACCTCAGGTTTATTCTTAAACGCTGAAAGAGCACTTAAATCACCAGCACGCTCGTCGTCCCATTCTAAATAAAAACGATCATAATTTTGTTTTTCTAAGAATAAGTCGGCAATTTGGCTATAACTGCCAGCACCCATGTTACGAGAAGAATAATTTCCACGGCAATTGTGGGTATATACTTTTAAGCCTAAATCATGTCCATAAGCAATGACTTCATTATTAATATCGATAAAAATTTGAGCAGAGTTTAAAATTTCCTCACGATTAATTTCATTACCACTAAAAGGACTGTTTGGATTATCTTCAGCGAATAACTCCCATAAACAATCATCAAATTGAATGATTTTACCACCAGCAGCCACGAACTCATCTAAGAAATCTTTATAAGCTTGAATTAAGTCTTGTTTAAATTCTGATTCTGAAGCATAGACTTTGCCACCAATAATATTATCTTTCATACTTAGCTCACCATAAATGTGTGAAGGCGACGGAATACATTGTTTTAATTGTGCATCAACAGGAGCATTTTCCTTAAGGCTTACAAAATGATCGATAAAGACATGATGATGTCCATGTAGGTGGTCAGTGATTTCAATGCCGATATCTTTACGTGTTTCAAAATGATTATGATCATCATGGTCTAAGAAAAAGTAGCCGTTGTCTGCAATGTATCGACGTACACCATTTAAACCCCATACAAAATCCAGATGCCAAAGTGATTTGGAGAATTCGCCATCTGTAATTTCCGGAAAATCACGATTTACTTGTTCGGCAATAACGTCTTTCACTGCATTGGTTTCAGTCTCTTTATAGCCTTCAAAATCACTATAGAATGGGTACTGAATATCATCACGGTTTTCAATTTCTGTTTTGTAATTTAATAAATCTTGTGGTCTCAATAGGGAACCTACTGTTAAAAAGCGTTTCGTTTTAGTCTTAATTTCTGTCATTTTTTATTAACCCCTTTTTAAATTGCTTCTCATAGTGTAAGATATAACTTAAGATATTGATAATACCTATTTTATGTCGACTTTCATAGTTATTATCTATGGAGTGTTTGGGGAAGAGTTTTTATTTAATTTAAAAATGGAGGTAGACGGTTGAGAATCAAGCAATTAGAATACTTAGTAAAAGTTGCAGAATCACCATCCATAACACAAGCAGCTAATGAACTTTATATCTCGCAACCATCATTGTCTCATGCGATAAAAGAACTTGAAGAAGAAATGAATGTGGTACTATTAAATCGAAGTCAAAAGGGCGTCGCCTTAACTTCTCAAGGTGAAGAGTTTCTTTCTTATGCACGCCAAATTTTGGAACAAATTGATTTATTAAATCGTCGTTTTAAAGAAGATGAAACACCACATCAAATCTTTAGTGTAGCTGGACAACATTACGCCTTTGTGGTGGATGCTTTTGTGCGCTTATTAAAGCGGTTTGAACATATGGACTATCAGGCTTCACTAAAGGAATTGAGAACCTATGAAGTTATTGAAGACGTTGCTAACTTAAAAAGCGAGATTGGTGTCATTTATCGAAGCAATTATAATCGACAGGTCATTAACACTGAACTAAAAAAACATCAATTAACGTTTACTTCGCTAATTAAGGTAAGGCCGCATGTTTTTATTTATAAAGAGCATCCTTTAGCAAGCTATGATAAGATATCGTTACAAGATTTAATCCCATATCCTAAATTAAGTTACGAACAAGGTCACCACAATTCATTTTACTTTTGGGAAGAGGTGCTAGCCGATCATGCATCCCCTAAGACGATTACAGTGAGTGACCGTGCAACGTTATTTAACTTAGCGATAGGATTAAATGGCTATACCATCAGTTCTGGAATTATAAACGCTGATTTAAATGGCGAGACGATTATTGCGAGGCCATTAGTTTCAAATGAAGTAATCGAATTAGGCTATATTACAAGCAATCTACATCGTTTAAGACCCATTGCAGAAGAATATTTAATTTTATTGAAAGAACGATTAGATGTTGCGTTAGCTGATAGTATAGACTAGAAATTTATTAATGAAATAAGGAGATTAGACATCAAATGTTAACGGTTTATGGTTTAAAGCAATGTTCAACAACACAGAAAGCAATTAAATTTCTGGAGTCAGGCGGGAGACAAGTCAAAGAATTAATCGATATTAGAGATACTCCACCTTCTAAAGAGACAATTAAACTGGCTTTGCTTGCGAATGATAATAAAGTAAGCAAAATAATGAATACTTCAGGTGGACTTTATCGTGAAATGGAATTGAAAGATAAATTGCCAAATATGACTTTAGAAGAAGTGATTGATTTAGTTAATAAAAATGGAATGTTAATTAAAAGACCTTTAGTGACTGACTTCAAACACGCAACTGTTAGTGCTAAAGAGGATTTATTGGCAAAAAAATGGCTATCATAATATAAATTACGTTTAAAACAGGGGAAACCCTGTTTTTTGTATTGTGTAAGGTTTAGAAGTTTTAGGTTGATTTACCAAGCATTGTACTTCGTTAAGTTAATTGTTTTCAAATGCGATGAGTACTTTCAAAATCTCACTGATTTTTCAATACAGTCGGCAAGGCTTTAGAAAAGAATTTGCTCCGCTAAAAATAAGAATAAGCTGATTGGATTTCGTTTTATGTGACTCTGAAAAGCTAGTATAATCATTCATTATAGATGATCAAGTAAGAAATCTAAAAAAATATAGAGTTTTCTAATTTAAGACCTAAGGTGGAGTTGTATAAATCAATTAAGTGTTAAAATAAAATTATAAAAAAAAGTAAGCTTGAGGCTAGAAGGGAAGGGATGATGATACAAAAAAGAAGTATAAAAAAATTTATGATATACTTGTTTGTTCTCATGTCTTTAACTGTATTCTGGCTAATTAATCATAATGGAAGCAATAATGTTTCTCCTTTAACTTGGCTAAGAACACATCAAGAAGTTGTTGCAACTGACTTTGCAAATCAGGCGAATGACTATTTGATAGAAAAAGAATTTCATATGCCATTAATTTTACAAACGGATGAGCGTTGGTACTATGAACCATATGGTGATGAAATTAAAGATAATTTTATGGGAATTAATGGTTGTGCCATTGCAAGCTTAGCTATGGTTGGTTCCTACTGGCAAAACCGATATATCGAACCAGTGGAAATTGCGAGATGGGCAGATAAAAATTATTACTTACGCGAACAAGGTACCACTTGGGATATCTTTTCAGAATATGCAAATGCAATTGGAATGCAAGCGCATGATTTGGCTAATAACTTTGAAGCAGTGAAATACTATTTGAATTTAGGGTATCCTGTTATTATTTCAGTAAAACCCGGATTTTTCACAGAAGTAGGGCATATTATGGTTCTAGCTCAATCTTTAGAGGGAGATATCGTCGTTTATGATCCAAATGATTCACCAGAGAAATTTCATTATCGTGAAATATTTTCAGAAGAGTTATTTCAGCAAGAAAGTCTAAATTATTGGGTATTTAAATATTCATAAAATAACATGAGAAAAGAGTGAGATTATGAAAATATTAACAAGAATATGGCTAGTCCTATGTCTATTTACGCTTAATTTACCAGTTGTCTCAGCAGAAAGTATAAACAATGAACTTAGTGAAGAATTACCGGCTAATTTAGTTTATCAAACCGATGAACTTGAAAGTTTTACTAAGCTGCGTTTAGATCTCGTATCTTCATATATAGAAATTCGTGAAGGAGAGGACTTTCAATTTGAAGTCTATGTTTCGAAAGATGATGTCCAATTTGAGGACGTTTTTAATTACTCTAATAAAAACGATCAATTAACAATTGATGAAAAAGATTGGCAGAACAATTTAAAATCATTCTTAACTTCTTTGACTTCTCGAATTGTTATTACAGTGCCTGATACATCAAAATTAACGACTCAAATTGATTTAGTAAATGGTGAATTTTTGGTGAAAGGGACTTTAGCTGAACTTAAATTTGATGGTGTTAATGCCTCACTAACTTTAATAGGTGATGAAACTTACCCTATTAAGATAGACATTGTAAATGGAGATACTAACTTAAGTTTTAAGCAATATAATGCAGAACTGAATTTTTCTTTTGTTAATGGAAATTTTGAAATTCTTGGTGATAAAGTTTCGGCTACTTTTTCTGAATTTGAACGCACTTTAGGTAAAGGTCGAGATGCGATTCACATTGAAGCTGTTAATGGGTCAATCGTGTTAGAAGCGTTAGGAAATTAATTAAAATGGCAACTAAGTGATTGTGCTTGGTTGCTTTTTGTTTTTGTATAAGTGTGTCTAATAGACTAAGATAGAATTTATAATGTCGCTTTGGTTTACTTTAAAGAAAAAATTCCTTAGAATTAATTGAAAGCGTATACTAATGGGAGTGAAAATATTGATACAAGAAGTTGCAAAGAATATCTATTCATTTGGTGTTACTTTACCAAATAGTCCTTTAAAATTAATCAATGCTTATGTGGTAAAAGGTGAAAATCGGACTGTTTTATTTGATACTGGTTTTAACAATCCACAATCTGAAGCAGAGCTTTTAGCTGGTCTTCAGGAATTAGGAATAGAAATAAAAAACCTTGAAGTAGTATTGACTCACCTTCATGCAGACCATACAGGATTAATTCACTTGTTTAAACATGCAGGCTGTAAAATATATATGAGTCAGATAGATGGAGAACATGCAAATGGTATGATTACGGGTAAATACTGGCATCAATTAGATGAATTACTAGCATTATTTGGCTTACAAGAAGATCAAATTGATAACAATGATAATCCTGGTTTTATCAACCAACCGTCTGAAGCATTTGATTTTATTGAATTAGTACCAGGTGAGAAGTTTGTCATTGGTGATTATGATTTTGATGTATTGAATTTAATCGGTCACACACCTGGACATATTGGATTTTTTGACGAAAAGTCTGGCGTATTAATTAGTGCAGATACTGTATTAGATCCAATCACACCGAATATTACATTCTGGGGCTTTGAATACATCGACATGCTGGGGAGTTATGTGAACACTTTAAAAGAGTTAATGCGTCTACCAATTAAAGTGATATTACCAACTCATCGCAAGATAATATATAATCCGAATGAGCGTATGGCAGAGTTAATTATGCATCATAACGAACGATTACAAGAAATTCTTGATGTGATGGAAGATGATAAAGTTTATACAGTTCGTGATATTTCAGCATCAATCAGTTGGCGCATCAAAGCAGATAGCTGGGAAGTATTCCCTAAACAGCAGAAGATTTTTGCGGCTGGTGAAACAATGGCGCACCTGGATCATTTAATTCATACAAATTGTGTTACCATGACGAAAGATGAACAAGGTATCCTACATTTTACCAAAATAGCACCTCAAATTAAGCCGTTTTAAACTTGAGACTCCTTCATTTAATGCTGAAGGAGTTATTTTTTTAATTATCAAAAGTAATTGTTTGTAATAGTTTTCTTTGTTAAGATGCTAAAGGATTAATATGTTAACTTTGTATTTTACTTTTCTAAAATGAATTGCTATTTACCAAGTATCGTTATAAAATTATCAGAATAATGCATATTTCATTTTATAAAATTAGGAGAAAAACATGGCGAAAAAGAAAAGCAATAAAATGCTAAGTTCAATCATGGTAGTTGCTTTACTACTAGTGGTTATCGTAGCATTCTGGCAATTAGTTTCGAAAGAATCCAATTCCAATATAGTGAAAGAAGAAGGTGCTTCTGATTTATTTACAAGTGAAGTAGTGAATCAAGATGAAGAGGCATTAGTTGAGACCGAAATAATTGTGAGCCAATTAAACAATTTACCTACTTACGAACCGATAAATAATCTTGAGTTTTCTCGAGGCGTCAATCAATATAAACAAACAGGCTTTATTCCGTTGTTTATCTATGATATGAAACCTTATCGTAATCAAAAAATTGCGAACGTTCAACAAATCGAGGTGCCGTTACTTAATCAACAAGATTACCGTTGGGCTTTTGATACATACGGTGATGATAGTGGTAGAATTATCGCAGCCAATGGATGTGGTATTGTATCGCTTGCCATGATTGATAGTTATTTTAAAGGATCAATCACAGACCCGGGTGAAATTGCAGCATGGGCTGGCTTAGACCATTATGTCACTTATCAAGGTTCGGCTTTCACATTGTATCCAGCTTTTGCAGAAGCATATAATTATGAAGTTAAAGAATTATATGACTTTTACGAAGCAATGGAAGAAGTACAAGCGGGTAACCCAGTTGTCGTTGCTATCAATCCTGGTTATTTTTCTTCAGTTGGCCATGTCATGGTCATTCGCGCTTATGAAGATGGTTTAGTATATATTAACGATCCAAATGATGATGGAAGTAGCTTTGCAAGTTCAATTGGTCATGATGAAGCTCTTATGATCGATGAAGGTATTGCTTATTGGGCTTTTTCAGAGCAATAAGTATAGTAGCCTAGTTGTAAATTAGAATAATTGTGTAGGAAGTAGGTAGGGTGTGGCGACATTTTTATTGATTATCATTTATATAGCATTTATTAGTTTGGGATTACCGGATGCAATTTTAGGAGCAGCATGGCCAATTATGCAAGTAGAACTTTCAGCACCTTTAGAAGCTGCTGGGCTACTTTATGGCATGGTTTGTGTTGGAACTGTTTTATCAAGCTTAATGAGCGGACCATTATTAAAGAGATTTGGAACAGGCAAAGTAACGGCTGTTAGTGTGATGTTAACTGCGATTGGTTTATTTGGTTTTAATGCTGCTGAGTCAGTCTATTGGTTACTATTATTTACACTCCCTTTAGGTTTAGGTGCTGGAGCGGTTGATGCTGGTTTGAATGATTATGTTGCTTTACACTACAAAGCACATCATATGAACTGGCTTCATGCTTTCTGGGGTATTGGTGCTACCATGGGACCTTTGGTATTAGGACGCTTTTTAACTGTCGATAAGACTTGGCGAGATGCGTATTTTACGATTGCAATTTGCCAGATTGTTTTAGTAATCGTTATTTTCGTGACTTTACCTTTATGGACTAAGGTAGCCAATAATCAGGCTAAATTTGAAGAAAATACCGAAGAAGGGGAAACTGTCGAACTATACAACGGCAATATTTTTAAGATGCCTGGTGTGAAATGGGCATTACTAACATTTATTTTCTATGTAGGCATTGAGCAAACAGTCAGCCTATAGGGGAGTAGCTTCCTTGTTAGTAGCAAACAACTAGATCCAGCACGAGCAGCTGATTGGTTATCTTTCTATTTTCTAGGAATTACCATCGGGCGATTTCTATCAGGCTTTGTTTCATTTAAATTTACAAACAAGCAATTATTAAGAATCGGGCAAATCATCATCTTATCTGGAGCAGTTATATTGTTAGTGCCATTGCCAACTATTTTCAGTTTAATTGGCTTATTAATGATTGGTTTTGGTTGTGCGCCGGTTTATCCGAGTATGTTACATGAAACCCCAGCGCGCTTTGGCACCAAACATTCACAAACAATTATGGGCTTACAGCTAGCTGCTGGGAATACTGGTGCATTGTTGTTACCACCTGTTTTTGGTTTTATCGCAGCTCATCTAAGTGTTAATTTACTACCATTATTCTTAGTTGCTTATGCTAGCTTTATGCTGTTTAGTACAGAACGCGTCAACTTATTAACGACAAAAATCAAAGGATTCGTAAAAAGGGAAGCTGCTTCAATCACAGTGAAAGATTAATATCTATTCAAACCGTCTAGGAAGGTAAAACTTTGATAGACGGTTTTTTTATATTGGAAGGTTGTATAAGTTTTATGTTGATAGATTAAACTTTGTATTACGCTCAGCTGATTGTTTTCCAAGGCGGAGGTCGCTTGCAAAGCCTCACTTACGTTCGTGCTTTTCCAGCTCAATCGGCTAGGCTCTGTCTACTTCGCTATGCTCAAAGGCAGAGCCAATTGCCCATCATATGTACTAGAACTGCCTTAGAAATCCGCGATCTGAGCGACACATAGAAGTTCAACTAATTTATGGAATCTAATCAAGATTTATCAAGAGGTGTAATAATATGTAAATGAGAAAGATCGTAAATATAAAAAGGCCTCGGAAAAATGCCCGAGGTCTCAGTAAGTTGTTTAAAGAACTAGAAAAGATTCTGTTAACTATTCTAAATGTTTATTCTGACCAAACACTTTGAATAGCTGAAATAACTTGTGCACGCTGGTCTTCGTTTGTCAAAGTAGCTTCTCCGTCGCCAGATTGAAATCCGTAATCACCAAAGCCACTGTGATTTCCTCCAAGAATTTCAACGAAACTAGTATGCGGAGGCAAGAGTGCTTTTGCACTGGCAAAGGCTTCCCAATTTAACACTTTATCATTTGAAGCAGTGATTGAAAGGACAAGGAATTGGGCATCGGCTAAATTAATACTTACATCTGGATAACTCGCTAGTAGAATTAATCCAGCGATTTCTGTGTCTTCAGATAGAGTAGCAGCATTTCGTGCAGCTATGACACCACCAAGTGAATGGCCCATAAAGATAACGTGTGTTAAATCATTTTCTTTAATGATATCTAAACCGCGATTTGTGGCAAGAACCGCTAAATTCAGTGGGGTATCTATTAAATAAACTGTAAACCCCTCATTAGCTAATGCTGAAGCAAGTGGCGCATAAGCTTCACTTTCGACAAAGCCACCCTGATAGAAAATGATGTTTTTTCCGTTAGCATTCTGTGGATGGAATATTAAGGTATCTTCTTGTAATTCAGCGACAGTGGCACTTTCTAGAGCAGTTTCACTAGCAGAATATGTTAATGACCGAATGGCAACAACACAGATAATTGTAAAAGTTCCTAATATTGTTAATAATACTTTTAACCATTTTTTCACACAGTATGCCCCCTATAATCTTATGATAATAGATTATAACATAATAAAAAGCTCACTTAATCTTTTTTACAGCGATTAAGTGAGCTTTATTTTTAGAATTCGTCTTGATTTAGGTAAGCAAGTGCGTATTGTGCATATAGTTCAGCACCGACTTTCAGGCTTTCCTCATCAACATTAAAGCGCGCATGATGGTGAGGGAAGTCAGAACCTTTGGCTTCGTTACGCGTACCAACGGTCGCGAAAGCACCTGGAATATAATTATTATATTCGCCAAAATCTTCGCCACCCATAGTAGGAGGTAAGTGGCCAACAGAAGTTTCGCCAAAAGCGGCTTTTGAAATACTTTGAACTAATTCAGCGCTACATTTTTCGTTAATGACTGGATCTAACAGACGCTCATACTCAAAGTTGACCTTTCCACCATACATTGCTGCTGTTCTTTCAGCATAACGTTTCATTTCTGTCTCAACGATATCACGTGTTGCTGCATCAAATGTTCGAACTGTTCCTTCAATTTTAGCGTTCTCAGCAATAATATTGAAACGGTCACCAGCATCAACTTTTCCGATGGTTAAAACTGCTGCTTCCATTGGATCAGTGGCGCGCGAAATAATAGTTTGAACATGTGCAATGTATTGAGAAACCATTACGACTGCATCTTTTGTCATGTGTGGTTGAGCTGCGTGACCACCTGAACCTTGGAAATGGACTTGGAAACGGTCGGTAGCAGCAAAACTTGGCCCAGGTTCGCAATTGACTAAACCGGCTTCATCAACCGCCCAAATATGGATACCAAAAGCATTATCTACACCTTCAAGTACGCCTTGTTGAACCATTAATTTAGCACCTTTTGCAATTTCTTCTGCAGGTTGGAATATAAAGCGAACGGTTCCTCTAATTTGGTCTTTTTCTGCTAATAAAGCACGTAGAGCCATCATTAACATTGAAACGTGCGCGTCGTGACCGCAAGCATGCATCTTACCTTCTATAGTCGATTTATACTCTAAATGATCATTTAACTCATTGATGGATAAGGCATCCATATCCGCACGCAATAAGACTGTTTTTCCAGGTTGAGGACCTTTAATTTCAGTCATTACGCCTGTAGGATCCATTAGTCGATACTCTAAACCTAACTCATCTAATTTGCTTGCAATATAGCGCGTGGTTTCAAATTCTTCTAAGGATAATTCGGGGTGTTGATGAAGATAACGACGCATTTCAATCATTTCAGCTTCGTGTTCTTCAATAAATTGTTTAATTGTCTGATTCATAGTTGTATCCTTTCTAAGGTAATTGATTAAAATTTATCTTGTTCTAGATAGCTAAGGGCATACTGTGCATATAATTCTGCTCCGTATTTCAAAGCTTCTTCGTCAACATTAAAGCGATCGTGATGATGGGGGAAATCGGTTTCCTTAACAGTATTACGACAGCCAACAGTGGCAAAGGCACCCGGAATATCTTTCATATAATAACCGAAATCTTCTGCGCCCATTGTAGGAGCATCATGGTAAATAAACTCTTTACCAAAAGCTTTTTCAGTCACTTCTTGTACAAGTTTAGCACTACCTTCGTGATTATCTACGGCTTCAGTCATATAAATATACTCAAAATCAACAGTACCATGATACATTGCAGCAACTTGTTCCGCAAAATGTTTCATTTGTTTCTCAACTATAGAACGAGTTTCGTTATTAAATGTCCGTACAGTTCCTTCTAAGAATGCATTCTCAGCAATAATGTTAAAACGGTCACCTGACTCAAATTTTCCAATTGTTAATACGGCAGGTGAAAGAGGATCAACTGATCGGGATACAATCGATTGGACATTATTAACATATTCGGCAGCCATCACGACAGAATCATGTGTCATATGCGGTTGGGCAGCGTGTCCACCTTTGCCTTTAAAGTGAACTTTAAAGATGTCAGCACTTGCGAATGAAGGACCTGGATCACAAGCGACTAAACCAGTCTCATTTACCGTCCAAATATGAATACCAAACACATTATCTACGCCTTCTAAGATGCCTTGTTCAACCATTTTTTTAGCGCCAGATGCGATTTCTTCGGCTGGTTGGAAGATAAAACGTACGGTCCCTTTGATTTGTTCTTGAACACTTAATAATGCTTTTAAAGCTGTTAAAAGCATGGATGTATGTGCATCATGTCCGCAAGCATGCATTTTACCGGAATTAATTGAACAGTAATCTAGATGGTCGTTTAATTCTTCAATCGATAAGGCGTCCATATCTGCTCTCAATAAAACTGTTTTACCAGGTTTAGCTCCCACAATTTCAGCGAGTACGCCAGTAGGTTCCATTAAACGATAGTTAACGTCAAGTTTATCTAACTGATCGGCGATATATTTGGTTGTTTCAAATTCTTCAAATGATAACTCAGGATGTTGATGGAAATAACGACGCGTTTCGATTAGATCATTTTCATGTTCCAAAATATAATTTTTAATCAATGTATTCATAAAATCCTCCTTATGATAGAAAAAACTTATCAATAATTTAAAAAAATGACTTAATGATAAGACTAATAGTAGTATAAATGAAAATTATATGAAAAAAAACAAACTGTATGATAAAATAATTAGAAATAAGAGTATGATGACAGATCTTTATACTTTTGCTATCGTCATATTTGCCTTTACTTTTGCGAATTTGTTAGAGCTTAACTCTAAAAGTGTTATTTCAATGTTGTTTCGGAATCAGTCATCTATTTAATAGCTTTTGGTTAGGTTTACCGTTTGCTATCTTTGGAGATTTAACTTTATTAGCTATGGACGGTATGTTTATTCCTATTCTTATTGCCCATGGCGGTACAATGCTAAATATTAAGGAATTAATTCAACAAAGGCACACTATTGTGATTGTTTTATCGGCATAACCCATTTAAATCGTTAATAAAGGAGAGTTTGTTAATTATGGTAATGGGCTGTTAGTTTAATTTATTAATTTTAAATTGCTTAGCATAGCTTTATTAGGTTATTTGTTAGCTAATCAGAGTGTTTTTAAGACGGTAGTGAATTTACAGAATTCAAAGAAGGAACTCTCATAAAAAAGCAATAATTTTAACTATTTTTTAATTTAATTATTGACATTGAATAATCTAGATGTTAAGCTTCTAATTAACTTTATAAGAAAAGCATAGAGTAAGAGAGTAAAAGTTTAGAAATGTTACAGCGAGGTAGGGATGATGGAAGCCTACTACAAAGCAAACTTTGAACCGCACTTACGAGTAAATTAGTGAAAGACAATAGCTAATTTCGCTGAACAAGCAGCGTTAACAAATTAAAGTGAATCTAGAAACTGGATTAATTTGAGTGGTACCGCGGATATCAAGTCCGTCTCTTATGTTCTTTGAACATGGAGACGGCTTTTTTTGTTATCAGTGGTTATCTCTTTAACCTTTGTTTATTCACATGTGTGCTGCATTTGATTTCAAAATGGATACGCTGTTTGGTTAAATCAGTCATGTCAGTTGCTAATTGAAGTTTAAATCAAAGGAACAATCTATGATAAAACAGAAGAAGCTATACAAATCTTAAACGAATGTCAATTTAGTTATTTATAAATTAAATAGTATAAAAATCTATGAAAAAGCTAGTAAGTTATGGATATCTTTAGCGAGGTAGAGAAGGTGAAAGTCTACTGTTGGAAATAACTGAATCGTACTTTGGAGATGTTTCGACGGAAATCGAAGCCGCTAAATCAGCGTTACGATTGAGAGTGAACGGACTTATTGTCTCGTTAAATAGAGTGGTACCGCGGAAAAAAATCCGTCTCTGTGTTTGTTAAGTCAAGCATAGAGACGGATTTTTTGTAATATAAGGGATTATAAGTTTTATGTTGATTGACCAAGTTTTGTACTTCGTTCCGCTTGGTGATCCCCAATGCATTGGTCACCAGCAAAGTATTCACAATCATTCGGGCAACAATCATAACATTTATTTTCTTTAGTAGTAGTCGCTCGCAGTTTAAGTTAATTTCAGCACTAACGCTTTGACTTTATGTATAAGGTTAGAGGTTAAATAAATTAAAAAAAGGTGGAATCATGATGGTAAACGATATTAAGAAGGCAGAAGTTTTAATTGAAAGTTTAGGTTATATCAAACGATTTCATAATAAAGTCGTTGTGATTAAATACGGTGGTCATGCGATGATTAGCCCCGAACTCAGAGAACAAGTGATCAGTGATATTGTGTGGTTGAAGTATGTTGGAATGAAGCCAGTCATCGTTCATGGTGGTGGACCCGAAATAAATCGCTTATTAGAGATAAAAGGCATTGATACACATTTTATTGACGGTTTACGCGTGACGACACCCGAAATAATGGAAAATATTGAGATGGTACTTACAGGTAGTGTTTCACCAGCATTGGCGACTCTTTTTAATACAAATGACGTCCCTACAGTAAGTGTGAGTGGAAAAGATAATAAGATTATCGAAGCGACGATTCGTTCCGAATCATTAGGTTTAGTAGGACAAGTAACGCAAGTCAACACAGCTTATTTAAAACATGTGATTGAGGGAGGGTTTCTACCAGTTATTTCACCCATTGCTTACGGACCAGATGGACAAAGTTTGAATATTAATTCAGATGAAGCAGCCTGTCATATAGCCCGCGCCTTGGGAGCAGAGAAAATGATTTTATTAACGGATGTTTCGGGCGTTTATCAAGATTTCCATGATCCACACACACTGATTAGCCATTTAACCCCATCCTCTATTAAAGATGCCATAAAAACCGGCTTTATTTCGGGTGGTATGATTCCTAAACTAGAGTGTTGTTTATCAGCCCTAGAGGGAGGCGTAGAGGCTTGCCATATTATTAATGGCACTCAAAAGCATTCCTTAATTTTAGAATTATTCACCAAACATGGAATCGGCACGATGATAACCGAAGAATTACAATAAGAGGAGAAGACATATGATAAAAGTAAGTATATTAGGTGCGACTGGCTATACAGGGAGTGAACTACTACGTTTGCTTATTTTGAGATCAGATATTGAATTCAAATATTTAACTTCAACCCGATTGGTTGGACAAGCAGTTTCGAACTATTACCCTCATTTAAAGAATTTATGTAGCTTGGTTTTTACAGAATATGTAGCTGAGAAAGTTTTAGGAGAAAGTGATGTAGTATTTGTCTGTTTGCCTCATGGACACGCTATGACAATTGCCAAACAAGCCAAACAATACCCGGTAAAAGTGATCGATTTAAGTCCAGACTTCCGCTTAGATGATGTAGCAGTATACGAAGAATACTACGAGGTCAATCAAACAGCAAGTGATCTATTGCCATCAGCAGTTTATGGTCTGACTGAATACAACCGTAAACAGATTCAGTCTGCTGACTTATTAGCGAACCCCGGTTGTTTTGTTACGAGTGCTCTGTTAGGTTTACTGCCTGTAATGGGAAGGTCTTATATCAATCCTAAAAGCATTATCATTGATGCGAAATCAGGTGTGAGTGGGGCCGGAAAAAGTGCAACGGTAGCGAATCTATTTGCAGAGTTACAAGGAAACTTTAAAGCATATAACGTACTGAGGCACCGTCATATTCCTGAGATTGAACAAGAATTACAAAAATTCTCACTTGATCCAGTGCAAGTACAATTCACACCGCATTTATTACCAATCGAAAGAGGCATTTTTACCACAATTTATATTGACTTGAAAGAAGATGTTTCGGAAGCTGAATTACGAGAACTTTTTCAGCAACAATACGTTAATGAAAAATTTGTGCATCTATTAGATAAAGGCCAGTTACCCGAAATGAAAATGATTCGCGGAACAAACAATTGTTTGGTTCAGGTACAAGTCGATAAAAGAACTCATCGCTTAATCATTTTGGTCGTTTTAGATAACTTAATCAAGGGTGCATCTGGTCAAGCTATACAGAATATGAATTTGATGTTTGGCTTGGATGAACAAACAGGATTAAACTTAATGCCTTTAACCCCTTAATAAACAGACAAAATACTTGAAAAATCAAAGAAAGAGGACGTTCAATGAAAAAATTAAACGGTGGCGTTTGCGCTTTAGAAGATGTATTAGCTTCTGGATTACATGCAGGCTTCAAACAACAGAAAAAAGACTTAGGGCTATTGTACTTTCCTAAAGGAGTCAAAGTAGCAGGAGTATTCACTAAGAATGCGATTCAATCACATCATATCAAGTATGATCAAGCCTTGTTAAGACAAAATCATTCCTTCAAAGCGATTCTGACGAATAGTGGGAATGCGAACACATGTAATGGTGTTGTCGGAGATGAAACAGTCCTTCAAATGGTGAATACTTTAGCTAGAACGCTTAAAATTCAAGCAGATGAGGTGCTTGTTTGCTCAACAGGTGTTATTGGAGTACCGATGAATTTGAATGACTTTGATAAGAAATGCGCTCGCTTAGTATGCCAATTAACGAAGGAAGATTCACTATCTGCAGTGGAAGCTATGATGACGACAGATACTTTTGCGAAACAATTAGCGTATGAATTTAAAGTAGGAAATAAAACCGTTAAAATAGCAGGAATGACAAAAGGTGCTGGGATGATTCACCCTAACTTAGGCACTATGTTAGCTTATCTTGTAACGGATGCTGATTTAGAACAAGCTCAATTACACAGTCTATTGAAAGATGTTGTAGGCGACAGTTTTAACTGTTTAACGGTAGATGGCGATACAAGTCCCAATGATACAGTTTTTCTAGCGTCAACCGGTAAAGTGAAGATTACTTGGAATGATGAGACGTTGGCTGATTTTTACAAGGGTTTATTAGAACTCAGCCAAGAGCTGACCCGTTTAATGGCTAAAGATGGAGAAGGTGCAACGAAATTTGTAGAAGTTATCGTTAAATGCGCTCAAACTCATGCTGATGCACTTAAGATTGCGAAGGGAGTTGCAACTTCCAATTTGGTTAAAACGGCGCTATATGGTCAAGATGCTAATTGGGGGCGAATTATTTCCGCAATCGGGCAAAGTCAGCCAGAATACTTACAAGCAGATAAGATTGCGATTGCTTTTGAGTCCGAAGCAGGCTATGTGCAAGTGTGTAAGCATGGTGTAGGTTTACCGTTCGATGAAACACAAGCATTAGCTGTAATGAGTGAACAGAGTGTGACGATTATTATTGATTTAGGTTTAGGAGTTAGCAATAGTAAAGTATGGACCTGTGATATGTCCTTAGATTACATAAAAATAAATGCAGATTATCGTAGTTAAGCGAAAGGAGAGAACAATATGTCAGAGCAATCAGAATGGACAAAGCGAGGGCAGCAAGTTTTGATGAATACTTACCAGCGTGGTGAAAGAGTGTTCACCCACGGTAAAGGTGCTTGGATTACCAACGCTGAGGGGCAAGAATTTTTAGATTTTGTTTCGGGGATTGCAACGAATGTACTAGGACACGCTGATTCAGGATTAGCACAAGCAATTTCTCAGCAAGCACAAACTTTAATTCATACATCGAATTTATATTGGAATCAACCCGCAATTGAGCTAGCAGAAGCACTTGTCAAATTATCAAATTTAGACAAAACTTTCTTTGCTAATTCAGGCACAGAAGCGAATGAAGGCGCGATAAAACTAGCGAGAAAATGGGGACAAGCAACTAAAGGAGAAGCGGCCACAGATATTATTACAATGGAACATTCTTTTCATGGACGAACCTTTGCGGCCTTAACCGCAACAGGACAACCCGAAATGCACCAGAATATTGGCCCGATGTTGAGTGGATTTAAATATGTTCCGTTTAATGATGTGACCGCCCTAAAGTCAACTATTAACCAGAATACTTGTGCTATCTTGGTAGAAATTATCCAAGGAGAAGGTGGTATTAATATCATCGCGCCTGATTTCATTAATGCGCTCATAGAAATCCAACAGAAACACAATGTATTGATTATTATTGATGAAATTCAAACAGGAATGGGCCGCACCGGCACCCTATTTGCTTACCAAAACACGGTCTTAAAACCAGATATCATCACATTAGCTAAAGGTTTAGGCGGTGGATTTCCAATTGGTGCAATCTTAGCCAAAGAAAGTATTGCTCAATATTTTGATATTGGTTCGCATGGAACGACTTTTGGAGGTAATCCTTTAGCAACAGCTGCTGGAAAATATATAGTTGAAGAAATTCAAGAAAAAGATTTACTAGCAAATGTCCAGCAAAAACACGATTATTTAATGCAACAGCTCAAGCTATTACAAACACAAACTAATATCATCAAGGACATTCGAGGTTGGGGGCTTTTGCTTGGACTTGAACTGGATGTGCCTGTAGCCGATGTAATCCAATCAGCTTATACCAATGGCTTGCTAGTCACAAGCTCTAAACACAATGTCCTAAGGCTATTACCCCCTTTAAATGTTAATACGACAGAGATAGATGTATTTATTGAGCGTCTTGCAAAAACATTGAGCCAATTAAATTAATAGGCCAAATATTAACCCCCACAAATTACTCTAAAAAGAGCTTTTGTGGGGGTTAAGCGATTAATCAAACAAAGGTAGTTCTTCTAAAAATTGAATATCTGTTCGTTTAGCTGCATCACCTTCAGCGAGTAGAGCGAGCTGATCTACAACAATGGCACCAGCTTCTTCAGCTAATTGTTTTAAGGCAGCAAGCGAATCGCCAGTGCTGATGACATCATCAATTAAAATAACTTTTTTGCCTTTTAATTCTGCTGCATCTTTACCGTCCAATACTAATTGTTGAGATGCTTGCGTTGTAATACTCAACACTTCGGTAATGAGTGGATTATCCATATAAGCTTTAACTGATTTTCTTGCGACATAAAACTTAGGATGGTTAAATTCTTGGGCAATACATTGAACGAGTGGAATACCTTTTGCTTCTGCGGTTAAAAAGTAATCAAACTCCGTATTAATTTTGTCTGCTAATGCTTCAGCACCTAAAACTGCTAATTCAGTGTCACCTAGTAGCACAAATGATGCGATGGCTAAATTTTCAGACAAGCGAACAATCGGTAGAGAACGCTTTAGACCTGCAATCGTTAAGTCGAATGTTTTCATTTATAAACTCACTCCTAATAATGGTAATAAAAATTTCACGACAACGCCAGCTAACATTCCGAAAAATGGATCAAAGAAATAGCTAACAATCATTGTAATACCGGTTGTCATAGGGTCAATATCTGATCCAGAAGAAAAGTTTGACGGAACCGTTACGATTGCACCTAAAACAAATAAGAAGCCTGCGATTGATTCCATAGGGACGAATTTACCTAATTTAGGTAAAACACCGAAGAATAGTAGTAAAGCCATCAAAGTCATCATCAAGACACCAGAGAACACTGGATTAGGGGCACTACCTGTTGCTGAAATAATCGACTCTAAAGGTGCGCCTCCAAATAAACTTGTAATAAAATCAGCGACTGAACTAACGACAGTCAATACATCCACATCTACAGGGTTTGTATCGGAACCGGTCATGCTCCCAGTAATCATTCCGAAAGAAATATTTGAACCGATATTTAAACATGCTAGCGCTAAAGCGCCACGTAGAATTTTCCAATTAAGTCCAAGCGGTTTAACAAAGCTCAATTTGTTTTCTGCAACATCTCCTACTAAGTCAAATGTTTGCTTTTTATAAAACGAAGAATAGAAGGTTGCTAGCCCAACAGAAGCAACGATTGTATAAACTAAATCATGGGTAAAGATATAGACAATAAGGGCGGTGAAAAACGAAATAATTCCAACATCGCGATTGCTTCGAGCCATATCAATCGCCGCTTTAGCTAAAATAAGCCCCACACCTGCCATCATACCAGAAGTGATTTCTACTCCGATAAAGCCAACAAGTTTATCCATTAAACCGAAAAGACCAATAATAGTCATAATAATTGCTGCATAAAAAATTAAGGAAACTCGTTCTCTTTTATTATCACCCATTGTGCCGGCTACAGTAATTGTTTCGACTTGAAAAGAAACGGGTGCAACCGATCCAGTTACAGCATTTGCAATGGCTGAGAAGGCAAAACCTAAACCAGTTGGAAAAGCTGCAAACCCGAACGATAAGGCAAGGATTCCTTGTGGGATTCCGTTAATAACTACTCCGATTGCTGCCAATATATCTTGAATATAATCCAATGTATCCACTCCAATTTAAAATATTTTATATAAATACTATAAAGTAAAAGAGTGCTATAAACAAAACGGAAAGTAAACATTAATTGTCAATGTTAAGTTAATGTTCGTTTTTTTGTGAGCGTAAAATTTTTATATAGATTTACCAAGCTTTATATTTCGATCTGCTTGCTATTTTACAAGGTGATGATTGCTTTCAAAGCCTCACCTAAGTTCGTGCTTTTCAAGTTTAACCGGATAGACTCTAAGAATGAAATTGCGTTTCTCATAGTCAGATCAAACTATTTTATTAGTAGCGATGGATTGCCTTTTTACTGCTTTGGAAAGCTCTTATAGTTAACTACGTGAGGTAGTTCTACTAAAAGTCATAAGTTGCTTTTAATGTGTCGACTGTTAAATTGAGTTGACACATTAAGTCACCCAATGTGTCGACTCAGATTCTGAGTTAGCATGTTAGAGTCTTATAAATCAATATAATGATAAAAATTACAAATAAAACGATGGACCTGGTTATGAATCTCCAGTTCAGTTTAATTTAGACAAGTGAAATTTGTCCGAAATCTTCCTAAAAGGTGATTTATGTTTGAGGCAGAATAATCAGACTGTGTTCAAAAATGTTTTATATTTATTTAGTGTCCTTACGTTATAATGTGGCATATTTTTCAATTTAACTATAATACGTATCGTACTCGAAAGACTTTTTGAAGAAGGGTAAAGGGCAATTCAACTATGCTAATTGAGCTTACAATGAATTATTGTGAGATTTTGAAAGCTATATTAACCAAATTGCTGAGTGAAGCATTTTAGTTGGTAAATAAGAATGTTAACATGAATTCCCTTGTAATATGAAAAAATCCCCACCAACTTTACTTTGCGTAAAGAAAGAGGGGATTTACATAACTTATTTTGTTTAATTATTTAACCATTCATCTACTTTGTCACGGTTTTGGTCAATCCAATCTTGTGCAGCTTGTTTTTCTGTTATTCCATTCTCCATTGCTAAGGTTACACTCTCCATATCCTCAACTGTCCAATGGAAATTATCAAGAATACGGTAAGCTTCTGGCATTTCCTCAGCTAAACCAAGTCGTGCCAATGTATGAATTTGTTCTGATTCTCCGTAAACATTCTCTGGATCTTCTAAGAACTTTAAATCATAGCGTTGGAACTTCCAATGCGGAGTCCATCCCGTGATGACAATTTCTTCTTCGTTAGTGATTGCCTCATCTAATAAAGCTAACATCGCACCAGTTGAAGGTGTATCAAGTTTCCAATTACTAATATTAGAGTAAACGTCTTGAGCAAGCTCTGTTTGGATTATAATACCTGCACCAGGTTCAATACCGACAATTGTTTGCCCAGCTTGATTAGTTAAATCTTCGATCGAATCGATATCCATATAAGTTGGAACAACAAGACCACTTTTGGCACCCTCTAAATTAGGTCCTAAATCTTCAACCTGATGTTCATATTCACTAAGAATAGAACCATGAGTGATTGGTAACCAGGCTGCCGTCATTGCATCAGACTCACCGGATGCGAGTGATTCATACATAATCGCATTATCTACAGAAACTAGATTGACATTAAAACCAGCTTCTTCTAATACTAAGGAAATAACAGTTGTTGAAGCTACTTCGGTATCCCAAGGATTATGAACTAATTGAACTGTCTCACCTTGATTCGCTTCGGAGAATTCAGTTTGGCTAATGCTATAAATTAATTCACTGACTAAAACCACTATTAGAATAAGAGGCAAAATCATATTTAAATATTTCTTTTTCATAAATACTCCCTCCTACTTGTTAGTGTCTTTATTAACGCTTTGTAAGATACGGTCAATAATAATGGCCATAATTACTAAAGCGAAACCAGAAACAAATCCAGAGCCTACATTACCTCTTTGCAGAGCCGTTAGAACATCTGTACCTAAACCTGGCGCACCAATCATAGAGGCAGTTACAACCATAGATAGGGCAAGTAAAACTGTTTGATTAGTTCCAGCCATAATCGTTGATTTAGCATTAGGCAATTCAACTTTTACCAGTTTTTGCCAACCAGTACTACCAAATGCATCTGCTGCTTCAACTAAATCTTCAGGCACTTGACGGATTCCTAAGTTTGTAAAACGAACGATAGGTGGTAGGGCGAAAATAACAGAAGCAAATACTCCAGGCACCATACCTGTACCGAAAAATGAAACAGCCGGAATTAGGTATACAAAAGCGGGCATCGTTTGCATGAAATCAAGTGCAGGTTGAAGTATTTTTTCAACTAAAGAACTCTTAGCCATTGTTATACCTAATGGAATACCAATTACAATTGAAATAATACTCGCCGCAATAATTAGTGTTAAGGTATTAAGCATATTGTTCCATAAACCTTGGTTATGAATGTACATTAAACCGACACCTGAGAAAAAGGCTAAACCAAATCGTCTGTCAGTTACCCAGTATGCGATTAATACAATTAATATAATGAAGACTAGTGGTGGAATATACTGCAGTAAAGCAGTAGTACCTTCCATTAATTGAGTTCCGAAATTTTTAAGATTATCAAAAATAAAACTTAAGTTAACAGTTAACCACTCAATTAATTGTGACATCCATTGTGAGACTGGTAAGTTGGGTAGAAAATCCAATAGACTACTCATTGTTATCAGACTCCTTTCCATTGTTAGTATCATTGCCATCATAATCACTGGTCATTGCACCAATCACATTGCTTCTTACAATTACCCCTTCGATTTTACCGTCTTTATCAGTAACAGCTACAGGCGTCTCTGATTCGTGAATCACATCGAATAAATCATCGATAAGTACACCCGAAGAAACCTCTGGCACATCACTTTGAATGGCACTTGAAATAGTATCATGGTCATTGTCATGAAGTTTTTCTACCTCTTCATGAGTCACATAACCGACTAACTGTTGTTGGTCATCGACAACTAGAATATTACTCATGCCTTCATCTTCCATCATCTGTAGAGCCACTGAAGGTTTTTCCATAACTTGAGTGACAGCAGTTGGCTCTTCCATAATATGTTCAGCTGTGTATACTTTTGTGCGGTCGATATCCTCAACAAAGCGAGTCACATATTCATTTGCTGGGTTAGATAGGATTTCTTCACCAGTACCAATTTGGACAACTTCTCCATCTTTCATGATAGCGATACGGCCACCTAGTCGGAGCGATTCATTCAAATCATGTGTAATGAAGATAATCGTTTTATTCATCGTTTTCTGCATCTCTAATAGTTCATCCTGCATATCTCGACGAATTAATGGATCAAGCGCAGAGAAAGCCTCATCCATCAATAAGATATCAGGATCGTTAGCAAGTGCTCTTGCTAAACCTACACGTTGTTGCATACCACCTGATAACTGATCAGGATATTGATCCTTATAAGCGATTAAGCCAGCATTCTCTAATGCTTGTTCAGCTTTTGCGCGTCGTTCATTCGGTGTAACTCCTTGTACTTCTAAACCGTACTCTGTATTTTCAAGAATTGTACGATGTGGGAAAAGGGCAAAGTTTTGAAAGACCATACTAATTTTCTTACGTCTAACATCACGTAAAGCTTTTGGTTTCATATCAGTTATATTGACACCATCTATATAAATATCACCACTACTTGGTTCTACTAAACGATTTAACATTCTGACTAATGAAGATTTACCACTTCCTGAAAGACCCATGATAACAAAGATTTCGCCTTCATTCACTTCAAAACTGGCTTGGTTTACACCAATCGTAGAGCCAGTAAGTTCCAATACTTCCTCTTTGCTCTTTCCAGCACTCATTAGCTCTAATGCTTTAGATTCATTTTTTCCATAAATTTTTGTTAATTTTTCGACTTTTAATTTAGTCACGTTTTACCTCATTTCTTGTGATTGACTAACCACAATTTATGTATGCTACCTTAACACACCTAGAAACCACTGTAAAACCAAATATATCTATTTTTCACAAAGTTTTCTATTGTTGACGTTTCCAATCAGCTAGCTAATAAAATTTTAAGAAATTGATAAGAATTTGATTAATGACACTCATAAAATAGTAAAATTGCTTTTTAACTAAAATAATAAGTTTTTTAAAGTGAAAATATTTATTCAATTAGATCGCTATTTTGAAGAGAATATTATGAAATATTTAGTAAAAAAAAACCTCCAACAATCTTTCGAGAGCAGGAGGTTACAGATTAATGTTTCAATTTTAATTGAACTAGAGTGCCTTTGTGTGCATCAAGTTTCACTTCGGTAATTTGGTCGCCTATTTCATTTGCAAGTTCAACTTTCCAGACCGTACGTTCGCGTACTCGATCTAGTTCCCACTGAAAAGGGTGCTGTAGCTCAGAGTGTTGCAAGGCTAGTTGATTGATATCTGTAAGTGGTAAAAGATTCGTAATATTCAATGCTTTTTTATTGAGTTTTTCTGACTCATTTGGTTTTAAAAATTTCTGACGTTCTTTTAGGATAGCGCCATTTGCAGCATTGATTTCAAAGGTATAGCGATTGGTATCATCAAAACCAACAAATTCGTACTTCAAGAAAGGACCTTCAAATTCTAATTGTAATTTTAATAACTGCGAATTAGGATATTTAGTAAAGTATTGATCTAATACTTCGGCTAACGGTAAGATATTACGTTCTTGTTCAAAGGTTAGCATTGGGCTCACTCCTTTCTATCTTATTCTCAAGTATATTATAGCATAATAAGCAAGCATTTACAATGCAAATTGAACAGTAAATATAATGATAAAATGTACTAAATTGGGTAATAATTAATAAATTATTTATAAATAATAGAAGTATTCATCTAAAGCTTCTGATATAATGAATCGGCTTAGAAAAAGAAAGTAGGAAATTATGAATTATATATCATTTGACTCATTTAAGTTGAGTCCAGAAATCAGTCAAGCTTTGACGAGTTTACGTTATTTTAAACCAACTAAGGTTCAGGAAGAAGTTATACCATTAGCTTTAGAAAATCAGGATATTATCGTAGAATCACAAACAGGTAGTGGTAAGACGATTGCTTTTGGTGTGCCATTATGCGAAGCGGTTCAATGGGAAGAAAATAAGCCGCAAGCTTTAATTCTTGTACCTACACGCGAATTAGCCTTGCAAATCAAAACTGAAATTATGAATGTCGGTAGATTAAAAAGAATAAAAGTAACGGCTGTTTTTGGAAAGTCTTCTTTTAAAACTCAAAAATCTGAATTGAAACAGAAAAGTCATATTGTAGTCGGAACGCCTGGTCGTATTCTAGATCATTTAAAAGAGGGAACGCTTGATGTTAGTAAAGTTTCTAGCTTAATTTTAGATGAAGCGGATGAGATGTTAAATATGGGATTTATCGAGCAAGTTGAAGCGATAATTGACGAATTACCTAAAAATCGTCAGACGATGCTATTCTCAGCTACAATGCCTTCTGAAGTAGAACGTTTAGCAACCTTTTATATGAAGTCAGACCGTCACTCTGTTAGAATTGCTCAAACTGCTGCCAACACTCCTAAAATCATGCATTCACATTTAAATGTACGCGATGCAAATAAAGAACAATTATTATTAGATTTATTAACCGTCGAAAATCCTGATGCGTGTATCATTTTCTGTAATACTAAAGATGAAGTGAACAAGATCGACGAGTACTTAGCAAAAGCCGGTCTACCAATAGATAAATTACATGGTGGCATGAATCAAGATGACCGTTTGGCTGTGTTGTCAGATTTCCGTTCGGGCAAAATTCGTTATTTGGTTGCGACTGATGTTGCAGCTCGCGGGATCGATATTGACAATGTGACACATGTGATTAACTATGATGTGCCTTATGAAAAAGAAAACTTTACGCATCGTATTGGCCGTACTGGTAGAGCTGGTAAAACGGGTTTTGCTCTAACTTTAATTAGCGAAAACGATCAAAGACGTTGGAGTGAAGTTCAAGAATATGCTTTTAGTGGAGAAAAAGATACGAATGAAATTTATTCACCAAATGAACGTTCAGTAAAACGCGCAAAAGAAGCTTTTGATAAGAAAAATCAAACGCGCATTGTTCGTAAGAACACTCGTGCTAAAGAATTAGATAAAGATATTACCAAAATATACTTTAATGGCGGCAAGAAGAAAAAATTAAGAGCTGTTGATTTTGTTGGAACACTTACTAATATCCCTAATATTAATGCAGAAGACATTGGAATCATCACAATCCAAGAAAATGTAACTTATGTTGAAGTATTAAATGGTAAAGGAGCCTATATTATCCAACAAATGCAAAACAGAACGATAAAAGGTAAAGCTTTAAAAGTCCATAAAGCCAGAAAATAGTAAATAAACAGACTCCTTATGACGTATCATTAGCTCTGCGTTTTAAGGAGTATTTTGGCATAGGGTAATTGATGACAGATGTAAATAGAACTAATTTTGTTTATCAGTTATAGTTAAGTTAATTACTATTTTGGAGGTAATTATGAGAACATTTATCTTACTGGGTTTACTTTTGATTCTATTTCTACTGCTTATATTCGTGCTAATACGCAAAATACGTCCTTGGTGGAAAAAACTATTGAGTCTCGTAATTCTTTTGATAGGAATATTCTTTACCGGTTTTATGTATGTATTCCCAGTTTATACAGCTGTTGAATCGACAGGTAATTATTCAGTGATTACGGATAGTGTTTATGTTGTGAATGAAACGCAAATAACCGCTTTAACAACTTCAGGTAACGAACGCGAAATCCCTGTAAAATTATGGTTTCCAGAAGCTAATACATCAGCCAAAATACCGCTTATAATTTTCTCTCATGGGTCATTTGGTATCGCAGATTCGAATGAATCTCTATTTCTAGAACTAGCGTCACACGGCTATGCGGTTGCTAGTTTGGACCACCCGTATCATTCTTTTGTGACCACCTTATCGGATGGAACTTCAGTTCAGGTCGACATGGCTTTCATGCAGTCAGTATTGGGTGCACAAGGATCGGATGATTTAGAAACTTCGCTAGAATTATTCATTGAATGGCAAGCAATAAGAGTGGAAGATCTCAACGCATTTGTGGACCATTTATTGGCAGATAATATTGAAGGTTTAAACGTAGATAATATTGATACTGAGCAGTTAATTCTAGCTGGTCATTCGCTGGGTGGGTCAGCAGTTTTAGATTTGGGACGAATGAGATCAGATGATTTTGTTGCGGTGATTGCTTTAGAAGCACCATTCTTCGGAGATATAGTCGGAATAGAAGACGAGGAATTTGTTTTCGAAAACGAGGAATATCCTTTACCTATTTTGCACATTTATTCGGATGCTTTATGGGGTAAATTAGATGCGATTACTACTTATGAAATGAACTCTCGACATTTAGACAATTCTGCTAAATTTGTGAATGTTCATATTGAAGGAAGTGGTCATATTGGTTTAACTGATTTATCACTCGTTTCACCAATTTTAACGAATTTGTTAGATGGAGGCCTTAATACAAAAGATCCCACTCAAAAATTAAAGGAAATTAATGTATATACCTTAGGATTCTTAAACGATGTGTTAAACTAAATCAAAAGATTTCGTAAGTTAAACATTACCATAAGAAAAATAGGAGGGATTAAATGCAAATCGCTTTAACGCAAAAATTAGCGACCGGAAGTGGCAAAACATTGTCGCCTGCTCAAGAAAATGTTCATCCATTATTCGACTGGACTGCTAATTGGGTGAAAGTATGGGCCAACAGTCGTACGGAGGATATGTTGATTGTATTGAATAATTCAACACGCTTTGTTGTGGCGATATATCCGATAAAAAAGAAAGAATTGAAGCAGATGGACAGCATTATAAAAGATGCGATTGCAAACACATTATTACGTATTAATGTAAATCCAGAATTGGTAACTGCTTATATGGAACAAATCGATTCCTTTACTTATGTAAAAAATTCTAATCGTAAAATTAGTGGTTACTTGACACAGGCAGCTAATGAAGTAGTTTATGAAGTTTATGATGTATTTGATGGAATTAAGGCAAGTGGTCATGTGATTGATGATACAGTTGGTTACCGTTTCAACTATTTAGTCGTCAATGGACCTGGCGGATCAAGTAATCCTGTTTGTCCTTATGAAACATTTCTAGCGGCCTTATCAAGTCATTATGGAATTCAAGCTTACAACTATCAAGCTTTAGAGCTATTGGTCACATTAGATTTAGGCATTTACCAGGCTGTTAGACGATTAATAGTGCCAGCACAATACACGTTTGCTCAATTACATGATGTATTACAATCTGCTTTTAGTTGGAAAAATTCACACCTACATGACTTTTCGTTTTATTTAAAAAAATCAGCTAAAAATAAATATAAACGACCTGATTTATCCTTAGTTATGCCTGCCATTTATGAAGGTTATGGAGAGGTAATCGATAAGCAGCAGGTTTCAGATTATCTGTCTAAATACAAACAAGTTTATTACACGTATGATTTTGGTGACAATTGGCAACACGAAATTAAGCTAGTCAGAACAATTGAAAATTATCACCAAGAATCACCTTACCTATTAGAAGCCATTGGGCAAACACCGCCTGAAGATGTAGGAGGAGTTCCAGGTTTTATTGAATTTTCTCAAATACTTGCAGATTCAAATCATCCTGAATATCAATCTACAGAAAAATGGGCTGGCTATTGGCGTCCAGTATTAAATGACTGGGAAAAAAGACCGCGCATGATTAGACTGTAATGAACGAATGATACTAAACTTGTATAACCCTCCTTGCAAAAATAGCAAGGAGGGTTATTGTTTTATACTGTAAGAAATTATAGGTTTTATGCTGATTTACTCTAGGGATTTTAACGATAATCTAGGGTCTTCTACTTTTTATCGTGTTCGAAATCTCCAAACTGGAACACGACTCGCTGTCTATCATGCTCCAGTTTTGGAAACTGAGACGTGATTCCGAGCTTTTTCATAATATAATGAATTATAAATTTAACGATAGTTTAATAGCGAAGAGCAAGCGGTATGTCAATTGGTGTGCCCGACAGACAAGATTTCAAAGGTTTGCGGTGCTTATATAATCATCGTGAATGACACCGCAAAAGTAAGTGACCTCAGCAATTAAATGATTAAATATTTATACTTAAATGATCGACAAATATTTTGAGATAAATTTACTAAATATAATGTCAATCTAGAGGAACCTTTGGTAAACTTGTGTTGGTTGCGTTTTCAAATTTGGGTTGTGAACTTTACGGTTGATAGTTTCGCAATGCAGTCTATCACAATAATCAATCAACTAATTACTAAGAGGTTTAGGTCATGAAGCACCTAACTATGAATGATATCACCATTACAAGTAAATTTTGACAGAATTATCGACACTTAATTTCAGATACAGTTTTACCTTATCAATGGTCAGTTATGAATGATGAAGCAGATGTTAAATTGGCAGGAGCAATGGGAACATTGGCACATTCTAAAAACAGTCATGTTATCGAAAATTTGAAAATTGCAGCAGGTTTAAGTGAAGGGAACTTTTCAGGTTATCCTTTCCAAGACACTGATGCTTATAAATGGTTAGAAGCTGCAGCATATACTTTAAATTATCAAGATAACGATGAATTACGTTTGATTACAGATGAACTGATCAATTTAATTTCAGAGGCTCAAGAAGACGACGGATATTTGGTTTCTTATTTCCAAATTGAAGCACCTGAAAGAAGATTTATGAGACTGCAACAATCTCATGAACATTATACGATGGGGCACTATATCGAAGCAGGCGTTGCCTATTATCAAGTAACCGGTAACCAGAAGGCGTTAGATATCGCGATTAGAATGGCTGACTGTATAGCGAATAATTTTGGCGAAGCAGAAGGAAAGATTGATGGCTATGATGGTAATCCTGAGATTGAAATTGCATTAGCGCGATTATGAAGTAACACAAAAAGAAAGTTATAAAGAATTGCTAGAGTATTTTGTCTATAGAAGAGGGCATCTCCCTACGTTCTTCGATGACCAAATTCAAGCGGATGGTTTTGAACGAGACATGATAAATGGGATGAACACATTTCCGGCTTCATATTTCCAAGCTGACGTGCCTTTGTTGGAACGTGAAACATTAGAGGGTCATGCGGTTCGAGTCGTCTATAGTCATTGAACAAGCTTTACCAGAAGAGTTACGCGACCGTATTCCAGTCGTAAAAATTGGCGGACCTATTATTGCGAAAGAATTAGCACATAGTATGTATACTGAAGCTGTATTTGCTTCGAAAAATGATCGAGCTACCAAGATTGCCAAGAAGGCCTTTGACTCACCGACATTTAAAGGTAATATTACTTCTGATATTGATGGTGTTGATTTATGTGCCGCTTTCAAGAATTCTTATGCGATCGGCATGGGCATTATGAGCGGTGTTGAAGTGGATACGAACAATTCTAAAGCTGCTCTAATGGCTCGTGGAACGGTTGAAATGTCTGTTATTGTTGAAGCTTATGGTGGCTGTTTACGAACCGCATCAGGTATTGCCGGAATTGGTGATTATTATGTGACCTCGCAAGGTGGTCGCAATGGAATTTTCGGTAAATATATTGGTGAAGGTTTATCACATGAAGAAGCCTTTGAAAAGATGGGCACACGAACCATTGAAGGCTTAGCTGCTACGAGAAACGGTTATCGTTTATTAGAAAAATTGGAACATGATGGTCGTATTGAAATTGCGAAGGATGTGCCATTTTTCAATGAAATTTATCAGATTTTGTTTGAAGGAAAGAATGCTAAAGAAGCTATGCGAAACTATTGGAGCCAATAATTATCAGCTTATAACCTTATTCTCATCAGTGTGAGTAAGGTTTTTTTGTAGTATAAGGTTTTATAAGTTTTATGTTGATTTATCAAGCTCTGTACTTCGCTCAGCTTATTGTTTATCCAAGGCGGTGGTCGCTTTCAAAGCCTCACTGATGTTCGTACTTTTCCAGCTCAATCGGCTAGGCTCTGATTAATTCGCTATGCTCAAAGTCAGAGCAAGCTACGCCGATTGCCCTTTATACCGCTTTAGAAAACAAGTCGCTGAGCTATACTTAGTACTTCAATAAAAGTAACACTGAGTTATCATGTTAAGACTGCTAAGCAGAATTTAAGTCATCGGACTCATCCGAGGTTTTCTGACCCATAAAAGGTTTACAAGTAATTTCTCAGTATAGTACAATAAACAACATCAAACTTACAAAATATTAAACAAAACGAGGAAACACATGCGAGTTGATCAAGTACTAGCCGAGCACGCATTCGGCTCTAAAAAAACGATAAAACGTCTTTTTCAAAGACGGGTAGTTGAAGTAGATGGCAAAGTTATATCTGAAGGTAGCTTTAATGTAGAACGTCAGTTGCATCGATTGACTGTCGAAGGAAAAACAGTCTCGATTCCAAAACATTACTATTTTTTATTCAATAAACCAGCCGGTGTAGTAACGGCTAGAAAAGATAACAAATGCCAAACCATTTTAGATTTATTGTCAAGTAAAGATAAACATGATGGTTTATATCCAGTTGGTAGATTGGACCGTGATACTGAGGGGTTGTTGCTTGTAACGGATAATGGTCAGTTGGGGTATCAATTATTGATTCCCAACAAAAAGGTTAGTAAAACATACCAGGCAATCGTAAACGAACGAGTGACAAAAGAAGATGTTATGGCTTTTTCAAAAGGAATTGAGTTTATCGGTGGCGAGGTTTGCCTTCCGGCTGAATTGAAAATTATTTCAACTTCAGAAAAAAGTAGTCTTGTTGAATTGACAATTCATGAAGGTAAGTTTCATCAAGTAAAGAAAATGTTTTTAGCTAGAGGTAAAAAAGTAACGTATTTAAAACGTGTTGCGATGGGACCACTTGAACTGGATGCAATACTTAAACCAGGTGATTATCGAGAATTGACATTGACGGAATTACAACAATTAAAGCCTTATTTCCGTGAAAAATAAGGTTTAATTATAGAATAAAGTATTACAATTTTTATGTAGATTTACCATGTTTTGTATCTCACTTAGCTTTCCAACAAAAGTATCACTGTATAATCAAATTAAAGGTTCTTAAAGCACTTAAAAGCCCCAAACTCATTCAGTTTTTTCTGATTAGATTGAATCAAATCTTTTTATAACTAACCTTGATAATTAAGCGATTTATCTTTTATAATAAGGATAAGAAATGATGGTTGCGTTTTCAAAAAAGGAAGGGTGTTTTAGATATGTCTACAGTTTACAGAAATATCTTATTACCGGTTGATGGGTCACAACAGTCAATTGACGCCTTTAAAAGCGGGATACTCTTAGCAAAGAAGTTAGAAAGCAATGTCTATTTGGTTTTAGTTCTTGATGAAAACTCTGATGAAATCGTGGTGAACAAAAGAGAGGCTTTTCTGGGGTCTTTAGCAGATTTTGCAAGTAAAGAAGGCGTTAAACTGCACAAAGAAATAATATACGGTGAGCCACGTAGTCAGATAGCCCATGACTTAATTGATCGCTGGTCGATTAACTTGATTGTCATGGGTGCAACTGGTAAAGGAAGAATTGCTAAAATGACAATTGGTTCGGTTACAGAATATGTCCTTCGTAATGCGAAATGTGCTGTCCTAATCAGTCGTTAATTTAGTCTCTTTTATTAATAATCCCACCTAGAGATTACAGAAATAAAAATACAAATTAAATTTGTTAAAAAAAAGATTAATAAATTTGCTTGCAATTTTAAGTAAATAAACGTAGAATACTTTTTGACCAATCTTTAAACTCATCCGAGAGATGAGAAAGATAGTAGACAAATTTTAGCTGAATTAAGGATCACTATGCCTTCTTTTCACCTGTCGCTATCCAATGACAGGTCAGAAAGGAAGGTTTTTTGTTGTGGAAAAAAATAGTTTAGTGTTAGATAAAGTTGCTCAGGCCAATGTAACCGAAGTAGATACAGAGTTTGCTGAAACAAAGGTTACAGGAAATTATCAATCATTTTGGCAGTTAATGATGGTGTTAGTTGGTTTTACGTTCTTTTCACCGAGTATGCTTGCTGGAGGGCAGTTAGGCGTCAGTTTAACGGCTAAAAACTTTATAATTGCTATTTTGTTAGGGAATTTATTCTTAGCAGTTTATACTGGTGTTTTGGCTTATATCGGTCAAAGAACAGGGTTGAACTTGGAACTATTAAATCGTAAAGCCTTTGGAACTCGCGGTGCTGCTATTCCATCCTTATTAATGGGTGTGACTCAAACCGGTTGGTTTGGTGTTGGGATTGCAATGATTGCGATTCCCTTGTCCAAATTAATGGGAATCAATAGTTATGTATTAGTCATTATCTTTGGTGTAATGATGACGATTACAGCAATTAAAGGAATGGAAGCTCTTAAGATATTTAGTAGTTTTGCGGTGCCTTTAATATTGATCTTAGGTTTTTATTCAGTCTATTTAAGTGTTAATGAAGTGAATGGTTTAGGAAATGTATTCTCTGACACCCCGATGAACAGCTTAACAATAACACAGGCCTTAAGTATTGTAATTGGGAATTTCATCAGTGGTGGTACAACGACACCTAACTTCACTCGCTTCGGTAAAACTGCTCAACAAGCAATTTGGGCGACCGTGGTTGCTTTCTTTATCGGTAATATTGTGATGTTTGCATTCGGAGCAGTCGGAGCTAGTGTGTATGGTGTTGCGGATATCTTCGATGTTTTAGTGATTCAAAACCTGACATTTCTAGCGATTATCACGTTGACTTTAAATGTTTGGTCAACGAATAATAATGCTTTATATACATCAGGCATAGCAATCACGAGTTTGACAAGAGTTCCCTTAAAATTAAGCACAATTCTATCAGGAACTATCGGTACAATTTTTGCCATTGCGCTCTATGATCATTTTGTAAGCTATTTAAACATACTCGGTGTCATCATCCCTCCAGTAGGTATGGTTTTAATGATTGATTACTTTTTCAATAAACAAGCTTATCAAACGGACGTAAATATAAAATCATGGAATATGCCCGCATTAGTAGCTGTAGCAACTGGTGTGATTGTCAGTCTATTGCTTCCGGTAGGTATTTCCGCGGTAAACAGTTTAGTAGTATCAGGTTTAGTATATGGTGTGTTACAAGTGTTAAACAAGAGAGGAAATAATGAATGTTAATTACAAATGCTTATATTGAAAACTCAACAGAACTTACAAATATCCGTATAGAAAATGGTTTTTTTACGGAAATCGCTGCAAATTTAACACCTTTAGCTGGAGAAGAAGTTATCGATGCTGGAAGCAAACTAGTATTACCCCCATTTATTGAGCCGCATATTCATTTGGATTCTTGTTTAACGGCTGGAGAGCCTAAGTGGAACGAATCAGGTACTCTATTTGAAGGAATTGAAACGTGGGCTTTACGTAAACAGTCATTAACTGTTGAAGATATAAAAGAGCGAGTTAATCGTGTAATCCGTATGCAAGCAGCAAATGGCATTCAATTTGTTAGAACTCACGCAGATACGACTGACCCCAATCTGACAACTGTTAAAGCTTTATTAGAGTTAAGAGAGGACTTTAAAGACACGGTTGAAATTCAAGTAGTCGCTTTCCCTCAAGATGGTATCTTTAGCTCACCAAATGGAAAAGAGTTATTAGAAGAAGCAGTAAAAATGGGTGTAGATGTTGTTGGCGCAATCCCGCATTATGAATTTACACGTGAATATGCGGTTGAATCTTTACGCTTTGCAGTTGATTTAGCGGTTAAATATGATAAGTTAGTCGATGTGCATTGTGATGAAATTGACGATGAACAATCACGCGGATTAGAAGTTTTAGCAGCATTAGCTTTAGAAACAGGTTTAAAGAATAAAGTAACAGCTTCGCATACAACCGCAATGGGTAGCTATAACAATGCGTACGTGCTTAAACTGATGCGTCTCCTAAAACTTTCAGATATTAATTTTGTTGCGAATCCTCTAGTTAATATTCATTTACAAGGAAGAGCAGATACTTATCCAAAACGTCGTGGCTTAACGCGTGTTGAAGAATTAATGGACAATCATAATAACGTTGCCTTTGGGCATGATGATGTATTTGATCCTTGGTACCCATTAGGAGACGGTAACATGATGGAAGTCGTTCATATGGGCTTGCATGTTGCGCAAATGATGGGCTACCAACAAATCATGGATAGCTACAAATTTATTACACATAACGCTGCGCGCACGTTACACATCGAAGACCGTTACGGCATCGAAGTTGGCAAACCAGCAAACTTAATTATTCTAAATGAAACAAACTGGTACAACGCCTTAAACAAACGCAGTGAAGTTCTTTATTCAATTAATCGAGGAAATATCATCGCAAGTACTCAACCAAAAGTTAAAGAAGTATTCTTCTAACCAAATACGATTTAATAACATTTGGCCTCCCAATAAGTTTATAGAGAATCAAATGCTCTGTAAGCTTATGTGGAGGCTATTTATATGTCTAAAATATATATCAATGCATTTAACGTACGCATTAAATGCATGTAACACAAGTGATAGGCAGGTCGTTATGTGTCCAGTAGGGGATATAAAAAAGACTAACTCTTGAACAGAAAGTGGTCAATTAATATAATTCTGTATACTTTAAATTCTACTAGATTCTTGTTATAATAAACTTAACATAGAAAAGGGGAGGGAAGTCAGATGGAATCAACGAAAAACATCATTAAACAAGTTCGCAAAAAAAGACAGACAAACGTAGTGTATGAGAAAAAATTGATTTTAGAAGTTACTAAAGAGTTAGCTAAAAAATATGACTTCTCATCTGAAAATAAGCGACCTAGAACAGATGCCGAGAAAAAAATATTGGACATCTTAGATAAATGAAGACAACAAAAGATTACATCAATTTATTAGATAAAGTAAAATCCCTGCACAGATTGGAAAGAGCAATCGAAGTTGTAGGGATAATTTTTGATTTCTATCAACAAAAATGCAACGAAAAATTGAATTATACCGATGATTATTTTGTGGTTGTTGGTGGTTTAAGTTTGGAATTTTGGACAGATAGTGATTATATGACAAAAGATATTGATATCATTATTACTGAAAATCAAATAATGAATGAAGTACTGGGTTTATTAAAGTTTGTAAAAGTAGATGCGCGCCATTGGTATCATGAAGAACTTGATTTAGCAATTGAGTTTCCAACAGGTCCTTATGCTGGAAACTATGAGTCTGTCAAAAATTTTGAAACAGAGCTTGGCTTTACGTTTAGAGTAAACTCTGTAGAGGAGATTTTTATTGATCGAGTCAGAAGTATTTTGTATTTTAATACGGATGATGTTCCGTGGTTGATTCAATTAGCCATAAACTTTGAAATGGATATAGATTATTTAGTTAGTGCGTGTGAGACTTCAAAAGAAAAGGAATTTATCGCTGACTTTTTCAATAAGTTACAGAATATGCAGCAAGAAGATCTTCAGTCAAAAATAAATACTTATCGTGAATTGTATGTATCGATTTCAGCGGATGATTCTTCAATTGACTCACAAAAATATGAACATAGTGATTATTATCCAATACCACTTAGCAATGTGACCATATCGATACCGAATAACATTCATGATGAAGATAAAAAGGTTAGATTGCTAGGTAGTTTAATGGATGACGAAATTGAATTTCAAACAACAGCAAAGAACTATTATGAAAGTAAGGATTCGGACACTGGCTTTTACAGAGAAAATATTTATACTATCAATCATAACTTAGTGACGATCGAAGACTTTGAAAGATACTTAGGCATGTTCAGTTAAAAAGAGAGAAGAGAGCGAATTAAGTTATGAACTTTCGTAAACTTAATTCGCTAATTTAATTTACAAACTTGGGTTTACATAATATATAGTAGCTTTTTCACAAACTCAAGTTAGTTATATATGAGTTAAATAACATGATAGTTAATTGATATATGATTAGTATTTATATTACAGACCTACTAACCGAAAATGGTTAGTAGGTCTTTTTGTATTTCCCAAAAAATAAAAAGGACGTGTATTAATATGACGAATTGCAATAATTATTGCGACATTTTTTTCTTTACTCAATTAATGAAGTTTCGTGCATGAATTTTTCTAAAGGTGTTTGATAATTCAGACATTTTCTTGGTCGATTATTCATTAGCCATAAAGCCGTGAATAATTCAGTTTCACTCACTTTAGCTAAATCAGTTTTCTTCGGAAAGAATTCGCGCATTAAGCCATTCGAATTTTCGTTTGTCCCTCTTTGCCAAGCGCTGTAGGCATCCGCAAAGTAGAAATCAATGCCTAATGCCTCTACTTCTGGATAGCAAGCGAATTCTTTCCCGCGATCGGAAGTAAATGATTTTAAGGCGTGCTCAGGCAGATTACTTGTTAACTGCTCAATTGCATTGTGCATAGCGTCTTTAGTGCGGTTAGGTATCAGAAAAGCAAGGTATAAACGACTTTTACGCTCTGCGAAGGTCGCTAAACAACCTTTACTCC
>NZ_WJQT01000021.1 GCF_009659375.1 Fundicoccus ignavus
TTTTAACATGAATGTGGCGGTCGGGAAACCAGCCATATTCTAGCATAAAAGGAGGTGTTTTTGTCCCCACGCTGGAAGCTCTCCGGAACCCCCGGCATAGCCAGGGGTTTTCGAAAACATAAAAAAAACGTCTTGCACACATGATGCAAGACGTTTCGTTATTAAGTTTAAGTCTTAAATATGAATCGGGTGGCCCAACACTAATTCAGCTGTATCCATAATTGTTTCTGCCAATGATGGATGAGAGTGAATAGTTAATGCAATATCTTCCGCATTTAATCCACCTTCAACAGCTAATGTTAACTCTGCAAGTACATCTGAAGCGCTTGGTCCAGCAACTTGTGCCCCTACGATAACATTATCTTCTTTTGTCGTTACTAAACGTACAAATCCTTCGGCTTGACCTAATGATAACGCACGTCCGTTTCCTGAGAATGGGAACTTAGATACATTAACACTTAAGCCAGCTTCTTTAGCTGATGCTTTAGTGTGTCCAACAGATGCTAATTCAGGGTCTGTAAAACATACCGCTGGCATAGCTACATAGTCAATCACTGAAGGTTGCCCAGCAATTGCTTCTGCAGCTACTTTACCTTCGTAGCTTGCTTTATGAGCAAGTGCAGCACCTGCAACGATATCACCAATTGCAAAGATGTTCTTTTTGTTAGTACGTCCTTGATTGTCAACAACTACCATACCGCGGTCAGTCATTTCCACACCAGCAACTTCTAAACCAAGCTCATCAGTGTTTGGACGGCGTCCTACTGTTACTAAAACGTAGTCAGATTCGATTTTATTTTCTTTTCCGTCTACTTCATATGTAACAGTTACACGATCGCCATTAACTTCAGCGTTTTTAGCCATTGCATTTGTTACAATGTCTACGCCTTTGCTCTTGAATTCTTTCTCAACTAGTTTAACCATGTCTTTTTCAAACGTTGGGATAATTTGAGAAGATCCTTCAAGAATCGTTAATTTAGTTCCTAAGTTAGCAAACGCGCCTGCTAATTCAGAGCCGATGTAACCTCCACCGATTACAACCATTTCTTTAGGAATTTCTTTTAAATTTAATGCGCCAGTAGAGTTAATGATACGTTGACCAAATTTGAAACCTTTAATTTCAATTGGGCGTGATCCAGTAGCTACAATCGCGTTCTTAAAGTTATAAGTTTGTCCTGGACCGTCTTCTTCCATAACTCTTAATGAAGATTCATCAATGAAGAAAGCTTCTCCGCGGATAATTTCAACTTTATTCTTTTTCAATAAGTACTCAATACCACTCGTTAATTTGTTAACTACTTGTGTATCTTTCCATTCTTGTGTTTTAGCAAAATCAATTTTCACATCGCTTGCAGTAATACCAAATTGGTCTCCTGTCAAAGCACTGTGGTAAACATGTCCTGCGTTAATTAAAGCCTTAGAAGGGATACATCCTACGTTTAAACAAACGCCTCCGATGTATTCTTTTTCGATAATGGCTACTTTTTGACCTAGTTGAGCTGCACGAATCGCTGCTACATATCCACCAGGGCCTGAACCAACTACGACTGTTTCTAAGTCTAGTGCTAAATCTCCTACTACCATTTATGTCTCACCTTATCCTTCCATTAATAACAATTCTGGATCAGCTAAATATTTCTTAATTTCGTTCATAGCTTTCTGAGCTGTTGCTCCATCAATTACACGGTGGTCATAAGAAAGTGATAACTTAATGACACGGCCTACCGCTAATTCGCCTTCTTCGTTAACAATTGGTTGTTGAACGATTGAACCAAATCCTAAAATAGCTACCTCTGGATGATTGATAATTGGAGTAAACCATTTACCACCTGCAGATCCGATGTTAGAAATTGTAATAGTTCCTTGTCCCATATCACCTGCAGATAATTTACCGTCATGCGCTTTAGCTGCTAAGTCAGTAATTTCATCCGCGATGTCAAACATGCTCTTAGTATTAGCATCTTTGATGTTTGGTACATATAAACCACGATCAGTATCTGTTGCAATACCGATGTTGTAATAGTTTTTATAAACAACTTCTTGAGTAGCATCATCTAATGAAGCATTCAAGATTGGGTATTTCTTAACGGCAGCGATTAAAGCTTTAACTGCATAAGGTAAGAATGTTAATTTAGTATCGCGTTCTGATGCAATATCTTTAAATTTCTTACGGTGGTTCCATAATTTAGTTACTTCGATTTCATCAAAGTGAGTTACATGAGGCGCAGTATGTTTAGAGTTAACCATTGCTTTAGAAATTGCTTTACGCATTCCTGTCATTGGTTCACGAGTTTCTGCTTCACCACGTTGTGATACATAAGGTGTTGTTGGTGCCGCTTTAGCTGCCGGAGCTGCTGCCGCTGCTGGTGTTGAAGCAACTGTCGCTGTTTCTTCAGCTACTGGTGCTGGCGCTGCAACTGCTGAGCCGTTAAAGTTATTCACGTCATCTGCAGTAATACGTCCATTTTTACCAGTTCCGTTTACTGATGTAATGTCGATTCCTTTTTCACGCGCTAATTTACGTACTGATGGCATTGCTAATACACGTCTATTAGGATCAGCTGCTACCACAGGTGCTGATGCTGTAGCTGGTACTGATCCTTCAACAGCTGTAGGTGATGCTGGTGTAGATTCTACTGCTGCTGCTGGTCCATTGTGTCCAGGCGCATCAATTTCAATGATTACTTGACCTAATGTTGCAACTTCTCCAGCTTGTACATGGATTTTCACAACTTTACCATCGACTGGTGATGGTAATTCTTCTACTGATTTATCATTTTGGATTTCAACTAATGTGTCATCCTCTTTAACTTCGTCACCTTCAGCTACAGCCCAAGATACGACTTCACCTTCCATAATTCCTTCACCTAAAGCTGGTAATTTGAATTGGAAGTAACTACTTGTCGAACCTGTTGGAGCCGCAGTTTGTGCTGGTGCACCTGCCGGAGCTGCTGCTGGTGTCGCTGGTGCAGCCTCTTCTGCTGAATCGTCTTCGTAGCCAGGTGCGTCGATTTCAATAATCACTTGACCTAATTGTGCTACTTCACCTGCTGCTACGTGAATTTTCACTACTTTACCATTTACTGGTGATGGTAATTCTTCTACTGATTTATCGTTTTGGATTTCAACTAATGTGTCGTCTTCTTTAACTTCATCGCCTTCAGCTACTGCCCAAGATACGATTTCGCCTTCCATAATTCCTTCACCTAAGGCAGGTAATTTGAATTTGAATGCCATATTATGTTTGCTCCTTTTCTCTTAGCTCTTATAAGTTATATCGCTAGTCTAACAAGCCTTTAAAAGACAGCCCTTTTAAAGGGCCATCTATTTAAAGTCAATTAAATTAGAATTCTTTTAGTTCGCGAATCTTGTCTGCAATATCTTCAGCGTTTGGTAACCAATCTTTTTCTGCTTGACCAAATGGGAATACAGTATCTGGTGAAGCTACAAAACCAATTGGTGCAACCAATGAAAGAACTGATCTTTCAGAAATTTCAGCGATTACTTTAGATCCAACACCAGCTTGACGTTGTGCTTCTTGTACAACTACTACACGTCCAGTTTTTTCAACTGATGCTGTAATTGTTTCAATATCTAAAGGTTGAACTGTACGTAAGTCAATAACTTCTACAGACACGCCTTCTTCTGCCAATACTTCAGCAGCTTTAACTGATTCTTGTACCATAGCACCGTAAGTAATTACAGTAGCATCTGTACCTTCACGAACAACGTTAGCTTTTCCTAAAGGAATTGTATATTCTTCTTCTGGCACTTCCTCACGGAATGAACGGTATAATTTCATATGTTCTAAAAAGACAACTGGGTCATTGTCACGAATAGCAGAAATTAATAAACCTTTTGCGTCGTAAGGATTCGATGGAATAACCACTTTAATACCTGGTGATTGTGCAATTAATCCTTCTAATGAATCCGCGTGTAATTCGGGTGTATGTACACCACCACCAAATGGTGAACGAATTGTAATTGGAATATTGCGCGTATTTCCCATACGGTAACGTGTACGAGCCGCTTGTGCTACAATCGAATCCATTACTTCAAAGACAAATCCAAAGAATTGGATTTCTGGGATTGGGCGGAAGCCTTCTAAGGCTAAACCAATTGCCATACCACCAATACCAGACTCAGCTAAAGGAGTGTTGAAAACGCGGTCTTCACCGAATTCATCTTGTAATCCTTGAGTCGCACGGAAAACTCCACCGTTTTTACCAACGTCTTCCCCAAAGATTAAAGTACGGTCATCATTACGTAATTCAGTGGCTAACGCTTCTGTGATAGCCTCAATCATTGTTTTTTGAGCCATGATTATTTATTCTCCTTTGCTTCGTATTTGTTAATTTGTTCTTGTGTAACATAGTCAGGTGTTTCATACATATTTCTTAAGAATTGAGAAACTTTTTGTTTTGGAGCTTGGTCAGCTTCTTTAATCGCTGCTTTAGACTCTTCTTTAGTACGTTCGATTACTTCTTCTTCTTTTTCTGGAGACCATAAGCCTTTGTCAGTTAAGAATTTACGGTAACGAATTAATGGGTCTTTTGCTTGCCATTCGTCTTGGATTCCATCTGGTTGGTAACGTTTTGGATCATCCCCTGATAATGAGTGAGCACCGAAACGATAACATAATGTTTCAATTAAAACCGGTCCATTTCCAGCGATTGCAAAGTCGCGAGCTGCTTTAGATACAGCATAAACTGCTAAAATATCCATACCATCTACAACGATACCTGGAATTCCAGCTGCTACTGCTTTTTGAGCTAATGTAGCTGCAGCAGTTTGTAATTCACGTGGTGTTGAAATTGCCCAACCGTTGTTTTGGATATAGAATACTGCAGGTGCTTTATAAGCTCCAGCGTAGTTAATACCTTCATAGAAGTCACCTTGTGAAGATCCACCGTCTCCAGTCCAAGTCATCGCAATTGCTTTACGACCATTTTTCTTAATCCCTACAGCTACTCCAGCTGCTTGAACATATTGTGCACCGATGATAATTTGAGGCGGATAAGCACGTAATGATTCTGGATAATTGTTACCTTCAACGTGTCCTTTAGACCATAAGAAAGCTTTAGATAATGGTAAACCATGTTTGATTAATTGTGGAATATCACGGTAACCAGGTAAAATAAAGTCATCCTCAGTTGTTACTGAAATTGAACCAATTTGCGATGCTTCTTGACCAGCTGTTGGAGCGTAGAATCCTAAACGACCTTGACGAGCTAATGCAGTTGAACGGTTGAATAATTCACGCGCCCACACCATATCCTCCATCAATTTAACTAATTCTTCGTCTGATAAATCTGGCATTAAATCTGGATTAACGATAGTCCCGTTCTCATCTAATACTTGTACTGTGCTAAAATCAAAGTTTTGTGGATTTAATAAATCTTCGATTTTAACATTTGCTTTCTTTTCTGCCATCCTATACACATTCCTCTCTAAAATTGTTGTTAGTAATACACAGCCGTAGAAACTGTTTCATTACTCTTACACCTATTAATTTACCACCTATGACTTCAAAATGCAAGCCCCAAGCGTTGTGATAGCGTTTTTCAATTGATTAAACCAAAGTATGTGAAAAATTAGCATGCAAAAATAAGAAACAGTTTTTTCTTTGTTTTTATCGTATTTTGCACGTTTTATGCTATTTTTCACACTTTCAACTGTTATGGCACATATTAAAAACTGTACTAATATCCCTAGAGGTTTTATAGATTTAATACCAAATGTTTGATTTTATGTAAACAACTACTATTCTCTTGTGAATATTTTTACAATAATATTTTGTTAGTTTTTATTCGTGATTACCATGTTTAATGTATAATTACCAAAAATTTTTGTAGATTTTATAACGACCGTTATTCATTTGAAAAAACGCTTTGATTTTATGCTGTTCCTCGAATTATATTTTCTGTTTTGATTCATTTATAATTCAGAGACTAATCTTTTCATTATTTATAAACTCATCACCAACAATCCTCTTTTGAGATGGTTTGTGAAATAGCTTCTCAATAAAGAGATCATTTCACCTTCCTTCTTAGCTCCCCTGCTAGGCAAAAACACCCATTACCTCAAATTATCTTCTTGCATAAATTCAACTGCAGTTTATCTCCCGTATAGCCACAGTGCCGATAAAAAATGTGTGCTTCTTTCCTAGTGCTACCTGATACGAGTCTAACGCCAGTTGCTCCTGAGTCCATTGCCCATGTTTCAACTGCCTGAAGCAAAGCTTTTCCAATCCCTTGCCGCTTGTAGTCAGCATTTACAGCAATTCCCATAATATTTTTCATATGGGGTGCATACAATGTGTCATAGTCATTAGCATGAATATAACCCACGACCATTTCATTCATAATTGCTACAAAAATTTGATTAGAACTGTTGGCCATCAATGCGTTTATTTTTACTTTTGTAGAGTGTAATGGAAACTCATACCCCATTTCTTGACAATTAAGCTCATGTATCGCAATATAGTCCGTTAATTCCACTTGACGAATTGAGAACATATAATCCCTCCTAAAACCTATCATTCCAGAATACTCATTAATGCGAAAAAAACCGCCATGGCGGTTTTTTTTCTAATATTTTCTAAATCGTTCGTGTCTAGCTTGAAGTAACTCTTCAATTGAAAGTTGATTTAATTCTTCAAATGTTTTTCTAACATTTCGATCTATCTCAGCTAAAATGGCATCTTTTGAAAGAGCTTTACCATTATGTGATTCTGGAATAATTTGGTCAATTACTTTCATTTCTAAAAGTTCCGCTGCTGTTAATTTCATAACATCCGCTGCTTGTGACGCAAGTTTAGAATCTTTCCATAATATTGACGCAAAGCCTTCTGGTGAAAGAATCGAATAAATACTATTCTCTAGCATCCATACTCGATCAGATAATGCCAATGCAATGGCTCCACCACTACCACCTTCACCTAAAATAATGGCGATAGTCGGAACTTTTAATTCACTCATTAATAACAAACTACTTGCAATCGCTTCTCCGATCCCATAATCTTCAGATTCTGGCGCTGCATAAGCGCCTGCTGTATTAATCAATGTTAAGACAGGTCGATTAAATTTCTCTGCCTGCTTCATTAAACGTTGAGCTTTACGATAGCCTGCTGGTCCTGCGGAACCAAAGTTACGACGAATATTTTCTTTCGTGTTATTACCTTTTTGAATCCCTACAACAGTAATCGGTTGATTGTTGAACAAGCCAACACCTCCAACGATTGCAGCATCATCCGCCATTAAACGGTCGCCATGGCATTCAATAAAATCGGTACATAAATAATCGATTACTTCAATAGTAGAAGGTCGTGAGATTTCACGCGCTTTTTGTACGATTTGATAAGCTTGCATGTTCTCACTCCTTTACGCTTGCTTTTGATGAATCGTTAATAATAAATGCAAAATTTGTACTTGATCATCTCTTTTGACTATTTGGTCAATAAAGCCATTCTCAAGTACTGATTCAGCCTTTTGAAACTCCTTAGGCAACGTAGCCTTGATTGTTTGTTCAATGACACGTTTACCAGCAAATCCTACTGTTGCATCGGGTTCAGCTAAAATCATGTCGCCTTGCATAGCAAAACTAGCCGTAACACCACCAGTAGTAGGATTTGTAAGAATAGCACAGTAGAATAATCCAGCTTCACTATGTTTCGCAACTGCTTGACTGACTTTAGCCATCTGCATTAGAGATAGAATTCCCTCTTGCATTCGAGCACCACCAGAAGCAATATACAAGACAACAGATAATGATTTTTCAGTAGCTTGTTCAAACAATCTAACGAGTTTTTCACCTACTACAGTCCCCATACTAGCCATGACAAAACGACTATCCATCACACCAATTGCAAAAGGTATTTGATTTAGTGTCGCTTGACCAGTTAATACAGCTTCCTTGAGTCCGGTTAGTTCTTGTGCAGCTTCCAATTTTGCTTCATATCCAGGGAATTCAAGAGGATCAGCTAATCCTAATTCTTTATCCCACTCAATAAAGCTATTGTCGTCAGTCAGCCAAGCAATTCTCTTTTCAGCTGGAAACTGTAAATGGTTCTGACAATGTGGACAACAATGATTGGTTGGTAATTGTGTTTGAAAAATCACTTTACGACATTTCGGACAACGTTCGATTAGGTTATCCGGAATATCTGTTCTTTTAGGGACGGATTTTGTTGGCAATTCGGGATTTAATCGAATTGTTTTTTTCTTACGAAATAAAGCCATATTATCCCTCCTCTGTTACCTCTTTGTTTGATATTTCGTCCATTTCTTCATTCAACGTATCTAGCCATTCTGGCATAAATATCTCTTCCAACCACTTAGTATGCGTTCGATCAGCCTGTACATCAGGATGGAAAGCTAATTCTTCAAGTAATTCAACGTTAGTTTCTAAGCCTTCAACCACAACTTCAACTAAAGCACGATTTAATAATGTGAAAGCTTTTTCACGTGTTGGACGATGAACAATAATTTTTGCAATCATTGAATCATAGAAAGGTGGCAACGTATAACGAGGATAAATCGCACTTTCAATTCTCAAGCCCATACCACCCGACGGCATAATTAAGCGATCAATATAACCACTTGAAGGTCTAAAATTATTTTTAGGATCTTCAGCGTTTAAGCGACACTCAATGGCAACTCCAGAAAATTCAACATCTTCTTGTTTAAATGATAAGGCTTGTCCCATTGCGATACGAATTTGTTCTTTCACAATGTCAATCCCAGTAATCATTTCCGTAATTGGATGTTCAACTTGTAAACGAGTATTCATTTCCATAAAGTAAAAATTATTTTGATCATCTACTAAAAACTCAATGGTACCAGCATTAGTATATCCAATTGCAGAAGCAGCTTTAACCGCTGTTGAACATAATGCATTGCGCACATCTTCAGTAAGTGATTGTGCTGGTGCAATTTCAATTACTTTCTGGTTATTTCTTTGCAATGAACAATCACGTTCACCTAAGTGTACAACATTTCCATGTTCATCACCTAATAATTGCACTTCAATATGCTTAGCCGGGTAAATGATTCTTTCAATATATAGGTGCTGATTGCCATAAACTGATTGCGTTTCTTGCTGAGCTTGTTTAAACATCGGCTCAAGCATTTCAGCATTTTCAACTCTTCGCATACCTTTCCCGCCACCACCATCAGCAGCTTTAACCATTAATGGATAGCCTATTTCAGATGCGATTTTCTTCGCTTCTTCCAGAGATTCCACTAAGCCTTCACTACCTGGTGTGATTGGAACGCCAGCAGCCTTCATCGTTTCACGAGCATTTTGCTTATTTCCCATATCATTAATAATCCAGCTTTTAGGACCAATAAACTTAATCCCTAATTCTTCGCACATTGACGCAAAGTCACTACGTTCTGAAAGAAAACCGTAACCAGGGTGAATAGCATCAGCACCAGTCACTAGCGCAGCTGATAATACTGCCACTGGATTCGCATATGAGTCTAAACTCTTTGCGGGCCCAATACAGATTGCTTCATCGGCTAGCTCAGTGTGAAGCGCATTACGATCAGCTTCACTATAGACTGCAACAGATGTAATATTCAACTCTCTTAATGCACGGATAACACGTACGGCAATCTCCCCTCGATTAGCTACCAGAACTTTGTTAAACATTTTATTTGGCACCAATAATAAAGGTCATTTCGGCTTCACAAACTTTTTTGTCGCCGACAAAGGCTTGGCCGTACCCAATCCCTGCATTACTTTTTAATTTAACAATATCTACTTGTAATCTTAATACATCGCCAGGTTTAACTTTTTGACGGAACTTCACTTTATTTAAACCACCTAAATAAGCTGTTTTACCTTCAAACCCATCCATTTTTAACAAAGGAATTGAGCCTGCTTGAGCTAGTGCTTCAACAATTAAAACACCAGGGAAAACTGGCTCACCTGGGAAGTGTCCTTGGAAAACTTCTTCATTAATTGTAACGTTTTTACGACATACTACTTTTTCACCTGGAATTAATTCATCGACTGCATCGATAAAGAAAATTGGGTATCTGTTTGGAATAATATCCATAATTTCTTGTGCTGATAAAATATTCATTGATTAAATCCTCCTAGATTAAACTATTTAATTCGAATTAACGGTTGATTAAATTCTACGACCGCTTCGTTATCTACTAAAATTTCAGTAATAACACCTGATTTAGGTGCTTGAATTTCATTCATTAACTTCATCGCTTCGATTAAAACTATTACGTCACCTTGTTTAACTGTATCGCCCACTTGTACGAACGGAGCTGCGTCTGGATTAGCTTGCAAGTATGCAACACCTACCATCGGTGATAATACTGCTTCGCCCTCAACCTCTACAGATGTAGTTTCCGATGTTTCAACCTCTGTTTTAGTTAATACTTCACTTGGAACTGTTTTAGTTTCATTTTCGAGAACATACATGTTAGTAGGAGCTTCAGCTTGACCAATTACATTAGTCGGATTTACAGCAGTTGCTGAAGTGTTTAAGGCTTCTTTTGATAAGACAACATGGTCTCCCGCATGACTGTAATCTACATAACGAATACTTGAAGTTTCTAAACGATCTATTAATTTCAATAATTCTTCAAATTGCAAAATTAAGCACCATCCCAACGTTTAAAGCATAGAACCGCATTATGTCCACCAAATCCTAATGAATTTGATAAAACGTAATTTAATTCTTGTTGGCGACCTTCACCTGGAACATAATCTAAATCACATGATGGGTCAACATTCTCTAAACCTAAAGTTGCAGGCACGAAACCTTCTTGCAATGCTTTAACACATGCAATTGCTTCAACACCACCAGCAGCTCCCAGCAAATGTCCAAAGTGACCTTTCGAGCTAGAAATCGCAACTTTCTTCGCATGGTCTCCCAACGCATACTTAATTGCAACTGTCTCACCAGAGTCATTCGTTGGTGTACTCGTTCCATGAGCATTAATGTAGTCTACCTGTTCCGGCTCAATTCCAGCCATTGAAATGGCAGATTTCATTGCTTCACCTGCTCCACTACCATCAGGACTAGGTGCAGTCATGTGATATGCATCTGAGTTTGTACCATAGCCAACAACCTCAGCTAGAATATTAGCGCCACGAGCTTGTGCGGATTCTAAAGACTCCAAGAAGACAACACCAGCACCTTCACCCATAACAAAACCATCACGATCTTTATCAAATGGACGAGAAGCCGTTTTAGGATCTTCATTTGTAGATAAAGCCGTTAAAGCCGCAAAGCCTGCAATACCAATTTCGTTGATTGTCCCTTCGGCTCCACCTGCAAAAGCTGCATCTAATAAGCCGGCTTGAATTTTCAAGAACGCTTCACCAATTGAGTTGGTCGCACTTGCACACGCAGTCACGATATCTAAACTAACGCCTTTAGCTCCAAGTTTCATTGAAATATTTCCAGCGCCCATATTACCAATTGTTAATGGTACAAATAATGGCGGAACACGTTTAGGTCCTTTAGAAATCATCTTGCGAATACCATTCTCAATCTCTACTAAGCCGCCAATCCCTGAACTAACTAATACACCTACACGGTGAGCGTTCGCTTCAATATCATAGCCACTCATTTTATGCGCTTCAACAGAAGCAGCAACTCCATATTGTGAGAATAAATCCATACGTTTGTATTCTTTACGATCCATCGTTAAAGTAGGATCAAAATCTTTTACTTCAGCAGCTACTGAAACCCCAGTTTGACTTGCATCAAAACGTGTAATTGGCGCAACTCCTGTATTTCCATCTCTTAAATTTCCCCAGAAATCTTCAACATTATTACCAATTGGTGATACTGTTCCCATCCCCGTAATTACTACTCTTTTCATAATTGGCCTCCTCAACCTTTTACTAGTAGTAGCGATTAAGCTACATATTCATTCCACCGTTTACTTCAATCACTTGACCCGTGATATAACGATTATTAATTAAGAAATCAACTGTTTGAGCTATCTCTTCTACTTGACCAAAGCGTTTTAAAGGAATTTGAGTTAACATTGAATCTTTCACCCGGTCGCTAAGTTGATCGGTCATATCGGTCTCAATAAAACCTGGGGCAATCGCATTAACTGTAATCGCTCGTGAAGATAATTCACGCGCTAAAGCTTTAGTCAAACCAATCACACCGGCCTTACTTGCAGCATAATTAACTTGTCCAGCATTACCCATAACACCGACAATACTTGATAAGTTAATAATGGTACCAGATTTTTGTTTCAACATAATTGGTGTAATGTGACGACACATATTAAATGTACCGTTTAAGTTAGTTTGAATAACTGAATTAAAATCTTCTTCGCTCATACGCATCATTAATCCATCACGCGTAATCCCTGCATTGTTAATTAATACATCAATTTGTCCAAACTCTGCCTTGGCTGCATCAATTAGTTCTTTAGCAACATTAAAATCACTAATATTACCAATTGCTGTACCCACTTTAACACCATATTCTTCAAATTCTTTTAGAATACTTTCATCAATTTCTTTACGGCTGTTCAAAATGACATTGTGTCCTTGACTCGCTAAATGCTTAGCAACGCCTAAACCAATCCCACGAGAACTACCTGTAATTAATACTGTTAAACTCATTCGTTTTCTCCTCCATTAAGAAACGGTTGAATATCCGCTACGTCTTCTACTTTATCGATTACTAAACAAGCTGGTGCATTTTTCTCACGTTTTAATAACTGCGCTAAGGTTTTTCCTGGCCCAATTTGGATTAAATGTGTAACGCCTTGTTCTGTTAAGAAATCAATTGTTTGTCGCCATTTTACTGGTTCAACGAGATGACGAACTAATAACTCATTAATCGTTGCTAAATTATGTGGTGTAACCGTTGTGTTACTAATGACCGGAATCTCAGCTTGAGTAAATGTAACTTTCTCTAAAGCCGTTGCAAATGCTGCTTGCGTTCCAGACATCAAAGGACTATGAAATGGTCCTTCCACTTTTAAAGGCATTGTCTTTTTATAACCTAGCTCTTTTGCCCGTTCTTTAAACACTTGAGTTGTTGTTTCCGTTCCTGCAATAATAACTTGTTGATTCGAGTTAATATTAGCAATGTATAACTCTGGGTGTTCTATATTTATTTCATTAACTAGACTCTCGATCTGATCAAATGGCATATTCATTACTGCTAACATTTGAACAGGTGTAGAGCTAGCTAACTGTTCACAATGTTGAGACATAATCTCTCCACGTTCTTTTAACAATTGATAACCTTCTGTTTTAGAAAGCATACCACTTGCCATTAATGCGGTATATTCCCCTAAACTTAAACCAGCCATAAAACTAATGGCTGGAAGAGTTGGGGCAATACTATTAAAAATGGCTAGACTTGTTGCTGTAATCGCAACTTGAGCATTACGAGTCGCTTTAAATTGATCTAAATCAGATTCAATCCATTGACGAATCTGCATACCATCTGTAACAGTTTCAGCTGTATCAAATTCTGTTTTGGCCTCAGTATAAGCTGCTTGAAAATCTAAGCCCATTCCTTCGTAATGAGCACCTTGACCATTAAAAATAATTGCAAGTTTCATTGATTGCCCCTTCTTATATCAAAATAATAATAAAATAATTGCTTAGTTATCAAAAAATGATTGACGCTCTTTGTATACAGCTTTAGCTGAATTTACATAGTCTAAAATAATTTCTTGAACAGATTCTTCTTTCTTAATTAGGCCAGCAATTTGCCCAGCCATCATTGAACCTGATTCTGTATCCCCTTCAACAACTGCGCGTCTTAGGGCTCCCTTAGCAAGTTCTTCCATCTTATCAAAGTTTGGATTTTCTTTGCCTGTTTCTTCCTTCTCAATTTGTAAGTATTGAGTTGTCAGTTTATTACGTAATACTCGAACCGGATGCCCATTGATTTGACCAGTAATGACTGTATCAATATCACTTGCATTTAAAATTGCTTGTTTAAAGTTTTGGTGAGCGTTAGATTCGTTCGATACAACAAAACGTGTTCCGACTTGAATTGCCTGAGCACCCAACATTAAAGCGGCTGCTAAAGAACGTCCATCTCCAAAACCTCCGGCTGCTATAACAGGAATAGAAACAGCGTCCACAACTTGAGGAAGTAGCGTTAAGGTCGTTAATTTACCGATATGTCCTCCTGCTTCCATCCCCTCAATTACAACTGCTGTGGCACCAATTCGTTCCATTCTTTTAGCTAATGCAACTGAAGCAACAACTGGAATCACACTGATTCCCGCTTCTTTGAAGCGCGTCATATACTTACCAGGATTACCAGCACCTGTTGTAATGATTTTAATACCTGATGCAATTAAATAGTCTACCACTTCTTCAACATGGGGATTCAAAAGCATAACATTAACCGCAAACGGTTTATCTGTCTTGCTTTGCATATCTTCGACTTTTCGTTGAACAATATCTACTGAATCATGTCCAGTACCAATAACTCCGAGTCCTCCCGCATTTGAAACAGCGCTGGCTAAATCTGCATCTGCTACCCATGCCATCGCACCTTGGATGATTGGATACTCAATATTTAATAATTCTGTGATCGCTGTTTTCATTTTTATCTTCCTTTTTTTAATTAAGCTTCAAGACTTTCAATATATTTAACTAAGTCTTCTACAGTTTTTAAGTTTTGGTCAGTATCGATTGTGATGTCTAATTCATCTTCAATTTCACTGATAATTTGGAATACATCTAAACTGTCAGCTTTTAAATCATTTTCAAAATCAGTTGCTAAAGCTACTTCACTTTCTTCAATACCTAATTGATCCACAATAATTTCTTTTACTTTCTCGAATACCATAATAATTTTCCTCCAAAGATTCTTTTTTTTTTTATAATGTAACGCTAATATTACCCCAAGCTAAGCCGCCGCCAAATCCACACATGACGATTTTTTGAGAACCATTCAATCTAATTTCATTCGTCTCTACTAGATTATCTAGTAAAACAGGTATACTACCAGCCGACAGATTTGCCACTTTGGCTATATTAGATGGGATTTTATCCTCCGATATTTTTAGCTTTTTAGCTATAATATCTAACAGACGTTGATTCGCTTGATGTGAAACCAAATAATCATAATCTTCAACATTCTCTGAAATAAAGTTTCCAAGAGATTTGACAACTGTTCGATTTACAAAGTTAAACACGTCTCGTCCTAACATACTCATAACATTTCGACCATCAGCATTTGGATTAACAGCAATAGAAAGTTTTTCGTCTTCCATTGCATGTAATTCACTTTGATAATCAGGTAAGCCTTGTCCATCATGTTTGATAAGAACAGCTCCCGCACCATCACCAAATAATACAGATGTACTGCGATCAGAAAAGTCTAAAATTTGACTCATCTTTTCAGCGCCAATTACTAAGGTATAGCCGTCAGTTTTACTACGAGACATTTGCTCTGCAATATCCAGTGCCATCACGAAACCGCTACATGCTCCACTTACATCAAAGCCCCAAGCGCCCTTAATTCCTAAAGCTGCTTGAACTTGATTCGCAACTGAAGGCGTTGGCCCGTTGGCTGACATTGTCGCAACGATGATCAATTTAATTTCTTGGACGATCCCTGAATCTACTTTTGCAAGTAAATTCTCAGCAGCTTTCGTTGCGATATCAGCTGTTGTTTCATCGTCGTACGCAAAGTGTCGTTGCGTGATTCCTGACCTTTGTTCAATCCATTCATGACTTGAATCAATCTGGAATTTTTCAATTAACTGATCATTTGTCAGAAGTTGTTCTGGCAAGTAAGATCCTGTCGCAATAAGTTTACTCATGATATCTTCCTTTTATTTCGTTTTGGTTTTTATTTCATCTAGGAATGTATGCAAATTCTTTAAACCCTTTTGCAGAGCTAAAGCTTCACCATCATTTAACCCAGATAAAGTTTGGTTGACCATATTGAGATGGAATTTCCGATGAAGACGATACAACAATTTTCCACGTTTTGTTAAACGTAAATTGACCACTCTTCGATCTTCAGGCAGTCGTACTCTCTCAACATAGCCCTTTTTAACTAAGTTTTGAACCGATACAGATAATGTTCCCACTGTAACGCTCAACTTTTTAGCCACCTCCGAAGAACTCAGATTTCCGCTTAAACCAATTGCTTCAATCGTATGCATCTCTTTAATTGTCAAATCCGAAAACTCACTTTGTTTCAGAGCGTCTTCTTCAATCAACAAAATTTCATTGAAAATCATTACTAAGTATTCATTTATCTCATTGATGGTCTCAAATTCCAAAAACGTCACCTCTTTCCAAAATAATGTTTTGATTATCAAACTATTTGATGTTCAAAGTTTATTATAGCCTTACTTTTTTGTCAACTAAAACAATTATTAAGGATTTATAAAGCTAGTTAAAACTTAGATAACAGCAACAATGTAACCGTATAGCATAAATTTAAAATAAAAAAAACACTAACAGCAACATACTGTTAGTGCAATACCAATACTCGTCGTTTTAAATTTAAACAACACCATGAATTAACATTAATTCTACCATATTTTCAAAAGATGCGATATCGGCTCCTGAAGCATAGTCTAAACCTAAGTCATATGTTTGACATGCTCCTAAACAACTTTGGAAAATATTCTTCATGATATCTTGAAGCATTCCATCCACTTGTTCTTGGCTCCATCTTTGTCTCATTGAGTTTTGGCTCATTTCTAAAGCAGATACCGCCACTCCACCAGCATTAGCCGCTTTTCCTGGTCCGTAGTAAACTTTATTCTTTTTGTAAACTTTAACTGCACCTGAATCACTTGGCATATTTGCCCCTTCAGCTACAAATTTCACGCCGTTAGCTACTAATTTCTCAGCTTGACTTGCGTTAATTTCATTTTGAGTTGCACATGGTAATGCAACATCAGCTTCAATTTCCATGTCCCACACAGATCCATTGTAAAGAGTTGCTTCAGGATGAGTTTCAATATATTTCGCAATTCTTTCACGACCAGCCACTTTTAATTCGTAGATTGTATCTAAATCAATACCATTTGCATCATAGATTGCACTGTTTGAATCGCTCATCGATACAACAACACCACCAAATGCTTCTACTTTGCGAGCAGCATAATAGGCAACATTGCCGGAACCAGAAACAATTACTCGTTTCCCAGCTAACTCAGTTTCAACTTGTGATAACATTTCATTTAAGAAATAAACTAAGCCGAACCCTGTCGCTTCTGTTCTTCCTAAACTTCCTCCAGCTGGAATTGGTTTACCCGTTAAAACGCCAGCTTCAGGTCCTTTTAGACGTTTATATTGTCCTAATAAATAGCCAATTTCACGCGCTCCCACACCGATATCACCAGCAGGCACATCTAAGTCTGGACCAACATAACGTGATAACTCTGTCATAAAACTTTGACAGAAACGCATCACTTCTTGTTCAGATTTTCCTTTTGGATTAAAATCTGAACCACCCTTTCCGCCTCCAATTGGCAAGCCAGTTAAACTATTCTTAAAGATTTGTTCAAAACCTAAGAATTTTAGAATGCTTTGGTTAACACTTGGATGAAAACGTAACCCACCTTTATAAGGCCCTGTTAACGAACTGAATTGTACACGGTAAGCACGGTTAACTTGAACTTGTCCACTATCATCCACCCATGGTACACGGAAAGAGATAATTCGTTCAGGTTCAGTAATTCTTTCTAATACTGCTTGTTGACGATACTCTGGATGAGCCTCAATCACTGGTTCAATTGCATCTAAAAATTCTTTCACAGCTTGTAAAAATTCACCTTCATGCGGATAAAGGCCCTCTAATTTATCAAACACCTCTTGAGTATATCGTTTTTCTGTCATTTTCTTCACTCCCCTTATACCTAGTTGTGTACATTAAATTTTTCCTACTATAAATATAGCCGGAATTTTTTAATGTTTTTTCTTTCACTTAAGGATTATAACATAATTTAATTAAAATTAAAATTCTCTCATTTAATATTTTGGAATAGTTTTTACAAGGTGAATCTATCTTTTTCATAACATTTATCTCAGCAATGATAGTCAGTTCGAATATTTGTGATATAATGGTTGAGTAAATTTCGAAATAAAGGAGAAATATTAATGATTAATGCTTCAGATTTAAAAGCAGGTATGACTTTTGTTCAAGACGGTAAATTAATTAAAGTACTTGAAGCTAGTCACCACAAACCAGGTAAAGGTAACACAGTAATGCGTATGAAACTTCGTGATGTTCGTAGTGGTGGGACTTACGAAACTACATTCAGACCTAACGAAAGCTTTGAACGTGCTTTCTTAGATTCTAAGTCTGTTCAATTCTTATATTCTATGGATGATACTGCGTTCTTTATGGACTTAGAGACATACGAACAATATGAGATTCCTACTGAATCAATTGAAAACGAAATGTTATACTTATTAGAAAACATGGAAGTTAAAATTCAATTCTTCGGTCACGAAGTAATTGGTGTTGAACTACCAGGTTCAGTTACATTAACTGTTGTTGAAACGCAACCATCTATTAAAGGTGCAACAGTTACTGGTTCTGGTAAACCAGCTACAATGCAAACTGGCTTAGTAGTAAACGTTCCTGACTTTATCGAAGTTGGCGAAGCTTTAGAAGTTAGTACAGCTGATGGTGCTTACCAACGTCGTGCTCAAAAATAATTTCATTTAATTAATTGTGCAATTCACAAAAAAGTCTATCGATTTATCGATAGACTTTTTTTGTCGTTATTTAATGTTAAAAAATATCTTACAAATTTTCGTTTATTAGATATTTATATAGTCAAATAAATTTTTATCATCACTAGCACTTTCATTTCTTTGTGAAACTAAATAGTTAAAATGATGATATAACAAAAAGTATAAAAGTCCTGTAAACATATATATACTGCTAGCTGCTTGCCAAATGTTTAGATCGGTATAGAAAAGTATTGAGGTGCTTAACAAACCGCCTAATAAAAAGCAACTTAAATTAATTAGCTGAAAACGAGCTTTCCACAACTCTGAATGGCGACCAGCTAATGCTCGGCCAATTGCTAAACCAGTGTCTGTTAGATTTCCAGTCATATGAGTCGTTCGCACTATAATCCCCTTATAATACACAAACATACCATTTTGTAGACCGAGTACCATTGTCGTTTCAAGCAAGTACCAATTTGAGTGTTTTATATAAATGCTACCAAATACAATTAGAAGGCTAATGATAATTTCAATCCAACCATAACGGCGTTTCAGTTTAAATTGCTGATCTGGGAAAAGAAAGCCACTTATCACAGTTCCGATTAAGTAAGACAAGAGAAGCATAATTATTTGAAGAAAACCGCTAAAATCGCCTTCTATTAAGCGAATCATACTATTGGTTAAATTTCCCGTGTGATGTGAACTTGGCATCGCAAATTGCATAAGAGTTATGGCGTTGAGGAAGCCTGCAGATGCTGTTAACAATAATATCCAACTCGTAAATTGAAATCTAAGAACTTTTTTTCTCACGATTTAACCTTCCATCTTTTAGTTTATAATGATTCGAGATGATACAAACATTCAGAAATAATCTATTTTTGGACAAAAAAGACCTTTTCTATTTTTACAAAGAGAAAAGGTCATGTTGTACCAATTACGTCACAGGCAGGATTCGAACCTGCGACCGTTCGCTTAGAAGGCGAATGCTCTATCCAGCTGAGCTACTATGACTTGTTTCATAACAACTTCATTAGTATACAACATAACTAATAAGTCTGTCAACTAGTTGTTATGAAAAACTTTAAAATTATAATAATTTTGTATTCTTATCTGGTGTCCAAGGGTGTTCTGCGTTGATATGATCATAAAACATAATCCCTTTTAGATGATCTAATTCATGTTGTGTCACAACCGCTAAGTAATCTGTTAATTTCATTTCGTAGGTATTGCCTTCGAAATCTTGATACTCTAAACGAATTCTTTTCGGACGCGGAACTAAGCCGGGCACTTCACGATTAACTGATAAACAGCCTTCCCCTTCTTTTAAAGCTACTTGCTGAACAGAGTGACTTTTAATGCGAGGGTTAAACATAACTTCACTAATAATAGGTTCAGTCTCATACCCCTCTTCATCATAATCCATTACATGAACTGCGAAAATTTGTTTGTTAATATTTAACTGAGTTGCTGCCAAGCCAACACCTGGACGCAAGCCATATTTTTCTGCTAATTCATTATCTTGACTGTTAATTAAAAATTGAAGCATTTCTTTTCCTAATTGACGAGTTTCTTCATCTAATGGAAACTTAACAGCTTCTGCTGGTGTGCGAAGTGAAGGATGACCTTCTTCTACGATATCTTTCATCGTAATCATACACTAATTACCTCCTGCATTACGGTTATCTTCGACTAATCGGCGTCGATAACCTGTAAGTATATAAAATTGATGTTCTTCATTAAAATCGATTGATTCGATCAATGTTTTCTGACGATACAAAGCGAGTAATTCAGATTCTTCTGGTTGAATTTCAACCGTGAATTTTTCTGAATTTTCTAAACTTACTTCCCAAATCTTTTGCTTTAAGCGTTCAAGATCATCGGGTTCATAAGCTGAAATTAAAACATTCGGAAACAGAGTTGGTTCAAAGTTTCCGTTCTCTATTTTATCAGATTTGTTATAAACTGTTAACAAGGGAATATGCTCCATGTTTAAGTCTTTCAGAAGAGACAGAACAGTTTGTTCATGTCTATCTCGTTCTGGACTTGATGCATCTACGACATGAATCATCAAATCAACATAACGCATCTCCTCAAGTGTTGATTTAAACGCCTGGATTAGCTGTGTCGGTAATTCCTCAATAAAACCAACTGTATCGGTTAAAGTAAAGGCTGTTTGACCATTAATCGTTAACTTGCGAGTCAATGGATCTAGCGTAGCAAATAATTGATCTTGAATATATGTTTCAGTTTCTGTTAACTGACTTAATAAAGTTGACTTTCCAGCATTGGTATAACCGACTAATCCCAAATTAAACTCTCGCCCACTCTGACGTCTAATACGTGTTCGTTCGCGATGACTATCCAAATCTTCAAGCTCTTTTTTTATATTATTAATCAAAGACCTAATATAACGGCGATCTGTTTCTAACTTTGTTTCACCAGGACCACGCGTTCCTATTCCTCCACCCAGACGTGACAAATACTTACCTTGTCCATGCATTCTTGGTAAAAGAAATTCATATTGAGCCAATTCAACTTGCAATTTACCTTCACGACTATTTGCTCGTAAAGCAAAAATATCCAAAATTAATTGAACACGGTCAATTACCCTAACTTCTAAACCTTCTTCGATATGACGATTCATGCTGGGCGTAAGTTCATTAAAGAAAATAACTAAATCAATTTCTTCAACTTCGACTTGAGCTTTAATTTCCTCTAGTTTCCCACTACCAACAGCAGTTCTAGTATCTAAACGCGTTAATTTCTGTGTCATTATTTTTACAGGTTCACCACCTGCGGTTTCAGTTAGTGACGAAAGTTCTTTCATCAACGATGCGAAATGCTCGTCTGAATACTTTTGTGTTTGCACCCCGACGAGCATGACTCGCTCGGGACTACTCTCAACTTCTATCATATAATTAATTCACCTAATCCTTTTCAATTTTTATAAGATGTTGTTTGACAATTGCGACTGCTTTTTCAATAGCTAGTTGTTCATCCGAGTTATCTAGCCAATTCACTGCTTTTAAGCGATTTCTAAACCAAGTTAATTGTCTTTTGGCATATCGACGAGAATTTAATTGAATCGTTTCAATCACACTCTCTTTACTAATATCCCCAGCAAAATATGGCCACCATTCTTTATAGCCAATTCCCTTCATACTAGGGATTCTATCTCCTTGAGCGATATCAAATAATTGCTTAGCTTCAGCTTCCAACCCTTGTTCAGCCATCATGGCAACTCTTCTGTTTATTCTATCATATAATTCAGCTCTAGGGCGATCTAATATCAAGACAGATTCATTAAAGACAGATTGCTGTTCATTATGACTCTGTTGAGCAGAGAATAATTCTCCCGTAACATGAATAACTTCTAAGGCTCTAATTGTACGACGTACATTTTGTGCAGGTATCTTAGCAGCTGCGGCTGGATCTAAGGAATTTAATTCTTCCCATAAAACCTCTTCACCTAATTCGATTGCTTTGTTTTCGAACGACTGACGTATCATGGGATTGCTACTAGCTCGGCCACCAAATTCTAAATCATATAGTAAACCTTCAAGATAAAGTCCGGTTCCGCCAACCACTATTGGCAGTTTTCCTCTATTCCAAATTTCCTGAATTAATTGAGTTGCTTCCGCTTTAAAACGACTAGCATCATATTCTTCAGTCACTTCAAGAATATCTAACAAGTGATGTGGAACGCCATTCATCTCTTCAACTGTAATCTTCCCGGTCCCAATATCAAGGTGTTTATACACTTGCATACTATCACCATTAATAATTTCACCATTAAATGTTTTCGCCAGATGAATACTCATCTCAGTTTTACCAACGGCAGTCGGACCTCCAATAACAAGCAAGGGTATTTCGACTAAATCACTCACTAAAATTCTCCTAACTAATTTGACGCTAACTCACTTCGCAAAGCAAGTGCTTGTCGTGGGTAATCCGTCATGATTACTTCTATATTTCTTTCTTCATTCAATAACCAATTCCGAATATCAGCTAAATCATTTACAGTCCAGAGTCGTAATGGCAAATCACCCTGATAAGCTGATTCTAATTGTGCTACTAATCTAAAATCAATGTGTAACCCATGTGGCGCTATTTCTGGAATTAAATGTTGATATGTCATTAAGGGTTGAGCAAATAACAATGCCAATTCAGCTTGCGGTTCTAATTTTTTCATACGATTAATCGTATGCCAATTAAAACTTGAATAAATGATTGGATAACTTCTTGGCTTGCTTTCAATCAATTCCTTCACTAGTTTTTCAATGCCTTGATACTCATTTTGATCTGTTTTTAATTCAATATTTAAATCACCTGTAAATGTCAACTCATCTAATAAATTTAAAACTTCAGCTAAAGTCGGCAGAAGCTCCTCACTAACACTGCCATCAACATTCAATAAGTTTGCTTGCTTCAATTCAGCAAGTGTTAGTGTTTGAACTTCACCTGATTTGTTAGTAGTACGGTCGAGTGTTTCATCATGAATCACAACCATTTCATTGTCTTTAGACAAATGTACATCTAATTCGATACCCTCTACACCTAATTCTACAGCCGATTGAAAAGCCGCTAGACTATTTTCAGGATATTCAGATTTATTTCCACGATGGGCATAAATTTTCATCAAAAGAAAGCTCCTTTATTAGTGACTAATAACAACATCAATTTAACGATTGCTTTGATAATCTTGTAAGAGTTCTTTGGCTAATTGTAATGACGTTTGAGTTAATACTTTCCCAGACATCATTTGTGCAATAACTTCACTACGATCATCTAGGTTTAAACTTTCAACACGAGTTGAAGTTCTTTCACCTGTTACTGCTTTAGATATATACAATTGATTTTCTGCAATGGCGGCAACTTGAGCTAAATGAGTGATGCATAGGACTTGATGACGCAAACTAATTTGGTGAATTTTCTCAGCAATTGCTTGAGCCACTCGTCCTGATACTCCTGTATCAATCTCATCAAAAACCATGACTTTAGCAAGTTCTGCTTGCCCAAAAACAGCTTTCAAGGCTAACATAAAACGCGATAATTCTCCACCACTCGCAACCTTAACTAGTGGTTTTAAACTTTCTCCAACGTTAGTTGCGACAAAAAATTCTACTTGATCATAGCCTGTTTCATCTAGCGATACAATTGTTTGCTGATTAATTAATTGTTCATTAATGTCAACAAACGCATTGTCTTTCATTTTTTGCTTAAACTGAACATCAAAGCGACTATTTTCCATATACAAATCGACCAATTCAGCTTCTATTTGACCAATCAATGCGGTCGCATTCTCTTGTCTAATCGCATGTAATTGATCTGCTAGCGCTTTAGCTTTTTCATATGCCAACACTAATCGCTTAGCTAAGTCATCCAAATATTGTTCACGATGTTTAATTTGATAAACTTCCTCTGAAATCTCATCAAAGTAAATAAGTATTTCTTCAATCGACATATTATATTTACGTTTCAATTGCCCAAGCTGACTCAAACGACTTTCAATCTCATCAATTGACTGATCATCTGTTTCTAAATTCAATTCGGATGCTGCCAGCTGATGAGCAATTTCTTGCAAATCATAGTAAGTACTCTCTAACCGTTTTAGTAATTCGGGGTAAATTTCATCATAACTTTGAATTTCTATTAATAATCTCATAATTTGATCCGTTTGAGTTAATAGACTAGTATCTGAATCACTGAATAACTGATTTATACTCGCAATATTGGAGGCTATCTTCTGAGCACCTTGTAACTTTATGCTTAGTTTTTCTAATTGTTCATCTTCAGCTAGCACTAACTCAGCTTCTTCGATTTCAGCTATTTGAAACTCAAGGAAACTGACCCTTTGTGCTTGCTCAGTTTCAGTCCTTTGTGCTTTTAACCAAGCTTGACGCAACTCGCGATACGTTTCATAGGCTGTTTGATAGCGTTTTTTAACTGGCTCCAATTTTTTAGTAGCATATTGGTCTAATAAGTTTAAATGTTGCTGATTATCCAATAAAGCTTGATGTTCATTTTGTCCATGGATATCCACCAAATAACTTCCAATATCCTTTAATAAAGTTACATTTGCCAATTGCCCATTAATACGTATCAGATTTTTACCTGAAGCATGAATTTCTCGGCGAATAATAAGTCCTTCAGTAAGTGCGGATTCTTGATCTACGTCCAAACCAAATTGTTGAAAAGCTATTAAGAGTCCTTCTGGCACTGTGTTGAAGGTAAATAATCCTTCAACTAAAAGACGTTGTTCTCCTGTCCGAATAAATTCGGTAGAGCCGCGACCACCACATAGAATCCCTAAGGCATCAATGATAATAGATTTCCCTGCACCTGTTTCACCAGATAAAACAGTCATACCACTAGAAAAATCAATACTCACACGATCAATAATTGCAAAATTTTCAATTGATAAACTCTCTAACATGTTCTTCTCACCTATTCTCTGGATAACTTATGAAGTATTTTGATTACGAAAATTTAAAAAGTTGAATGTGCTTCTTTCACAACTGTTTTTATGTCAATAGCTTGCCAACTATCATTATTGATTTCCTTAGTATTCTTCAAATGTGCCAAGAATTCAATGTTTCCTTCTCCTCCTGTAATTGGAGAAAAAGTTAAATCAACAATTGTATAACCAATGCGTGCGATGAATTGTAAAACTTCTGTCACGACCTCTAAGTGTACTTGCGGATCCTTAATGACACCATTCTTACCTAAACGTTCTCTACCAGCCTCAAATTGTGGCTTAATGAGCGCCAATACCGACCCATTATTCTCCAGAATATCTACTAAAGGTGGTAAAATTAAGGCCAATGAGATAAACGAAACGTCAATACTTGAAATTGTTGGTTGGCCTTGTGTGAAATCTTCCGGTGTTGAATAACGGAAATTTTGTCTTTCCATTACAACCACTCGTTCATCCTGTCGTAAAGAATATGCCAACTGATTATAGCCTACATCCAAGGCATAACTTTGCTTCGCTCCGAATTGAAGTGCAGCATCAGTGAAGCCTCCCGTAGACGCACCGATATCTAATAGAATTTGATCTGTCATATCAATACCAAAACTCTTTATTGCTTTTTCTAATTTCAAGCCACCGCGACTAACGTAAGGAATTGTTTTCCCCTTTATGTGGAGTTGTTTAGTGCTATCAATTTTCTCTCCTGGCTTATCGTAACGCTGATTATTTTCATCGTAAACTTGTCCTGCCATAATATAACGACGTGCTTGCTCGCGCGACTCCGTTAAACCAGCTTGAACTACTAATTTATCTACACGTTCTTTTTTCATGATTTATCTCCACGCTCTACCACTAGTTTATCTAGAAAATAAGATAAACCTGTATAATTTTTTCCTGTACGATCTGTTAAAAGTGTTAGTTGCTGACGAGCAGTATTTAATTCGGTGTTTAGCGCCTCAATTGCACCATCTAAACCTAGAACTGCAGGATAAGTTGTCTTATCTAAAACTGCATCACCTTGTTCTTTTTTGCCTGTTTCTTCTTCAGTACCTAAAACATCCATCAAATCATTATGTATTTGATAGGCAGTTCCAAAATGATGAGTAAAAATTTCTAAAGGTTCAGCGACATCATGAGGCAAATTACAAATAATTGCAGCAGCTTTCGCGGCGAAAATAAATAATTGTCCCGTTTTAAGTAAGTGGATTTGAGCGAGTTGCTCCAATGTAATTTTAACCTTTTCTGCTTCAATATCTTTAAGTTGACCCGCTACCATCCCTTGAGATCCTGCAGCTAAACTTAACTGTTGAGTTAAGCGTATTTTCTGGTTATCATTTAATAAGTCATCCTCAGCAATAATCACAAATGCATCTGTCAATAAAGCATCTCCAGCTAATATTGCAGTCGCTTCATCGAACTGAATATGATTAGTAGGTTGACCTCGTCTTAAATCATCATTATCCATCGCTGGTAAATCATCATGAATTAAAGAATACGTGTGAATGTATTCTAGTGCAATCGCAGAGCGAAGACCTTTTTTAACATCATCCATCGAATTGATTTCTAACATCGCCAAAAGTAATAACGGACGTAATCTTTTGCCTCCATTTTTTAAGGAGTATAACATCGGTTTTAACATTTCAATCGGTGTCATCACATAGCGAATTTGTTGGTCTAAAGTAGACTCAAAGATATCACGTAATACATTTAAAGTGTTTGTCATTATGCTTTTACCTCATCTAGAGGTACCTCACCTGTTTCTGTCATCATTTTTGCTACTGTTTGTTCCGCTTCTACTAGTGTTTTCTGACAAAATTGACTCAGTTCAACACCATCTTTGAACGCTGTTAAAGCATCGGCCAAAGGAAGCTCCCCCTTCTCTAACTGCTGAACAATTTGTTCTAATTGTTCAATCGCTACTTCAAAACTAGCGGGTTTATCTGTCTTCTTAACAGCCATTAATTTCTTCCTTTCTTAATACCTTCTCTTAAATTAGTTTTTCTTCATGAATACTTTTCACTTCAGCCACAACTTGCCCATCAACAAATTGCACTTTCATTTCATCACCAATCGATAATTGGTCAATAGTCGTGACATGCTGTTGTTCATGTTCTATCAAAGCATAGCCTCGCGACATACTTTTTAACGGACTATACGCATCCAATAAATGAGCTTGATGCTTTAAATTCTGTTGTTTCTGCTGCATTACTTGTTTGAATTGTTGTTTTAATTGATTATCTAAATTATTAACAATTTGCTGCCAATGTTTTAGCTGCTGATTCGGATGCTGACTGTTCAGACGTTGCATCAAGTAATTTAAACGATAAGTTAATTGCTCAAAATAACGATGTTGTTGCGCTTCAAGACGTTGCACACTCAGGTCTAATTGTTGAATATATGCTTGATATAAACGTTCTGGTTGCTTTAATACATACGACTCATTTGAACGCTCAAACTGTTTGCGAGCGACAGTTAGCTTTTGCTTCATCGCATAGTTCATTCGTTGTTTCAGAATTACGATTCGTTCCAACAAATCCGTTAAAACCGGAACAGCGATTTCTGCTGCTGCGGTGGGAGTAGCAGCGCGAATATCTGCTACTAAATCAGCTAAAGTTGTATCTGTTTCGTGACCGATTGAAGAAATAACGGGTAAACTACACGCAAGAATTGCTTGAGCTACCGCTTCTTCATTAAAGCACCATAAATCCTCAATCGATCCACCACCACGCGCTAAAATTACTGTATCAAATTCTTCAGCAACGTTCTCTACTTTATTAAAAGCAGCCACAATCTCTGCAGTAGCTTCCTTACCTTGTACACGCGTTGGAAAAACGGTCACTTCCACAATTGGGAAACGACGTTGGATAGTCGTCAGAATATCTCGAATCACTGCCCCGGTAGGACTCGTAATAACCGCGATTTTCTTTGGAAATACTGGAATTGCTTTTTTAGGCAAATCAAACAAACCAGCTGCTTGAAACTTCTGCTTCAACTGTTCCAACGCTTGATACAGTGCTCCTACCCCATCAGGCTCCATCGAGTCAATGGTTAATTGATACTGTCCACTTGGTTCATAGAGCGTAATACGCCCCACAGCTAAAACTTTCATTCCTTCTTCGACTTTAAACGGCACTTTGTTAAAAGCGCCTTTATACATGACCGCATTGATTCGCGCCCGTTCATCTTTCAAACTGAAATATTGATGCCCATTGGGACGCGGACGAAAATTCGAAATTTCTCCAATTACCCACACTCTTTGTAGGTATGGATCAACGTCAAATTTTCTTTTAAGATAACTCGTTAAAGCATGAACACTCAAATATTGCTGCTGAGTGGTTTGTTCTGACATTTAATCACGTCCTAAATAGTCTTGTGGATCAAGATTGTTTTGTAAACAAGCACATAAAATAGTTTGTTCCATCAACATCGCCACCGTCATTGGCCCTACTCCACCAGGTACTGGTGTAATTGCACTGACTTTATCGAATACTTCATCATATTCAACGTCACCTGCTAATTTTCCACTTGGTAGACGATTGATACCAACATCAATGACAACTGCTCCGTCTTTCAAATGGTCTGCCGTGATAGTTCCTGCGCGTCCAACTGCAGAAATTAAAATATCTGCATTGCGAGTGTGTGCTTTCAAATCAGCTGTTCTCGTATGACAAACGGTAACCGTCCCATTTAAATGTGTTAATAATAAAGATAATGGCAAGCCAACAATTTGACTACGTCCAACTATCGTAATATTTTTACCTGAAGGATCGATATCATACGCAGCTAATAAATTAATAATACCTTTGGGAGTACATGCCACAACCGTCGCATCATTAGCCACCAGTTTACCCACATTATAAGGATGGAAACCATCTACATCTTTGCTAGGCAGGATTTCTTCTTTAACTTGCTTTTCACTTAAATGTTTCGGCAGTGGGAATTGTACAATCATCCCTGAAACGTTATTATCTTCGTTCAGTTGGCGAATTTGCTCAGATAATTCAGCTTGCGTTGTGCTTTCTGGCAAAGTTAACCAATCAAAAGCCATTCCAATTTTCAAGGCAGTTTTCTGTTTCTGACCAACATATACTTTACTCGCTTCATCTTCCCCAACTGTTACAACGACCAGTTTTGGAACCACACTTACTTCCGCTAAACGAGAAACGACATTTGTGAAATCAGCAACCAATTTTTGTGAACGTAATTTACCATTAATTATTGTTGTCATGAACATCCTCCTAAGATACACGTTAGTACATATTTTATCATAGATTTTATATTGAAACTATTGAACGCTGTCGACTTTCAACTTTACTTCGCTTACGTTCGTATAATAACAAAAAGCCTAGTAATTTTAACTAGGCTTTCTGCATATATTACTAACTAATTATTCTCCTGCCTCATCAGAATTCGCTGCTTCTTCAAGACTATCACTTGTTGTTTCAGTCTCTTCTGAAGACACATTCTCCGATGATGCTTCTTGTTCAGTTGTTTCTTCTATAACTTCTGTTTCTGACAATACTTCTGAAGTTTCTTCTTCCGTTACTTCTGCTGCTGGGGCAACATATCCTGGAATAGTAAAATCAGCCGGAATTTCAGCCGGTACATAACTATTCTCAACATCTACCCCATAAATCGCTGCAAAATTGAAGGTTGGCGCTAAAGCTATTGCTTCCCCTGTCACTTCATCATATTGAACAATACTATCATCCGCTAAATTAAATTCAACATCTGCCACTAAAGATGCGTGACTAACCTCATCAAAACGAATAAAGAAATTAATGTATTCATTTGCTTGAGTTATTTCCGAATAGCTGTATACTTCTGGCGCTAAACCAGTAGCATTTGCGATACGTTGAATGATTTCAGCTAATACAGGATTAGCACTTCTTAGGCTATCTACCGCATTCAACTGTTGTAACCACTGATCTTTTAGCGTTACATATTCAATTCCAACAGATGCTGCGGCTGCTTCTCTTTCACTTTCAGTATTCGCTGCATATTGATACATTAAAGTTCTCATTTCATTTAACGCATCTAACTCAGTTGGCGTTAACTCTGGTACTAAAGCTTCGAAGATAAATGTATGCGCATATAATTGTTCGATTGAACCGCCAGCTTCAATAGTACTATAAAAATTATCGTAGAAAGCTTGAATTAAAGGATGATAAACCGTTGCATCACTAAAGTCATTTCTTTCAGCTGCTAATAAGTCCTCTACAGTTGTAGAGCCTTCTTGGCTCGCTAAAATTTGAGACCAAGATTGCCCAGCAGTATTGGCTTGCGTATCTTGAAGTTGTTTTACTACATCTGCATCTTTGGCTTGATCAGTTTCTGCAAATGAAGCTGCCCATTCAGCTAGTTCAGCAAGTGTCTCAGGCGAAACATTAACTTCAGTATTATTTACTGTTGTAGAATTATCAATATTTGTGCTGTTGTCTATATTGTTAATTGTATTAATGATTGTTTGTTCAACTAATGCAGTAATATCTGCCTCAGTTAAATTTGTTTCCTCATTTTCAGTTATTTCAATAATAATTTGTTGCTTAATTTCAGATGCAATTTGATTCGCTTGTTCATCTGTCAATTCAGAATCTTCTTGCACTTGTTGAATAACTTGAATTTCCTTTTCAGCAACTTGAATAGATTGTTGATTTAATTGAACACCTGATTGTTCTAGTAAAGCATAAACACCCGCTAGAGCTCCCTCACCTGTAACTGGACTAACTGTCGCAATTTTAACCAGCACATTTTTCGCCCCAGCTGTAATTGCCGCGTTTTGATAGGTAGCTGGTGTTACCACCGTAATATTCTGTGGTGTTACCACTTGCACTTGTACACCATAACCTTCTGGTTGTGATTGAATAAATGCACTCGAATAAACAATCGTATCAGCATTAGAGCCATCTTGTAAGAAGCGGTTGATAACTGTACCATCAACTAATACAGTATTTGTAGGTGTCACGTCAGATGCACCTAATAATTGAATGGTTTGTTGTTGTTGTTCAGATGTCAATGAGCCACCTAATGATAATAATTGTTGAGACTCCACTTCACTTATTGCTTGAACAAATGCACTAGTACCGTTGATTAAAGGACTAGATACTGGCGCTAATGTAATAGCTGCTAGCAGTGCTGCTCCAATTCTTAAGCTTTTTTTCATATTTTCCACACTCCTAAATTGTTTAGTATTACTAATTTTATAAGAATCTGATTCCCTCAGACAAAATACTATAAAAATTTCGATTAAGAAATAAACTAATTATATATATATAGTTTAAATCCTTTCAAAAATGATAACAAGCAACTTTCTAATTATTCACAATTAAGCAAACAAAAACCCAAAAAAAGAAGAAAAATCTTCACACTTTTTGGGTCCAAGGTATTATGCTTGATTTTCGAGCACTTTAGCTAAAACGCCACTGATAAAGTTTCGTGATTTATCGTCACTAAAAGCTTTACTTAATTCAATCGCTTCGTTTACAGCTACAGTATTGGGTACGCGTGCGTTATCAACGAAAAGAATTTCATAAAAGGCGATGCGTAAAATAGTCAAATCGATTTTCGCAATCGTTGAGATTGTCCAATCTGTTAAGTATTGAGAAATCTGTTGATCAAGTGTAGCTTGTTGAGCCATTACTCCTTCAACTAATTCACGTAAATAAGCATCTACATTGCCTGCATATCCCTCTTCTGGATCATTGCCAGCAAATAATGCAAAGTCCAATGCATCCTCTGTTGTAATATCTTCTAATGGCGCAATTAACTGAAACACTGTTTGAACAGCTTTAATACGCACTTCATGTCTTGTTAACTTATTATTCAAAGGTTTCACCATCTTCAAATTCTTCATCAAGATGCAAATATTCTTGTTCTGAAGCTGGTTCTGTTTCAATTGACACAACATGAACGTTTACTTCTTGAACAACTAAATCTGTCATAAATAAAATTTGTTCTTTCACTCTTTCTTGAACTTTGATGGCAACTTCTGGAACAGAAAACCCATATTGTAAACGAATTTCTGTATCAATCGCAATCGCATTTTCTTCACGACGTACCTTAACACCAATACGGTCTCGACTACGCGTTACAAAACCACCAATTTCATTCTGAACACTCGCGTGTAATTTATATACGCCTTCTACTTCACTTGCTGCTTTAGCTGCAATACTCTCTAAAACACCGGTCGTGATATTAATTTCTCCTAAATTTAAAGAAACATTTGATTCAAACGGCACATTTGTTTTCTTAGACATATTGTCGCCTCCTTTTCTATACAATTAAGTATCGTGTATATTTTAGCTGAAAATCACACAATTTACTATAAGATTATTAAATGTTTTGGGCTATTATTCGTACTTTCTACACCATCTTCTGTAACAATTAGGTCATTTTCAATACGAACGCCACCTAAGCCTGGAATATAGATACCTGGCTCATTAGTAATGACCATTCCTGCTTTAACCGGTTCATCGTTTTTAACAGAAATTGCTGGTAGTTCATGAACATCTAATCCCAATCCGTGTCCAGTACTATGCCCGAAATACTCACCGTACCCTTGTTCTGTAATATAATCACGTGCCAACGCATCAATTTCTTTACCAGTCATTCCTGCTTTTGCACTACTATTTACACGCTCATGTGCTTCTAAAACAATGTGATAAATCTTTTCTAATTCAGGATCAACTTTACCAACAGCAATCGTTCTAGTCATATCTGAACTATAGCCATTGTAGTAACAACCCCAGTCCAGTGTAATCATATCACCATCTTCAATCACTTTATTAGAAGCAACGCCATGTGGCATTGAAGAACGAACACCACTCGCAACGATCGTATCAAACGACATTGCTGAAGCACCTTTACTTTTTAGAAAGGCTTCCAACTCATTGGCAACTTCTAATTCAGTTACACCAGGTTTAATGAATTTCAGAATGTGATCAAATGATTGGTCTGTAATCTCACATGCAGCCTTAATTAATGCTAATTCTTCGGGCTCTTTAATTTCACGAATTTTTTCAACTAAACCTTGTGTTTCAACAATTTCAGCAGTAAATAATTCTTTAATTTGTAAATACGTCGCCACATTCATCTGATTTGCTTCAATTGCAATTTTAGTTACATTGTTTTCATTTAAAAGTTCATTCACTTCTGCCATAATCGGTTGCTTATGAATTCTAATATTAAAGCCCACTGCTTGCTCGGCAGCTTGTTCAGTATATCTAAAATCCGTCACAAAATATGACTCAGTTGCTGTAATGATAGCGACACCAGCACTACCAGTAAAGTTGGCTAAGTAGCGTAAGTTTTTAGACTCTGTCACTAATAAAGCATCAACATTCAGCTCTGTTAATTTATTTCTTACCTTATCAATTCTTGACATAAAACATCCTTCTTTCTATTCATTCTTGAATAGTATACCAAAATTTATTGCATTTAAGAAACATTTCTGTTTAAACAAATGGTTGAACAGAAAAAAAGTGTCAACTATCAATGAATTGATAATCAACACTTAATAATTAGCTGTTCACTCTAGAAATCATGAGTTTCTGAAATATCTAAATGATTATGAATGTCTAATTTTTTTGCTAAGAATGGTGTGATAATACTTGAAAGCACTACACCGAAAGCAATTTGAGCAGTAGCAGAAGCGACAAAAGGCTCAATTGCTGGGTTAGTCTGCGAAATGATAAAAGGCACTGATACTGACATACCTGCAATCGAACTAATCGCCAATGATGAAATACCATCCGTTTTAACAAATTTCGTTTCCACCATTAATAAAATTGGAACCATTAAAACGTAAAACATTATCGTAATAATAACACCTTGTAGCCCAGACTGAACCGCTTCAATCAAGTTGATACTCGCTCCAAAGCTCCAACCCATGAAAGGTGTTAATACAGAAACACCTGGAGCTAGGAATTTCGCCATATTCTCATCTAAGTTACCAACTAACATACCTAAAAGAATTGGAACTAGCGTAGAAATAATTGGCATCCAGTCGATAGCCGTTTCTTGAGATAAACCAAAGATTAGCATCGGATAAGCTGGTACACACAATAGTCCCACTAAACCAAATGCAGAAACATCATCTGGCGTTCCCATTTCATCTTCTAGAGCCAAATAAAGTGATGGGTTCGTACTACAAATTGAAGCGATAAAAGCAACCGTACTAATTCCCCAAATACCTGCTTGTCCAAATAACTGGATAAAAATAATACTTGCAATGACACAAATGATAGTTTTTGTTAGCAGTAAAACCCCTTGCTTTTTCAATACTTTCCCAATTCGATGAACATTCAGTCCTGCTCCAGAACAAAAACACGTTAACCCAATTACATAGTTCAAACCATCAGTTGTAAACATCGCTTGTGTCATTCCTCCGATTCTAAATAATTCCGGTGAAAATGTATAGAATATTGCACTTAATAACATCGGAACTAACAGTAGTCCTCCCGGGAATTTCCTCATAAAATTATACATATAATGCCTTCTTTCTTTTAATCCTTTACTATATTAACAACATTTCGAATAAAAACAAGTGTTTTTTTGTGAAAGCACAAACAATTCAAAAAAATATTTTTTTGTTTGAAATCACTAAATATAATTAAAGGCATTTTATAATTTTCACATAAATATAAATAAAACTACCTTTCAAATTTTTGCAATTTAAACGGTAGTTTTTATGTTTATGACTATTGAGTTTATTATTAAAATCTATGGAGTATATATATTTGTTTGTTTGTTGTTTGTTTGTTGTTTGTTTGTTTGTTGTTTGTTTGTTTGTTGTTTGTTTGTTGTTTGTTTGTTGATTCGTATTTATATGTGCTTGTATTTTTTAATTATTTTTTGAATAGATTTCTCCTTGCCAAATAATTAAAAATTGAGTGTGTTCAATCTGTTTTGACTTAGATCTTTTAAAATTAGATTGTTTTAATTGACTACTTAACTGATATCGGGTGATTTGATTAGTTAATAAAATACTACCAGTATTGAATGTGAATAAGGTTTGAGGGAGTCCTTCAAAAATCCAATTTTTTATCGCATTGCGCTGAACTTGTTGTTCTAAAATAAATCCCACATTAATTAATTGATTTTTTAAAGTCATAAAAACCTGATTATTCAAATTGTTGTTATCTAAGGGAAACGGGCTGTATGTTCCGTTCTTATTTAATACTCCTTCACAATATATCGTTTCAAATAGTCTACAATTGTCTTGTGAATCATCATTTATGTATAGGGAATGGCGATAAATGATAATTCTTTCTTCATTTTCATTATGGCTGAGTAGGGTTGCCCAGCCAACTTGATTTTCTTCTAATCCCCATTCAATTATATTTAATCTATTTTTCATCACTTCATGTTGAATAGATAAATCAGATAAAACTTTATTCTCGAGAGACTTTGTCGAAAGGAAAGTGACATCATTTAGTATATCTTCAATCATAACATGTTGTATCTCATCTTGATAGTAAGATTGGAACTGCAAGTATTGTTGACTATTTAGTTGATTCAAATGTAATATTCCCCAATACACTACTTGACTAATTAACATAAATACAATAACAATCGGCAGAACAATGCCTCGTTTTCGCAGATTTTTATTATTCATCGGAGGTTGAAATTTGATAAACTGCTTTAAAAATATTTGCGGCATTTTAATCTCCTGTTAGGATGGTTGCAGAAAATTTTTGATTATTATTAAAAGTAACAGTCACAGTAAGTAAAGGTTCACTCCATGTAAGTTGCCAATCTAAAACATCATATAAATAAGGTTGGTGGCCTGGGGTCTTATAAATCTTTTGATTGGCGTGAATCACTTTTTGTGATTTGTTGGATGAGTTTAAATGAATTTCACCCTTAGATACTTCCAACGATTCAAAAGCGTTTAGCTCTAAACTAAGTATTTTAATAAATAATTGAAATTCTAAGAATTTATCTGTACGAAGCGTTTCCTCTACTCGATGATAACTTGTAACAGCCATGTTCATGCTGTGCATTATTAATGCAGATACTAACAAAGTGAGCAATGTTTCGTAGAGTGTAAATCCCAGTTTACTATTCGGTGGCTTCGTAAACATCGACTTTCTCCAAATTTATCGTTAATGTCGATCCATCAGAAAATTCAATCTTACATCTATAGTTTTCACAAAGAAAAGAAGCTACATCTAAGATTTCATTCTCTTGATTATGGTTAAATATGTAATGTTCGAAATTATCAGCTGGATAATTTTGACTTTTACTAAAGTAATCAAGTTTGACTAATTCATGGAACAGATTCCATTTTTGAGTTTCTGTCCTCAATTCTGTCATCCTTGTCATTTCCAAATAAAATGCCGGTAAATAAAGCATTAAAATTAAGCTGAATAAACTTAAGGCTATTAAAGTTTCAGCAAAAGTAAACGCACGTTTATTGACGAATTTCAAATTTACCACTTCCTAATTGAAAAACAATTTCTACACGCTGACCTTCTCGATGTCTAAAAACCACCGTGCTAAAGTTATTCGTTCTGCCATCAGGATAATGAGTAAAGGTCAAAGTAGTTTCTAAATACCAAAATTCTGGGATTTTAATCTGACTAATTGATTCCACCTGACCAACTACTTGAAACTCAATATAAGGTAGATTTTTCCAAAAACGCACATTTACTTGTGTTTCTTGTAGTACACTCACTCCTTGAGCAAGATTAAGTCCTGCTACAACTTGATCAAAAAAAAGGCGCGACTCAATTTTTTCAGTAATATCCTTGTTTGGATATAACGAAGCGAATAATAATACAAATGATATAATTAGTAACACGAGTAATGTTTCAATCAATGTAAAAGCGTTTGTTGACTTCTTAATTATACGGGACACTAGTTACTCGGAATGGCAATTGGTAAAGTAAGAATTGTTTCTCCGCTGATATTTAATAGTTTTTCAGCTTCTGACACTTGCTTGGTTGTAATATACCCTGCATTGTGTAACTCATTCATTGAAACATCTGGATCATTCTCTACGAGCAAATATGTATTGGCCTGAGTCTCAATAATATCTGCAATATTCTGGGCCGCTTGCTGGTTGATGCGATCTCTTTGACCTGCCACGTTTGGTATGATGATTGCCATCAATAATGCTACGACAATCAATACGATAAGCATTTCTAAAAGAGTGAACCCACGATTATTCTTCAATAATTTCTTAATTTGCATGAAATTTCTCCTACTAAAAATCCATTGTCAACATCGGCAACATAATTGTTAAATACATAGCCATGACAAATATGGCAATTACTAAGAATAGAATCGGTTGAATATAACCAATTCTTTTTGATACATCTTGCATTAAATCAACAAATAATTTTTCTGAATATACCTTACACTTTTGAGCTGTTTGACTTGTCAATTCTCCTTGATAAATAATTAAGGGTAATTCAATGGTAAAAAGCTCCAACTCAATCAATATTTCAGTCAGAGGCATTCCTAAAGTCATACCTTCTTTTAGCTTCTCTGCTATTTCAGTTAGAAAGGGATCTATGGGATAAAGGATCAATACCTCTATCGTTTGCAACAGTGAATACCCTCCTTCAAAGAAATAACCAAGTTCTTTAGCTATTTTATAAGAACAATAACTTCTAACCCAATGCTTTATCATTGGTATTCTTACAAGACGTTGATAGCGTAATAAATATGACAAGTTTAAATAATAAAAATCAAAAATCAAATAGCCGATTAATAACACTGCCGCTGTTATCATGCTGATTTGCGGCAAGTAATTAAAGAAGACGATTAATATGCGTACAAGAATATTACTATCAAAAGTCTCTTGGGTAATGAAACTCATAATATGAGGAAGAAGTAATAATCTCATACCAAACATCATCGCAACTAAAAACACTGTCATTAGCAAAGGATAAGTTAATACTCTTTTTATTTTTTGTTGATAATCATGCATTTTTTCGATTTGTAGCCCTGCTGCTCGCAGTGCTTGAATGAATCTTCCTTGTTTTTGAGCGTAAAATAACTGAGCAACTACTTCATTAGAATAACCTAGGAAATGTATGCTTTTTTCAAAAGACAGACCACTTTGTAGCGCATCCATCACTTCATCAATTAGGTGCTCTTGAGGCTTCATCAGTAATTTAATAAAAACCAAACTCTGATAGATTGAAAATCCTTCTTCAAGTAAATCAGCGAGAGTCAGAAGAAAGTATGCTTTATGTTTTTGTTTCAATTTTTTTGCTTGATTACTAGAGAATTTCAAATTGAGTAAGAGAGTTTTTGTCGATATAGCCACAAGCCCACGCCTTTCTTAATTTTTGATTGAGTGTCAGAAAATTTAGGTCTTGTTCTTGAGCTGTTAAAGCTGACTTCAAATCAGTGCCCGCTAGTATTTCTAGGATTGCGGATCTTTTGTTCTCTAGAGGTAACCAGTCACAATCTGGTAAACAATCCCCCTTACATTTGTAGCAATAACGAGGAACTAACCGCTGAGAAACAACACCAATTAAAGTTTGTTTAAGTTGTTCATTCGTTACTTTTAACTCCTGCAATCTAGCGATTACTCCTAAGGCATCTTTAGCATGGATAGTAGCAATCATTAAATGACCAGTTAAAGCCCCGCGAATGGACATACGAGCTGTTTCTTCATCACGTATTTCACCAATCATCAATACATCCGGATGGTGTCGTAAAGATGATTTAATTAACACGTCATAAGAAATGCCAGCCATTTCATTCACCTCAGTTTGAAGGAATTTTTCTTCGTAAATTTCGACGGGATCTTCCATTGTAATTATTTGAAGTGTTTCTTCTGCCATCCTCGCTCTAAGCAGTTGATAAATGGTTGTAGTTTTCCCAGATCCAACTGGTCCAGAGAATAGTATCAATCCACTTTTTCTTCTAATTAACGAAGTTAGCAATAAGATGTCCTCTGGGAAATATGTTCGAATGGTCGGTTGATTTTTAGCCTGTTGCCGAATCACTCTAATAACAAGTGACTCAAGTAATAGAACGTTCGTTATTGTCGAAAAGCGTAATTCGATGGGATGGTCGTCAACCATCAAATGCGCTGCACCAGACTGTGGCTTTCGTTTCTCGCCAACATCCATATTTGCTAAAAATTTAAAATAACTAATCAATCGTTTACCCCACTCAATTTTTTTTATTTCAAATTGAGTGAGCTTCCCATTAACTCTGAAATAAATACAATAAGATTCAGCATTAAGCGGAAGCAAATGTATATCAGAGACTCCAATCTTAACCGCTGCTTTTGATTAAATCTTTTGCATCTTGTTCAATCATCTAATCGCTCCTTTCAAATTTTATTAACAATTTACTTGTCATATATAAATACAATTTTTTTTGCGATTTGTGCTTTTTAATTGTTTAAGTTTTTATTAAGATAATGAATACCTTTTCAAAAGGTCCACTTGGTATACTTGAAAAATAAAGTATGCTAAAATGAAAGAGGCTAAGAGTGGCTAACGCTCAACACTCAGTTGAAAATAAATAAAAGGAGTTAAATATACAAATGATATTTAAAGTAATTTACCAAGAAAGCAAAAATCAAATTCCAAATCGCGAGAAAACACAATCAATGTTTTTAGAAGCTGAAAGCATTATTGAAGCTAGAGAAAAATTGGCTAACAATACACCATACAATATTGAATTGGTCCAAGAAATCTCTGGCGCTCATCTAGAATATGAGCAAGAAAATAATCCAGACTTCAAAATTGTGGAGTTCTAAACATGTCAGTTAATTTAAAAAACAACGAAGCTGGAGTCTTCGCTGTTGGAGGTCTAAACGAAATTGGCAAGAATATGTATGGCGTTCAATTTCAAGACGAGATCATTATTTTAGATAGCGGGGTTATGTTCCCGGAAGACGATTTATTAGGGATTGACTATGTCATTCCAGATTATCAATATATTTTACAAAATCGTCATAAAGTTAAAGCTTTAATTATTAGTCACGGTCACGAGGACCACATTGGAGGAATTCCTTTCTTACTCCAACAAATCAATGTACCTATTTATGCTGGAAAGCTAGCTAGCGCATTAATTCGTAACAAACTACACGAGAGAGGTTTGTTACGCGACGCTAATATTACAGAGATAGACGAGAACACTGTCATTCGCTTCAGAAAAACAAGCGTTAGTTTTTATCGTACTACTCACAGTATTCCTGAGGCATATGGTGTTGTTGTTAAAACACCTCCAGGAAACATTGTATTTACTGGAGATTATAAGTTTGATTTCACTCCTGTTGGAGAACCAGCAGATTTACATCGAATGGCTAGAATTGGTGAAGAAGGTGTTCTAGCTTTGCTAAGCGATAGTACTAACTCTGAAATTCCAACATTCACAAAATCAGAACAAATTGTAGGGCAGTCTATAAAGAATATTATTCAGAGAGTTTCTGGTCGTGTTATTTTTGCGACATTCGCTTCTAACGTTTCGAGATTGCAACAAGTTATTCAAACAGCTAAAGAAACTGGAAGAAAAGTTGCCGTATTTGGTAGAAGTATGGAAAGCGCAATAAAGACTGGTCGTGAATTAGGTTATATCCAAGATGAAAATAATGATGTCATCATCGATAACCGTGATATAAACAATCACCCAGCTGAACAAATGATTATTCTTTGTACTGGATCTCAAGGTGAACCAATGGCCGCCCTTAGCCGAATTGCAGCAGGTTCTCACCGTCAAATCCACTTACAACCTGAAGACACTGTTATTTTTTCAAGTTCTCCAATTCCTGGGAATACGATCAGTGTAAATAGGGTCATTAACCAATTATCAGAAGCTGGCGCTAATGTTATTCATGGTAAATTTAATAACATTCATACATCTGGTCACGGTGGTCAACAAGAACAACTTTTAATGCTACGCCTAATGAAACCTAAATATTTCATCCCAGTTCATGGTGAATATCGTATGCTGAGTATTCATGCTGGATTAGCCCAACGAACAGGTATTGCTAAAGAAAACTGTTATGTTATGGAAAATGGACAAATGTTAGCATTAACTGCCGACTCAGCTCGTTTAGCTGGTCGTTTCCCTGCTAACGATGTCTATGTAGATGGTAGTGGAATTGGTGACATTGGTAGCATTGTCCTAAGAGACCGTAAAAGTTTGTCAGAAGATGGTTTAGTAATTGTTACTGCAACCATTGATTACCAAAATAAACAATTAGTCAGTGGTCCAGACATTATGTCACGTGGCTTCATTTACATGCGTGAATCTGGTGATTTAATTCATGACTTACAAAATAACTTACGTTCAATCATCAATCGTGGTTTAAATGAAAATGGCAATAATGTAACCGAACGAATGATTCGAGATTTAATCTTTGAACAAATTCATCCACTAATTTATGAGAAAACAGAACGCAGTCCTATGATCTTACCTGTCTTATTAGACATCAACAAAGGCGTGCGTAAACGTACTGCTAAAGTCGAACAAGAAGACTAAACAAATACCCCCAACTTTTATCGTGATAAAAGTTGGTTCTTTGTCAAATAGTGTTGGTGAATATTTAAGGCGATAGATTTAGTTCTATCGTCTTTTTTTGATGTAAGTATATTAGTCATCTGTTGGATTAGAGTATATTCGTCTATAGAGCCGCTTCGTC
>NZ_WJQT01000022.1 GCF_009659375.1 Fundicoccus ignavus
GTTCAGTTTTCAATGAGCTTTGTCCGATTGGAAACGCTTCGTTTCGCTTCGTGACAACTTCTATATAGTAGCATGAGTTGCTTATTTATGTCAAGCACTTTTCAAAAATTCTTTAAAAAGTTTTTTTCTCAACTACCTCTCTTGCGTGCTTGTTTTCGTAATTGCAAGGTCTTTATCATAACATGGTCTTTAGTTTCGTGTCAACAACTTTTTTTAAAAGTTTTCAACCGTTTCGCATGTCACTTAGACAGAAGATTTTGTTTAGTTTGTGTCGCCTCGTGACGACAAGAAATAATATAACATGGATTATGATTATGTGTCAAACATTTTTTTGTTTTTTCTTAAAAAATTTTAAATATTAAAAGAGAGCCTCTAAAATCAGAGACTCTCCTCGATTAAATAGATGATCTTTTGTGTGACTCAAATAGTCATATGTACCCGAACCTTCACTCCTTTTCATCTATTTAACTTCCGTGAAAATACCTTCATATAGTAGTACTGATTTATTTCTTACTGTAATGCTACGGAGTTTATTTTTGTTAATTCAAAACTGTCTTGGTTCTAATTCTTGATATACTTTCCTTTTCATCAGAATCTATATCAACTTAAATTTTAAATCTTGACACTCTAAATCTAACTTTCACTTCATATATATCCGTCAGTACTACTTAGTATCCTCACTACCACACGAAGAAGTATTCTACCTCTCCTGCATCTTTATAATAACATGAAAACGCTAACATAACAACCGTTTTAGCTTTTTTTAATATTTTCTTTACTTTATATTTAAAAAGAACCGCAAAAGCGGTTCTTTCGTTTTAGATTATTGTAAACGTGAGTTTAGTTCTGCAGCAAGCTCTTCGAATCCTGGCTTACCTAACAATGCAAACATATTGCGTTTGTAGTCTTCTACTCCTGGTTGATCAAATGGATTTACGCCATTTAGATAACCTGAAATCGCAACTGCTTTTTCAAAGAAGTAGATTAATTGACCTAATGAATGCTCATCCATAGCAGGTATGTTAACTAGTAAGTTAGGTACATTCCCATCTGTGTGTGCTAACAGAGTCCCTTGGAAAGCTTTTTTATTTACAAAATCAATCGTTTGACCTTCTAAATATTGTAACCCGTCTAAATCTTCTGCCATTGCTGGAATTGTCATTTCATGTCTTGGTTTTTCTACATTCACTACAGTCTCGAATAAGTTACGTGTTCCATCTTGAATACTTTGCCCGATTGAATGTAAGTCTGTAGAAAAGTTTGCACTTGCAGGGAAGATCCCCTTACTATCTTTACCTTCAGATTCTCCGAATAATTGTTTCCACCACTCACCAAAGTATTGTAATGAAGGCTCGTAATTCGCTAAAATCTCAACATCTCTACCTTTACGGTATAACATTGTTCTTAAAGCGGCATATTGATAAGCTTCGTTTTCTTCAAGTTTAGATGAACTATAGTTGTTCATTGCAAAAGCTGCACCTTCCATTAACTTATCAATGTTACCCCCAGCTACAGCAATTGGTAATAAGCCTACTGCTGTTAATACAGTAAAGCGTCCACCTACTCCATCTGGAATAACAAAAGTTTCATAACCTTCTGTATCTGCTTCACCCTTCAAGGCACCACGAGCTTTATCTGTTGTAGCATAAATACGTTTAACCGCTTCTTCGTGACCATATTTTTTGATTAGGATCTCTTTAAAAACTCGGAATGCGATTGCTGGTTCTGTTGTTGTACCTGATTTAGAAATCATATTAATAGAGAAGTCACGGTCTCCAACTAACTCTACTAAGTCTTGAAGATATGTAGAGCTAATGCTGTTTCCTGCAAAGAAAACTTGTGGATTGCCTTTTTGTCCCTTATGAATATTATAAAAAGAGTTGTTTAAAAACTCGATTGCAGCACGTGCACCTAAATATGAGCCACCTATTCCAATTACAATCAAAACTTCTGAATCTTGACGGATTTTTTCTGAAGCTGCTTTAATTGCTGCGAATTCTTCTTTGTCATAATTCTCTGGTAAATCTACCCAATCAACAAAGTCACTTCCTGCACCTGTTTTTTCATGTAGTTGTTTATGTGCTAATTCAATATAAGGTGCTAATTGAGTTAATTCATGTTCACGATAAAATGGTGTTGCTTTTGAATAGTCAAATGTCAATTTTTCCATTTGTGTTCACTCCTCATTATTTATCTTAATAATATTTCAATACATTTTAAACTCTTACTTTATCTGTAAAATCGTCTTGTTCTATTTCCTTTAGCGCTTCATCAATCCAGTGCGGCAATTTTTTAGCTAAGCTGCTAAATCCGATATTGGGTGTGTAACGTTTTCGACGACGTTTAGAACGTGCGGGAAAAGGAGGTGTATTCAACTTTTGTAATACGCGCATTGATAAACTTATCTTATTTGTGAATTCATCAATATCAATGATCATTACTTTTAATTTTTGACCAATTTTTACAAAGTCATCAATTTCAGTCATATAACCATGACGGCATTCCGAGATATGAATAAGTCCCTGTTCAGTATCTGATAGACTTATGAAAACACCATAGTTCTGAATACCTGTTACTTCACCTTCAATAATGTCGCCAATCTTAAAATTTGTAGTCATTATTGATTCTCCTTTTAAGTGAAAATTATTTTACAGTAATGCTTTCAATCAGAATTTCTTCTTGTGGTTTATCCATAAAGCCAGTAGGTGTATTCTGAATGGCTTCAACTACTTCCATCCCTTTAACTACGTGCCCAAAAACTGTATGTTTTTGATCTAACCATGGAGTTCCGCCATTTTCAGCATAAGCTTCAATAATTGGTTCAGGGAACCCTGCACCTTTTAATTGACTTAACATTTGTGCGGGTACGTTAGGTGCAGTTACGATAAAGAATTGGCTTCCGTTAGTATTTGGTCCAGCATTTGCCATTGATAATGATCCATATAGGTTGAATAACAATGGAGTAAACTCATCTTCAAATGATTCTCCATAAATACTTTCTCCACCCATTCCTGATCCAGTTGGGTCTCCTCCTTGAATCATAAAATCTTTAATAACACGGTGGAAAATAATGCCATCGTAATAGCCTTTTTTCGCTAATCCAACGAAGTTAGCTACTGTTTTCGGTACTAATTCTTCAAATAAAACTAGCTCAATATCACCTTTATTAGTATGTACTACAACTGTTGACTCTACATTACTTAGGTTTAATTGTGGAAATTGTTCCATATTGTTGTATGCTCCTATTCTTTTTTTATAGTAGGTTCATTGAAAAATAAACACTCATTTACATTTTACACTAAAAGTAAAAAGATTTTAATAGTTATCGCGCTTTATTTTTGATATGATTGATTTACATCAAATAAAATTTATATAGAAGGATAATGATTCAGTATGAACTTACCACTAGTCACGGCTTTTATTGCAATCTTCTTTACACAACTAATCAAATATCCCATCTCTTTCCTTTTTAATAAAAAAGGTGCAGAGATAGATATTGTTACTTCAACGGGTGGTATGCCAAGTTCTCACTCAGCTGCTGTTACGAGTTTAATCACTGCTCTTATTTTTGAATATGGTTTTTCATCTCCACATGTTGCAATCGCAACTATCTTTGGTGTGATTGTTATGTTTGACTCGATGGGTGTTCGCCGTCAAAGTGGCGAACAAGGTATTGTGCTTGATATACTTGCAAAGAAACATCTACAAGAATTAAATCAACAAGTTAATCAGTATAACTCAACGTCAGAAGAATCCTACAAGGAAAATCCTGTATTAAACCAATATGACATTGAAGATTATGAACATATGATTATAAAAAAATATTTAGGGCATAAACCTACAGAAGTTATAGGTGGCATTATGACCGGAGGAATTGTAGCCTTTGTCTGCCGAATGATTTTTAATTAAATTCTACTAAAGCTACCAATGGTAGCTTTTTTTTGTAAATTTTTTAATAATATTTTGCAGCAGTGAAAAAACTTGTTATAATTCAAACAAGTACTTTTCGTAATTAACGACAGAAAGAGTGATACATTGATTTCCCATGAAGAGATGTACGATATTACCATCATTGGTGGCGGTCCCGTTGGGCTATTTGCTGCTTTCTATGCTGGTATGCGTCAAGCTAAAATAAAAGTGATTGATAGTTTAGAAAATTTGGGTGGCCAACCTGGGCATCTTTACGCCGAGAAATTAATTTATGATATTCCTGCTTATCCAGCGATTTCTGGACAAGAACTTACAGAAAACTTAATTAAACAACTCGAGCGTTTTAACACTAGTTTCTGTTTAGGTGAAGAAGCACTTCGAATTGATAGATTTGAGCCAGAAGTTGATGTGCCTTATTTTGAAATTGAGACTACTTCAACAATCCATTACTCACGTTCAATTATTATCGCTGCAGGTAACGGAGCATTCCAACCTCGTCGATTAAATCTTGAAGACTCAAAAAAATATGAGCATAGTAATTTACATTACTATGTTAATAATTTAGAGCAGTTTAGAGATAAAGTGGTAGCAGTTTGTGGTGGTGGTGATTCTGCTGTTGATTGGGCGTTAACTTTAGAGCCCATTGCGAAAAAAGTATACATCATTCATCGTCGCAACAAGTTTCGCGCTTTAGAGCATAGCGTAAAACTGATGGAAGACTCCTCGATTGAAATTCTTACCCCTTATGTTCCGTCAAATATTGAGGGTGATGAGAGCAAACTAAATAAAATCATCCTTAATGAAAGTCGTACTGACAATTATTTGGAACTTGAGGTTGATAATTTTATCGTCAATTATGGTTTCTCAACTTCAATAGGTAAAATAAAGTCTTGGGGCTTAGAAACCAAACGTAATGCGATTCTTGTAAATCAGCAATTAGAAACAAATATTCCAGGCGTTTATGCAATTGGTGATATTGCGGAATATCCTGGTAAGGTCAAAATTATTGCATCTGGTTTTGGTGAAGCACCACAAGCAATTAATAACGCTCTACTCTACATCGATCCAGAGAATACTACCCCGTCCGTTCACAGTACAAGTTTATTTGAAGGAGAATAATATTATGAGTCCGAATGAAAAATTATTGAAACAAAATATATTACGCAATCATGCGATTAAATTATTAAATGATCGCGGTGTTGAATTAAAAGATATCTCGGACATTGTGTTCGATTTACAAAAAAGCTATGTTGATGACTTAACTCATGAAATGTGTTTACATAACGTAGAAAAAGTATTAGACAAACGAGAAGTACAGAATGCTGTAATTACCGGCATTGAGTTAGATATTGCCGCAGAAAGTGGCCATTTATCTCCTGTTTTAAGTGACTTGTTAATGAGAGATGAAGGATTATATGGTATTGATGAAATACTATGTCTCAGTATCGTCAATGTTTATGGCTCGATTGGTTTAACTAATTTCGGTTACGTAGATAAAATAAAACCAGGAATTATAGGGAAGTTAAACGATGAGAAAAGCAATTGTTGCAATACATTTATTGATGATATTGTGGGAGCTTTAGCTGCAGCAGCTGCAAGTAGAATTGCACACGCTCAGCCTCAATTAGAAGATTTGAGCCGTTAGGCGTTTAAGAACGAAAAAGAGATAAGCCAATGTGGCCTATCTCTTTTTTCGTTTACTTGACGGTTCATATAAATACAGTAAACCGTGTAAGGTAGATAATCACTTCATAAATCAATATGGCAACTACAAATAAAATCATAAATAAGCTTTCCGGCAGAACCGTAATCACAGGATCAGTTACAGGACTAAATAACCATAAATCATTTCTAAACAATATTTGATGGAACAAAAGAAAAACCTGATCAAAAGCAACTACTATTAGAAACAAAAGAATTAGAGGAAAAGCAATCGCTATGATAAACCATCTTCCCATCCAAGGCTGAAGCTTTTGCTTATGTATCCATAGTATTGTGATAACACTTGCTATGACTCCTACAATCGCAACTACGAAACACATTAAGAATAAAAATTTAACTTCTTCAAAATGGAATAAACCATTTTCTGAGCTACTAAAGTAAGGCATCTCTAATGCTTCAATTGCTGGATTAACTAAATATGAAATCAATACATTATAATTCTCCATCAATTGTTCATGGCTCAAACCAGACACAGCACTCAAATCAAACCATTTAATTGCTAAGCTATAGAAGATAGGCGATGTGACAATCACTCCTGATATCGCCAATGTTAAACTCGTAAAAATAAACAACATTGTCGCAAAAAATTGCTTCAAATAAAATATTACCATTAATTAAACTCCCACTCTGACAAATCATTTAGTACATATGTTGGAGGAGTAGGTAATTGAGCTACTTCCTCAGCTTGTGTAACACCAGTTAAAACTAGCAATGTATCTACTCCAGCCTTTAATCCAGCTAAAATATCCGTTTCGTATTTATCTCCAATTAACAACACTTCGTTCGCACTCAATTTCAATTTCTTCAAAGCAGCTTCGACAATTAAAGGATTAGGCTTACCAGCTACTAATGCTTGTTTACCGGAAGCAACTTCTAAGAACGCTGTTATTGCACCTGAACTAGGCATTATTCCCTTTTCAGTTGGTATAGTTTGATCGGCATTTGTCACTAAAAAAGCAGCTCCATTACGAATCGCCATAGCTGCAGTAGCTAATTCTTCATAATTTGTTTGGCGATTCAGACCTTGTACTACAACATCAGCTTGAGCATCATTCACAATTCTAAAGCCAGCTTGTTTTACTTGATGGTGTAGTGCTCTTTCCCCAACTACAAAAATATTTTTATCTCGAAAATTTTCTTTCATATAGCTCAACAAAGCCTCAGTTGATGAATATACATTCTCTTGTGATACCGGCAAGTCGTAATCATTTTTTAAATGGTTCACAATTTCTTGTGGTGTCCGTGTTGCATTATTAGTTAAAAACACATACGCATCATTACGTTGATTTAATCGGTGGATAAATGTTTCTGCGCTGGGAATACGTCTTGTTCCATAATATGTTGTACCATCTAGATCAATTAGGTAACCTTTATATTTCTTCAACTCTTCACTCCTAGCAACTTCCACTTTATTTCCCATCCGTTTTCTTCTTAATCACAAATGATTTCTTACTACGTGTTTGTCTCTTATTAGATTGTGCCTGTGAATTAGAATCATTCGATTTGCCAACATTCACGCGTTTAACTACTTGTTTTTGTTCTGTCTTGGTATTATTTTGCTGATTAGCTTGATTTCGAATTTGAAACTCTTCTTTACTTGTCGTTTTATTCTGATCATTTGAATTTCTTGGTCGATTATTCCGTTTACGACGACGGGAACTTGAAGTGAATTCCGCCTTTTTAGTTGATACCTGACTATTATTAGTAGGTACCACTTCAGCTAATGGAACAGCCATATTCTGACTTCTCTCTAAATATTGTTGGTACTTTTCTAAAGCTGAATCTTTTGCAATAACAAAATACTGACAGCCAAAATTACAATATTCTTTTAAATAATCATCTAAAAAGTTAATTTGTTGATCACGTGGCACTTTCCTTTGATTAACTTGGTAAAAACCTCTCAAACGTAATTGTTCGTAACCCCAGTCTCCAACTATAAAGTCAAACTTTTCAAAATACTCTTGATAACGTTGTTCAAAAGCTTCTAGTTTAAATCCCTCTCGATAATCTACAACAAGTTGATAAACTTGATTTTTGATTTGAATATGCTGCTCATCAATTTGGTGAATATCTTTATTAATATCTAAATTATCTGTCGCAATATCAGTTAATATTGATTCTAATTGATGCGACATTTTATTTTCTTCTTGTTTAGTCATTTATTAATCCTTTCCAACTGTTGTTATTGGATATTTGTTTTGAATATAATTCGATACAATATGACGTAGAAAATCCGGAAATAATAACTCCGGTGATCCGTAAGTAGCTATTGTAGAAAAGAACGGAACAAACCAATAATGGTCCACCGCTGCTACTCGATATGTTCTATCTGCAACAATAGCTTTTCCTTCTGCATACCACTCTTGAGTTTTTGAGTTAAATTCAATTCCTCTAAAAATAATTTCGCCAAATATTTTGCCACGAAAACCCATTCCATTTATTAATCTGTGACGTAAGTCTTCTTCTTGAGACTTCATCTCTTCAACCATTTCAATTAAGTGTTCCCCTCGAAAAGTCATGACAATTAAATGCATCGAATGCGGTAAAGCTTCGTGCAAATCATTTTGAGTTACAATCCCTTTGGGTAAATCAGATAGGAATAAACCCGTACTTAAAACACCAAGTGTGGTACTCGTTTTGTCACAAATTGCATCTAATGCTAATTGAATAAAAGAATTCTCTCCCTCACTTCGATTAGCAGTATATAAATGTGGTAATTCTGCCAACTTTTGACTCTTTAACATTTGCCGGCCTCGCAATTCATAACTATCTGAAATGGGAATTTCAGTTAAGTCTCTCAATTGTTCGATCGTTGCGAGGTGACAATTAATATCTATCCTTCGTTTGGTTTTACGCCAAAGCTTGCCAATTTGCTTATCAGGAATTTCCAGTTCAATCAGACCAACATACTCCCCATAACGTCCCGCAGCAGCTATGGTAGCTTGCTTAACTACCTCTCCATCTTGTAAAACATGGTGTGTATGCCCACCTATAATTAAATCGATTTGGGGATATTTTGCCGCTATTAATCGATCATCTTTTAACCCTAAGTGAGATAATACGATCACTACATCAACGTTGCGACTTGAATTTTGAATACTCCGTAATTGTTGTTCTAAGGCATCATAAGGATCAATCAATTCATACTGATTCAGTGTATAAGTTGCATAAGGTGCCGTCAAGCCTATTAACGCAATTCGCAAATCTTCAAAATCTCGATAAACTATTGAACTAGCCCATTTAGGATAATTATAAGTACGACTATCTAACAAGTTTGCTAAGGCTACTTCATAACGAGACTGGGAATACAAATAGGATAATTGATTATTAGTAAAGTTCAACCCTTCATTGTTCCCTATCGTAACCACATCATAACCAACTTCATTAAAGAGGTCGACCATAATCATTCCCTCCGTTGCTTCTACCATCGGATGAACAGTATCCAACGCATCCCCTATATCAACTAGTAAAAAGGGCGCTCTTTTCTCTATAAAAAATTGTTTCTGAAGGTTTAAGTATTGTTTAATAATCGGCCAGTTCTCTAAATGACCGTGTAAATCATTGGTATGTATGATATTTAACTTCATCCTTGAGCGCCCCCTTCGTTTGTTATATTATATCAAAATTCACGACGATTTCATTAACATAGAGAAAAATAAGGCTTTATTCACGTAAGGTGAATAAAGCCTTTTAAAGGAATACTATACTGATGCTGTAATGAGTGATCCTAGTACAATTAATAAGACAATAGCTAAGATTCCAACTCCAGCCAAAGGTAATATGTATTTATTAGGTATCTTAGGAATTGGATAAGTAATGATATACCCCCCTGCCAAAGCAACAACTACTAAGGCAAAAATATATTGAAAGATAGTTAAGCTCATCGTATAGCCTAGTAATGAAATTAATGGTAATACTACTGCTGACGCTTGTAACGGTAAACCTTTATAGGCGTTATCCGGCATTTCTCCTAAAAATTGTTCTGAACGATTAAAGTGAGCCAAGCGAATAGCCACTGCGAGTAAATAAAGAGCCATAATGAATACTCCCCATACAGACTGGAAAGTTAATTGTACTAATAGTACTGCAGGCAATAGGCCATAAACAATCATATCTGCTAAAACATCTAACTCTAATGCAAACGACACTTGAGCTTCATCTTGTTCATAAGTAGCCCCTAATCGAAATGTAAAGATACCAATGATTGCTGATATGATTAAAGATACCAATGCATACTGTGTTTCATTTATGACAGCAAAGCCAACTCCTACTGCCCCAAAGAATAATCTTAATAAAATAATAATATTCGATTGATGTAGATTTCCAAGAAACATGTGATCCACCCTTTCTATATAACTAACTTTTTATATTCACACTTTCATTCTACTCTCTTTTAACCGCTTTACGCAAGCGTTTCCTACTCAATTCATCATCTTTAACATAACTGTAACCAAGATAGACCTTCAAATTATAAAAATCATCAAATTTACTGAACTTGATTCGTTTTTTATCCATAGATGATAATTTTCAACACAATATTAGGCATTAAATTATTTAACAAGCAAATTAGAAACCTAGTTGATACAAATTTCAATCATTTGGATATAATTGGGTTATACCGCCCTCTTTATAAAAGTATTGATCCTCATTAGAGTTATTGAAATCATTATGACTTCTTTATCCAAAAAAGTCGTTCTTTAGGATGCTCTTGTGCAAGTCTTAGTTTTTTTAATTAAACTATTTCTCGTAACTTACCGTGCTGGTTTTTAAAATTGGTACTGTTACAACAACTCAACCTCCATCGCTTGAGTTAGAAAAGCACGAAATTCAATGAGGATTTGAAAGCGACCTACTCCTTGAAAAATCAACTCAACGAACAAAGCAAAGATGCAAATCACCTCTAAAATTATTATCTCTTATACCGTAAAATTGACGATTCATACTAATTACTTCCTTATACATTTATCTAAAACAAACAAAGGAACTGTGTGTAAATGCTTACGACAATTGAATTATGTGTTATAATTATCTCATGGCATGTAATGAGAGCTACAAGTAAAGATTATTTTGACTAAAAACCCAAAGAGGTGTTAAATATGAAATGGAAAATAGTGACTGATTCAGGATCTGATATCAGAAAAATTGATCATTTAAATGATGATGTGGCATTTGAATCCGTGCCATTGATGCTCAACATTGGTAATAAAGTTTACGTCGATGACGAAAATGTTGACCTTGGTTCTTTAATGGATGCAATGGAAGGTGAAGCAAGTGCGTCATCAAGCGCATGCCCCGCTCCAAATGCATATGCTGAGACATATAAAGGCGCAGATAATGTTATAGTATTTACATTATCTTCCAACTTATCTGGTAGCTATAATAGTGCTTCTTTAGGCCGAGATCTAATCCTAGAAAATAATCCTGATGCAAATATTTTTGTTTTCGATTCTCTTTCAGCTGGGGCTGAAATGAACCTTTTAGTACGCAAAGCAGCTGAATTAGCTAATCAAGGTTTAGAGTTTGATGAATTAGTGAGTCAACTAAAAGCCTACCACGCTAATACAACCGTTGCATTTTTGCTAGAGTCGGTTGACAACTTAGTAAAAAATGGACGAGTAAATAAAATTGTTGGTCAAATGATTGGTTTACTAGGCATTCGACTGGTTGGCCGTCGAACTGATGAAGGTAGAATTGAGCTGGCGCACAAATCAAAAGGTAACAAACGTGCAATGCGCACTTTAATTGATGAACTTGTTTCAAATGGTTATCGCGGTGGCGATTTAGAAATTACTCACGCAGCGAACCTTGAAACAGCCGAAGCTGTAAAAGCAGCACTTCTAGAAAAGTTTCCACAGACTGAGATTACAATTCTACAAATGAGTGGCTTATGTAGTTTTTATGCTCAAAGAAAAGGTTTAATTATTGGATACCAAACAATATAAAAGTAAGCAAAAACACGACGATAAGTTGACAAATGCAGTAACTTATCGTCGTGTTTTATTTTTTGGCGTTATTATGCGTTTTGTTGAATAAATTCTAATACTTTACTTATGTAAATCTTCAATTCCGGATCATGATCAAGATAAGTTTGATGCTTACTTTCAGCAATTAGAATCTGTTCTACGTTTGGTAAATAAGTTGCGGCTGTAAATATCCCTTCTTTTTGAACCATCGTGTCACGCCCAGCTCTTATTAATAAAACCGGCTGTTTAATACGTTTCAATCTGTCTGGTTTTAGAATCGCGTGCGTTGTATCAAATGCTGTTTTTAGCCAATTGAAACTGCCACCTCTAGTTGGTACTTTGTGCAAACGAACGTTTACATCATGATGGTAAGCTTCTCGAATTTGTGAATTAGAAATTGAGTTTTCTATTTCATTATCATAGTGCGTATGTCTTTCACTATCAAATGCTTCAGTTGTTGGGATGTATTCCCGACCCCAACCTAGTTTTGCCATTTGTTTACTAAACAGATAAGTAAAAGAACGCGGAACTTTTCCAGTATCTATTAAAAACATTGGCGTATTTAAAATAACACCATCTACCATTCCCTCAAATTGCTCAATAAAAGAAGTTGTCACAGCACCACCCATTGAATGTGAGAAAATAAATAATTTATCTTCTTTCAAAATCGAAGGTTTAACGACTTCATCAATCATAGCTTTCAAGTCTAAAACATATTCATTAAAATTCTGTGAATCAATCTGAGTCTGTTGTTCGGATAATTTAGACATTCCGTGCCCTCTTTGATCATAGATAAAAACTTGAATATTTTTTTGTAAAAAGTAATAAACAACTTCATGAAACTTCTCTTTATACTCATTAAAACCGTGAACAATAATAACATTTGCGATTGGATGTGGGAGTAAAAATTTTTCATAAGCTAATGTATAGTCGCCTCGGTCTAATCTGCCTACCTCTACTCTTTTCTTTAAGAAAGGTTCTACTTTATTTGTCATCATTTCCGTATAATTCTCTTCAACTATCCAATCGATATTAGCAATCTCCCCCTCCAAACTCAGTGGTTGTTCAGCGTGATTTTCGTTCACTAGGGGATACTTCTTATTATACTTTGTATTATAAACAGCTAATCCTCCGATAGTTGCGAGTCCAATTTTTGCTGTTGTTTTAGCGATTTTTTTTAACATAATATTCTCCTTTTTTAATGATTTAGTTGAGATTCGTATCTAATATCAAAACAACTACAAGCCGAACATAGGCCGTCTCTGAAACATTATAGTCACTTGCTTCTGCTTGAACCCAAGCATACGCGCTTTGGTAAGTTTGATAAAGATCGGATTCCAAACTATCTTGAAAGATACTATAAACATAATCAGCTAATATGTCAGGATTGGACCAAGTTTCTAAATGAATATCATCAGCCGCAATGTATAATTCGTATAGATTTTCTCCTAAGCGATATTGCGATTCAGGTATCTCAGGAAATAAGCTATAAAAAGCAGTTCCTTCAATTGTAGATGAGCCTAGATAATGATATAAACTAAGTTCTTCTGTACGGTTCCAAGTTCCTTCTTGTAAATGGTGCCCAACTCCCATAGTCGAAGCGTTTATATCACTTCGATAAGTATTGATTCTTTCATTCAGTAAATAATTTAAAGCTTCACCATCAAACTGTTGATTAAACTGATTAGCTCGTTCAGCTGCAATTTGGTAATTCGCTAAGCTTTTTATTTCTTCTGAAATCAATTGAGGTTCAGTATTACCTGGTTTTGATACAAGGTCTAGTGGGCTTACTAATGGTTTATCTTGACTCGAGCTTCCTTCCATTCCCAATACACCTTGCAAAATTACATTCACGGATTCCATCGCTGATAAATTTTCATTCATTAAAGTTGCATCAATTAAAGGTCTATGAGTTATGTAAGCATACATTAAAGTTATGATAATAAACATCAATTTAAAATAAAAACTGATAGGTAATTTTTCTTTCATCGAAACAATCCTTTACTTGTTTAATACTTCTCTAGTTTATCATATTCAATTTGAATACAGTGGTTTAAATAATTAAAGTTTTGTTTCTTTATATTTCGAAAGAAAAGCGCATAAAAAAATCGCACTTTGTCCGAAGCTCTTTTAGAATATTTTGGCTTCTTTGCTTAATGTTAATCGTGTATTTTAGTTGAACATGCGTAGCTCCCTGTGAAGAGTTGCCAAAGTGGTATAAATCGCAATCGGCGTAGCTTGCTCTGACTATGTGCAAAGCGACCACCACCTTGAAAACAATAAACTGAGCATATCAAAGTTGATTTCTCAGTATAAAACTTATAAACCTTTATTTTAAAAAAAGCAGCAAGCATTTTCAGCTCACTGCTTATTCCTCAGGCTTTATAAGAAATACTTTCTGTTTTTAATAAAGTCTCTTTCATCGAAAGGCCTCCGCTATAGCCACCTAAGTGACCACTTTTCGTTAAAATTCGATGACAAGGCACTATAATCGAGATAGGATTATTACCAATTGCTGTCCCAACAGCACGAACTGCCTTAGGACGACCGATAGCTATCGCGATTTCAGAATAATTACTTGAATTGCCATATGGTACTTTTAATAATTCAGACCACACCAATTGTTGAAAAGGAGTACCCCATTGAAAATCAATCGCGGTACTAAATTCATTTCTTATTCCATCCAAATACTCATCAAGTTCTTCTAATGCTCGATTAAGTAAAGGTGATTTCTCTTGAAACGTAAACAAACCTTTACTATCAACAAATAATTTAGCTTCTTGTAGCGATTCGTTAAACGAGCCAATATAAACTAGGCCTTTTTCACTCACAATTACTGGAACTGAATGATTGTGTGTAATACCACCATAAAGCACTGTCCTCATTTTCAAGATCCTCTCATTACTAATCAATTGTTGGTATGAATAAATTTCCATTTGTAGCAGCCATTACTGCTTTTGCTGTATGCAATCTATTTTCTGCTTGGGGGAATTGTCTTGCCCAAGTCCCATTAAAGACTTCATCTGTTGCTTCCATCTCTGCCAAACCATATTGGGTCAATGTCATTTGAGAAATGGTTGTTTTATTGTCATGGAAAGCAGGTAAACAGTGCATAAAGATAACATGGTCACTCGCTTTCTCAATCAACGCTCGATTAACTTGGTATGGTTTTAATAAGCGAATTCTTTCTTCAAATTGACTTTCTTCACCCATTGACACCCAAACGTCTGTATAAATTACATTCGCATTTGTGACAGCTTTGCTTGCATTCGTTGTTATTTCAATAATTGCACCCGACACTGAAGCCAATTCTAATGCTTCCTCTACTACGTCTTCGCTAGGGAACAACTCTTCTGGGCTTGCTATTGAAACATTAACTCCTAATAATGCACCCGTGATTAATAAACTTCGCGCTACATTATTACGCCCATCTCCCACATAAGTAAGTTTTAGACCTGATAATTTCCCAAATTCTTCTTTAATGGTCATATAATCGGCAAGCATCTGCATCGGATGCCATAGATCTGTCATACCATTCCATACAGGTACACCAGCAAACTCAGCCATTTCTTCTACATCACTTTGACTTGAAACACGGTATTCTATTCCATCAAACATACTACCAAAAACTACTGCGCTGTCCTTAACTGTTTCTTTTTTTCCTAATTGAATATCACTGGGGCCTAAAAATTCTACTTTAGCACCCAAATCATTAGCTGCTACTACAAACGAAGCACGGGTACGAGTAGATGTTTTATCAAACAATAGCGCTATATTCTGTCCTTTTAAATATTCATGCGGAATTCTAGATTCTTTTAATTTTTTTAAATGAATTGCAAAATCAATTAAATATTCGATTTCTTTCTGGCTAAAGTCTTGAATTTTTATAAAGTTACGACCTTGAAACATCTTATCACATCTCCTAATTATTTAATTTCTCCATAATGGCATACTCATGCAGCGTGGACCTCCGCGTCCACGTACTAATTCACTGCATTTCAAAATATGCAATTTTATACCTGCCTCTATTAATTTTTGATTAGTCACAACATTACGATGGTAAACAACTACTTCCCCTGGTGCTATTGCTAACATATTAGCCCCGTCATTCCATTGTTCGCGCATTGCAGCAATCTCATCATTGCCACCAGCACGTATCAAGGAAATATTCGATACATTTAACAACTCTTCCAATATGTCTTCTAATTTTGATTCATCTAACCGCTTCAATTCCGATTCAGATGAATATTCTAGCAAATACAATTTTAAATTCTCTTCTATTTCCGGATGAATAACAAACTTATTGACATCAACCATTGTAAATACAGTATCTAAATGCATAAACTGACGCTTATCACTTATTTCGAACAGAATAATTTTTCTAAAAGAGCTTTTACTAAATAATTCTTTTGCGAGGGTACGAACACTTGCCAATTCAGTTCTTTGAGATAGTCCGATTGCTAATACTTCTTCCGATAGCACCAAAATGTCCCCACCTTCTATTGATGCTTTTTCATTTCGACTATAATACTTCGGAAGATCATCAGAAACAAAGCGAGGATGATATCTAAAAATATAGTCACCATAAATTGTCTCTCTCCTTCGTGTTTCTGAAAACATACGACTAACTACTATACCGTTACCCAGTGATGCAAAAGGATCGCGAGTAAAATACAGATTCGGCATAGGGTTCACAATAAAATATGCAGGTAATCGCTCTCGATTGCTTGTGCTTATCTCGGTTCGTCTGAAGCCTTCCATCGTTTTATTAACCATTTGCTTAGTATCCGTTATATTCATTAAAATAGAAACTATTTGGTCTTCGTTTACTTTATTATTGACACTAGCTTCTGAAAGCCATTCTTTTATAAATTGTTCTCGTACATTGCTTGCATCAATCGCTTCAGCTACCAATTGATCTAAAAATAAAACTTCTACACCAACGTCTTCTAGGAGTTTAGTAAATGCATCATGCTCTGATTGAGCATCTTCTAGAAATGGGATGTCATCAAATAATAATTCATTTAAATCATCAGGAATTAAGTTTTCCAATTCCTTACCTGGTCGATGCAATACAACCGTTTTTAACGGACTAATTTCTGATTTCACATTAATTAAGTTCAAGCGCATCGAATCTTCCTTTCTGACTAATCCTCTTACTAATTTATCTCATGATATCATAATGTTTTCTCATCTAAAACTAATAAGTTTTCAAAATTTAAAAAATTTGAATTTCTTTTTTAATAATTCTTTTTAAACCGTAAAGCGACGCTTAAGTGCTCACAACTTAAATCTTCTATATAAATCCTCAGACGAGTTCAAGACCATTAAATTCGGTTTAGCAGATTTATCTTAAAATACAACGATACTTTTATTGAAATACTAAAAGTAGCTCAACGTCTTGTTTTCCAGAACGGTCCGAAGGATAATCGGCTTATTAGGAGTAAAGCAAATTAGACGGAACCTAACCCCTTGAGCGTTAAAAGCACGAACGTCAGTGAAGCTTTGGAAGCGACCTCCGCCTTGGAAAACAATCAGCTGAGCGAAGTACAAAGCTTGGTAAATCAGCATAAAGATTATAATCTCTTATACTATAAAAAAACTGAAACACACTAATTATAGTGTATTCCAGTTTAATTATGCTTAAATTATGGATTTAGCTTTAACTCTTTTAACCAATTTTTACCTGCGAGAATAACCTGAGGATTAATTTCATGACTATTCACCCATAATCCTTGAACAGTTGCTCCTTGATTTTTAAAGATATTGATGACACGTTCGCTTTCACTTAATGGAACAATTGGATCATGTTCTCCCATTGAAAGAAAGATTTCTAAGTTGCTCAAATCTTTGCTTTCTTCTATTTCAACAGGGTACATTGGCGCTAATAACATTGCGTATTTAAACGGATTATCATCCTGTAATAATAGATTAATGGCGATGTTTGATCCGTTGGAGAAACCTAATAATATAACTTGTTCTGTAGAAAAGTTATATTTATCCGCAAGTTCAAGAATAAATTTCTTTAATTCTTGACCACGAATTGCTAAATCTTCCATATCATATACGCCTTCTGCCTTGCGCTTGAAATAGCGATTCATCCCGTTCTCTATTACATTACCTCTAATACCAATCGCGCCAAAATCAGGATTTAACACTTCAGCAACAGGTAAAAGGTTAGTCTCGTCACCGCCAGTCCCATGCAAAGTAATAAATATTGGCATTCCTTCTTTACCGGGATTATAAATATATTTCATGAATCTAACTCCTTTTTACTATTGATTAACCTAAAATATCCTTGTATTTATCTGGAAACTTTTCAATTCTTGCTTTTACAAACGGACATAATGGAATAATTTTCAAACCATTCTCTCTAGCATACGCTACCGTTTTATCTAACAGAATATCCCCTACACCTTGTCCTCGAAATTCATCTCCAACCACAGTATGATCAACAATTATTTTAGTTTCACCTGTAGGAACAAACGTCATCTCTGCTCGAATACTATTCTCATCATTTCCAATATAAAACTTATTATGTCCTTGTTTAATTGTATAAGTCATTTTAAAGGCTCCTTTTATTGATTTGGTCTGATTAATTCAAACGTTTTACCTATTTCGGCATAGTCATTTCCTGCTAAACGGCTAACTGCAGCTAATTTATCTGCATCAATATAACCAGTATTTGGATTATAAACTTCACTATCTAAATGATAGTGCACTACTTTTAGTAATAATAAGTCAGCAGTGGGTATATCTTCTTCTTCGATGACAACATGATGATATAATTCAGTTTCAAATCTTACTTTAGCTTCGTTTACGCCTGGTACATTAATTACTTTTGAAGGAGCAAGAGTGAAATTTGCAATTGAGAGTTCACTTGTGTCTGGATCTAATGGTGCAGAGGCAAGGTTGGCTTGTTCAACATTATGTTGACTGACTACATGTATGACAGCTTGCTTAGTTTCAAGTATGTTTCTAGCCGTATCCTTCATTTGCCCCGCTACCCTCTGAACTGCAACAGATAAGATGGGCGGACGATACGTGACCATATTAAAATAACTGAACGGAGCTAGATTAATGACTTCATCTTTTGAAAGTGATGAAACTAGCGCAATTGGTCGCGGAATTACTGAGCCTATCATTATCTTATATTTATCTTTAGCTGTTAATTCTTCGGGTTTATAACTAAACATACTCATAACCTCTTTTCATAAACTAAACATTTAGTTCCGGCAATGCCGCTTCATACTCTGCTCGATGAGCTTCATACCATGGCGGCAACATCAAAGAACTTCCTGCTTCTTCTTTTGTCTCATCAATAAAGAAACCTGGTGTATCTGTTGCATACTCAAATATAATATCACCTTTTTCTTTTAAATAGATGGCATCAAAGTAATGGCGAGGTTTAATTTCCGTAACAGCATAACCTTTGTTATAAAGATCCTCTTGCCATTCGCGGTGAACTTCTTTGTTAGGCACACTCCAAGCAATATGATGAACGGTCCCTACTCCCCAACGTCCATTACGCAATGGTTGACGTGGAATAATCAAATGATGACGTTCTGCGCCAATTGTTTCTAGGTGGTAATAATAATCCGTAGTGTCCGTTACAACTAAGCCCATATCATCCGTTAATGTTCTTAATGTGACATCTGGTTTGCTTGAAAGTAACATAGATCCATGAAAACCTATAATTTTATGATTATCTGCTTCTTCTGTACCTTCCACTAATGCTAATGCCAAGCCATGATAATCCGTGAATTCTAAAGTTGCACCATTGAACAAACCTGTTAAACGTACATCGATTTGTTTTTTTTCTAAATAAGTTTTCCAATAATCTAGAGAACCTTTAGGAATTCTGAAAGCAATTCGTCCAACTTGCCCACTACCTACTCGCCCTTCATAGGCATTCACCCAGTTAAAAAAAGTAATAATTGTTCCAGGAGTGGCATCATCATCACCAAAGTATAAATGATAGACGCCTGGATCATCAAAATTGACTGTTCTTTTAACAAATTTAAGTCCCAAAATATCGCGATAAAATTCAACTGTTTCTACCGGATTCCCTACAATTGCTGATATATGATGTATTTTATTAATTGCTTCCATTATAACCCTTTCCTATCTATGTAACTAATCATTAGTGTTCGCGACTCGTATCGAACGGACGAATCTCTGATTCAATTTCTGCTCGTTTGTTTTCTAAAAATGGTGGTAAAGATAAACTCTCGCCTAATGTTTCATATGGTTCATCTCCCATAAATCCAGGACCATCTGTTGATAATTCGATTAGTATATGCCCAATTCTAGTATATAGTGCTTCAAAGAAGAATCGGTCTACCCAACCAGAATGTCTAATTCCAAGTTCATTATATTTTGCTTCCCAAGCTTTAATCGCCTCGTGATCTGCTACTCTAAATGATACATGGTGAACTTGTCCATAACCTTGTTGTCCAACGGGGCCTGCTTCATTACGTCGTAGAATTAATTGTCCTCCGTTACCACCCTCACCTTGCTCTAAAACAGCAACATCTTCTTCGTCAATAACTAACTTCATATTATAGATAACTTGCATTAACTGTTTAAAATCTTCAAAATAACTTACAGTAATTTCAATGGGTCCTAAACCATTGATTGCAAATTCTTCAGGTACTGGTCCATTTTTCCATGCATGTCCTGGCGCTACGCCGGTATTATTTTCATCAGATATTAGTTGATAAGTTTGACCATCTTCTTCTTCAAACGGCAATACTTTCTTACCAAATAAATCTTGAATGCCTTCATGTTTCACATTATATTCTTCAAAACGATTTAAATAATAATTCAACGCTTCGTCGTTTGGTACTCTTAACCCAATACGACTGATTGAATTGGTACCGTTAATTCCTTTGGGATTATTAGGAAAATCAAAAAATGTTAAATCAGTACCTGGTGTTCCAAAATCATCTGCGAAAAATGTATGGTAAGTATGAATGTCATCTTGATTGACAGTTTTCTTTACCAAACGCATTCCTAGTATATTAGTGATAAATTCATAATTGCGTTCAGCATCGTTCGTCATTGCAGTTACATGGTGAATTCCTATTAATTCTTGTGTCATAATTTATTCCAACTTTCTTTATATTTTTCTTTATCTCGAATTCGAGGTAAATGTTTTGAATTTAAAATTAGCCATGACGGCTAATTTTAGCTAGTGTTGCTTTTAATTGTGCTAACTCGTCTTCACTAAGCGTTGCAAACATATTACTAATATGCTCTGAGTGTTTAGGGAATACTCCATCCATTACTTCTTTACCAGCTTCGGTAATTGATGCATAAGTTACTCGACGATCCTTTGTATCTGGGCGTCTTTCGATTAAACCTTTATCGCATAATTTATCGACTACATATGTAGTACTACTACTTGCGATTAGAATTCTCTCACCAATTCTTTGAATAGGCTGTTCTCCTCTATTATACAGTAGTTCTAAAACAGCGAATTCTGTTACGTTTAGTCCAATTGAAGCTGCATCTGATTTTGCTATTTGACTGAGTGCGTTATTGGTTCTCATAATTGCAATGAATAAATTTAAAGATTCTTTTGTACGATCCACTACATTCCCTCCTCTCATTTTATCTCGATTTCGTATTAACTATATCTTGGATAAATTGATTTGCCAACTACTTATTTGAATGTTTTTTTATTTATCCAAAGTCTGATATCTCGAATTAAATCTATTATATCTCGAATTAATATCAATGTCAAGTTTATTTACGTTAAAAATATTTAAACGACATAAAACGCCTTATTAAAGCGATTATGCACTAATTATCCTTTTTTTGTTAGCGGTAACAATTATCAAGAAAACGATTGCATAATTTAATCGTTAAGTTATAATATAGTTGTAAATAGTTAAGGAATATAATTTCAAGGAGGAATTTTTGATGTCAAAATGGTTGAACAAATTAACTAAAGTCGCATTGTCCGCTGGTTTATTAGCAACTATTGGAGGTACTACTGCTCAAGCTGCTTCCGATGATCCAAACTCTTTCACGCTTTATTCAAACAAAAGTGAAACTCAAGAAGCTTTGACTTCTTATGCTGCTGCATGGGGTGAAGCAAATGGTGTAAATGTTAATATTAAAGTCTGTTCAGGTGCATGTTCATTAGGCGATCAATTAAAGGCTGATTTTACTGCTGGGGAAGGCCCAGATGTATTCGTAATTGAAGGCCAAAGCGGATTCGATTTATGGGCTGATATGTTACAACCTATCTCAGGCGAATGGGTAGACCAAACTGAATTTGAATTTATTCAAAACGATGAAGTGTTTGGTTTCCCAGTATCTGTTGAAGGTTACGGTTTAGCTTATAATGCTGATTTATTAGCAGAAGCTGGAATTGATCCAGAATCTTTAACTTCATTTGAAACTTTAGCTGCTGCTTTCGCTGATTTAGATGCTAAAAAAGAAGAATTAGGTTTAATTTCGGTTGTAGCTAACGCTACGATGGAAGGTGAAACTTGGATCATGGGTAACCACGATTTCAACGCTTACCTTGGTAGCGGTCTAGCAAATGGTGATCGTACTGTTACAGAGCAAGTTGTGGCTGGTGAAACAGATGCTGAACGTATGGCTGGTTACGCTGATTGGGTAGAGTTATTATTTAATTACACTGATCCTCAAATGCTAACTGTTGGAACGCAAGATGACATGGATATTGCTTTTGCCACAGGTCAAACTGCATTCTTACACCAAGGTAACTGGAAAGATCCTAACTTAGCTGAATTAGAAGCTGACTTTGCAATGGGCTTTATCCCTTATCAAATTTCTAGCGAATTTGATGGTGAAGGTTTATTTATCGGAGCACCTTCTTACTATGTTGTCAATAAAGACACTGGAGCATTAGATTCAATTAACAAATTCTTTGAAGATATGGTAGCTACACCAGAGGGGCAAGACTACATGGTAAATCAAGCGAATATGATTTCTCCATTCTCTTCTACTGAAGAAACACCCGCTGCTCCCCTATCTGCATTTTTAGCTGACTGGATTGCTGCAGAAAAAACTGTTTATTCATTTGACAATACTTATTACATGCCAGACGGATTTGGTATGAACAATCTAGGGCCAATTTACGGACAATTTGCTCAAGGTAATATTGACAAAGCTCAGTTCATCGAGTTAATGACTACAGAAATTGCAAAAGTTCCTGAGTTATTAGGCAATTAATTTACTCGGTTTACGAAAAGCAGCTAACTGGGTTTCCTAGTCAGCTGCTTTTTATTCTTAGAGAGGAAGATTCCTATGGCTACAAAAGCTCCTAAAAAATTTAATCGTACAAGCCGTGATACACGTAACTTTTTCTTTTTAGTTACACCGGCAGTGTTTATATTCCTATTGGTTATTGCAATACCATTCGGTCTAGGTGTGTATTATTCATTTACTGATTGGGGTGGTGTTACACAATCAGAAACAAACTTTATTGGTTTCCACAATTATATTCAAAGTTTAACTGACACAAGATTCCAGTATTCATTAATGATTACATTCTTATTTGCCATTATTAATGTCATCGTCATCAACATCGTTTCATTTAGTCTCGCCCTTTTAGTTTCTAGTTCAATAAAGGGTCGAAATCTATATCGTGCTGGATTCTTTTTACCAAACCTAATTGGTGGTCTTGTACTAGGATATATTTGGCAATTTATTTACAATCAAGTGTTCCCTTCTTTGGGTGATGCCATTGGTAGTGAATGGCTCATGACAAACTTGTTCTTAGGCAAACCTAATTTGGCAATGTCTGCTTTAGTCATGACAAACACATGGCAATATGCGGGTTATATTATGATGATTTACTTTGCTGGCTTACAGAGTGTTCCCGAATCACTTTACGAATCAGCTTCATTAGATGGTGCTAACTGGTGGTATAAACTACGCCACATTACTATTCCTATGGTTATGTCATCCTTTACAGTTTCACTATTCTTAACCATTAATAACTCGTTTAAAATTTATGATGTTAACGTGTCGTTAACTGGTGGTGGTCCTTCGATTATGTGGCAAGGTCAAGCAATAAAAGGAACAGAATTCATCACAATGAACATCTATAATACGGCTTCTGTCGAAAATCAATTGGCACGCGGTCAAGCGAGAGCAGTTATCCTTTTTGTAATCTTAGTTATCATTAGTTTAACTCAAACAACAATTACTAAAAGACGAGAGGTTGAAATGTAATGAAATCCAGAAAAAGTGGTCTATTTGCATTAGAAATTGTCGCAATTTTAGCTTTCATACTTTTCATCAGTCCTTTTTTCCTGATTTTAATTAACTCAGCGAAATCTTCACGTGAAATTTTATTAAATCCGTTATCTTTACCTCAAGATTGGGGAATATTCATTGAAAATATTGTTTCAATATGGAACAATCCTTCAATTAATTATGCTGAAAGTTTTATATCATCAATTATCATTACGGTAGTTTCACTGTTAGTTATCACATTAATTTCATCATTAGCTGCCTGGGGGCTTGTTCGTCGTAAATCAAAAGCGTCTAACTTTATTTTTCTAATGTTTGTCGCTTCAATGGTTATTCCATTTCAAGTGGTAATGTACCCACTGATTTCATGGTTTAGAACTTTACAAGAGCACGTAACACAACCTTTATTTGGTTTTAATTTATTGAGATCCTATTGGGGGGTATTCTTAGCATATGCTGGTTTTGGAATGGGGATGTCAGTCTTCATGTTCCATGGCTTCATTAAATCTGTGCCCATTGAGATTGAAGAGGCAGCTGAAATCGACGGAGCAAATAAAATGCAAACTTTCTTTTATATTGTCCTACCGTTATTAAAACCGATTACTGTGACTATTTTAATTTTAAATGGTATTTGGATTTGGAACGATTACTTACTACCATTGCTTCTACTTGGTGTTGGAAATGATATCCAAACCTTACCGATTGCTGTCGCAAACTTTGCTGGTTCATATACGAAACAATGGGATATGATTCTTACTTCTTCATTAATGGTCATTGCCCCTGTTGTCATTCTGTTCATATTTGCCCAAAAACATATTATGAAAGGTATGGTTGAAGGCGCCATCAAATAGCATTATTTAAGACACAGACTTAAGTTTGTGTCTTTTTCCTATAGTATTGGCTTATAAGAGCAAAAGTTGCATTTTCTATGAATTAATTATAAGCTATCTCCATAATAACTTTAGATTGAAAGGAAGATTATAATGAAAGCCGCAATTATTGTGGATAGTACTGCTGGTTTATCTAAAGAAGTAACGGATAATCCAAACGTATTTCAAATATTTCTGAGTACAATTTTCGAAGATGGTACAGTTTATGTGGACACACCAAATGAAAAATTAACTCAAGAATTTTATGATCGTATGGATCAGGAGAGTGTTCTCCCTAAATCATCACAACCAGAGCCACAACAGGCCTATGATGTGTTTGAACGTATTCTTGCAGAGGGATATGACACTGTTTTTGGTTTATTCTTATCGAGTAAAATAAGTGGGACATACCAAACTGTACACTCTGTTTCTCAAGAATTTACGGATCGTTTGTCGATTCACTTGATAGATTCAGAGTTGACATCGTTTGTTATGGAGGGAATCACTAAAAACCTTCTAACTTTGACTCAAAAGGATTTATCGTCAGAGGATATTTTATCTAAAATAGATTCAGCGTTAAAACAATCAGCTTTTTACTTTATGCCAGCAACTTTAGACAACTTAGTTAAAGGTGGACGCTTAAGTTCTTTTAGCGGAATGATTGGGAATTTATTAAGCATTAAACCACTTATCACAATCAGTCATGAATCTAATGGTGAAGTCATTGTCTCTGAAAAAGTACGTTCGATGAAGAAAGCTTTGAATCGTTTATATACTCTAGCTTGTGAGCACATTGAGCAATACCCAGACAACGCATATATTACTGTCGGTCACACAGGTGCTCCTAAAGATGCAGAGCTTTTGCGTGATCAATTATTAGTTACATATCCTAAAGCATCCATTCGAATTGGTTTTATCACACCAGTTCTAGGAACACATGGAGGGACTGGTGCCGTTTCAATTAATATTGCACCACTAGAAAAATAAAAAAATCATCATTATTATATAGCTATTATTATATTAGGACTTTCTACAATTGTAGAAAGTCTATTTTGTGTTTGTTATTAATTTCGAATTATAACAATTGAAATTTCAAATACTTATTGTTATCCCACCACAAGTATGCTAATCTTACAATATAGAAAGCGATTTCATTACAAATTAGGAGGTATTCAGTTGAGTCAAACATTTAACGTTGAATGGTCATGGGTTAAAGATTTTGTTACCAAGGTTTTTGTAGCATATGGGATTCCAGAGGATGATGCCGCAATCTGTACAGATGTACTTTTAGCATCGGATAAAAAAGGAATAGAATCACACGGGGTCAACCGTTTTAAGCCGATTTATCTTGATAGATTAAGAGATGGTATCCAGTCTCCTGTAACTAATTTTGAAATAATTCGCGAAACTGCGACAACCGCGGTAGTCGATGGTCATGATGGTATGGGACAAGTTATTGGAACAAAAGCAATGCAAATGGCTATTGATAAGGCTAAAGAATTTGGTATGGGGATGGTTGCTGTTCGAAATTCAACCCATTACGGAATAGCTGGTTATTATACAGACATGGCAGCCAAAGCAGGTTGTATTGGTATGACGGGAACTAATGCACGCCCATCTATCGCGCCAACTTTTGGTGTAGAAAATATGCTTGGGACTAATCCATTAACGCTTGGTTTTCCCACAGATGAAGAATTTCCTTTCAATTTGGATTGTGCAACGTCAATTAGTCAACGCGGCAAAATAGAATATTTCGCTCGGGTAGGACAAGATACTCCAGAAGGTATGGTTATTGGTCGCGACGGCTCTGCAATGACTGATTCTCCAGCCATATTGGAAGCTTTAGTAAATGGCGAAGCTGCTTTAGCGCCTTTAGGTGGAATTGGTGAGGAACTCGCAGGCTACAAAGGTTATGGATTTGCTACTTTTGTGGAAGTTTTATCAGCCGCTCTTCAACAAGGTAATTTCTTGAGAATGCTATCTGGTATAAGCGAGACAGGTGAAAAGCAAAAATTCCATTTAGGTCATTTCTTCATCGCAATTGATACAGAAGCTTTTGTTGGCTTAGAAAGCTTTAAGAAAACAGCTGGTGACATTCTTAGAGAATTAAGAGCTTCAGAACTTGCGCCTGGAGAAGAGAGAATTTATACTGCAGGCGAAAAAGAATTCTTAATCTGGCAAGAACGCAAAGAAACTGGCTTGCCATTGAATGAAGGTGTTCAGAAAGAGTTAATTGCAATTAGAGACGACCTTGGCTGGACAGAAAAATTGCCTTTTGAATAGAATATATTAAAAGTCTTTGTTGTAGGAATCCCCTATAACATAGGCTTTTTTTATTGAAAAGTATTAACGCAATAATCAGACAAAATAATTTACTTAAAATTAACGTATTATCCCTTTTTTTTACAAAATATTTACATAAAACTATTGATTAAAAAACTAACTTATTTATAATTGTTTTTGGAATACAATCTGAAAAAGGAGGGTTTACATTGGTTATCACAACAGCAACTACAACAACTCAAATAGCAACAATTAGAAACGCAGAACTCAAAGACGCCAGCAAAATTCAGGAGATTTATATGCCGTATATATTGGAAACGGTATTTAATTTGGATACCATCGTCCCCTCCATCGAAACACTCGAAAATAGAATAACTCAAGTTACTGAAAACTACCCTTTTTTAGTTGCTGAGGCTGATAACGAAGTAATTGGCTTTGTTTATGTAAATCATTTTTATGATTATGGTTTCAATAATGCTTGTATGTTAAGTATCTACGTTTCCGATAAGACAAGTATTCGCGGCGTAGGAAAATTAATGTATGATCATATGGAGGCTTTGTTAATTTCGAGTGGTCTTCGTTACATTATTTCCTCAATCGTTGAAACTAATATTAAGAGTTTGAAATTTCATAAAAAACAAAATTTTGAAGAATTCGTACGTTTACCCAATATTGCGAGCAAACATGACCAGTTTCAAAGTATTGTTTGGATGGCCAAAAACATTGCCCCTGCATTAGAGTACATTTACTTACCTTAATGCTATAATAGAACAACACGCGTGTCACAGAGACATGCGTGTTGTTTTCTTTAAGATATTTTTTGTATTAATGCACATAGAATCTCAATACCATTTTCGTTTGGTACATAGGCTTGTGCCGGTAACAATTCGATTGATTTATTTTTTTTAAGTGCTGATTTTGATAATTCATCAAAATATTGACGAGTTTGTGGGCTAACCAAATAGATATCGTGCTCATCTCCGCTGATAGCTTTAGCACCAGCCATCACACTAGCTGCATTAACAACCGTTTCCTCTCCACTTGATTGGAAGTATTCGGATGCTTTCTTCGCCATTAAAAAAGAAGAAATTCCCGCTGCACATATTATTAATACTTTTTTCATCTGATAGCCCCTTTACTGTTGAATTTTATCCTATTAATATTTTTTACGAATAGTAAACCAATGTTCTTTTCTATTATACTTTATTAAATACAAAATTATAACTAAACTTTAATATTTTTTGCTGTTTTTGAAAAGAATATTACGATTAGTTGACTTTTCAACTAACTTTAACGTGTGACTAATATTAAAATACTTTCTTGATGATAAGTATTGTCCCTTTAAGCATTCAATTTTTTTGTAAGATTGTAATGATTTTTTCTTATAGCTAGTTAGCGAATCAGATTCATCATCATTTCTACCAATATAAATAAAACCATATCTTTTAATCATTTGAGTAATCGAAGCACTTACCAAATCTATGCAACCGCTTGATGTATATCCTCTAACCTCTTCATCATATTTAAGGGCTTCTCTTACCTGTTTAAGATGTTAATTCAAATTGTCAATACGGTAATCACCATTAACGCTCCATTCACCTTCTTCACCTTTAATCAATTCGTATTTAGCACCTAAGCTATTCTAAACAATGAATAGAGATGAAATGTCTGTTGCAATCGCTTTTCAGCTAATTCGCTGCGTTACTAGCCATTTGATCTGTTAACTGGAATATTTATTATTCTTTATCTTTATATAGCAATTCAAACTTTTTTCTTCTGGAAGCCTATATCGCTGCCCATCACAATAACTTCTGGTCTTAGAGTAGTTTGTGCTTAACAACTTGCAGATCCTCGCCTTCTTGATTTAAACAAAAAACCTAAACAATAATCAAATAAGTAGACTTTTAGTAAAAGCCAAATATTTCGTAAATGTTTAGTTTTTTCTGCATAATCAATCACAAGCCAGTAAAAAAACATACTAACGTGTGTCTAATGGAATACAAGCGCTATTATAACTGTATTTAATGGCTCTGTTATTACAATCTACATCTTCTCATACTAAAGAAATTAGTCATATATATGTGCCGAATCTATATGATATTTTTACTCAGTCACTAATCAGGCATAAATATATTTCAGAACAAATCAGATTATTTTACTTAACTGTTTAATATTGACCTGAGCACTTTCCATGGGCTTATAATTTTGAAAAGCTTCTTGTTCAATAATCAACCACTCTAAATGTAGCTTTTTCGCAAAATCAATTAAGTCTTCAATTGGCATTATTCCGTTTCCGATTTCAGTACTCTCATAGCCATTCGCTGTTTCTAACATTTCTTTTATATGCAATAATCTCACTGATATCTGGTGATCTTTTAACCAATTTAATACATCTACTCCGGCATACTTGACCCAATATGTATCAAGTTCAACAAGTAGATTTGGAACAGCAATAAGCATTTCTTTCATCATATCTTTGCCTTGTATTTGAGTGAATTCATGCGCATGATTATGATAGAACAAGTTCATTCCTTGCGCTGTTATTTCTTCTTGCCACACCTTAAGATTATCAAAATATGTATACCATTCATCGAGACTATCCGCTTGTAGAAATGGTACAACTATATTCTGATTACCAATAGTTTTCTCATAGGCAATTACCTCTTCAAAATTATTCTTTAAAGCATCATAAGAAATATGAGATGCTGCTACCTGCAATTCATTCTCGTCCAGTAATGCTTTTAATGTCGTCGCTTCTAAACCATAGTAACCTGCAAATTCTACACCATCATATCCCATTGTTGCTACTTTTCTTAAGCTATCTTCAAAATTTTCTTCACATGCCTCTTTTATACTCCACAACTGTAAAGCTATTTTAATCTCATTCATTCTTTCTTTCTCCTTCATTAATATTCCAACCATACATACGGTAAGCGCTTTAACTCTGTTTATTATAACGCACATTCTACTTTTATGCGTCCTTCACGTGTGAAAATCTAACAAATTGTGCTAGAATAGTTAACGTAATAAGCACTTATTTATTAAAAGAAAGTAGGCGGATTTTTTGCAACCAATATTTTTGAAACCTGTTCTTCAAGAAAAAATTTGGGGTGGCTCTAAACTTCACACTCAATTCAATTTAGACTTACCCAATGACTCGATTGGTGAAGCATGGTGTATTAGTGCTCATCCAAATGGTGTTTCAACAGTAACGAGCCCTAATCAATTTGCTGGTCTTGGACTAGATGAATTATACGAGCAACACCCTGAATTATTCGGAGAGGATCACCCAACGCCGTTTCCCCTATTAATTAAGATTTTAGATGCTAACGATGATTTATCTGTTCAAGTTCATCCTGATGATCAATATGCAGATGAACATGAAGGAGCTGGTGAATTAGGTAAAACAGAATGTTGGTACATCATTTCTGCAGAACCAGGCGCTTCAATTGTTTATGGACACCATGCGCAAAGCCGTGAAGAGTTTGAACAAATGGTTGCTGATGGTGACTGGGACCATCTATTACGCCGAGTTGAAGTAAAGGCCGGAGATTTCTTCTATGTTCCTCATGGTACAATTCACGCAATTGGTGCAGGGATTGTCATCTTAGAAACACAACAAAACTCTGATACGACTTATCGAGTTTATGATTATGATCGCCGAGATTCTGAAGGCAACTTACGTGATTTGCATATTCAACAATCTGCAGATGTCACTCAATTTCCTCATCAAGATGCACAAGCAACTGGAGAATCAAGTGATCAAGAAATCTCTGCTGAAACACACCTATTATCTAATGAATTCTTTAGTATATATCAATGGAACATCGTAGATAATTTAACGGTAAACTTACCTAAAGACTACTATTTGGCTACTGTTATTGAAGGTAAAGGTTCTATGACAATTAATGGTGAATCATTCGAATTAAACCTTGCCGATTCATTTATCTTACCCACAACAATTTCTCAAGTTGAATTTTCAGGCAACTTAAGCTTAATTGCTTCAAACCCTGAATAGTATAAAACCAGCTAACTTTCTTTTAGGAAGTTAGCTGGTTTTTTCTTTTACTATTCATTAATCCTAAATAATAGGCAATCACACCGACGCCACTTATAATGATACAAAACAACAAAGCCACACTTACATCAAAGCGATTAATTAACCAACCACCTAATAAACTGCCCACTACACTACCTAATGTATGTGCTGTTGTAACAAATGATTGTCCTTTCACTTTATCTTCAATGTCCATCTCATGATTGACATAATAAACCGAGGCTACAATATATAAACCAAAAGCTAACGCTTGGAAAATTTGTGCGATATAAATTCCAGTCACATTAATCGCTAAAAAGGTAATGATCAGTTTCACTAAAAAAAACACAGCAGCCACCATTAACAAAATACGGCTCGAAAACTTACGATTAATACGTGTAAATGCGACCATCATAGGCGCTTCAGAAATTGCTGCTAATGCCACGGCAGTTCCCATCGACTGAGTATTTCCTCCAACATTCTCAACTATTTGTAACATAAATAAATTAATAAAATTATGCCCGACAAAAAAGCAAAATGACCCAAATATAATAAACTTAAAATGAGGATATTTATGGGAAAACTTAATCGCTGTTTTTTCTAGAGCTAAAGGGACACTATTAAGCTTAATTTGCTCTCGATGTTGCTTAAATAAATCTCTTAAAAATGTTAGATGCAGTTGACGTAACATCCATAAATATAAGATGTAGCCAACAATCGTCATAAAAATTATCATATTCTCATCGAATCTTATCACTAAAATCCCTAGTATTGAAGTTGTTACTGCAAATGTTGCACTTTCTACAGCTCTACATACGCCATAATTTAGTTTCAAACCATTGTTCATTAAAAAGACACCAATTGCACTCATGAACGGTGATAAAGTAGCTTGTAAGGTCAATACAAGTGTATAAAATAAAGCAACCAGTAATAATATTTTTTGAGAAAATATTAAGCCTAACAGAAGTGCCAAACTTGGAAGTACAATTAAAACGTTGACATAAGTTAAATTTAATCGAATACTTCTATCTACTTTGTTTCCCACCCAAGGTTGTAAAATACTTGCTAGTAAATTAGCAAATGCTGTAATCATCCCCACTTGAAACTCATCAAAACCTTGAGCTACCAAGTAAACAGCACTATACGCCGAAATAGAACCAATTACTATATCAAAGCTGCCCATCAAACCAGCATATTTAACGTTAACGTTTCCCACTGACAATCTCCTTAATTATGATATAAATTGCTTATATTCATTCTACCACGCGACATCCTAATAAGTTAGCAATAAAAAGAACTTTCGAGAATTTATCTTCGAAAGTTCTTCTTATGTTATTCAAATAATTTATTAGGTAAAACCCAATTCTGTCAGTCAATTTTTTATTAAACTGTTTCGTTATGCTCAGAATCTAATAGATCCTCTTTTTCAGCGAAAACTGAATCATCTTCACTTATTTCTTCTGCCAATTCATCAATATCTTCATCCGTAACTTCCGTAGTTTCTTCAAATGTTTCATCAATTGGAATTTCTATATCAGTCAAATCTGGTATTTCTTCCGATGTATCTTTCTCGGTTAAAATTTCAGATTGATTTACAAATAAATCACTTGATTCTTCGTTATCAATAACTGATTCATCCATTGTATCTAAGAGATCCTCTTCCATACTTTCCTCTTGAATATCATCGACAAAACTAACAGTTGTTTCACTTTCTACTATTTCAGTATCTAATTGGTTGTCTTCAATTGCTACTTCCATTTCATCTTCTTGTTCTTTATTACGTGATTCCTTTGCCTTTTGAGCTGCAGATGAAACTGCACCAGCTGAAGCTTTTGTCGCTTTAGACAAACCGCCAAATATTAGTTTGAAACCACGGCCTAATTGAGAAGAAAAAGGTAAAAATTGTGAGGTCTTTTCTTTATAAGACTGTAGTTCTTCACGCTCTTGAAACTCTCGTTCACTTACAGACTTAGTAGCTTGGAAAATTGCGAATAATGTCATTGTAATTGGACTTAAAATTCCAAGTAAATTATTCCAATTTACTATTGAAATTAAATAAATCCCCCACCAGACTAACGCAGTACCAAAATAATGCGGATGACGAGAAAAACGCCATAAACCTTTGGTCATCATTTGATTCTGATTTTCTTCCTTAGATAAAAACTTTTTCAACTGGCGTTCAGATCCAATTTCAAACAACATACCAAGGAACCATAAAATAATTCCTAAGTATTGCCACCAAGCTAAAACTGCTTGAGAATCTAAAAAACCAATACTTAGAATCATCGAAATGATGTAGTACACCAGTAAAGGCCCCACTACCAAGACTAAAATAGCCTTTAAGCCAGATAATTTCCCTTCCCAGTCAGCTCTTAATCTTGCATAACGTCTGCTTTCAGGCTTATCCCAAAAACTAGTATACAAGTGAAAAGCTAAGCGTAATCCCCAAATTGTTACAGTCAATACTAATAATCGACGATATAAGGATTGAGCACCAAACAACAGAAAGCTGGTCCACACTACAAAAACTAAAGATAACGGCCAACCAATTTCGATTAAAGAGTAATTCTTTTTTCTAAACGCGTAAAAAGACCACCCTAAAATAAATACTAATAAAACAAACGCATTATAGGTAAAGAGTGTGCTAACTCCGGCTATCATAAAATCTCCTCCTAATAAATTTACGTAAAGCGTTGTTCAGCGCTTTCTTTCTTAATATTCATTTTATCACTTCTAACATTTTAAGTAAAAAATTCTAATCAAAAAAAATCAAAAAAAAAGAATACTCAAGCTAGTATATTTTTAATAGCTTGAGTATTACAATTATAAAATTGAGATTCTATTCGTTAAATAACGTGAAAATTTAGATAATGAATAACAAATTATGAAATACAAGAAAGCCAACGCAGCAAACATTGGAATTACAAAACTTGTGTCTTGTCCATAAATAATTTTTGCTCGATGTGTTAATTCTGGTAACGCAATAATTGTTGCCAATGAAGTATCTTTTATTAATGCTATTAATTGAGACACAATAGAAGGTAACGTTTGCTTTAGTGCCTGAGGCAATAAAATATAAAATAACGTTTGATTTTTCGTCAAACCACTTGCTAATCCAGATTCAGTTTGTCCTTTGGGTAACGAGACGAATCCACCTCTAATTATTTCAGAAATCATACTCGATTCAAATATTGTCATCGCAACTACCGCAGACCAAAATATATTAAACTGAATACCAATTTGTGGTAGTGATAAATAGGTAAAAAAGATAATTAATAAAAGAGGTAGGTTCCTGATTGTATCTATCACAAAACCAATCCCCTTTGATAAATAAGGTATCTCATAATAGCGAACAATACCTAATAAAATTCCGATAATGACACTCAATATTATCGTGATTCCAGCAACTTGAATAGTTAACCACAGGCCACTCAGTAAAAATCGAATATTAATCCATGAATAAGCTTCTAAAAAGTTCATGATTTCTTCCTCCTAAACTCCATGAGTTTTTAGTTTTTGCTCTAGCTTTTTCAGGCCAAAAGTTAATGGCACAGTAATAAAGAGATAAAAAATCGCTACTAGAATATAACTATCAAATGTATTAAACGTCTCTGACGCAATTAAATCACCATAATACATTAAATCTAGGCCTGCTACCATCGCTAAAACCGAAGAGTTTTTGACTAAGTTAATAAACTGATTACCTAAAGGAGGTATAATAATTCGAATTGCTTGGGGTAATACAATATAACGCATTACCTCGGAACGAGTTAAACCTTGTGAAAGACCTGCCTCGGTTTGTCCTTTAGGTATGGAAAAGATTCCCGCTCGGACATTATCAGCTATAAATGACGACGTATAAATAGTTAAACCAATAACTCCCGACGTGAATCCACTTATTGGGAACCAATACATTGGAATTACTACATAAAAAAACATCACAATCACAAGTAGTGGAATATTTCTGAAAAACTCAACATAGGCAGAAGCTAATTTTACTACTAATCTGTTCTCACTAACTTGCAACATTCCCATGATTGTTCCTATAATTGTACTTAAAAATAAGGCGATAACGCTCGCTATTAAAGTATTAATAAAACCCTCACCTAAAGGCCCAACGTAATTTTGAAATAAATCTAGCATGTGAATCTCTCCTATTCTTCTTCCATCAAGCCGTCAAACCATTTATGATAAATCTCATCATAAGTTCCGTTGGCTTTAATTGTTTCAAGGGCGCTGTTCACAGCTGTTAAAAATTCTTCTTGGCCTTTATTAATCGCGATACCGTAAGGCTCGTCAACAAATACATCACCAGCTAGACGGTAGTCCGGATTTAACGAGATCATTCCTAATAAAATGGCATTATCTGTAGTTAATGCATCTCCTTGCCCTGACTGCAAAGCAACAAATCCTTCACTATAATTTTCCATTTCAAGCACATTAACTTGAGGTGCTAAGTCGCGAATATTCTGAGCGGATGTTGAACCTTTAATTGCTAATACAGTATGTTGATCAGTTAAAGTGTCAATACCTTGAATATCGGATTCAAGGGGAACTAGCAGTGATTGTCCTGCTTCAAAATACACATCCGAGAAATGAACAATTTTTAGTCTCTCGTCAGTTATGGACATGGTTGCGATAATCGCATCAATATTGCCATTTTTTAGTAAGGGTATTCTTGTTTTAGAGTTAACTTCTACCATTTCAGCTATCCCTTGTCCATCTGTCATTATTTCTGTTAATGCTCTTGCTATATCGACATCAAATCCAACAATTGCTTGTTCAGAGATATCATATAAGCCAAAAAGTTTTGTATCAGATTTTACTCCCCATCTGATAACAGGTATTTCTTGCTCCAATATACGCTCCGTGATATTCAATTGACCTACGCTTTGTCCGCAAGCACTCAAAAACAAGAGCAATAAAGGATACATTATTATTTTCTTTAAACGTAAAAACATATATTCATTCCTTTTATTGTTATTCTTCAATCAACATAGTAAATTTTTATTAATGAGAAATTACTTGATTTAAGAATTTTTTAGCACGCTCATCATGAGGGTTCGCAAAGAACTCTTCACTTACTCGATCCTCAATAATTTCACCTGCAGTCATAAAAATTGTTCTATCCGAAACTTCACGAGCAAATCCCATTTCATGAGTTACAACCACCATTGTCATCTTGTCCTCTAAAGCAATCTTCTTCATTACTGCCAGTACGTCACCGATTGTTTCAGGGTCTAATGCAGATGTTGGTTCATCAAACAACATAGCTTTAGGTTTCATTGCTAAGCCACGTGCGATTGCTACACGTTGTTTTTGTCCTCCTGAAATTTGATTAGGGAATTTATTTTTATGCTCTAGCATATTTACTCGATTCAATAGACGTTCCGCGGTCTCTACTGCTTCTGCTTTAGAAATACCTAAAACTTTAATTGGAGCTAATGTAATATTGTCAATAATGCTCATGTGGGGATATAATTCGAAGTGTTGAAAAACCATTCCTAAATTTTGGCGAATTGCTCGTATATCGGTTGCTTTATCTGCTATATCTTGATCAAATACAAAAAGATTACCTTCTGAAATCTTTTCTAATCCATTAATGCAACGAATTAATGTACTTTTTCCTGAGCCTGAGGGTCCAATTAGCGTAACTACTTCTCCATCTGAAATTTTTAAGTTAATATTTTTCAACGCATGAAATTGACCGTAATATTTATTTACATTTTTAAATTCAATCATGAAATTCCTCTTTTCTTTTAATAACATTCGGCACTACGATTAGCTATTTTATTCATTTCAAATAAAATAGACTTCAGTGCACACTGAAGTTGCCAAAGTATACTACTTATATTATTTTATAAATTTATTTAACTTACGTCAAGTTAAGATGAGATTCCTCTAATAATTTAAGCATATTCTATTAATTTTTTTACTATTACATCGTAATAAAATTTCAAATTCTCAACTTAAATTAATGTAAATAATTAACAATCTAGTATAAAGCTTGTTAAATCAGTACAAAACTTATAAATCCTTATATTACAAAAAACACCTAAAATCGTCCTAAAACTAATTTAACATCACTTTTATTAATTTTTTTCTAATTTGCTATTGACTTTATGAGCTAACAGGTTTAATATACTAATCATAATTTAATAAACAAAATCTACGACGAAGAGAGTAAGTTTGATGTAACTCACAGCGAGTTGGGACAGAGTGGAAGCCCAATGTGTAACTGATAACCGAAACGCACTTCCGAGATGGAGCGACAAAACTTAGTAGTTTCTCCCGCCTTCAAGCGTTAAGACAATGAGTTGGATTCGCCTTATTATATTATTTGGCCGATCAATTAGAGTGGTACCGCGAGTATATTAGATTAATTACCCGTCTCTTTTTTATAAAAGAGGCGGTTTTTTTGTATTTAAAATTAAACATTTAAAGGAGATTTTTATTATGACAAAAGAAAAAATTGTATTAGCTTATTCTGGTGGTTTGGATACATCAATTACAATTCCATGGTTAAAAGATAACTATGACAGTGATATCATTGCAGTATGTGTTGACGTAGGTCAAAAAGAAGATTGGGAAGCTGTTGAGAAAAAAGCCATTGCTTCCGGTGCGGCTAAATTCTATAATCCGCATGTTTTTGATGAGTTCGCAGCTGATTTTATTTTTCCAGCAATTGCTGGAAACGTTAAATATCAAGGTACATATTTATTAGGAACTGCTCTAGCGCGTCCGTTAATTGCCAAAAAATTAGTCGAAATTGCCCATGCTGAAGGCGCAACTGGTATTTGTCATGGATGTACTGGTAAAGGTAATGACCAAGTACGTTTCGAGATGGGGATTGCTGCTTTTGATAGTGAGATGAAAATTATTGCACCATGGCGTATTTGGGATATTAAGTCCCGTGAAGATGCAATTGATTACGCCAACTTAAAAGGTGTACCCGTCACTTCAACTAAAGAGAAAATTTATTCTGAAGATGAAAACTTAATGCACATTTCTCATGAAGGTGGCGATATTGAAGCTCCTGAAAATGCTGTTAATTATGCAAATATCTTACACATTACTGCGGCTTTAGAAGATGCAAGTAATAAAGCCGAAGTTGTCACAATCGAATTCGAAAAAGGCTACGCAGTAGCTGTCAATGGCGAAACTTTATTACCATATGAAATTGTTGCTAAACTAAATGAAATCGGTGGTAAACACGGTATTGGAGTATTAGATTGGATTGAAGACCGTACCATTGGTATGAAGTCTCGTGGAATTTATGAAACTCCTGGTGCTACTATTTTGATGGAAGCTCATCAACGTTTAGAAAGTTTAACTTTAACAAAAGAAACAATTAAAATTAAACAACATATTTCAATGGAGTATGCTGAATTAATCTATAACGGCCAATGGTATTCTCAAGCAAACGAAGCTATTCAAGCATTTATTACAAAAACACAAGAAACTGTTACTGGGTCTGTTTCATTAAAACTTTATAAAGGTAATATAGTGCCACATGGCTTAACATCGCCTTACGCATTATTTGATCAAGACGTTAGCGGCTTCGGTGAAGATGACTTATTCACGCATCACGATGCCCAAGGTTATATCAATGTCATTACCCTTCCAACTAAAATTCAGAAAAGAAAAGGATTGATTTAATATGGCACAACTTTGGGGTGGACGTTTCCAAAGCACAGCATCAGATTTGATGCAATCATTTAATGAATCTTTCTCATTAGACAAACGTTTATGGCACGAAGATATTACAGCCAGTATTGCTCATGTGACTATGTTGGGAACATGTAAGATTATAACTAACGAAGAAAGTGAAGCTCTAATCAGTGAATTAAATAATTTACATGCTGAAATCCAAGCGGATCCGAGTGTGTTATCTGGCCCTCATGAAGATATTCATAGCTTTGTTGAAGCTAAAATGATTGAATCATTAGGAACTATCGGCAAAAAAATGCACACTGCACGTAGTCGTAATGATCAAGTTGCAACGGATATGAAGTTATATGTTAAGCATAGTTTACAAGATTTAAGTAAATTAATTGAAGTGATGATACTAACTTTTAAAGAAAAAGGTGCATCGCTTTCCCATGTATTGATGCCTGCTTATACACATTTACAGAGAGCACAGATTGTTACTTTTTCTTACGTATTAGACGCCTATGTCGCGATGTTTGAACGTGATCTACATAAAATTGAATTTGCAATTAACTCGTTAGATGAAAGTCCACTTGGAGCCGGTGCGTTAGCTGGAACTACTTATCCAATAAACCGTGAGTTAACAGCTGAATTATTAGGTTTTTCTGGCGGACCACAAAGAAACTATTTGGATAGTGTTAGCTCTCGCGACTTTATCATTGATGCATTGGGATGCTTTGCCAGTCTGATGACACATATGAGTCGTTTTGCAGAAGATTTCATTATTTATTCTTCACAAGAATTTGGTTTTGTAGAGTGCTCTGATTCTTTCGCAACTGGAAGTAGTATGATGCCACAGAAAAAAAATCCCGATGCTTTGGAATTAATACGTGGTAAATCAGCAAAAGTAATCAGTTTACTCAATGCAATGTATACAACTATGAAAGGTTTGCCTTTAAGCTACAATAAGGATATGCAAGAAGATAAAGCCATCTACTTCGAATCTTTAGACACGACTGTAGCTTGTGTTCAAATTTTAAGTGGTGTTGTTAAAGAATTACAAGTGAACGAAACACGTTTAGCTGAAACCATTCACAAAGGTTTTTTAAACGCGACTGAATTAGCTGATTATTTAGTAAGAAAAGGTATTGCATTTCGTGAAGCTCATGAAATTGTGGGTGCAATGGTGTTACATGCTATCAATGAAAATGTGCAGTTACACGAACTATCGTTAGAAACCATGCTAACTTTTACTGATAAATTTGAAGATGATATTTTTGACGCACTTAATCCTGCTACAATTTTAAACCAAGGTATAAAAAAAGCCATGTGGCAACACTAATTAGCTTTATTAATTTATTTTGTTCCCTGCAAAATAAAAAGGCTGTAAAATTTTGAGTGTTGGTGACCTAAAAAGTCAAAGTGAGTCATCACTTTGGCTTTTTTTCATGGAGTCTTATAGTCGAATAATCATTAGATATTAAGCTGCGGTTACTTCATCTGAAAAGTATAAGGGGCGAATCGGTTTGTTAGATCTAGCGAGTAACTTTTGACTTAGAAAGACACGCGCACGTAAATGTTCAAAGTTTCGATAACCAAAACCACTTCGCTTGATTGTTTTA
>NZ_WJQT01000023.1 GCF_009659375.1 Fundicoccus ignavus
CCGTTTTCACGACCTTAAACATCGATTCGGCCACTGCGTTGTCGTAAGGGCATCCTTTCATACTCAACGAGCGTTGAATGCCGAACGTTTCTAATGCATCATCAATCAATTGATTTTTAAATTCGCTACCACGATCTGTGTGAAACGTTTCGATCAAATGTAATGGTCTTGAAATGCTTGATAATGCTTTGTATACCAGCTCTGCTGTCTTGTTCGCTCCAGCGCTGTGACCAATAATTTCACGATTAAAAAGGTCAACAAATAAACAGACGTAATGCCATTTCCATTTACACGTACATAGGTTAAATCGCTTACGACAACAGCTAATTCTGCCTGATAATCAAAAGCTCTATTAAGAATGTTTTTTACTGGTACTTCATTTACTTTGGACTTGAATGGCTTGAATTGAGCGACTGTGTAACTTGATACGAGGCCTTCTTCTTTCATGATTCGACCGATTCGTCTTCTAGAAACTATTAGCCCTTTCTTTTCAAGTTCAATTTTAATTTTTCTCCTGCCATATTTATAGCGGCTTACTTTAAAGACTTTGATAATTTATTTTGTTACAGAGTCGTTCTCTGGTTCTTTTTTGGATTCATAGTAGTAGGTACTTCTAGCGATTCCAAGGACTTCACATATTGCTGATACCGAGTATTTGTGAGCGTTATGACGGATTACATCTACTTTCGTCCCATGATCAGCGCGGCTTGCTTTAAACTATCATTCTCCATCATTAGACGTTGATTTTCTTTTCGAAGCTTGATTAATTCCTCTTCTTCAGGGGTACGATTATCCTTTTCTTTGAAAGAGCCAGAAGCTTGGCTTTGTTTCACCCATTTATCAAATGCAGAGGCTGTTAGATCATATTCACGTATAATGTCTGCACGTGGTTTTCCGCTTTCATAAAGTCGTAATACTTGGCTTTTAAATTATGGCGTAAACGTTCTGCGTACTCTTTTTTCAGTCATGGTAGATTCTATCCGTTTCAGGTTCTTTTGTTTTATTCTACTAGACCTTAATTTTAATGTCTAACTTAGTGTAACCTATCCACTATTCACCTTAATCAATATGAGTAGAATCTAGTCATATAATTAATGGGGCACCTTTATTTATATTGAAGTTTTTTTAGATAATTACTCTTATTTATTTTGACTCACTACAATGGAGATTCAGATTACGCAAAGTATGATAATTCGGCTTGTCAATGGAATCAATTTCTAAAAGATTTTTGTACAGATGAATGCAGCAATAATTATACTAGTAAGTTAAAAGTTACAGCTATACTTTGGAAAGAAGTTAGAGAATCAAAGAATGAAAAAGTTTATTCAAAACAACTTCTAAATAAATATAGATACAAAATAGAGGAGTATCATAAATAAAAAAATATTAATTTATAGAGCCTTGTAAACTTGGGGCAACAATTTGGCAAGACCTATAAATTTTGTACGAATACTGTAGGGTAGTAAAAGATATTCTCCACTATACTAAAGTAAACCAAAAGAGAGGAGGGAAACCAAAATGAATATTATCAAGTCGTTCAATAATACGATTGATTATCTTGAAACAGTTCTTGATGATGAGATAGAGGAAAGGAAAGTAACGCAGCTATCAGGATACTCTTATTCAATGTTTAGTCGATTATTTTCTATTCTAACTGAAATAACGCTTTCGGAATATTTAAGAAGTAGAAGATTAACAGAAGCAGCCATAATATTAAGAGATACCGATGAAAAGATTATTGACATTGCCCTCAAATTTGGATATGAGTCATCAGATTCATTTGGTTCTGCTTTTAAGAATTTTCATGGATTTACCCCTTCAGAGGTACGAAATGGGAAGCCGTTAAAATTATTTTCACGAGTGCAATTATCACTTAGTGTAAGAGGAGGAAGAAGTATGAATATTACAATTCAAAAGAAAAAAGCCTTTACAGTTGCAGGGATTAATGAACAAAACATCAACTCATCAGTATGCCCAAGTGTTTGGGATAAGCTATATAAAAAATATAGCCACGATGAACTTTTAGGTTTAGGAAGCGATCAAAGTGTAGGTGTTTGTCATGACATAGTAAACCTTGATAATCACGATGTTTTAGAAAACAATACCATAAACTATATGGCAGGCTATATAGTTACTGATATAGACAAAGCCAAAAGCATGGGCTTAGATGTTTTGGAAGTGGAAGAAGCAGAGTATGCAGTTGTAGAGTTAATAGGAAGTGTTCCGGAATGCATTCATAACGGATGGAAATATGCGATGGAAGTATTTTTTCCCGAGCATGGCTATGGACATTCAGGAAAACCCGACTTTGAGTATTACTATGAAGGTGATATGCACAGCAAAGACTACAAAATGGAACTTTGGATTCCGATAACTAAAGCTTAATAAATCCCAGTCAATCTTTCTGAAACCTTTTAACTATAGATAGTAGATATCGTTAAAAGGTTTTATGATAAGTTTTCACGAACGGACACGCTGACTAGTTATTTATATTGTCCTAGCGTGCCACGTTGAGACGGTAGTATTGATGTCAAAAGTTGCACCAAACAAGTAAATAAAGTAATGAAAATAAAGACATATTCAAAAGCAATCGTTAAACCGTTGGTATTGCTTAGAATATGTCTTATTTTGAAGATTTAGTAGATAAGTTTCTAAACAAAGATAAAATTGTTTTTTATACTAAAAGTGCACACCCCTATAAAATATAAAATTATAAAATAAGTTAATAGAAACTTAGAGATAAAATTCTTAGGTTGAAAGCTAATCCTAATTAGCTTATAATAATCTTAGATAATTAGGATTAGCTAAAGGAGTTAAGATGAAAACACACGATAAAATATTAATTGAATCTTTAAAATTATTTGCAATCAAAGGATATTCAGACGTATTTTTAAATGACATAGCTGAAAATGTTGGAATTAAAGCTCCAAGTATTTATAAACACTTTAAAAATAAGAAAGACATATTTGAAAGTTGTATTGAAAAATTTGAGGAAAGAATGAATGAAAAACGCTTACAACTACTATTGCCAATAAATAATGAAAAATTAGATCCATATCTTTTAAAAGGTCGTGAAGAAATCATAGACATAGCATTAAAATTACTAGAATTTCATTTAACTGATGATGTTGCTTCAAATTTTAGAAAGATGTTGTTAATAGAAAGAAGTAGAAGTTCAGAAATAAATTCTATTTATGAAAAAACATTTATTACTAATCCTCTTTTTTATCAAGAGAATGTTTTTAAAATGCTTATAAATGAAAATAAATTTAAAAAAGGAGATTCTAAACTTATGGCACTTAAATTCTACTCACCCATTTATTTTATTTTACAAAAATACGACTTTGAAAGAGGTTCACTAAAAAACGCTAAAGATGAACTAACAAAAATAATAATTGATTTTTGCAATGAGTATGAGGTTTCAAATAAAAAAAATGATTAAAAAAATAGTTACACTTTTATTATTGCTGATTTTTTCATATCTTCTAATTATGAAGGTAAAACTTAATTATGAATTAGAAAAGGCAAATAATAGATTACATGATTATAACTCTCAAAATATTAAATTATCATATGGAAATATTAGTTATGCCGAAATAGGAAAAGGTGAAGTTATATTATCATGTCATGGGTTGTTTGGGGGATATGATCAAGGAATCGAAAATTTGAAAAGCTTATCTAAATATATGAGAATAATAGCGCCTTCAAGATTTGGGTATTTAGAGAGTGATGTAAAGGGTAAAGGAACACCAAAAGATCAATCTAAAGCATATGTAGAATTATTAGATAAATTAGGAATAGATAAGGTATATGTAATGGGAGCTTCGGCAGGTGGTACTAGTGCAATCAGATTTGCGTTAGATTACCCAGAAATGTGTAAAGGACTTATTTTATATTGTTCTGCAATGCCTGAAACTAAAAAAAGTGAAAATGTAAATTTAAAACAAGGGCCAGCTGAAATTTTAGTGAATAATTATATGATGTATATAACTAGCCCATTTTTTAAAGCGACTATGGGGATGGAACAAGAAGTTATTAAAACAATGTTACCTATTGATTTAAGAAAGTTAGGGGTAAAGATAGACTCAGAGATTACTAATCCAGATATGTCCTTAAATTTTAATGATTATAAAATTGAGAATTTACAAATACCAACATTAATTCTACAAGCAAAGGATGATAAGATAGTGGATTATAATAAGACACTAGCAGCAGCAGGTAGATTCCCTAATTTAACTTTAAAAATATTTGAAAATGGAGGACATATGATCAAGGGTCATGGTGAAGAAATAGATAAATATGTTTTAGAATTTATTAATTCTAATTCTCATAAGTAATTAAAAGTATAAGTTAATATAAAGCTGTAAACTAGAAATTGCTCTAAACAAGTAAATAAAGAAATGTTCTTAGAGACTTATTTAAAAGCTATTATTAAAAGGTTGGTATAGCGACAAATAGGTCTTTTATTAACTTTAAATTTTGGGGAAAGCGTTCTAAATCTTGACAAGATATTTTTAATAACAAAGAAAGATAAATTGTAAAAAGACTAATTGAGAAATAATATGCTATTATTTTGGAAAGGTTGTAAAAATAAGTAATAAGGCAGTTTATACAAATATATGTTAAACTGAAAAAAATAGACTAAAAATCACACGTTGAGACGGTAGTATTGATGTCAAGGGTTGATAAGTAAGCGTGTAATAATATAAGCAAATAAAGGCTTTCCGTGATTTGAGGTCTGGTAATAAGCCGGAAGGATAATCGCGGATTTTTTCTTTGAGGGAACTTATCTAAGATTGGTGAAATATGAAATTCGTCCATTGGTAGATTAATTGATGTGGTGAGTTGATAAGGTGGTTGGCAAAATAATGGTGAATTGACAAGATTGCTATTATATTCTGGTTTTCATATTTTTCTGTAATCTCCAAACAAATTGGCTTAAAAGCAAAAAACGGCGATATACGCCCCAACAGAGTGCCATCACGGGTAATGCTCAATCCATTATTTTTATGGCGCTGAACAACCCACATTCCATACGGAGTTTCAACTTCCATTTTATCTACCTGTGGTGGACGTAAAGTAAACGCCTGTGTTTTTGTCCGCTCTGGATTTGTTGCAAAGAAAAGGTTTGCAGTAGCTACCGCCTGTAAATTTTTATAAATCATGTACTTTCGAGAATCAGCACAGTTCCAATCTTCTGTTTGCTTTGGTAAGTTTACAATATCTGTGGTAAAGATAATATTGCCACTTGTATCACTGATTTTCTTGGCTGCTCCAATAAACTTTTGGTTACTAATTTTTGCTACGACTGTACCACCCTCATCTAACAGTTTCCAAGAAAAAAGTCCTTTTCGTATTCGTAGTTTTATAATCTATCTACTCCTCCTATTTAATTAGGTAAATCGCGCCTCCGATAACTCCTGAACCGAGCATTACAAAAATGGGATTGGGCTTCCATCTTCTTAATGTAAATACAGTCGTTCCAAATAGCAGGAGAGAAATATAATCAATGGATTCCGGATTGATTGAAAATCCATTTTCACCCCAAATAGCCAGAATGAAGATAGACAATCCTGCTGATGCAATTAGTGCTACAACTGCAGGCCTAAGTCCGGATAGGACACCCTGTACTACAGTCAAACCCTTATATTTATAATAGACCCATGCCAAAAAAGATACAATAACGCAAGACGGGAAAACACAGCCAATAGTAGCAATGATGGCTCCCGGTAAACCTGCGATTCTAATTCCTACAAAGGAAGCAGAATTGATTGCGATTGGTCCAGGTGTCATTTCGGCAATGGTAATCAAATCAGTAAATTCAGTCAGTGTAAGCCAATGGTTTAAATCAACCACTTGATTTTGTATAAGAGGCATAGCTGCCATTCCACCACCTATGCTGAACATACCTATTTGAAAGAAACTCCAAAAAAGCTTTAAAAGTATCATTGTGAGTCACCATCCTTTTTGTTTTTTCTTTCTTGAAGCACAATTTTTCCGGCTCCGATGCATCCGCATACTAAAATAATATACATGACATTGATTTTTAAGAAAAATGTCGCAATAAATGCACTAATCATAACAAATGCAGATATCAAATCCTTTTCTTTTACAACATTACCTCCAAGGTTTAGCACTACATCAGCAATGACTGCAGCGACTCCTGCTTGCATTCCTTTCAGCACTGCATTAACTACAATGTTTTCCCTAAATGCTGTGTAAAAAAAGGATATGATGGAAATGATAATTAGTGGCGGCAGTACTGTTCCTAAAATTGATATAAAGGCACCTAATATGCCTGCCACACGATACCCTAACAGGATGGATGCATTTACTGCAACAGCGCCGGGTGAGGATTGCGCAATTGCTGTCAAATTCAGCATTTCATCTTCGTCGATCCATTTCAAATCGTCCACAAATTTTTTCTGCATCAGTGGAATAATGACGTAACCTCCGCCAAAAGTAAATGCACTTAAATAAAATGTAGAGCTAAACAGCTTCATGTATATATGTTTTTTATTATTCATTTAATCAAACCTCCTACTATATTTTAATGCTTGCATCTATATATGTAAAATAGCATTATAACTTTAAAAATAGAGACTAAAGCTTGAATAGCTTGATCAATTTCATCAAGCTCTAGCCCACCATAACCTAAAATATAACTTTGGTCGAACCGGTTCTTTAATTTAGCGTAGTGGTTGACCGGTTGTAAGCGGATCTTATTTTCAGCCAGCCTAGCTTGAATCACGTCAGTCGGTGGAATCTCACCCTCAAAGTTAATAATTAAGAAAAGTCCTGCCCCTGCTTCCTTAATGGTTAGGGGTAGTTGGGTTTGGTTAAGCGCTGCAAGAACCGCTTTTTCCTTACGACGGTAATTAGTCCGCAGGCTATTAATATATTTAGGAAAATGGGTAGAATTGAGAAAATCAGTCATTAAATATTGCTCAAAGCTGGAAATATCACTGGTTTTTAATTTAGCTTGATGGAATTTATTCATTAATTGATCGGGTAAAACTAAATAAGACATCTTAAAAATTGACCCCATACTTTGACGAAAGGCCCCTAATAAAATGACTCGCTCTTGGTCGTCCAGACTAGTCAAAGCAGGAACAGGACGGCCCTTAAGGCGGAACTCATTATAGTAGTCATTTTCAATAATATAACGGTTTTCTGCCTGATAGGCCCATTTTAATAAACGCTGACGTCGCCGCATCCCCATGATAATGCCAGTGGGAAACTGATGGCTGGGAGTAGTTATCACGATGTTAGCTGAGGTAGTCTCCAAATCTTTAACTGAGAAACCATATTTATCAATCGGAATTCGAATCGTCTTTTGCTGATAGTCTGTAAAGAAATCTAAATTTTTATAATAGCCAGGATCTTCTAAGGCGTAAATCGCATCTTCTAATAAGGCAAATAGAGTCTGTAAGCTAGCCGTATGACCACCTGTAATGATGATATTGTCAGCTGAAGTCATCACTCCCCGGTATTTACGTAAATAATTAGCAATAGCCAAGCGTAAAGAGAGAGAACCCAAGTCATCTTTTAAATTACAATTAACCACGCTTCTTGCTAGCGCCTCGGGTGCATACTGCAATAATTGTTTGGGATTTAAAGTTGACATATCACGGTTGGCAAAGTGAAAATCATAAGTATATTGGCTGACTTCACTTATTTTAGAATGCTCATGTTTTAGCGGCTTTGTCTCCATTTCCTCAGAGGGCAACATATCAATTTCTAGTAAATCCACATAATAACCAGATCTTTCCCTCGGCACTATATAGCCTTCATCGGTCAGTTGGTCATAAGCGTTAATGACTGTATTAAGACTGACTTTTAAATGATCTGCCAAAGCCCTGCGTGAGGGGAGTTGGTCTCTACTTTTTAAATGTCCTTGGGCAATTTGCCGAATGACTTCATCGACTATTTGTAAGTAGAGGTGTTGGTCTTCGTTAAAGTTTACCGTAATCATGCTTTTCCTCCTCTCGTATTATCCATTATACAATAAAAACTATTTGGACCCATGAAAGTATCTGTTTTTGCATCTTAAGAAACATCCAAAAGATTGTTAAAGTGGAGACAATATTTATAAAGGAGTAATCAAAATGAAACGATCAACTGAAGAAGTACATAAACAATTAGCTGGTGGCGTAATTATGGACGTGGTAAATGTGGAACAAGCTAAAATTGCAGAAGCAGCTGGTGCCGTAGCGGTCATGGCTTTAGAAAGAGTTCCTGCAGACATTCGAGCTGCTGGTGGTATTAGTCGGATGAGTGACCCTCAAATGATAAAAGAAATTCAAGCAGCAGTTTCTATACCAGTCATGGCGAAAGTAAGAATTGGTCACTTTGTCGAAGCTCAAATCTTAGAAAGTTTACAAATTGACTATATTGATGAGTCAGAAGTTTTATCAGTCGCTGATCATGTTTATCATATTGATAAACAACCATTTGAAACACCTTTCGTTTGTGGAGCTAGAGATTTAGGTGAAGCTTTACGCCGTATTCAAGAAGGGGCTAAAATGATTCGTACTAAAGGTGAAGCAGGAACGGGGGATGTCAGTCAAGCGGTTAGTCACTTAAGAAAAATCCATGAACAAATCCGCTATGTGGCTTCGTTACAAGATGATCAGCTCTTTAACCAAGCTAAGGAATTAGGCGTCTCTTATGATTTATTAAAGCGAGTCCATGATACTGGTAAATTACCTGTGCTGAACTTTTCAGCTGGCGGGGTGGCAACACCTGCTGATGCGGCTTTAATGATGCAATTAGGTGCTGAAGGAGTTTTCGTTGGTTCAGGCATTTTCAAATCAGGTAATCCAGAAAAACGTGCCAAAGCCATAGTTGAAGCAGTAGCCCATTACAAAGATGCTGCTAAATTAGCCGAAATCTCAACTGATTTAGGCGAAGCGATGGTAGGTATTAACGAAGACGAAATTAAAGTCATCATGTCTAAGCGTTAACCATTAAAAACAAGGGTTTCAAAAGTCAGTGGGCTTGATCTGCTGACTTTTTTTATTTTGTCCTAGGCAGTTTGGGAGTTCCTCTTCCTTGGGAGTTATCGAGGAGTTACTTGACACCACTCTGAATAGAACGTCAGTTTACCCATCCATTATTTGCCAAGATGTATTTGAGCAATTTCAAGGAGAAAGACAACAACGAAGTAAATGATTAGGAAGAAACTTAATTTACCTAATAATCAGTTAAACATTTCCAGTGCATTTAAATGGCGGGGCGAAGAAATACAGATATCAGATTCATTTGAAATAACAGAGCAGTTATATCAGTCAATAGAGGTGATTAGATGACAATGTAAAAAAATGTAATGACGATTCCTGCACGACGAAAAATTAAAACTGAGGAACAGCACGATGAAACCAACAAATTAAGAGTTGCTGCCTACTGGCGTGTGTTAACAGAAAGTGAAGAACAAGTTAGGAGTTTTACTACCCAGGTGAATCACTATAGAAATTATATTAATAAGACCCCAGAATAGCAATTAGTTAATATTAATGCAGATGAAAGAAATTTCAGGAACGAATACCTAAAATACAAAAGAGTTTAGTCGAATGATTGATGAGTGTATAGACGGTAGTGTTGATTTGATTATAAGGAAGTATATCTCACGATTTGCGAGAAATACTGTGGATTGTTTGAACTACATTCGTCAATTAAAAGAACAAAAAGTTGCTGTGTATTTTGAAAAAGAGAACATCAATACACTAGATAGAAGGGTAAAGTATTGCTTACAATTATGGCGTCTCGGCCAATAAGAATCTGAGTCTTTAAGTAAAAACGTAAAACGTGGTGTGTAGTTAAGATTTCAACAAGGAAAAATTCAAGTTAATCATAATAGGTTTTTAGGATATACAAAAGATGAAGAAGGTAATCTAGTTATTAAACCAGAACAAGCAATAATCAGGAAGTACCTAGAAGGGTCCAATTTAAAAGTAATCACAGATGGATTAATTAAGAATGGTATACTTACTGCTACAGGAAAATAATATTGGCGTGGGGAAGCTGTAAGTAAAATCCTTAGGAATGAAAAGTATATGGGAGATGCCTTACTTCAAAAAACATATACCGTTGATGTTTTAAGCAAAAAAAGAATTAACAATAGTGGCATTGTAGCACAGTACAATGTAGAAATTAGTCATGATGCTATTATTCCAAGAGAACTATTTATGCAAACTCAAAATGAACTAAATAGAAGATCTGAACTTAGAAAAAGTAAAAACAAATTAAAGAAGAAGAGTGTCTATAGTGAACAATATGCCTTATCAAATGTCCTAGTCTGCAGCGAGTTGGCGATCTTTATAGAAGAGTGGCATGGAATTATAAAGTATCAACTTCAGCAAAGTGGAGATGTGCAACTAGAATAACTGATGGACCTGATGCCTGTAAAGGAGAAAGACTAGAAGAATCAGAAATTCAAAACAAATGTCATTAATAGATGAAAAGATAAATAAACTAAAAAATGAAACTGGTGAGTTCAGTTCAAGATAACAAATCCGATGACGAAAGGGTTGATCAGCTAGAGGAGTTAAGAAATAAGAAAAGTAAACTTCAAGCAGATGTATCAATTGTAGATACTAACAGACTAAGAATAGAAGATCTAATAAAATTTTTAGACTCTAGTTCATCTAGAATTGAGGAATACGAAGATAAATTATATGATAGGATATAGTAATTCTGATCTTGTAAAAATTTTTGGGTTTAAAATTTAAAATAATGAATAATATAATAAAATAAATTATTTTTTATCCTGAATAATTCATACCTCTAATTTAGAGGCTGTTTTATCAATATTGTTATATTTTCTTTATCGTTTATTCACTGTTTGGGCTCGAATTTTGGGCGCACTGCTCCCTGGGCCATTTAAATATTTTTAAAATCCAACAGGCTAATCATCATGCGAGCCTCGTTTTCAATGAATCTGGGACTATCTGTTTTATCAAAGAAGAAGCTGTTTTTGGCTTCTTTAATGTAGTTTTCCATGGTACCGCGTTTATTGTAGGTTTCAAATACTCTTTTAGCCGAGATGTTTCCTGAGAAATTCGTGACAATAAAAGAATGCTTAAAGAGTAGTTCACCTACTTCTCGAGTCGAACGGATACAGACACGTCGTGACTTTGTCCATGAGGCTGCTTGGTATAAAACCGAGTGATAATAGACTTCTTTTTCATCCCATGGATGATCATTATCATATAACACAAATTCTTCAGCTAAGCGATACAAATTTCGATTGGCCTTTAGCCGAATGACATACTGATTTTCGTATAAGTCGCATAAATCATAAATATTCGGCGTTGCGAATCCACTATCTCCACGAACGAGAATATCAGTAGTTGGAATCACTTGGTTATAATGTTCCAATAACGGTTCAAGAAATTCTTTGACTCCGTTGGAAGTATATTGATTTCCTGATCGAAGCTTGGCTTTTAAAAAGTCGCCAATCAAGCCGTCAAATGCCACCAAAGGGTGATAACCATTTGTTCCATAGTGTGCATTATAAGCTGTTTGTTCTTGATGACCAAAGGTATCCGAATAAGTAGAATCTAAATCGATAATCATATTTGTATCGTTGCGAACCAGACGGGCTTTGTCAATTAACGCTTGATTGAATACTTGCAACGTCTTAATTGTCTCATCTTCTACACGATCATAGAGTCGAGAAATTGAGGATTGAGAAGCCAGTGGCTCATCGGTTGAGAGCGTCTGTAATACCGGATCATGCTGTAAAATATTTGCAGCAGAATCAGTATGATAACCACCTATAATTTGTAGAATTAACTGTTTCAAAATCATATGATTCGTATGCGTTCAATATTTACGACTGTCATTAAATGTAACAATATCTTCAGAGAGCTGAGTAAATTGGAAAGCATCCATTAATTCATCGATTAGTACTAAAGCAGAATCACTTGATAAACGACCACCATCATGAGAAACGATTAAATTATTGTTGAATTTTACGGCGTTTTCTTGTAAAGTAACCATTAAGAGACCCCTTTCTATTGGCTGTTTGTCATGAATTAACCATATCAGAAAGGGGCTCTTTTCATCACCTAATGGGTGATGGGATGACTTAGATAAAAGATTGTTAAACCAACGTTAGTTGATATTAATAGAAAAAATATGAATTATTCAGGATAAAAAATCCTAATTAAAGCAACGGCCTACTAGCAAATCACGCTGGAGGCTGTTGCTTTATATAATTTGCTCTTTATACGCCTAAGAGTTCCGTAGTTTGAAACAATGATTTTGTTGCTTGATGAATTTGCCGAGCGGTATCGGATTGATTCATGGTATATAAATGAATGCCAGCCACGCCTTGTGTGACTAAGTCGACAATCTGATCAATGGCGTAGGCAAGCCCCGCATCACGCAATGCAACAGGATCGTGTTCATATTTTTCTAAAATTGCTAGAAATTTCTTCGGCAGTTGAGAAGAGCTGACTTTAATTAGACGTAAAGCCTGTTTGCGATTTACGATAGGCATGATCCCAGCCAAAATGGGGGCATCAATCTCTGCCAGTGAGCATCCTTCTTTGAACTGATAAAATTGTTCATTGTCAAAGAAAAGCTGTGTAATCAACTGACTGCAGCCAGCTTCTACTTTTTTCCTTAGATGCTTGATATCAGAAATCCGGTTGTCTGAATCTGGATGAATTTCAGGGTAGCAAGCACCTGAAATGTCAAAGTAGGGTGCTTGTTCCTGAATAAAAGTAACCAAATCACTCGCATAAGAAAAATCTCTTTTAGGTGGAATTCCTTCAACAATATCGCCTCTAAGAGCTAACACATGCCGGATTCCTAGTTTTTCAAGCTGTCCAAGGATGGTAGATACTTGTTGCTTGGATAAATAAGCTGCCGGTAAGTGTGCAATGGTAGGAATTCTCAATGTGTTTGTTACATAATCAGCAATTTTGACGGTTGTTTCTTCAATATTGGCTTTGTTATTACTGCAAGTTACGCTAATAAAATTCGGCTGTAAATCTTGTAGTTCATTCAAGGTCTGAATCAATTTTTTTGTACCAACTTGGGTATTCGCTGGAAAAACTTCAAAAGATAGGGAAGTGCCATTTCCTCTTTGAGAATCAGTCATTGCCTACAGCTCCTTTCGAATCGCCTTCACTGCTTGCGTCATGTTTTCCAGGCTCGCTTTTGTTTCACGTTCCCCACGAGTCTTTAAACCACAATCCGGATTAATCCAAACTTTCTCTTTTGGAACCTTTGCTAAAATTGCTCGAATGGTTTCGGTAATTTCTTCCACTGAAGGAATTCGTGGTGAGTGGATATCATAAACACCGGGGCCAACTTGAATTTTAAAGTTTTGTTTTTGTAATTCATCCAAAATTTCCAAATTAGAACGAGACGCTTCAAAGGAAATGACATCCGCATCCATATTCTCAATCGCAGGGATAATATCGGTAAACTCGCTATAGCACATATGGGTGTGGATTTGCGTTTGGGGTTTCACTTTGCTGTGAACCAATCGAAAGGCAGGGATTGCCCAATCCAAATATTCTGAATTCCAATCACTTCTTCTTAATGGCAACTTTTCCCTCAAAGCAGCTTCATCGATTTGAATCACGCGAATACCGTTTGCTTCTAAGTCCAATACTTCTTCCTGAATCGCCAGAGCAATTTGTAAAGTAGATTCACGCAATGAAAGATCCTCTCGAGGGAATGACCAATTTAAAATGGTCACCGGACCTGTTAACATTCCTTTTACGATTTTATCTGTTTGTGACTGCGCATAAGCAGACCATTCCACCGTAATCGGTGCCGCTCTTGAAACATCTCCCCATATGATAGGCGGTTTCACACCACGAGTGCCGTAAGATTGTACCCAGCCATTTTTACTAAATAGATAACCTTCCAAGTTTTGTCCGAAATATTCGACCATGTCGTTTCGCTCAAATTCACCGTGAACCAAAACATCTAACCCAATTTCTTCCTGCCAAGCTAACCAATCATTCGTTCGGTTTGCGATAAATTCTTTATAGGAATCTTGACTGATTTCTTTTCGTTTGAAAAGAGCACGCGTCTTTTTGACATCTTTCGTTTGTGGGAAAGAACCAATCGTTGTAGTCGGTAGTAACGGAAAATTAAAAATGTCCTTTTGCAAAGCTTCTCTTTTTGAAAAATCAGGTTTCCTTGTAAAGGCATCTTCGGACAATTGATTGATTTTTTCCCCTAGAGCAGTATTTACCGCAATTCTTTCTGATGCAAACAAGTCTTTATTTTCAGCCAGAGCAGCACTGCTTTCTCCATCAAGAATTTCTTTTAATTCAACGAGCTCCTGTAACTTTTCTTTAGCAAAAGAGAAATGCCGCTTGATTTCTTCAGGAAAACTTTCCTTTTCTACTGTGAATGGTACGTGGAGCAAGGAGCAGGAAGTAGACAGGACATAATTTTTCACCCCCAAACTCTCTAATAGGGCCAAGCTTTTCGAATAGTCATTTCGCCAAATGTTTTTTCCGTTAACGACTCCTGCATACAGAAATTTGTCTTCTGGAAAGGCAGTTTGAACCAACTCGATATTTTTAGTACCTTCCACAAAGTCCAAGCCGATTCCTTCTACTGCTAAGGCAGTCAATTCATGATACACGTCACGTACATCACCAAAGTAAGTTTGAATGAGGATTTTCAAGCCAGCTTTATCTGCAAGCAAGGAATCATAAAGATCTACAAATAATTTCTTTTCCGCTTCATCAACATCTTTTACCAAAGCAGGTTCATCTAATTGAATCCATTCTGCACCGATTTCATTCAATTTGTGAAACACTTCTTGGTATCCTTTCACCAAGTCAGCGACAAAGTCACGAGCAGCTAAGCCATCTTCAAACTCGCTTAGTTGAAGCAAAGTAAAAGGCCCAACTAAAACAGGGCGGCTATCAATTCCCAAATCCTTGGCTTCTAAGAACTCATCAAAAATTTTGCTCGTACTAATTTGAATAGCGGTGTCTTTTTCAAATTTTGGTACGAGATAATGATAATTCGTATTGAACCATTTTTTCATCGGGAGAGCTTTAATATCGCCTTTTTCTCCTTGGTAACCACGTGCTAAAGTAAAATACTTATCTAGGGAAGATAAGTCACTTTTTTCGACTTCTTTTGGAAGAATATTGAATAGAAAAGCAGCATCCAAGGTCTGATCGTAAAAGGAAAAGTCATTACTTGGAATAGAATCAATTCCTGCTTTTTTTACTAGTGAAAAATGCTTGCGCCGGATCTCTTTTCCAATTCGGAATAATTCTTCTTCATTGATTTCGTTTCGGAGATACTTCTCCGTCGCAAATTTTAATTCGCGGTTTTCGCCCAACCTGGGGAAACCAATAATGGATGTTTGAGTCATAGTAAATCCTCCTTTGTTGTTATCACCTGAATAATTCATACCTCTAATGTTAAAGGCTGTTTTATCAATATTGTTATATTTTCTTTACCGTTTTTCATCTTCTATCCTAATTGATTAATTTTTCTGGCCCTTGTAATTATTTTGAATTTTTTCACTTTTCAAACTCAAATTTTGGACGCACTGCTCCTTGGGCCATTTAAAAATCTGGTTATTAAATGTACTGCCGAATCCTTTGGTTTTGCCTGAATACGGTATAAAATTCTCGCTGATAAAGGGATTCTTTTTCATCACCTAATGGGTGATGAAGCAGATTACTTTAAAAACTAATAAATCAATGTTAGGAAAGACTATTAGTAAAACTATGAATTATTCAGGTATCAAATATGATAGCACGTTCAAAATGACTTGGATAACTGAGAAAAATAATCATTCGTAATAGCTAAAGACTATAACATAAGGTAAGATAGATGGTAAATACAATAAGAGGAGGAGTCACATGCGGATTGAACAACTGGAGTATTTGGAAGCCATTGTCAAAACAGGCTCGATAAATGAAGCAGCAAAAAATCTTTATTTGACACAGCCAAGCTTATCCAATGCTCTCAAAGAACTGGAAAAAGAAATTGGTATTCAAATTCTAGTTCGCAGTAAACTAGGGGTTTCTTTGACCGACGATGGAAGAGAGTTCATGATTTATGCCCGCCAAATTCTTGACAATGTCCATTTATTAGAAGAGCGATATCAAAAACAAAGCCCTAGAAAACAGGCTTTGTCGATTTCAGCTCAACATTATGCCTTTGTGGTGCATGCTTTTGTGGAACTGATTCGCGGAGTAAATACGGAGGAATATCAATTTACTTTGCGGGAAACAGAAACGCAGAATATTTTGGAAGACTTAACTGCTTTTAAAAGCGAACTAGGTGTTTTATACTTGAATAACTTTAACAAGCAGGTTCTGGAGAAATTATTTAAAGAAAATGATTTAGTATTTACGCCATTATTTGTTGCTCAACCGCATGTTTTTGTAGGAGCTCACAATCCTTTAATCGGGAAAAAATATGTGACGTTGGAAGATTTGGAAGAATATCCCTATCTTTCCTATGAACAGGGCGAGCGGAACTCTTTTTACTTTTCAGAAGAAATCCTCAGTACATTAGACCGAAAAAAGAATATTAAAGTAAGTGATCGCGCCACGATTTTTAATTTGATGGTAGGACTCAACGGCTACACAATCAGCTCGGGAATTATCAGTAGTGAATTGAACGATGATAAAATAGTAGCTATTCCTTTAAAAGTAGAAGACACCATGACGCTGGGCTGGCTGAAGCACCACAAGCTAGAACTGAGTCCTCTGGCAAAAGAATACCTAGAAATTCTTAAGCAGCATATTGAAAGGTTTGGATTTGAGATTGTGGAGTAGACATAACCTTGCAGGATTTGTTGTTTAGATAAAGTGATAATAAAAAGAATACAAAGGAGAAAAACCATGCTGTTTTCAGAAAATTCACCAAACAATTTAGGAGTCACTCTTTGTGGCGACTAAAAAGACTTTGAATATTCATACGAGGCTTTGCATATGATAGTCGAGGACGAGGAATATTTCTCTTCGGCCAGGATTCGTGTGTTGGGAATTTGTTATGATATCCGCCATGCCTTAATGGGAAACAGGGAATATCAATTCGTTGAGAATGGCCCTACTGACGAGATAAAGAAATATCAAGGCTTTATCGCCTCTGATAAAAATATCTATTTAATAATTTATGTCTTATGGCCAGAAATGCTATTCGTCTTATGGGCGCTCAATGATTTTTCCCTGCACTACGCTAAAAAAATTACAAAGAATCAAAGTATGTATAATTTACTCACAAAGAGAGTGGAAAAAAAGGCGTTCAGCCCCGAATCACTGGAGCGAATCATGCTCAGATGGTTGCAGACCATCTGAGTATGATTCGTGAAGTGGACGTCGGGGCTGCCTTTTTGAGCACATTTACGCTACATTATTCGGGTATAGGAAAGAATCTGGGAGTTTTTCCCAGCACCCCGGACTTTATATACAGATACGCGAGTTTCAAGCAGCTATAGCGTACTGTATCCAAGAGACCGTAACGGAGCATACTTTCACCCGCTTGATAAATACAATGAATCGCAGAAGTATGAGCGGCGTTTACTATTTCACCCAATATATCGACTTGCTGAATATAAAATTTAGCGAAATGGATGCAGAGAAAAGATTAAAAAATATCTCCGTCTATGCAAAGCGAATAGCCGAGCAAAGCGATGAATACCAGCAATTCGCAAGCGAAATTAGAGAGTCAGCCAAGAAATATAATTGTTCAGTCGACGAGATTCGTTTAAAATTGGAATATCCAGAAGATATGGAATGGTGAACAAGAAATTCATACATTTTCGCTTTTCTTTTGGGATGATTATAGATTTTATCAGGTAAAAGAATCCATTAATAGGCGGTCTTTCCTTGATAAATGTAGTTTATCAAGGAAAGGCTCGATTTTAAATGCTACCTTTCCCTGATAAGTGATTGATATCAAGGAAAGCCTGCAGTTAAAATCCCTGTTTTCCCTGATAAGTCTCTCGGATTCTTCTAAATCACTTGATAAACGACCACCATCATGAGAAACGATTAAATTAATAAGCTAAGTCGATAATACTTGGGGGTGCGCTATGTCATCCAGTAAAGAATATTTAGATTATATTTTAGAACAACTAGGGAACTTATAAGGTATTGCTCATCGAGCCATGATGGGAGAGTATATTATGTATTATGCAGGAAAAATTGTAGGTGATACTTATTAAAAAGGGAATTTTTTTGGTTATCTGGCTACGGTAATTCACCTGGTGATACTTTATTTGTAAATATTTGATTGGATTGGCAAGGTGTGCTGATAGTAGGTAGGAGTGCTTTAGGGAGTGTGGGAATTGAAAAATCATTAGTGGTTTATACGGTTTGAGTGACACTTAGCTAACTAACGAAAGAAGAACCAGTTGAAGGTGGTATTAAACCTGAAACAATCCGTTTATCTTTAGACTCGAAGGTGTCAGTAATATCATGACAGATCTAGACAAAGTATCAGCAGTAATTTAATGCGTAAGTAAAAGTTGCGGAGAGATTACCTGTAAGCAAAAATTCAGTTGATGAAGCTATAAAACTAATTTAAAAAAGTTATAGGCTACATATTTATTAATATAATGAATTATACTTAACAAAAGGTTTAAAATGAAAAGAAAATTAAAATTAAAGGTTGACTTATCATCAAAATGCCATTATCATATATCTAAATTGATATATGCAATACGCGATGATGGGATAAGTATTTTATGACCCTTGTTGAGAGAGCCTATGTGTGGTGGAAGTAGGTCAAGGAGATTAGAAGAAAATGGTCTTGGAGCATAATAGTTTAAGCCTAAGATAGGTGAGGATTATTCGGGAGCCCCCGTTACAGGGAAAGAGTATAATGATTTTTTAACGTACTCTGTGAGTTTATATTAGCGATAATATAATAAATTAAGGTGGTACCATGAAGTAGCTTTCATCCTTTGCATAAGCAAGGGATGGAAGCTTTTTTTATGAAAAAAATTACAAAATCGGGGGAATTTATTATGACAAAAGACTATAGAATTGAGACACAAGCCATTCACGCTGCCCAAACGATTGATGAAACAGGGTCACGTGCTGTTCCTCTACACCAAACAACAGCTTATGTTTTTGATGATGTAGCGCAAGGAGCTAATCGTTTTGCCTTAACAGAAGGTGGCAATATCTATACACGAATCACAAATCCTACTCAGGGCGTCTTTGAAGGTAGAGTGGCTGCTTTAGAAGGTGGTTCAGCTGGTTTGGCTGTCGCTTCGGGTATGGCCGCTATTTCTTATGCTATTCAAGTTTTAGCTAAAGCAGGAGACCACATTGTAGCGACAGCTAACCTATATGGCGGAAGCCACAACTTATTTGAACATACTTTCAAGGACTTCGGTATCGATGTGACGATAGTAGATACGAGTGATTTAGCGAATGTAGACCAAGCTATTCAAGACAATACTAAAGCTGTATTTGTAGAAACAATTGGCAATCCGGCTGGAAATATTGAAGATATTAGTGGCTTAGCTGAAGTAGCGCATAAACATGGTATTCCACTAATCGTTGATAATACTTTTGCAACACCTTATCTATCACGACCTATTGAACATGGTGCAGATATTGTTGTCCATTCAGCGACTAAATTTATTGGTGGTCATGGTACTTCAATCGGTGGGGTAATTGTAGAAAGTGGACAGTTTGACTGGAAACAAAATGATAAGTTCCCAGGCTTAAGTCAAGCAGATCCAACTTATAATGATCTTGTTTTCGCAGATGCCTTTGGCCCAGCAGCATATACTACAAAAATTCGTGCGACGCTATTACGAGATACTGGGGCTTCAATTTCACCTTTCAATGCGTGGTTATTAGTTCAAGGCTTAGAATCATTACACGTACGTATGGATCGTCATGTTGAAAATGCAGAGAAAGTGGCTACATTCTTAGCGCAACACGACAAAGTAGAATGGGTTGATTATGCGGGGTTAGAAAGTAGCCCATATTATAGCTTAAAAGAAAAATACTTACCTCTAGGGGCGGGTTCAATCTTTACCTTTGGTGTTAAAGGTGGCTATGAAGGTGGGGTTAAATTCATTGAAAATTTAGAATTGTTCTCTCTATTAGCGAATGTTGGAGATGCTAAATCATTAGTGGTTCACCCCGCTTCAATGACCCATAGTCAGTTAACTGAAGAAGAACTAGCTGAAGGTGGTATTAAGCCTGAAACAATCCGTTTATCTATCGGAATTGAAAATGTGGATGATATCATAGCTGACTTAGATAAAGCATTAGCTGCGATTTAACGACTTAGTGAAAGATAGATTGATGTAGGAACAATTTTATTGGTTATGCAGGCTATAATTGAATAGATTATAGCCTTTTTTATCCCAAAAATAATATTCGTGATTGTATATATTGCAATATAAAACATACAATCATACTTTCAATAATTTGAGAAAAACGAACGTTAAAAAGTTAGATAAGTTTAGGTTGTTAGAGGACTGATATGGAGATTTTATTTTGGAAATAGAACCCGAATAATTATGCTACGGTATTTTATGTTGGTTTGTTGTTGGGATTATTACTGGTGATATTGGTAAAGGTACAGCGACTGGCTTTACATTTTTTTCATATTAGCCTTTTTCGATGATCTTCTGATAAAATAGGTTAAACAAATGGTTGCGACTATAAAAAAATCGAGACCTTTAAAAGGAGCCCATCATGATCGAAGGTAATAAAAGAAGTAATATTCAAATTGGTAACCAGGTAAAAATTGTTCAAAAACAGGACCAACAATCTGCAAAATTAACAGAGGGTATTGTGGGTAAAATCCTGACAAACTCTCAAAACCATCCACATGGTATTAAAGTCATGCTAGAAGATGGCACCGTTGGCCGAGTAAAGGAAATATTATAATTGAAATAAAACTTTCAAATAATTAGGAAGCTAGGTATCTACAACCTTAGTGGATACCTAGCTTTTTTATTGTTGCTTCAATTAATTTATAATTTGTTGCTTGATTTGGAAGAAATGGTATATATTACATTTAAGTTAAGTGGTAGCTGAAATCTAAATTCGCGCTGTAGTATTATTTGGCTAAATTTATGACTATTGATTTTGTTGATGTATGCAGCGAGAAAAGTTTCGTGAAGTTATATTAAGGAGAAAAGTTATGGTCAAAAGTTTAAATAATGAAAAAGAACTGAATAGGATGCTCAATATAGATAGTTTTAGAAACCTTTCCAAGGATAAAATTATGAATTTTGTTTCTGAGATACCTAAAATGGGTAAAGAAATTGCAATGAACATTTGATATGAATAATTAAGATATAATGATTTAAACATCCATATTTTTAATGTTCTGTTAATAAAACCCTTGACTTCTTTTTGACTGTCCCGTTATAATCTAGTTAATCGAATAACAACTTTAAACCAATGAAGTGGAGATAACGGTGTAACGTGCAGTTACAGGGAGTGGGGGTTACTGAGAGCCTCGCACAACGCAGTGCATCAAATGGACCACGGAGGGCGCAGTTAAAGGAAGTGTATTTTTGGAGATAAACTTCTGATTATTCTGCGACGTGACGCATACGTCAGTTGCGAGGGATATGTTAGTATCCTGCAGAGCGTACAGACGTAGTGTCTGTAAATTCAAGGTGGTACCGCGGATGTTTTTAGAGCACCCGTCCTTGACTTGTATAAGTCATGGATGGATGCTTTTTTTGTTGTTTTTGCCCCAATCGTCATGACTAGCCGTAATTTTATGATTTTAATAATGAATTAAAAGGAGCGTACGACAATGATTAGACCAAGTTTAGAAGAGGCGAGACAGTTAGGGAAAGACCATACGATTATTCCAATTGCTTTAGAAATTTTTTCCGATGTAGCAACCTCAATCGAAGTGCTGAGAACGATCAGCAAACAATCCGACCACTTTTACCTACTGGAGAGTGTGGTGAATAAGGATAACTGGAGCCGTTATTCTTTTATTGGCTATAAACCGAACTTGTCGATCTACTCAACAGACGGTCAAGTAACCGTGCAAGAGGGCAAGCAAGAAGAAAGCTTCCAAGCAGATGATCCACTAGCATCCTTGACCGATATCCTTGACCGTTATAAGAGCCCAAGTATTGATTATTTACCGCCTTTTACAGGAGGTTTGGTTGGTTACTTGTCTTATGACTGCATCAAATATACGGAACGATCTCTACAGTTAACGAAAAATAACCCAGAAAATTTCCGGGACTACCATTTCATGTTGATGGATAAGGTCATTGCCTTTGATCACTTCCGCCAAAAGATTGTCTTAATCGTCAATATTGAAACCGATAAATTAGAAGAAAACTACATCCAAGGGGCTACAGACTTGAAGGATATGGAGCAGCTGATTATGCGTCCAGACCATGTTCGCGATGAGGACTTGACCCAAGCGGTGGGCGATTTTGAAGCTTTGTTTAGCCAAGAAGATTACGAGCGTATTGTAGAGAAAATCCAACACCATATTGTGGAGGGTGACATCTTCCAAGCGGTGGTATCCAACCGGTTTAAGGCCCCTTTTTCCGGGTCATTACTACAAACTTATCGCCTGCTTCGGACGATTAACCCGTCACCTTACATGGTCTACATGCATTTCGATGACTTAGAAATCGCGTGTGCATCACCGGAAACCCTGGTCTCTGTTCGTAACGGTGTCGCTTCATCCTTCCCATTAGCCGGTACTGTACCGCGCGGGGAAACGGATGCGGAAGATAGAGCATTAGTTGAAGGCCTTTTGGAAAATGAAAAAGAGTTGGCCGAACATGACATGCTTGTTGACTTAGCCCGCAACGATATCGGAAAGGTCGCTGAATTCGGTACCCTAGAAGTCAGTGAATACAGAGCCATCAAGCAGTTTTCACACGTCAGCCACATTTCATCCAAGGTAACAGCCAAAGTCAGACCAGACGCGACTTGTTTAGATGTCTTAAAATCAGCACTACCAGCGGGTACTTTATCCGGTGCCCCTAAGATTCGGGCCTGCCAATTGATTGATGAAATTGAAAATACCAAACGAGGCCCATATGGCGGTGCTTTAGGGTATATCGACTTTGCCGGCAACATGGATATGTGTATCGGCATCCGGATGGCTGTCTTGAAGAATGACCAAGTCTTTGTCCAATCTGGCGCAGGGATTGTGGCAGATTCAGATCCTGAAAAAGAATACTTAGAAACGAAGAACAAGGCCAAAGCCATGATGACAGCATTAGGACACGAGGAGGCGTAACCATGATTTTACTGATTGATAACTACGACAGCTTTACCTACAATCTCTACCAATTGATCGGCAAGAATACAGGTGAAGCCATCCAAGTTGTGCGAAATGACCAAGTCACCATCGAAGAAATTATTGATTTAAGTCCCTCACATATTGTCATCTCTCCTGGTCCAGGACGACCGGAGGATGCAGGCATCACAGTAGCTGTCACCAAAGAATTGGCTGACCACTTTCCAATTTTAGGGGTTTGTCTAGGTCTTCAAGCGATGTGTCTAGCTTACGGGGCGGATATTATTCATGCCCAACCGGCTGTCCACGGGAAACAGTCGACCATTCATGTGGCGAGTGGGAGTGAGATTTTTAGAGGGTTACCGCCAGTTGTGCCAGTAGCCCGCTACCATTCGCTGATTGCGGACCGACAAAGTATGCCGGATGAGCTATTGGTGATTGCCGAATCGGACAAGGGTGAGGTGATGGCTGTCCGTCACCGTAAATTTCCAATGTTTGGCGTCCAGTTCCATCCCGAGTCGATACTGACACCTTCAGGCGAAACGATGATTCAGAATTTTCTTAAAGTAGGAGGAAATACTCATGATTAACAAGGCGATTAATGAATTATTCTTAGGCAATGATTTATCTAAAGAAACGGCAGGCCAGGTTATGAACCAAATGATGGAAGGGGAAGCTACTGACAGTCAAATGGGTGCTTACCTTGCGGCTTTGCGGATGAAGGGTGAAACAATTGACGAAATTACTGCTTCAGCTGAAGTCATGCGAGATAAGGGCCTTAAATTATCCGCGAAAAAGGACGTCCTTGATATTGTTGGGACGGGTGGGGATGAGCTAAACTCCTTCAACATTTCAACCATTTCTTCCTTTGTCGTTGCGGCGGCTGGTGTTGCGGTAGCCAAACATGGTAACCGGTCAGTATCGAGTAAATGTGGGTCAGCGGATGTACTGGAAGCCTTGGGCGCAAACATTTTCCTAACGGCGGACCAAAGTGCACAAATCTTAGAGGAAACAGACTTCTGCTTTATGATCGCCCAAACTTACCATTCAGCCATGAAACATGTGGCGCCTGTCCGTAAACAATTAGGGGCCCGTACCATGTTCAATATTTTAGGTCCCTTAGCCAATCCAGCGGGTGCAACCAAACAGTTATTAGGTGTATACGACGAGAAATTAGTGGAACCGCTTGCTCAAGTATTAAACCAATTGAATGTGAAACGGGCTATGGTGGTTCACGGTCATGACGGCTTGGACGAAATTACAATTACGGATACCACAACTATTTGTGAAGTCAATGATGGTAAGGTAACTAGCTACTTTATTACCCCAGAACAATTCGGCCTTGAACGTGGTCAATTGAGCGAGCTAATCGGTGGAGACCCAGAAGAGAATGCTCAGATCGCTTTAGATATTTTAAACGGTGAACAAGGTGCCCGCCGCAATATCGTTGTCATGAACGCGGCTTGCTGCCTGTACATGGGTAAAGATGAATTGTCTTTACGCGACTGTGTTCGACTGGCTGAAGAAATGCTTGATTCAGGTAAGGCTAAAGCCAAATTAGATGAATTTATTGCCGCAACAAACCTTATTGGTCAGGAGGTCATTGCATGAGTATCTTAGATGAAATCGTTATTACCCGGGGAAAAAGGGTAGCCGAGGATAAGCTGAAAACACCTTTGGAAGAATTGTTGGTGACTTTTCCAGACCGTCATTTGCCACCATTTGCTTTTGAACAAGCCTTGAAAGAAGGGGACATGTCTTTTATATGCGAAGTGAAAAAAGCCTCGCCATCAAAGGGTTTAATTGCTAAAGAGTTCCCTTATGTGGACATTGCCAAAGATTACCAAGCGGCTGGAGCGACGGCCTTATCGGTTTTAACAGAAGAAGATTATTTCCAAGGGCGCAACCAATACTTACAGGAAATTAGCCAAGCAGTGGATATTCCCATTTTGCGGAAAGATTTTGTGATCGACCCTTACCAAATCTACCAAGCTCGGGCAATCGGGGCGGACGCTATACTATTGATTTGTGCAATCTTAAGTCCAGACCAGTTGGCCGAATACATTTCCTTAGCGGACGAATTGGGCTTGTCGGTTTTAGTGGAAGCCCATGATGCGGATGAAATCGCCATGGCCATTGAAGCTGGTAGCCGAATTATCGGGGTCAACAACCGAAATTTACATAACTTTGAAGTGGACTTCCAAAATTCGATTCGCTTGAGAAATCTGACGCCGGATGACACGGTATTTGTTGCTGAGAGTGGGGTTAAGACAGCAGCGGATATCAAATTATTGCATGACAACCGGGTGGACGCGGTTTTAATCGGTGAATCTATGATGTTGGCTGAGGATAAGCAAGTGAAATTAAGTGAACTTAAAGGGGCTTTGTAATGATTAAAGTGAAAATTTGTGGCTTGAGAAGGCCGGAAGATATTGAGGCAGCGAATGCGGCTAAACCAGATTATGTGGGTTTTATCTTTGTGCCAGAAACCAAGCGGTATGTGAAGCCTGACTTAGCGGCAAGTTTTAGACGTGATTTAGCGGCGGATATTCAAACGGTGGGCGTTTTTGTAAATGCCCCAATTGAAGAGATTGTGGCGATTTGTCAGGCGGGGACTATTGATTTAGTCCAGTTACACGGCGAAGAAGACCAGGCTTATATTGCACATTTGAAGGGTCAAGTTGACCAACACATTATCAAATCGGTTGCGGTTGGGGATGAATTGGTGGTAGATCCAAATCAAGCTGACTATTTATTATTCGACAGCTTGAGTCCTAGCCGCGGTGGTTCAGGGAAGATATTTGATTGGCAAATGGTGTCAGCATACCAAGAGAAGCCCTTTTTTCTGGCTGGAGGTCTAGGGATTGGAAATATTGAAGAGGCCTTAAAAGTGGTCCGACCATATGCGGTAGACGCGTCGTCGTCACTTGAAACAGACGGGGTAAAGGATCCAGTGAAAATGCAGAAATTCGTAGCGAAAATACGGGAGGTAACACATGACTAATGGTAGATTTGGCGACTTTGGTGGCCAGTATATTCCAGAAACCTTGATGGCTGAAGTGCAACGGGTGGAGGAAGCCTACAATTTTTATAAGAATGATGAGGCATTTCAGGCGGAGTTGACGACTTTATTAAATGATTATGCTGGTCGTCCGTCGCGTTTATATTATGCAGAGAATATGACGGCTGATTTAGGCGGGGCCAAGGTCTATTTAAAAAGAGAAGACTTGAATCATACCGGGTCGCACAAAATTAATAATGTCCTAGGGCAAGCCTTGTTGGCGAAAAAAATGGGGAAAACCCGTTTAATTGCAGAAACTGGGGCTGGTCAGCACGGGGTGGCGACAGCAACAGCGGCGGCCTTGTTGAAGATGGAATGTGAAATTTTTATGGGGCAAGAAGATACAGACCGCCAAGCTTTGAATGTCTTTCGGATGGAATTGTTAGGGGCTAAGGTTAACAGTGTGGCTAAGGGGACCAAAACCTTGAAGGATGCGGTGAATGAAACCATGCGTGAATGGAGTAACCGGGTGGAGGATACCCATTATGTTCTAGGTTCTGTCATGGGGCCTCATCCATATCCAACTATGGTGCGTGACTTCCAAAGTGTGATTTCTCGTGAAATTAAAGATGAATTCCAGAAAAATCACGGGCAATTACCGGATGCGGTCATTGCTTGTGTGGGTGGTGGGTCTAATGCTATTGGGACTTTCTACCACTTTATTGAAGATGAAGGAGTTCGGTTAATTGGGTGTGAGGCGGCTGGAAAAGGCATTCATACCACTCAACATGCAGCGACTATTGCTAAGGGGACGAGAGGTATTTTTCACGGTATGAAGAGCTTGTTTTGTCAAGATGAATATGGTCAAATTGCACCAGTTTATTCTATTTCAGCGGGGCTTGACTACCCAGGTATCGGCCCAGAACACGCCCGTTTAAATGAAGTTGGGCGCGCTGAATATGTACCGGTAACAGACGATGAAGCGGTAGCTGCCTTCGAATATTTATCTAGAATAGAAGGGATTATTCCAGCGATTGAATCAGCACATGCTGTGGCTTACGCTAAGAAGCTGGCCCCAACCATGTCACCAGACCAAAGCATTGTGATTTGTTTATCAGGACGCGGGGACAAGGATGTGGCAGCCATTGCCCGTTATAAAGGAGAAGAGATTTATGAGTAAAATAGCTGAAGCATTCCAAGATAAAAAAGCCTTTATCACCTATTTGATGGCAGGCGATCCCAACCTGGACCAATCAGCTGAAAATATCCTAGCTGCCCAAGAAGCAGGGGCTGACCTGATTGAAATCGGGATTCCATTTTCAGATCCAATCGCTGAAGGACCAGTCGTAGAAAATGCGAGCGTTCGGGCCTTATCAGCAGGAGTGCGCTTGAATAATGTCTTTGATATGGTGGCTGATTTAAAAGATAAAATACATGTACCATTAGTTTTTATGACTTATTTAAACCCAGTTTTTGTTTACGGTTATGACAATTTCTTCGCCAAGTGTCAGGAAATTGGTATTTCGGGTATTATTATCCCTGATTTACCTTTTGAAGAACAAGAAGAAGTTAAACTAGTTGCTAGCCAATATGGGATTGAAGTGATCACTTTGATAGCCCCAACGTCAAAAAATCGAATTCGAGCGATTGCTAAAGAGGCGGAAGGGTTTATTTATTTAGTATCTTCAATGGGGGTAACTGGGGTCCGTTCAAATATCACAACGGATATTTCAGCTATGGTTGCTGAAATTCGGGCAGTTTCAGATATTCCAGTAGCAGTTGGCTTTGGTATCAACCGACCTAGTCAGGTTAAAGATATTGCAGCTAAAGCAGATGGCGTGATCGTAGGGAGTGGGATTGTGCGTCTAGTGGAAACCCACGGTGAAAAAGCAAAGCCTTACATTTACGACTACATCCATGAAATGCAAGCCGCTTTAAGATAGGATGTGAGACAGGGCGTTCAGACAGGAGACTTCTAACGCATTTAAGCGAGTATGTGCTAAAGCATCAACTCGCTTATAAGATGGAAGAATAGTGCCGTATCACACAAAGTGTGATGCAAACTAAGCTGAAATAGAGTAGCTTCTGAATGTTCTGATTCGATTGTATAGTACAAGTACCATTATTAATTAAACCAATATACGCATGTTAGCGAGTAAGTGCTGAAGCACCAACTCGCTCATAATCTGAAACGCAGTTCTTTCTGGAGGTGCGAACTCAACTTCATAGGATACGATAAGTAATAATATCTAAAGTATGCTTATAGGAAAATAATTATCTTAAAAACTTGTCCTTCGGCCTATACTTTACCTATCATTTCCTTAAAACTAGGATGTGATGCAAGATGTTCAGACAGGAGATGATGGAAGAATAGTGACGTATCACACAAAGTGTGATGCAAACTATTCTGAAGCAGAAACCTGTCTATCCTGCAGAGCTCAACTTGCAGTGGGACCACCCAGAGCCGAAGTCTCTGAGCTTGGCTGACGACTCATTCTGTAAGGCTTAAAGTCCGTAACAGAATGATGTGGGTCAGTCATCCTCTTTCACTGCTAAGGCATGCTAGGAAGTTTCGTCCGTAGTAGCTGATAACTATTCACCCATTTCCAATCACGGTTTTACTATCATAACTGAATAATTGTAAAAGGAGTTAGTGAACTAAAAGCTAGCTTCTTTTTTACTGGATAGTATTTTACCTGATAAGAGAATGTCTTTAGAGCGATTTCTTGACTATTTTTGCATGGAAGAGTTGCGAATTTTAAATAGATACTTGCAATATACAGTCTGACTGTATATAATCTAACTATACAGTTCAACTGTATATAATGAATAAGGGATGATCATCATGCGTAACAGCGCTTTACCACTTACAGAAACAACCTATTTAATTTTATTGAGTTTACTAGAACCACGTCATGGCTATGCCATTATCAAAAATGTGGAGGAACTAAGCGACAATCATGTCAAAATTGCAGCCGGTACAATGTACGGTGCATTAGACAATCTTTATAAACAGGCTTGGATTGAGGAGGTAGCTAGCGAAAATAAACGACGAAAAGTTTATCAAATTACAGAAAAAGGAAAAGAAGTACTTGAAGCAGAAATTGGTAGATTATCCAATTTAACTGCATTAGGGTATCGATTGTTTAATTAAGAGAGAAGGGGTACTATGTATAAATCAACATATAAGTTTAAATTATTCTTATTTGCAGATATTGAAAAAGAAGAAGCATGGATAAACGCACAAAGACATAAACATTTATATCTAGCTAGCATACCTATTGGCTCCATACTATATCGTTTTCGTGAAGCTGAAACCGACTTCGTCCCAATCACGCGGATTGATTTTCGTGAATTCAAGAACAAAGCAGCATATGAAAACTACTTATCTTTATATGAAGACGGTGATTGGTACCATATTTATGGTAATCGCTGGAATGGTCTGCAATATTTTAGACAGGATAATCCAAGTGGAGATAGCATCTTATATTCTGATGAAGACTCGAAAGCACAGTTATACCTAAGATACGCCAAGTACTTAGTGACCTTATTTATCTGTTTTTTACCAATCATATTAAATCTAGAACTAGTAGATTTATTAAACTTCTATACTTTTAAATCAGCCTACTTAACACCAGGACTATGGCAAATGACAGAGGCTAAATTCTGGAGTGCATTTGCCTTCGAAACCCCATTTGCCCTAATGAGAATTTTTTCTGGTTGGTTACTTGTCATATTAGTTGCCTCATTCTTATTGGGCTCATTTATTAACTGGCACCGTTATAAGAAATTACGAGATGAAGTAGCTAATTTATAGATTTTTTCCGATATGTTAGCATATAAGGTATGTAACACTGTGACGATTAAAAAGGTTAGATACCATATTGGAGGTTAACGTGGAACGAATACGAGAATACAATTTGCTTGAGGATAAGAAGGTAATTATTGGCATAAATATCGCTGCGCTACCACTCTTCTTGTTGGGCATTTTGATATTTAGAGGGCTCTCTATACAGGATTCAATTAATTTATATCCGGAATCTTTAGCCCAGTATTTTATAAATGCCCTTATATTCCTTGCTTGTTATTTTGCGGTGATTATTATCCATGAATTAATCCATGGTCTCTTTTTCAAAGTATTTTCAGAAACAGGTAAGGTAACATTTGGCTTTAAAAATGGGATGGCATACGCAACGAATCCTGGCAGTAAATATACCTGGTGGCAGTTTTTAATCATTGTCTTAGCACCTTGTGTGTTCATTTCATCTGTCTTATTTATCCTTTATCAATTCACTTGGATAAATACACTCTTTTTTATCGCTATGGGTAGTATGCATTTCGCAGGTTGTGTAGGTGACCTTTGGTATGCTTTACTGATCATGAAATATGGTAATAAGTATTATGAAGATACTGAAGTTGGTATTTCAATATGGACGAAAGACTAATAAAAAGGCGTTACCTTAGAAAAAATAGGGTAACGCCTTTTAATATTCTAAAGAAGATTATTTTTTACGTTTCACTCCTCAAAAAATCATCCAAGTGATTGCTATATTAACCACCAGAGAAAAAAGCAAACAATAACTTGATTATAATATAATATTAAATGAAGGTTGGGGCAATTGATATGCGTAGGGGAGGGTGAGAAAGAAATAAATTGAATAAAAAATCGAGATGAATTAAATTATTTTTGAATTGTCAATATAAGCTAGACAAACGTGAGTCATTTATGTAATTTGAAAATACTTCCAAAGGTGTTTGATAATTTAATGATTTTCTAGCAAGGTGACCAAACTCATCTTTAAATAGAGGGTAGTCTTTTTCTCTTTCAGAGATATTTCTTTTGAACGCTTGCTTTCCCCGTCGTTCTTGGTGTTCGTTTAACTTTCTCTTACCTTTCATAGGGAGTGTTGTGATATCAAAGATCCCATATTTAAATCGACGATATAAGGTTCTCATTGAACAACTGATTGGCTGTTCAAAACATCCAATGATGACGTCTAGTGGCCATCCTTGAGCAACTTTTTCTTTAATATACTTCGGTTCCTTTTTAGGTAAAGTGACTTTATGTCTACTGCAACATTTTTTATTTTTTTGTAGTGTTTGTAGTAGTCGATCGCTGCGTTACCTTTCTGCTCTTTCTATTACAGTAGGGTTAGTAGCTCATGAAATTAATATTATGGAGCAATCACTAGACTTTCATAAAAAAGAATTATGGACACCGATAGCCGATGAAAATGAGCTATCTCCTTTTACACGAGTTGATCCGGGTATTAATAATATATTAAAACCAGAAGATGTTCACGATGGTGGTAACATGATATTACGAGAAAGCGGTGGAAACATTAAAGAAAATATGAGTGGTAAGCTACCTTTATTGTCAAACTTACCAATGGAAAGATTATTTACATACGATGTGGGTTCTAGTTTTTCAGCACCTATGGTTACAAATATACTTGGGAAAATTGCAAATAAATATCCAAATGGATCTGCTAATTTGTTGAAAAACCTATTGTTACAATCAACTAGATTACCTGAAATCAAAAATGTTAAAGGGACTAATACCGATAAGAAAAAGTTTCATTTTAACTCATTAGGTTACGGTTTACCAAACTATGAGTATGCTATAGCGTCCTTTGATAATAGAGTAGTTTTATTGGATGAAGCTACAATTGGATTAAACAAGATTCAAGTCTATTTTGTTGATGTTCCAAAGCTTTTCTTCGAAGCCAAAGGTCATAAAAGGGTGCCAGTGGCGCTAACATTCAATCCACCAACAAGAATGACTCGCGGAGATAGTTATTTAGGAAATCAATTGGTGTTTAAATTATTCCATACGTTAGACTCTGATATCATTGTAAATAAATTTGCTGAAGTAGATTTAAGTGATGAGGAACAACTTGCAAATGTGGTTGATAAAAAATATGAAATAGTTATGGATCTGGGAATCGATACTCGTAAAAAAGGATGCTATCAAAAAGGTGTAAAAGAGTATAAGAGGGAACCTCAAAATATACCTACTTCGTCCTTTACACTTGTTAAAATTAATTCAAATAAATGGATTAATGATCTAAATTATACTCAGGATTATTGCGTGTCTATGGTGATTGAACATATAGAGGAAATTAAACTTTACAATAAAATAAGAAATACTATTCAATCAAGAGTTAGAATTCGATAATATTTACTTTTGACCTGTTCCCACGAACGTACGAAATAGTCGACAAGTTACCGCATACGACCATTTCACCAAAAATCGCAAATACATCAATTCTATCAACTCGTCCCATGTTGAGGCGGTAACACTACTTGTGAAAGAGCGTTAGCGACAGAAGAAGTAGATGTTCCGCCCATGCACGGATTTTCCAAGAAGACAAGCAGAATGAGCAAGCTGAGAGGCTGAAACAATGTATGTTTAATGGTATAATTCATGAGGGAACAAAGCGACTTCATAAACGTTGGTTTAGAAAGCATATGAGTCATGTGAAAAAAATATGAAAGTTGGATGTTTTATATGAAGCAATTTATTAAACATTCTCCCTTGGCTTTGGCCAAGTTGATGTGTTTGTGTGAAAACCACCAATTCTAATAAACATATTGAAAGGGGAAGCTTATGGAAATAATTATATCTTCAATGTTAGTTTTTATCTCTACGTCCATCGATTATTTGGTTGTTTTAACGATTCTTTTCTCTACCATGAATACTGGTAAACAACGATCAATTTATATTGGCCAATATATTGGAACGGGGTTGCTCGTTGGCTTTAGTCTCATTGCAGCGTACTTCCTGAACTTTATTCCACAAGATTGGGTGATCGGGTTACTTGGTTTACTTCCTTTGATTCTAGGGATTCGGGCTATCTTCATCGATGAAGATGTAGATGAAAAGGACTTGGAAGAAAAGATGTCGCATAGACAGTCAGAAGTTGCGAGTGTGGTTGCTCTGACCATTGCCCTTGGCGGAGATAATTTGGGAATTTATATTCCTTACTTTACTGGAATGTCCTTCCAGGAAGTCATGGTTGTGATCCTTGTTTTTATCATTGGGATTTTTATCTTATGTTATTTATCCAAACGACTGGCTTCGGTTCCTATGATTGGTGAAGTAGTTGAGCGTTACGAAAAAGTCATCGTACCAGTCGTTTTCATCGGCTTGGGTATTTTTATTCTGTTAGAGAATGGTACGATTCAACATCTTTGGTCACTGATTGCATAGAATTTTAAGCAGCTTCACGGATAGTAGAATATACCATTAAAGTATTTAAGGTTGAACTTAGATACATATAACACAACCGAAATATTAAAGAGGCACAGAACGATGCAATATCATTTGCATCGTTTTGTGTCTCACTTTTATATATATTTTTAAGGCTGTAAAATTTTGAGTGTTGGTGGCTATCAAAAGTCAGAGTGAATCGTCACTCTGGCTTTTTTTAGTTATCAGAAAGTCATAGAATAGTTTAGGGTTAAGCGGCATTCAACTCATCGGAAAAAGTAAAGGTCGAATGGTTTTATTGGGTTTATCGAGTAGTTTTTGATTTAGAAACACGCGAGCCGGGAAATTATCAAAGTTTCTATAGCCAAAGCCACTACGTTTGATGGTTTTGATTTTGTTATTCATACCTTCTACAACACCGTTTGATAAGGTATTGGTCAGACAGTTCAATTGGAACCCTGGCTAAGAAAATCTTTACGGCAGTGATGAGTTAGAGAAGCGACAATAATCCTTACTAAAGACTATTCAAAGAAGTTAGTCACTGAAATATATTAAGCAATAATTTATCGCAAGCCAAACAACACCTAGGGAAAATCTCTAGGTGTTTGTTTGGTTTGCGATGTACCCTACATCGTGTCAACTCTATAGGGACACTTGTCACAATTGACGTAAAAAAATAAGTGTCAGAAACCTCACTGACACTTATTTTATTTGAATGAGAAGGCAGTAAAAACTAAGCAGATCAAGGTTTCGCCTACCAAATTGCCTTCATATACATGTGACGATTAGTTTAACTATTTAGTGATGACATAAGAGTGAACAAGTTGTGTTTCACGGTTATCTAAATCTTCCCCAACTACTTGATAGAGATGATAAGTGACTTCTTCAGAAGAAACTTCAATGACGGCATAATGTTGGAAGTTAGATTCTCTCGCATTTGAATGACCACCTGAGTAGAATGAAGAAACAAATGGTTGTTCCTCAGTTAATAATAACTCACGGAAATTCGCGATGTCTTCTTCAGTTAATTCATGTCCGAATAAGTCTTCATAAGTTTCATGAATATCTTCTTCTTCTAAAATCCACTCGAAACTTTCTAATTTGTAAATTGTATTATAAGTCTTTGTTCCAGCAGTATTTGGAACAAAGAAGACAGTTCCTTCAGGGTTTTCAAAAGTTGTTACATCACCTTCAGTTTCACCAGCAGTAGCAACTTCAGCATTGCCAAATACTTCTGGATTATGTTTTAAAGCGTGAGTCACAGATAAGTTGTGGTCATGTCCATTGAAGACTAAATCCACATCATACTCATCAAGTACTGACATTAAGTCATCACGAACTAATTGAACACTCTCATCTTCTAAAGAGTGATAAGATGATGAAAACATTGGACGGTGGTAACTAACGAATACCCAGTCAATCTCGCCATTTGCTTTAGCTTCTTGAGCTTTTATTAACTCTTCCTCAAACCAAGCCATTTGATCTTCTAAAATTGCTGGTGCTAAATCCTCATCAGATTCGCTACTTTGTTCTGTGTTTAACACGATAAATTGCACGCCATTGTAGCGAGTAGAATAAGCGACACCAGACTCCATGCCTTCTAAATCATTATCAGTGTTGATATGATCGATAAAGTTCTCATTGTCATGGTTACCCGTCACAAAAAGATGAGGCATCTCATTGTTTAAAGGCAGTAAAGCGTCTAAAGTTAATTGCCATTCTGTATCATTCCAGTCATCATTGACTACATCACCAGAATGTAAGGCGAATAGGGCATCTTGTGCATCAGCGTTTTCTAACATAGATTCTACCGTTGACTTAGAATAATCTGCCTCTGACCGTTGATTTTCAGAAGAAAATGCATTTTGCGTGTCTGTGTAGTGGATGAAAGTGAAGACGTCGTTTGCTTCGCTGGCTGTTTTAAAAGTTGCTTCAGCCGATAATTCATCGGCTTGATTCCCAACAGCATAGTGATAAACCGTATTCGGTGTTAGGTCTGTAGCAGTTGCTTTATAAGTTGTTTCTGAAAAAGCAGGATAGGGTAAAGCCAATGAGTAATTATCAAAGCCTTTATCTAACCATAATAAGTTATCAGATGTAAAAGCTTCATCCGTGTAATAACCAATCACTTCATCTGCATGTTCAACCGCAAACCAAGGATTATCATCATCAGTCATCGGCTCGTCTTCCTCTTCGTCCCACATAATTGCGAAAACATAATGACCATCGTCAGTTGTTTGGATGTGGAAAGCATCCTCTACTGTCTGGATATCTGGCGTAATTTCAGTAGCATCTTCGATTGATTGCCCGTCTTCCCAAAGGTATACCTTTGCAGCTTCATCGGCATCCGTTGTATGCCATTGGAAATGCATTGAAGTCGCTGGATCACTCGTTAAGTTTGTTGTGATTCTATTTGGTGTATTGTTCACAGGTGCTTCTGGATTCGCAGGATTTTCCTGAGTAACCTCAGCAGTTTCCCCACCAATTGTGACAGAAACTAGCTGATCTTCCTCATCAAATTCTAGACCATCATTTTCTGTAATCGCACCTTCAGAATAAGCAATATCATTGGCTCTTTCGTCATTAGCAACTTGTGTTTCTTCAATAATTGAACCCTCGACAGTCGTTTGAGCTTGCACATTGACACCAACACCCGATAAAATAGAAGAAGTTAGTAAAGCCGATAGAATCAATTTCTTCAGAGATTTCATTTCATTCACCCTTATCATTTTTTTAACTTACAATTTTAATTATATCTGATAAATGTAAATTCCCTGTAAATTTCAGATGTATTTCAGGTAAAGTTATTATTCACAAATAAAACGAGTCAGCTACTTTGGAAGAGCTTTTTAATCGACATGCGTTTTGAGTAAAATGCAGATAGAACTTGTTTCAGTCAACATTAAGGAGGAAGTCGTTTGAAGGCAATGAAAGTTCGTCTCTTTATCTACATCGGCCTGATTTTATTGGGGTCGCTCCCTAATCAACCTATGTTGATATAGATGATTCAATCAATCAAAAGTTTATTGAGATATCAAACCGACAAGCATCATTCAATAATATGAGTACAGATGAAAAACTTGCAGAGATAGCAAATTTAATATAAAGTTAATTAAAGAAGAACGGTAAGTTTCTTACACTTGATTATTCTACGATTTGTTTTGATTATATTTCTAACGAAGTAGTAACAAGCTATAGAAAGAAAATGCATTGTTTTAGGCATGCCACAGATGATGCAATATCGGAAAGAAAAACCTATTCGGAAGAACAAAAAAGCTTCTTTGTTGATTACGGATTGACCATTGTTAAAGTAATACTTTCTTTGCTGGAATAAAAACTGAGTAGACAAGTTTTTCGGGACAAACATGATTCCAACTTGTCGGAGGCATTTTTTCAAATCGGATAAAGGAACTGATATCTTCCCACATACGAAAGCCATCAGTGGATTAATTCCCCGATTTCATTTATGTTACAAATTTGAGCCATAGAGGTTCAAGAGGTTTACCATCGTAATTATTCTATTTTTCTAGAAAGATTATTATCAATTAGACCTTGTATTAATAACAGGAGGTATTATGAGAACATATAAAGATAAAGAAGAGCTAAAATTTGAGATAAATAAAAGTTTTGAAAAGTATATTTCTGAATTCAATAATATCCCAGAATCACTGAAAGACAAAAGCGTTGACGAAGTTGACAGAACACCATCTGAAAACCTTGCTTATCAAGTTGGCTGGACAACATTGCTCCTGCAATGGGAAGCCGATGAGAAAAATGGTTTAACAGTAAAGACACCATCAGATATGTTTAGGTGGAATCAGCTTGGTGAATTATATCAGTGGTTTTCAGATACCTATGCAAATTTATCCTTAGAGGAGTTAAAGGATAGACTAAACAGAAATGTTATTTCAATCAATAAAATGATTGATGTACTAAGTGATGAAGAATTATTTTTACCTCATATGAGAAAGTGGGCTGATGAAGCTACAAAAACAGCAGTATGGGAAGTATATAAATTTATTCACGTTAATACTGTTGCTCCTTTTGGGACTTTTAGAACCAAGATAAGAAAATGGAAAAAGATAGCACTATGAAACTAAGTTCAGTTACTTGGCAAACTATTCTCATAAGTACAATCCTATCTGGATATGTTCCTGCATACAAGGTTCAATCTTGGATATCTTCCCACATACGCAAGTCCACAATGGATATGTTCCCTCAAAGAGAATTAAGTAAAAAAGGAAAATGGAAATTGTCCTTTGACAGCTATGAATTCCTCTCAAAACACGTTGAGACGGTAACACTACTTGTGAAAGAGCATTAGTGACAGAAGAAGTAGATGTTCCGCCCATGCACGGACTTCCCAAGAAGACAAGTCGATAGGCGCAGTCTGATTGGTAGAAGTCGTCTGCTGAGTGTGTCGTATTGCTTGAGGCTGTTAGAGCTTAACGATATACAGCCTTAGCTGCGTAACAAAGTGTAGCTGATGCAAAAGGTTAGAGACTAAAATCTTGATGTTATAATGTTCTTGATGGACCACATAAGAACTTCCACTAATATTAAAAGGAGTAAACTTAGTTTAAAGATTAAGTGACTCCTTTTTATTATGCAAGCAGGGGTATGAATAGGCTACACTAAGTTAGACAGTAAAATTAAGGTCTAGTAGAATGAAATAAAAGAACCTGAAACGGAGAGAATCTACCATGACTGAAAAAAGAGTACGCAGAACGTTTACGCCAGAATTTAAAAGCCAAGTAGTATGACTTTATGAAAGCGGAAAACCACGTGCAGACATTATACGTGAATATGATCTTACAGCCTCTGCATTTGATAAATGGGTGAAACAAAGCCAAGCTTCTGGCTCTTTCAAAGAAAAGGATAATCGTACCCCTGAAGAAGAGGAATTAATCAAGCTTCGCAAAGAAAATCAACGTCTAATGATGGAGAATGATAGTTTAAAGCAAGCCGCGCTGATCATGGGACGAAAGTAGATGTAATCCGTAATAACGCTCACAAATACTCGGTATCAGCAATGTGCGAAGTCTTTGGAATCGCTAGAAGTATCTACTATTATGAATCCAAAAAAGAACCAGAGAACGACTCTTTAAATAAAGAGATTATCAAAGTCTTTAAAGCAAGCCGCAATAATTATGGCACGAGAAAAATGAAAATTGAACTTGAAAAGAAGGGCTAATAGTTTCTAGAAGACGAATCAGTCGAATCATGAAAGCAGAAGAACTCGTATCAAGTTACACAGTCGCTCAGTTGAAGCCATTCAAGTTCTAAGTAAATGAAGTGCCAGTAAAAAAACATTCTGAATAGAGCTTTTGATTATCAGGCAGAATCAGCTGTTGTCGTTAGCGATTTAACTTATGTACGTGTAAATGGAAAATGGTATTACGTCTGTTTATTTGTTGATCTTTTTAATCGTGAAATTATTGGTCACAGCACTGGAGCGAACAAGACACCAGAGCTGGTATACAAAGCATTATCAAGCATTTCAAGACCATTATATTTGATCGAAACGTTTCACACAGATCGTGGAAGCGAATTTAAAAATCAATTGATTGATGATGCATTAGAAACGTTCGGCATTCAACGCTCGTTGAGTATGAAAGAATGCCCTTACGACAACGAAGTGGCCGAAGCGATGTTTAAGGTCGTGAAAACGG
>NZ_WJQT01000024.1 GCF_009659375.1 Fundicoccus ignavus
AGTAAGCCATGTCGATTTCCTTTCTTATGTGTTTGGTCGTACTTACATCATAACGGAAATCACTGGCTTTTTGTGTATACAAAAATAGTGCTGATGATTTCTCACCAACACTAAAAATTATAGAACCTAAAAGTTGGGGGTATTTTTATATTTATCGACCACGCATTGCACGATCGACATCTCGTTTAGCTTGTTGTTCTTTTAATGCATGACGTTTATCATACTTGTCTTTACCTTTAGCCAAGCCAAGTAAAATTTTTGCTCGACCTCTAACTAAATAAACTTTTAAAGGTACTATGGTCATTCGATTTTGTTTCACTTCTGCTTGTAAAGTTGCAATTTCTTTTTTATTCAATAATAGTTTACGATCTCTTATAGGATCATGATTAAAAATATTCCCATGATCATAAGGGCTAATATGTACGTTTTTCAACCACGCTTCTCCCCTATAAATTGAAATATACCCATCTTGAATATTAATTTTACCATTGCGAATCGATTTAATTTCAGTTCCTTTAAGCACCAATCCTGCCTCATAAGTCTCAATTATATGATAATCGTGGCGTGCCTTACGGTTTTGTGCTAAAGGCTTATCATGTGTTTTTGCCATTGCAATCCCTCATTTGCTCTAGTTACTTCTTTTGCGAATTTTAAATTTCTTTTTACTTTGATTACTTTTCTTGCGTTTATTACCGTGTGACTGCTTACCTTTATCGTTGGCGACTTTCTTCAAATCTTTTCTGTTTTGTTGTGGTTTGCGTTTTCTTGAATCTTTGTTTCGAGCATTCTTTGCTTGTTTTCTCTGACGATCCAAAGCATCAATATCTAAACCTTCAACTGGATCAGCTTCTAGTATCTGGAAGTCAATTTGACGTTCAGCTACATCAACATTCGTCACTTGAATTTTTACTTTTTGACCAATTCGATAAACTTTACCTGTTCGTTCACCAATCAATAACAGATGCTGTTGATTAAAATTATAATAGTCATCTGTTAAACTAGCTAAACGCACTAAGCCTTCAACCGTATTCGGTAATTGAATGAAAATTCCAAATGATGTGATTGAACTAATCATTCCGTCGAACTCTTCACCAACTTTATCAACCATATACTCCGCTTTTTTCAATGCATCTGTTTCCCTCTCAGCATCAACTGCCCTTCTCTCCATCTTCGAACTATGGATCGCTGCATCTGGAATAAACGCTTCTAAACGGTCAAAGTCTTTTGCTGTTGGACGTTCTTTTATGTACTGATGAATCAAACGATGAACTAACAAGTCTGGATATCGACGGATAGGCGAAGTAAAATGTGTATAATCTTCTGCAGCTAATCCATAATGTCCTAAAGGCTCTTCACTATATTTTGCTTGTTGCATACTTCTAAGCATCATTGTCGAAACAACTTGTTCTATTGGTTGATCGGCTACACTTGCTAAAGCTTCTTGTAATTGTTTCGGACTAATTGCAGAGGCTTCTCCTCTTAACACAATTCCAAAAGATGTCACAAATTCTGCAAATCTTTCCATTTTCTCAACTTTAGGTTGCTCGTGAATACGATAAATGAATGGATAGCCTTTAGCAGTAAATTCTCTAGCGACAGTTTCATTCGCGATTAACATAAATGATTCGATTAATCTTTCACCTACGAATCGTTCGCGCAGTTCAATGTCCAATGGCAAGCCATCTTCATCTACAATAATTTTTGCTTCAGGCGCATCAAAATTTAACGCTCCTCGTTGCTGACGCATCTCTTCAAGAATATGATGTAACTCAGCCATCTCTTCTAGAACAGGAACAATCGCTTGATATTTAGTTCTTAAGTCTAAATCACCGTCGAGTATTTCATTTACATCTGAATAAGTCATTCGATATGAGGAATTAATGACACTCGTATAAATCGAATGTTTAATGACATCACCCTTTTGATTAATGGTCATCTCACATGTTAAAGTCAGACGATCTTCATTTGGGTGTAAAGAACAAATTCCGTTTGATAAGCGTTGTGGAAGCATAGGGACTACTCGGTCAGTTAAGTAGACAGATGTCCCTCTCTCGTATGCTTCTGCGTCAATTGGGCTGCCTTCTGTAACATAATGTGAAACGTCTGCAATATGTACGCCTAATTGATAAGTACCATCTGGATTTTTCTTTAATGATATCGCATCATCCAAATCTTTTGCGTCTGCCCCATCAATCGTCATAATAACTTCGTTTCTTAAATCTCGGCGTCCTTCAAGCGCTTTTTCATCGATAACTTGCGGCACTTTTTCAGCAGCTTCTTTAACATTTTCTGGAAATTCGTGTGGAATACCAAACTGGAATAGAATAGATAGAATATCAATCCCCGGTTCATCTTTATGTCCAATTTCCTTTGCTACTAATCCTGTCATAAAATTAGGTCTTTGGCTAGTTGGATAATCTTTAATTTTTACAATACAAATTGTATGGTCTGCTGGATGAATTCCTTCAGGAAGAATATTAATTTTCAACTCATCCGCAAAGTCCCCTTTAGGAATGATGTAACCTAAAAACCCTGTTTCTGCACGTAGCTTCTGGTCATATGCGAAAAATTCACCCACTAATTGACTTGATGCTCGTTCGGTTACTTTCTCTACGCGAGCTTCAGACCCCTTACCCGTTGACGGGTCAATGCGCTTAATCACAACCGCTTCAACAGTATCACCATCCATGGCTTCACCAACATAAGGCCCTGGAACAAATAAATCTGGTTGTTCTTCATCATAATTAATGAAACCATAGCCTTTACCGTTTGAACGGAAAGTTCCTATTATAGAATCATCGCGTGAAAATGCTCGGAATTTTCCATTAGGAGTTAGTTGAATTTCCCCAACTCTTTCTAAGAAAGCCAAAGCCTTTACTAATTTTTTATAATTTTTATTACCACCATAATTCAAGCGTGTCGAAATATCGTTAACGCTAAAACTACGGTCCTCATTTTCTTTTAAAAAGGCCAATATTTTTTGTTCAAAACTTGATAAACTCATATTCAGCCTCCTCTCTCTTTTATTTTATATTTTGTTATGCATATTTTTCCAAAAAGTTCATGACACTATTCTCAAAATCAACACGATCACGGTTCACTGTAATCACATGTGTATTCTTCGGAAACCAATGGAAATCGATTTGAGCATTCAATAATTCGTCCTGTAACTCAAATACGTCGTCTTCATCTATCAACTCATCTTGTCCCGACTGAGCAATATAAAATGGTATATTAATTTGCTCAAGTTTTGGTCTAATCGTTTTTTTGACTGCTTCTAAATTTTCCATTTGCTTCCAATGGGCATCATAAATTTTCTTTTTATTTGTTTCAAATTGACTTAATTGTTGACTAGCTCTTGCTATATGACGAGCATAAGTCATAAATGCTTCGGAAACATCAATTTTTTCTTTCGTTACGACTGGTGAATTAAACACACCGCCACCAGCTATATTATTCTCCGATTTTGTCATTAAGGCGGTTGCCATGATTCCCCCCATTGATAGGCCAAAAACAAATACTTTCTCGAAGTCTTGTTGAGTTAACCAATCGTAAGCCGCTTGCGCTTCATCTAACCAAGTTAAGGGTGATTCATTTAGAATATCAAAGATATCTGTTGTCCAATGACCTTTAAAATTCGGACATAAAACAGTGTAGCCTGCTTTATGTAGTCGGCGTCCCAAGAGATTCATGTCTTTAGATGACCCTGTATAGGCATGTAACAAGAGTATCGCTACATTTGTGTGATCATTTGGTAAATAAATTGCTTTTTCAAATGGTACGTTTATGCTCATTATAATCTTCCTTCCGTCTCTCCTTCATTCTAACTTAATGAGCGATACAATCAAGTGTTAACTCATTAGTAAAAAAAAATCCCTGATGTCATATCAGAGATTACTTTTGGGATTTATTTAGATGAAAGAATCGCTAAAAGAATTGCAATTCCAAAAAATAAAATACCTAACACTGTGGTTGCTTTAATTAAGAAAGCCTCGAATCCACGTGCTTTAGTTTTAACCGTTCCGTCGTCGCCGCCACCAGTTAATGAGCTTGCTGCATTACTTTTAGATGGTTGCATTACTACTGATATGATTAATAAAATTGAAACTATAATTAACGCGATTAATAGTGCATTATACAAAGGACATCCTCCTTAAAAAATCTCTACAATTAATCGTAACATAAAAATCGTTGCAATGCTATGCTTTCGATCAAAATAATGTTACTTAAATTGTAGAGATTGTTTTTCTTTTACGATGTTATAATTTCATTCCACCGTTAACGCCTAAAATTTGACCATTTACAAATGATGCTTCATCACTTGCTAAGAATAAAGCTGCATTAGCAATTTCAATGGGTTCTCCTAGTCGTTTCAATGGGTTATTTTCTTTCATACTATTCAGAATCTTCTCTGGAACTGTCTGCATCATTTCCGTATTAATATACCCCGGTGCGATTGCATTTGTTCTAACCGCTGCACCTTTTCGAGTAAATTCTTTAGCCCAAGTGTAAGTTAATCCAATCACACCAGCTTTGGTTGCAGCATAGTTACTTTGTCCGATGTTGCCATATTCCCCAACAATAGACGAAATATTTACAATTGAACCTTTACCAGCTTCAACCATTGCAGCACTAACGTAGCGGGTTACATTGAAAACTCCGGTAAGGTTAACAGCAATGACTTTATCCCATTGCTCATCTGTCATTTTATTTACTAGAGCATCTTGAGTAATTCCGGCATTATTGATAAGTACATCAATTTTTCCGTATTCTTCTAACACTTTGGCAACCACTTCAGCTACTTGTTCTGAATTTGTGACATCCGTTTTGAAAAATGGGATTGTCTCATCCTTTGGTGGATGAATATCAAAAGAAATTCCGATTGCGCCCTCTTCCACAAAACGTTGAATCATAGATAAACCTAATCCTTGGCTACCACCCGTTACAATTGCTACTTTACCTGCTAATCTTCCGTTACTCATTAATAATACGCTCCTTTATTGGTTCGTGTTATTCCCAGAAAGACCATCAAATAGTACGTTAATCACTTCGTCAGCAATCATTTCTACATCTTCTTTTGTATCTAACGTTCCATAGCGTAATCCAATAAAGGTATGCATTCCCATTAATAAAAATGACACAACTTCGGGATCTCTATATGTAATGTCTCCATTACTTTTGGATTTTTCGAGTTGACGAATATAACTTTCTGAGAACTCACGGTAATAGTCTTTAAAAATCTCTTTATCAATGTACAAAGCTTCCCATACAATATTATAAATATCAGGGTTTTCTCGCACTAAATTAATATATGCAACGAGACCTGCTCGCTCAGCTTCTTTTCTTGAATCACTTGCTTTAATTCGCTCACTAATGTGAGCTCTAATGAACTTTCCATACGTTGTCACCAAGTATTTATAAACTGATAGTTTATCTTCGAAATACAAGTAAAAAGCACCTACACTTACTCCGGCATCTTTTGTTATATCCTTGACTGTCGTTTTATAATATCCTTTTGTATAAAAATTTCGGCGTGACGCTTCTACTAAAGCGTCTAAAGTTTTTTGCCCTTTTTCAGTAAATGGCTGATTTACTAGATCCATAATCTTACCAGCTTTCTCTAATATTCTTCCTTACATTATAGTCAAATCAACATAGAATTCAAAAGAAATCAGATGATAATTTAAGTTTTTTCCCGGGAAGTGAACCCTAGTAAAAGGCTTAAAAACTCATCCGGTTTTTCATACATTAATGCATGTCCCGATCCAGGTATTACATGAAAGTTAGATAGCGGAATTTGCTTATGAAGATAAACTTGTTGGTCTAGTGGTGTCACCATATCTAATTCGGCAGCGACGATTAAAGTTGGACATGCTATTTGATTTAGTTTTTCTTTTACGTTATAACCTTCAGCACTCTCAATTAATCTTTTCATTCTAGCCAAATATTCAGTTGATGCAAATAGCTCCACTAATACTTGTTTACGATTCTCCATCCATTGACGTTTGCTATTAAAGAAATTAGGCGAATAGATAATGGGAATCGTTGATAAATAGAAGCCTATTGGGCTATGCATTGCTTCAATCCACGACTTGCCAATTTCTTCTAACCAGTAGTTGGTTTCAGCACAAGTATTGAACAACAATAATTTTCAACATTTTCGGGATAGGTACTTACAAACTGTAAAGCCACCTCTCCTCCATATGAAATGCCAAACAACAGCACGCTCTCTAACTCCAAATGATCTAGCAAAGCTTTAATGACATCCACTTGTATATCTTGTTTATAGGCGGTCTCCGCTGGCCCCGACTGTCCTTGATCAATAAAGTCCAATAAAATCAATTGATGATGTTGACTTAGTTCTTCAATGAATGGTGCCCAACTTTTAGTGGTCATCATAATACCATTTAGCATTAACAAGGGGTCCCCTTCCCCGTGTATCTCATAATATATCGTTTTACCATTCAGTAAAAAGTTCATGATTCTCACCTATAATGTTGTAATCGATCGCATCTTGTAATAGCTGTTCTCTAAAATCAGGATGAGCTATTGATATTAATAACTTTACTCTCTCTAAGATATTCTTTCCCTTTAATTGGACAGCTCCGTATTCCGTTACCACATAATCAATATCATTACGTTGTAGCGAAACAATTGAGCCTTGAGCTAATTGAGCAGCAATCTTACTCTTTTCTTCTTTTTCTCCGGTTTCTGGATTTTTAGCCATGTAAGTCGAAGAAAGTGCAATGAATGATTTTCCACCCATAGAATCTTGTGAGCCTCTAACAGTGTCAACTTGTCCACCTGTTCCGCTAAATTGGGTTGAGCCCATGGATTCAGAAGCACATTGACCGGTTAGGTCTACTACAATCGCTGAGTTTATCGAAATTTGTTTATCATTCTGTGCAATCACTTGTGGATGATTTGTATAGTGTCCATCCATTACCATTACTGCTGGGTTGTTATTTACAAAATCATAGAGTTCTTTGTTACCCAAGATGAAAGTGGTGACTATTTTGCCACGATGTAGGGACTTTTGTTGTCCAGTCACGACGCCTGCTTTCGCTAACTTAGCAATTTCAGAAGTTAGCATTTCAGTATGAACGCCTAAGTCTTTTTTATTATACAGTTGTCTGGCAACTGCATTCGGTATGCCGCCAATTCCTAATTGAAGTGTTGAGCCATCTTCAATTAAATCGGCAATATATTTTCCGATAATAAAATCTTTCTCGTCTAATTCTGGTGACGGTAATTCGGGTACATCGTAGTCCACTTTTATAAAATGGTCGACTAGGGAATGATGTAACTCGACATCGCCAAAGGTTCTTGGAAAGTTTGGATTCATCTCCAGGATAACTATATCCGCTGCATCGATCATGCGTCGTTCATAAGTATTCCCCATCGATAGGGATACATAACCATGTTCATCCACTTGTGAACAAGATCCAATATAAATATTTGGATGATTCGACGCTAAGAACTTTGTAGAGGCAAAATGTAAATTGTTTGGCATATAAGTGCCATTACCGTTCTTATGCATCTTTTTCACTGGCGAAGAGTAAAACCAGCTAGATAACAGAAATTTCTCCGTATATTCTGGTTGCATAAATTCATAAATTTTCATTGACAAGCAGTTTGAAATTCGAAGTTTATTGATACGTTTACTTATAGTATGAATGTCACTAAGAATGGATTGGGCTTCAGACGCGCCCAATCCAGTGACAATATGCATTTTATCTTCGATTAAATCGAGTGCCTGTTCAACTGTAATATAATCAATCGCAGTCAAAGCAAACGCTCCCTTTCTTATTCTCCTAAAATTTCTTCAATAGACTTAAGACCTTCTACTTGTTCCCATGTATCTTCACCAGCAATTTTTGATAAGTTCATTTCTTGTGTTCCCATACGTGAACCATTTGAGTAGTCAATTATACCGCCAAATGGGTTTTTAATTGGCTCAGATTCTAATGCTGTCATATAGCTATCCCAAGTCACTTCTTCACCCTCTAAGCGTTCTAACCCTTCAGTAAAGAATTGACTCGCAATCCAACCAGTCATTGCATATACGTTGTTATCGTATTCATCTTCAATCCACTCGTTCATTAATCCTATGTAATTTTAATTAATGAAAAGCTTTTAAATCAACTTTATTCAAAATATTTAATTAGCAAGCCTTCGGGATGGTTTCGTTAGACGAAATAATACTCTCGTATTTAGACTGATTGTTTCGATAGGTGCAATTAAACTTTCTTATAGTGAACGACCATTCACTTTTTAACCATTCAAAAATGAGAAAAAAAATTAAAATGATTTTAGCCAAACTTGATTTAATTGAAGAGGAAATTGAAATAGTGTTAGACCACTTTGAATTTTTCTGACTTAGTTTTACATGTTCTCAACTTTTTTCACTGATACTACTCCCCTCTTTTTTCTTCAAATGCAAAACAATACTATCTGGAACCTATATTTTCAAATAGAACAAACTCAACCAAATGATTAATAATGTCGACAAGTCAATATTATTTAATAAAAGTTTTTATGATTTTCTAAAATTTAGTAAGTTCTTTTATTTCAAAAACTTGCGCTTAAATCTAACGTCCTACTATATGTATCAACTGTAGATTTAGAAAGTTTTCTGATTCTACAATCAATTAAAAACTCCTCATTTATATCTGATAACAGCACAAAAAAACGCCCCCTCTATTTAAAATGGATTAAATAAATAGAGTGAACGTTTCTTTAAATTGAGTCATTTCATATTTAGCAATACAAAAATTCCCCAGTTTATTTATTAACTAATATATAAGGCTCGCTAAGGAATTAGAGGCCTTAATTATTTATTCTCTAAGTTGTAGAAAGCTTGTAAGCCTTCGTAAACTGCTAAATCGCCTAACTCATCTTCAATTCTTAATAATTGGTTGTATTTAGCAATACGGTCTGTACGGCTTAATGAACCAGTTTTGATTTGTCCTGAGTTTGTTGCTACAGCGATGTCAGCAATTGTTGAATCTTCAGTTTCACCTGAACGGTGTGAGATTACTGCTGTATATCCAGCGCGTTTAGCCATTTCGATTGCATCAAAAGTTTCAGTTAAAGTACCAATTTGGTTAACTTTAATTAAGATAGAGTTACCAATGTGGTTTTTAATACCTTTAGCTAAGATTTCTGTGTTTGTAACGAATAAGTCGTCACCTACTAATTGAACTTTTTCGCCTAAGCGTTCAGTTAATAGTTTCCAACCTTCCCAGTCGTTTTCGTCCATACCGTCTTCGATAGAGATGATTGGGTATTTCTCAACTAATTCAGCTAAGTAGTCTACTTGCTCAGCAGCTGAACGTTTAGCACCTGTTTCGCCTTCGAATTTAGAGTAGTCGTAAACACCGTTTTCGTAGAATTCTGATGATGCACAGTCGAATCCTAGGTATACATCTTTACCTGGTTCTAATCCAGCAGCTTTAATCGCTTCTAAGATTGTTTCAACTCCGTCTTCAGTGCTTTCGAAACGAGGAGCAAATCCACCTTCATCACCAACTGAAGTTTCTAAACCACGTTTGCTTAAGATTGATTTTAATGAGTGGAATACTTCTGTTCCCCAACGTAAAGCTTCTTTAAATGTCTCTGCACCAACTGGTAAGATCATGAACTCTTGGAATGCGATTGGAGCATCAGAGTGAGATCCACCGTTAATGATGTTCATCATTGGTGTTGGTAATACTTTAGTATTGAAACCACCTAAATATTGGTATAAAGGTACATTTAGGAAGTCAGCAGCAGCACGTGCTACAGCGATTGAAACACCTAAAATAGCGTTTGCGCCTAATTTACCTTTGTTAGGAGTACCATCTAATTCGATTAACATTTTATCGATAGCTGCTTGTTGTAATACATCGTAGCCTAATAATGCTTCTGCAATAATATTATTTACGTTGTCTACTGCTTTAGTAACACCTTTACCTAAGTAACGATCTTTGTCACCATCACGTAATTCAACAGCTTCGTGTTCACCAGTTGAAGCTCCAGAAGGAACCATACCGCGACCAAATCCACCGCTTTCTGTGTAAACTTCTACTTCGATTGTTGGGTTACCACGTGAATCTAGGACTTCTCTTGCATAAACATCTGTAATAAATGGCATTTTTATTTCTCTCCTTTGAAATAAGTATAATCAAGTAATTATCTTGACTATCTATCATTAATTGTATTCATTTTATCTAATAAAAGCAAAACATTTCGTGTGTGTATGGGAAAATTTAAACTATGCTTTTATTAAACTTTCACCTGTCATTTCGGCAGGTTTTTCAACATTTAATAAGTCTAACATTGTTGGGGCTAAGTCGGCTAATTTTCCACCATCTCTTACTTCAACGCCAGCTTTGGTTACAATGACCGGAACTGGATTTGTCGTATGTGCTGTCATAGGATTACCTTCTAAAGTTGTTACTTCATCTGAGTTACCATGGTCAGCTGTGATGATTGCGTAGCCACCTTTTGAAATAATTAAATCTACAACTTCACCAAGACATTCGTCTACGGCTTCAATTGCTTTTACTGTTGGTTCTAACATACCACTATGGCCTACCATGTCAGGATTAGCGAAGTTTAAGATAATTGCATCTAAAGTATCTTCATTAATTGCTTCAACTAATGCATCTTTCACTTCATATGCTGACATTTCTGGTTTTAGGTCATAAGTTGCAACTTTTGGAGAAGGAATTAAAATTCGTCTTTCTCCTTCAAATTCATCATGACGTCCACCGCTCATAAAGAATGTTACGTGTGGATATTTCTCAGTTTCAGCAATTCTTAATTGTGTTTTCCCAGCATTTGCTAGTACTTCACCCACTGTATTAACTAAATCTTCTTTTTTGAAAGCAACTTTTGCAAGAACTTCATCACTATAATGAGTAAAACTTACAAAGTTTAAATCTTTCAATTGCTTACTTGATTCAAATCCATCAAATGCTGGATTCGTTAAAGCAGTAGCTAATTGGATTGCACGGTCTGGACGGAAGTTAAAGAATACAACTGAGTCACCGTCGTTGATTGTCGCAACGGGTGCTCCGTTCTCTTCTACTACGAATGGAATTACAAATTCATCGTATACTTTTTCATCATAAGATGCTTGAACGCCTGCTAAAGCAGAATCAAAGCTTGGGCCTTGACCATTAACCATAACATTGTATGCTTTTTCAACACGTTCCCATCGTTTATCACGATCCATCGCATAATAACGACCAGAAATTGAAGCAAATTTACCCACACCAATTTCCTCTAAAGCAGCATTAGTATCACGGATGTAACCTAAAGCTGAATCTGGCGCAACGTCACGACCATCTAAGAAACCATGAATATATACTTCTTCAAGATCATATTGTTTAGCTAAACGCACTAAAGCAAATAAATGCTCATAGTGAGAATGCACGCCACCGTCTGATAAAAGTCCCATTAAATGAAATGCTTTGCCGTTTTCTTTAGCAGATTTAACAGCATCGATTAATTCTGGAATTTCATAGAAAGTTTCTTCACGCACCGCAATATTAATGCGGGTTAATGATTGATAAACCACTCGTCCCGCACCAATATTCATGTGTCCTACTTCTGAGTTACCCATTTGACCATCTGGTAAACCAACGAACTCACCATCAGCTCTTAACTGATTATGTGGGAATTGATTCCAGTAACGGTCAAAATTTGGTTTATTAGCTGCTTTTACTGCATTACCTGAGACTTCATCGCGACAAGCGAATCCATCAAGGATAATTAATGCTACAGGAGCTTTACTCATTATTTAACAGCCTCCAATAAAGCTAAGAAAGAATCAACTTCTAAACTTGCTCCACCAACTAAAGCGCCATCGATATGTTCTTGTGCCATATACTCAGCGATGTTTTCTGGTTTAACAGATCCACCGTATTGGATACGTACTTTTTGAGCTACTTCGTCAGATGTCACTTCAGCAACTGCTTGACGTACAACGCCACACGTTTCATTCGCTAATTCAGCTGAAGATGATTTTCCAGTTCCGATAGCCCAAATTGGTTCATAAGCGATAACTGATGATGCAATTTGTTCTTCAGTTAAGCCTTCTAGAGCTGCTTTTACTTGACCAGCCACAAACTCATTTGTTTCGCCAGCTTCACGTTGCTCTAAAGTTTCACCACAACAGATGATTGGTGTCATACCATTGTTGAAAATTGCTTTAGCTTTTTTGTTAATATCTTCATCTGTTTCGTGGAAATATTCTCTACGTTCAGAGTGTCCGATAATAACATATTCAACACCTAATGCTGCTAATGCTTTGGGGCTAGTTTCACCAGTAAAAGCACCTGCATCTTCGAAGTAGCTATTTTGCGCTGCTACTTTTAAATCTGTACCTTCTGCACCTTTTTTAATTGTTTCTAAAAATAGTGCTGGTGCACCAACAACAGAATCTACAAGATCAGATGAAGGAATTTGAGTTTTTACTGCTTCAACAAATTCTGCTGCTTCAGTATGAGTTTTATTCATTTTCCAGTTACCTGCAATAATAGGTTTACGTGTCATAAAGCCATCTCCTTATTAGTTTTTAAATTTTAATCGATTATACGATTATTTCTCGTCAATTGCCTCAACGCCTGGTAAAACAACACCTTCAAGATAGTTCAATGAAGCGCCCCCACCAGTAGAGATATGAGTAAATTTATCTTCATAACCTAATTGACTAACAGCAGCTGCTGAGTCACCACCACCAACAATTGTGATAGCGTCAGTTAAATTAGATAAAGTCTCTGCAACACCGTTTGTACCATGAGCAAATTTTTCTAATTCGAATACACCCATTGGTCCGTTCCAAATCACAGTTTTAGCATCTTTTAATACTTCACTAAATAGTTTGATTGATTCTGGACCACAGTCTAAACCTTCCCATTCAGTTGGAATGTTATCAACTGATACAGTTTGTGTGTTAGCGTCGTTTGAGAAGGCATCCGCAACTACTACGTCTACTGGCAATACTAATTTATCGCCTGCTTCTTCTAATAATTGTTTAGCTAATTCAACACGATCTAATTCAAGAAGTGAGTTTCCTACTTCTTTTCCTTGAGCTTTTAAGAAAGTATAAGCCATACCACCACCGATAATTACTTTATCAGCTTTAGTTAATAAACTTTCGATTACTTTAATTTTATCAGAAACTTTCGCTCCACCTAAAATCGCAACTAAAGGACGAACTGGTTGATCTACAGCTTCACCTAAGAATTTAAGTTCTTTTTCTACTAAGAAACCAACAGCAGACTCTAAGTTAGCTGAGATTCCAACGTTAGAAGCGTGAGCACGGTGAGTTGTACCAAATGCATCATTAACAAATACATCACCTAATGAAGCCCAGTATTTACCTAATTCAGGGTCGTTACTAGATTCTTTCTTACCGTCTAAATCTTCGTAACGAGTGTTCTGTACTAATAATACTTCGCGTTCTTCTAATGCGGCAACCGCTGCTTCCAAAGCTTCTCCGCGAGTTTCTGTAGAGAATGCTACTTTTTGTCCTAGTAACGCTGCTAAATGTTCAGCAACTGGGGCTAAGTCATTTTTCGCTTTATCTTCTTCACTCTTGATTTTTCCTAAGTGTGAGAATAATACAACTTTAGCATTGTTTTCGATTAAGTAAGTGATTGTATCTAGTGCTGCGACGATACGTTTGTCGTCTGTAATTTTACCTTCTTGCATTGGTACGTTGAAGTCCACACGAACTAAAACAACTTTACCGTTAACCTCTAAATCTCTAACTGTTTTTTTAGCCATTATCTTGCCTCCTAATGAGTTAAATTCAAAAAAAAATGACGGGGAAGCGTCTGCCTCCCCGCCAATAATTGGATAGACGCTTAGTTAAACGCTATGCTCTTTTATTATAGATTAGCGAAGTATTCTAAAGTACGTACTAATTGAGCTGTATATGACATTTCGTTGTCATACCAAGCAACAGTTTTAACTAATTGGTTTTCGCCAACAGTCATTACTTTAGTTTGAGTTGCGTCATATAATGAACCGTATGTCATACCAACGATATCAGAAGAAACAATTGCATCTTCATTATAACCGTAAGATTCGTTAGCTGCTTCTTTCATGACTGCATGAACTTCGTCAACAGTAACTTTTTTGTCTAAGATAGTTACTAATTCAGTTAATGAACCTGTTGCAACTGGAACACGTTGTGCAGCACCATCTAATTTACCATTTAATTCTGGAATTACTAAACCGATAGCTTTAGCAGCACCTGTTGAGTTAGGAATGATGTTTTCTGCAGCAGCACGAGCACGACGGAAGTCGCCACCTCTGTGTGGTGCATCTAAAGTATTTTGGTCACCTGTATAAGCGTGGATAGTTGTCATTAATCCTTCAACTACACCAAATGCTTTATTTAAAGCGTCAGCCATTGGTGCTAAACAGTTAGTCGTACAAGAAGCACCAGAAATAACAGTTTCTTCACCTGTTAAGATTTCGTGGTTAGTGTTAAATACTACAGTTGGAACATCGTTTCCACCTGGTGCAGTAATTACAACACGTTTTGCTCCACCTTGTAAGTGTAATTCAGCTTTTTCTTTAGATGTAAAGAATCCAGTAGCTTCTAAAACGATATCTACACCTAATTCTCCCCAAGGAATTTCATTAGGATTTGGATTACTTAAAACTTTAACTTCGTTACCGTTAACTTTGAAAGCACCTTCTAATACTTCTACTTCACCATTAAAACGACCTTGTGTTGTATCGTATTTTAATAAGTGTGCTAACATGTTTGGATCTGTTAAGTCGTTGATTGCTACAACTTCTAAACCTTCAACCTCTTGAATACGGCGGAATGCTAAACGACCAATACGTCCAAAACCATTAATACCAACTTTTACTGTCATAATTTGACTTCCTCCTTAAGGAATTTTATTTTATAGGGCTTCCCCTGTTAAAACCTGATTAGCTATGCCTTCATCACAGATTAACCATCCATGAGTTGGGGCTAGTTTGAAAAAGGCACTCGTAGCTTCTGCTTTCGAGGCACCTCCAACGACTGTAATAAGCATTCGAATCTGTTTTAGGTGTTCTATTTGAATCCCCATTCTCGGTAAACGAATAACTTCTTCGCCTTCACGATTATAAAAGACTCCAAAAGCTTCACCAACAGCTTTTCCTTGAATGATTGCTTCGAGTTGTTGCGGTGTAATATCTCGTCTGTCTGCCATAACTTCGGCAGCTCCGACACTGAGTAACAAACAGTCTGCTTGTTGACTCATTTCTATTGCCTTTTTGATGGAAGGATCCATCAAGAGTATCTTTGAAGTATCTTGATTAATTTTTTCTGGAATAAACAATGGAATAAAAGTAGAATTCGTGCGTTGCGCCATCAATCCACCAACATTGTTAGACTGAATATGAATTGAGCCACCAACGCCACCTCTAGTAGGAACAAAGATTAATTCCCTATCCGACGAAAGTCTTTCATCGAAATAATCACCCACGTTCGCTAGAGTTGAACCTCCAGTTACTGCAATTACATTTCTACCTAATGGCAAATGTGTGCTAAGTACTTCCTGAACAGCTTGACTCAGCACTTCATAAACAAAATAGTCTTGATCTGCATCGCCTGGGATAACCCAGCAATGGTCAAGGTTTAATTTTTGTTTAACTGCACGTTCGAGATCATATAGACGGTTAGCCTTTTTGGCTACTGCATTAAAAGAAACAAGTTTTCGTCGACCAAAAGCAGTTATTGTAATCCCAGCATTATTAACATCTACAAGTGATTGCTCACGTAAGACATCAATTGCTGTTCTTAACACTCTTTCGGTCACTTGTACTTTCTCTGCTAACGCCTTACGACCAATACGATGCGAAGCCTGAGCTAATTCATGAAGAATTGCCACTCTCAGAGTGAGTACTTCTTGGATATCCGGCACTATAGCTTGTATAATCGAAAACACATCTTCCATAGTGTCCCTCCTGTCATGGGCAAGTTACGTCCAATAGATTTAATGTATAACATCTATTATTTTCAGTAATAATTCCCCACAAACAATATAATAGCATTAATCTTCGTTGATAGCAAACAATTAGTTTTATTTAATCTAACAAGCATGCCCAAAAAGCGAAACGCTTTCCGTGGTCATTTATCGTCCAGTTAAGTTTTTTAATTCACAAAACGCTATTCCTTATTATTACCAAACTATCATGTTTTCACAGTTTTTAGAAAGCGCTATCCAGTTTGCTTGTGCTTTTTTTATCAATGCTCTCATTTTAAGGACTAAACTCAGAATCATTATTTAACACTCATCTTTTTATTTTATGCTGAAATTTTTGTTGATAGTTCCAATTATTTGTCACTTTAAAACAATTCATCCATAAATAAGATGTTGGAAATAATTAGAAAATCTTAGACGAGTCCGAAATCATTAAATGCCGTTTAGCAGTTTTACCTTGATTTTATTGCTTTACTTTTGTTGAACTACTTAGCATAGCTCAACGACTTTTTTCCAAAGCGGTATCAGGGGCAATCGGAGTAACTTGCTCTGACTATCAATAAAAAAAGCGAAGTAAGCAGAGCCTAATCGATTGAGCTAGAAAAAGTGAAGTCTTTGAAAGCGACCACCGCCTTGGAAAAATAATAAGATAAACGAAGCTTAAAGCTAGGTAAATCAACATAATACTTATAGTCCCTTATCTAACAAAAGAACCACAAAGTACATAAGCACCTTGTGGTTCAGTTGAACTAAATTATTTTAAGTTTTTGTTGCTTTCCATGATTTCATCAATCAAGCCATAAGCTTTTGCTTCTTCAGCTGACATATAGTTATCACGGTCAGTATCTTTTTCAACCACTTCAATTGGTTGACCAGTATTATCACTAATTATCTTATTTAAACGATCACGTGTTTTTAAGATGTGACGTGCTGCGATTTCAATTTCAGTTGCTTGACCTTGAGCACCACCTAAAGGTTGGTGAATCATCACTTCAGCGTTCGGTAACGCGTAACGTTTACCTTTTGTTCCAGCTGATAATAAGAATGATCCCATTGAAGCTGCCATACCAATTACGATTGTTTGAACGTCTGACTTGATAAAGTTCATCGTATCATAAATCGCCATACCCGCTGTTACACTGCCTCCTGGTGAATTGATATATAAGTAGATATCTTTTTCAGGATCCTGTGCATCTAAGAATAAAAGTTGCGCAATAACACTGTTAGATACATTGTCATCAATTGGACCACTTAACATAATAATACGGTCTTTCAATAAACGCGAATAGATATCATAAGCACGCTCGCCTCTTGACGATTGCTCAATAACTGTAGGTACTAAATTCATTCGATTTCCTCCTTCATAACTAATCTTCATTAGTTTACTGTTTTAGTATAAACTATAGGTCAAAAAAGGTCAATATATAAAACTCAATTTTTAATAAAATAGAGCCTCACATTTCGCGTGAGGCTCTTGAATCGTATTTTGGCTAATTATTCTGCGTCTTTAGTAATACCAAACGAGTAAACTAACTCTACGGTACGGTCTTCTCCTTCAAGTAACTCTCCAGAAATTTGATATAATTCAACTAATAATTCATCACCTTCAATCGTATAAATCGCGAAGTTCTGAATAGCTGAATCTCGATTATTTGAATGCGATGTTTCAAAAGCATCACTTTCTTGCGGTTGGTTCCCATAAGCGAATAGTGTATTCCAGTGATCGTAATCGTCTTGTGTCATCCAGTCAAGTCTTGGGCGAACAGAAATCAAATGCTCTAAGCCTTTGCTGTAAATATCATCGTACTCTTTAGTACCACCTGTATTGGGTAGTAAGAAGACTGTTCCCTCTGGGTTATTATAATAAGTAACCCCTTCTACTTCCGTTGTGTCTACTTCTTCTAGTTTGGCGTTAGAGAAACTTTCTTCAGTAGATACGTAAAGTAATGGATGCGTTGCTGAGATAACATGGTCGTGTCCTTGTAGAGCTAAATCAATATCCAACTCGTCGATTTGCTCCATAAACTTCTCACGTACCGCTTGCACATCGCTATCTTGTAAAGAGTGATAAGATTTAGAGAATAAAGGCTTGTGATAAGCTAGAATAACCCACTCTGCGCCATTTTCACGTGCCTGTTGAACATCTTCACGAATCCAAGCTAATTGTTCCTCTCCTAGCGCCTCCCCATTGTCCTTATTATCATTCGTATTGGCTACAACGAAGTGTACGCCGTTATAGTCGTAAGAGTAGTAAGACCCACCCGTAATGGCATCATTTGCTGCTGGCACATTAATATGTTCGTTGAATTTAGTTTCAACTACTGGATCTCCATAAACTAACGCATACTCATCGTGGTTACCAGGCGCAACTGCTAGAGGAACTTGTAAGAAAGATTCTTTAGATTGTTCCATAATATCTACCCATTCGTCCTCTACTTCAGCAGTTTCGACGAAATCTCCTGTATGTAGGACAAAATCAACTTCTGCCACTTCTAATGCTTGAGCAATTGTATCTGCACCGAAGGCTGCCTCATTACGTACATGTTCGTTCCAATAAGCATTCTGAGTGTCGGTATAATGAGCAAACGTAAATTCTTCACCCGCTTCACCAGATGTTTCGAATGTTCCAACATCACTCATTTCACCTGAACTACTCCCCACTTGATAATAATACGTTGTATTCGCTTCTAAGTCAGTTGCGACAGCCTTATATACATATTCTGTAACATCTACTAGACCTAACAAGCCTGAAGCACCATACATCCAATCTGTGTTATCCGTTGTAATACCTTCATCGGTGAAATAACCATTGATTTCTGGCTCTCCAGCCTCATCTAAAACAACTTCACCTTCTTCATCATAAGCAATGTCTGAAAAGATATAAAAACCATTTTCATCACGTTCACCATAGCGAGAGGTTACTTCTTGGGCTGTTGCAGTAAATTCTAAAGCGTCACTCATGTCTTCAGATTGACTTACCCAAACCTTAGCATCTTCAACTAATTCACTTGTGTACCAGTTGAAGCCCATTTGCGTTTGTGTATCCCCATTAAACGTTACAATTAGGCGATTGGGTTTGTTATTCTTCGCAATCTCAGCTACGGCTGGTTTTTCCTCAACTACTTCAATCTCTTGCGCAAATGTGGAGATTGGCGATAATAATTGAGTGGCTAACAATAATGAAGCAAATAACTTTCCTGCTTGATGATTCAATTTCATATATGATTCCTCCTAAGATTTTTCATACTCAACATTTAACAACACTACGTATATAGTCTAATCAAGTGATGTTAAATTAACGTAAATCTCAGGTAATTTTCGATTAATTTGAGTAAAGTTATTGAAATTCTAATGCTAAAGGACACCCTCGGATAAGGCCGAGAACTTTAGTAGTTTTTATTTTGATAATACTGCAATTCTTTTGTCGGAAGGTTATGCGTAGCTCAACAACCATTTTTCAAAGCAGTACAAAGAACAAGCCTTCGCTCCTAATAGAATCGTTTGCTAAAATATGAGCGCAGGGAAATAGACAGATTCTTACTGTTTGAGATGGAAATGCACGTACGCTGGGACAAGTTGAAAATGACCACCGCCTTGGAACAGTCAATAGGCTGATCGTAGTTAAAAAGCACAGAATCATGTCTCAGTAAAAAAAGTCGAACATGATTTGAATAAAAAAACCTCGGACAAGTCCAAGGATTTTAAATTCTGTTTAGCAGCATAATTTGATTATATCGTTTTACTTTTGTTGGAATATTTAACGTAGATCAGCTAATTGTTTTCCATAGCGGTACAAAGGGCAATCGGCGTAGCTTGGTGTGACTTTGAGCGCAGCGAATTAGACACACCCTAGCCGATTGAGCTGGAAAAGCACGAACGTCAGTGAGGCTTTGAAAGCGACCTCCGCCTTGGAAAACAATCAGCTGAACGTAGTATAAAGCTTAATAAATCAACAAAAAACTTATAAACCCTTATACTATAAAAAAAACCGCGCACTAGGCTACGGTTTAATAACTTAATTATTTTACTTCGACAACTTGTTTGCCGTCGTAGTATCCACATGATGAACATACACGGTGGCTTAATTTTAATTCACCACATTCAGGACAATTGTTCATTCCTGGGACTTCTAATTTAAAATGTGTACGACGTTTTCTCTTAGATGCTTTAGATGTTTTTCTTTTTGGTACTGCCATTTCTTACACCTCCTGATTATATTTGGGTTGTAGATAATGAACTATTCATTATCTAGTTTTAGCGTTTTTAAGGCTTCAAAGCGTGGATCTACCGATTCAACTTGTTCTTCAACTTTTTGAGCATGGTATGCTTCCTCTGTAACGACTGTCCAATTATTACCTGACGGCATCGCACCGTTTTCTTCATCGGGCGCAATGACACGGATGGGCATATTTAATAATAGCGCATCTATGACAGCCGCGTCGAGGTCAATATAATCGAATTCAAGTTCGATTGCGGTTTCCTCGTAATCTTCAGCATTATACGCTTGTCCTGGTAAAAAATAACGCTCACGAATCGGAACTGATATTTCAACTGGGACAGGTTTCAGACTGCGGCTTGATGGTAAAGTTATCACTGTTGTAAGTTGACAGTGTAAGACAATATCTTGTTCATAAGGGACGAAATATCCGACCACACGAACGGGGTCCATATGGATAATCGAATCATCTCTCAGTTTGATTTGATCAAATAGCGACAATTCTACATCTAAATTGAGTAGATCGTCTTTATGTTCTCGAATCTGTCTAATCGTCCATTTCATATTATCACCTCTAAAACGACAAACTAAATTATACTTAACTTAAGCATTGTTGTCAATCTTTCCTATCAATTTATTCTAACATTCCTAGACAATTTTTTTATGTTACTTGAATAGGATACTTGCTGTAATTTTGTTCTTCAATAGTCACACGTGGATTTAAACATAGTATACGATCTGCCCGTATAGTTAAATCATAACGTTCTTCATACGCTTGAGTAAAGTTACTAAACAAGTCTAAATTAGGTTCTTCTCGCAAAGCTTTCAACACTTTTCTACCTTGTGGTCGGTAACCTAAAACTCTTACGGCAGGTTGTACTGCCATCTTCTCACGATAATATTCCCATTCTTCGTAACTTATATTCAATAGCACTGCCATTAATATACGTTGAATTGAAGATTGTGTCCACCTTTTTGATACTAAAGATGCTCTGAATTCTGAAAATGTTCGAGCCTCATTTACTTTTTTTAAAAGTAAATACTCCAAGCCTTCTTTAATGCCAAATACTTGCCGTAATGATTCGGCTGTATGGCAGTTCAATTGATAGTGCAACAAAGGCCAATAATCCTCCCAACGGACCGCTGTCCGCTCTTTAAACGCCGTTAAAGTTTTTATTGGAATAGATTGAATGGCTAATTTTCCATTCCACCAAGCTTGGCGAATCTGACTTCCACTTAAAATGCCTACGTCCTGATTCTCAAAACGAACTGTTTCACTTGATGAAGTAATCGTATTGATACGCGGTATTGCAACAACTTCCATCGGATGCTCCAATTGAAGATTCGCCAGCATATACTGAATTCCCAGCAAATGATTGGCACTACCTGGATCGAAGCCCCAATCAGCGATGTTGCTTTTCTCTTTAATATCATCGATTGCTACTTGCATTGCAGCAGCATAGCTAATCCCAGTTTTAAGATGGCGTTGAATCGCGTCTTGTATCTCATCAAAGTGTTCTTTGTACCATTTTACATAAGCTAGTATAGCGTCACTCTTTGCAGTTTCTGTTCCAAACACTATCGTTTCACAACCAACTTTAGACAGCAACTCCACACCAATTTGCGCGAAGTAATCAGCAGACTGCATACTCGCTAAGAGAGGAAGTTCTAGCACTAAATCAGCCCCATATTCGAGAGCTAATTGGCTTCTTTGCCATTTAGTTAAAATAGCAAATTCTCCCCTTTGAACAACATTGCCACTCATTAAAACAACTAGTACATCAGCTTGCGTTTGAAGCTTTGCTTGTTGAAGTTGATAATGATGTCCATGATGAAAAGGATTATATTCGGTAATAATTCCTACAATTTTCATCTAAACTCCTCCAAACATCGCAATCGTTATTTAACACATCTAAAAAACCAACGGTCGGTTTCTTTATCTTTTCGTTTATGGTAAAGGCTGGCTCCATAATCAACCAACACTTCAATTTTATCAGATTCAAAACCAGCGGCTATCAATGCCTTTAAATAAATTTCTAAAGGATAAGTTCGCTCTGTTAATTCAACATCCACACGTTTATATTGCAGCGTTTCAGTTTGCTCAAACACCGTTAAATAATGATTAACTTTATTTTGACCTAGAGTCGACTCACTATCCCAAAGAATTGCTGCCGTTTCATCACTGTCAAAATAATTAAAGCCATCAAACACTTCATTAATTTGATACGGTGTCCAAACATCAAATAACAGTGTACCACCTGCTTGTAATCGCTGATACATCTCCGACAAAGCTTGACCAACTTGAGTCACATTCTCTAGAAAACACAAAGAATCTGCGTAGCAAGTCACTAAATTAAAGTCTTGATCTAAGTTTGACATATCCAACATATCGCCCACTCGATAATCAATTGTTTGTGCATCGCCCTGCTCCTTCTTGGCGATTTTCAACATGTTCTCATCAATATCAACGGCAGTTATGCTACCGACGAAAGGCGCAAGTAGTTGAGTGAACCAGCCAGTACCACAGGCAACGTCTAAAACTTTTTTTGGTTGTTTATTTAAAGAATTCAATGTGAAATCTAGCCAAGCTTCATAAGCGTCTAATTCATTAAAACGATCATAAATATGGGCTATTTCAGCAAAACTCATTCGCCTGTTACCCATTCTGCTACATCTACTAATGGGGCATCTTTCCAAACTTTTTCTAAGTTATAATGCGCACGCTCTGAATAATAGAAGACATGCACGATGATATCGTATAAGTCGATTAAAATCCATTTCCCGCCATCTTTACCTTCAACGTTTTTAACCGCAATATTCGCTTCTTCAGCTGCATCAACAATTGATTCAACAATTGCGCCTAATTGCTTTTCGTTACTTGCATGAGTGACCATGAAATAATCAGCTAATGGTGTTAATTGCTCAACATCCATCACCATAATATCTTGAGCTAAACGGTCATCGGCCGCTTTTACGACTACTTCTAATTTTTCTAAATTACTTAATGTCATATTCTCTCCTCACTGAACATTTTCTGTTCAATCCAAGCATTATAAATATCGATTGTGCCTGGAAAAATTATTACTCTTTGTTTTATTAAATATTTAATCGTCTCCGTCATTTTAAACTCGCAAGCTTTATCTAAGCTTTCATTTGTTAATTGACGCGCTTTTTCTACACCTTTAAAGTTTCGGCCTGGCTCAATATAATCAGCCATATAAAGAATTTTCGCTAATTGGTCCATCTCGAACCAACCAATCGTATGCCCAGCAATGGCATTGAGCATAGATTGATTATTACATCCAAATTGGTCTTTACACAATTGAGCAGCTGCTGGACCGTGCCAAATGTTATCATTAGCCAACTTTAATTCTTCATTAGGCCAGAATTTAAGCGCCAACTCTAGCATAGAATCTGCTGGCATTTCTTTCGCAAAATCATGCATTAAAGCAACAACACTAACTGTTTCTAAATCTGCATCTAGCTTTTCTGCTAATGATAAAGCAGTGCTCTCAACACGTAAAACATGCTCAAAACGACTAGGTTTTATCGTTTGGCGTAGCTGATCGACTAACGATTCTCTCGAACAATTAATCAGGCCATGCGTATATTCGATTGGCATTTAAGCCCCTTCTTTCTACTTACTAGAATATAAATTGTGTTTCATTATATATTCTTCGACATCACGCGGTACTTGGTAGCGAATAGATTGTTCTAAATACACGCGTAATCGAATTTCAGTCGAACTAATATCTACTGAGGGAGAATCGACCCATAAAACTGGATACTTACTGTTATAAGGCATTTCTCCTGGACGACGAACTCCAACTAATTGGACAAGTTGAATCAATTCATCGATTTCACGCCAAGTGTGTAAGTCTCTTGCACTATCTTGACCAATGATAAAGTAAAAATCAGATTCGGGAAATTCGGAAACAAAATGACGCATTGTGTCCACAGTATAATTTTTACCGCCTCGATTCACCTCATAAGGTTGCAAGCGGAATAACGGATTACCAGCGATAGCCTTCTGAGTCATTTGCAAACGATGTTGCGAAGCAATCGTGTCTTTTCCAGGTGCATGAGGTGGTTTTGCTGTTGGCATAAACCAAACTTCATCTAACTCTAATTGATTCCCTACTTGTTCTGCCATTAATAAATGTCCCAAATGTGGCGGATTAAACGTTCCTCCAAGAATACCTATACGATAACGACCAGATTGAGTCGGCTGCACAGCCTCTTGTGTAAAGGTAAAATTTTCTAGAGCTTCTTCCAAGGATAGAAAGCTTTTGCCTACTGTTTCAACTGTCATCTATACCGACTCCTTATGCTAATTTCGATACTACCTGACTAATTTTTTGATACTTTTCTCTGCTTGATGGACGATATAATACCGCTGTATTTCCTACAGTTTGGATAACTAATGCATCAATCGCCTCTGCAATTGTTTCAGCTGCATCTTGAATTGTTTCAGAACTATTTTGTAGAATATTAAATTTAATTAGTTCACGTTTTTCAATTGCCTCATCAACTTGCTGAATAAAAACTTCTGTTAAACCTAATTTTCCCATTTGAAAAATTGGTTTGTGGTTGTGTGATTCTTTACGCAAATATTTGCTTTGTGCTTTGGATAACTTTTCCATTTCGTGCTCCTTTTAACTTTTAAATAATCGCTTCTCGTATTGATAGCGCAACACCTTTAGGTGTCCAGATAACAATTTCCACAGGCTCATTAACCGTAAACCAACCTAATCCTGAAATCGCAACATCATAATCAGGTTTTAATTGGATGGTTCTAGAAACCAACTCTGGGAAATTCTCTAATGTCTCTTTAAATGGTGGGCTTAATAATTCACCTCGATGCTTCAGATAAAACTCTTCAGCACCTTCTGTTTTAGTACGATGTAAAGTTGCGTCTTTTGAAACATAATAAGTGAATGATGCTCGTTTACCACGAGTGAAGTCAACACGCGCTGCAGCTCCAATAAATATCGTTTGATCTGGATTTAATTGGAAAGTCATTGGCTTCAATGGTTTCGTTGGTAGTAATGTTTTAATTTCATCTCGATTTAAATAGTGAGCTAATTGAGTACGGTGAACGATCCCTGGTGTATCAACAATTGCGTGCTCTTCAGTCAACGGAATTCTAATCATATCTAAAGTCGTTCCAGGATGGTTCGACGTTGTAATGATTTCCTTCTCGCCTCCGAAATAAGCAATTAGTTGATTGATTAAAGTCGACTTACCAACATTTGTGACACCTACAATATAAATATTCTTCGAAAGTACTGCTTTTTTAATCAATTCAATTAATGGCTCTAATGTATGTTTTTTGTTAGCACTAATCAAGAATACATCTTCAGCTTGCAAACCGTTTTGATGAAGTACTTGTTTTAACCAATGTTTGACACGATTTTCCTTCGTTACTTTTGGTAATAAATCAAATTTATTAGCAGCTACCACAATTGGTTGATTGCCAACAAAACGTCTAAGACCATTGATTAAGCTACCTTCAACATCAAATATATCTACAACATTAATAATCAATGCATCTTCATCTTCTGAAATTGCACTTAATTTTTCTAAAAACACATCGTCATCAATGGTTAAATCTTGCAACTCATTGTAATGACGTAATCTAAAACATCTTTGGCAATAAAAATTACCATCATCCATCCCCTTAGCTAGTGCTGAAGCCGGTAAATAACCTGCTTCTGATGGATTTTCAGTTTGAATAACGGCTCCACAGCCGATACATTGGAATTCTTCCTTATTCAAGCTCGTTCCCCCAATTTCCTTTTCGGTCAATTTTAACTATTTTTAACGCAAATTTTTCTAACGTACGATTAAACCAAGTATAGATATTATCATTTTGCGCGATTGGTTTAACTAAGATGACATCCAATCCAAAACGATTCGCACCAATAACATCTGTCATAACCTGATCTCCAATAACAACAATATTCTCATTAGGTGTCGCTAAATTATCGACAGCTATTTTGAAATTTTTTCTAAATGGCTTTAATGCTCCCGAAGTAAATGGCAAATCCAAAGGGTCTGCAACTTTAGCTACACGATTAAAATTATTATTTGATAACAAATATACTTTTATACCAGATTCTCTTAAATCAGTAATCCAGTCCGCCATTTCTTCTGTGTGCTCCCATTGATTCCATGCAATCAATGTATTATCTAAATCAACTATCGCAGCACGATAGCCATGTTTTAATAAATCCAATCCTTTAATCGAATAGATTGAATTAATTGTCCAAGTCGGGTTGATATAACGCTTCATTCTTTCTCCTTTAGCTTCTACTCACGGTATTATTAAATAATATGCATTGCTATTATAACACAATCCAACAATGCTTGAATGATTTGTTCACTTCTCTAACGTTTCTTAGGATATTTTTAATTTCAATGTATTGATCGCATAAAAAAAGCTTCTTCATCCGAAGAAGCATAAATGATTCGTCTTGATTATTAACCTAATAAATCAAATATTTCCATTGCAACTAAATCAATGTCATCAAATCTAAATACAGTTCCAGTTGCGCTTTCAGTCATTTCAAAAGCGTCACTTTCAGTAATGTAAGCAACCTGACATTTTTCAACACCGTCTAACTCAAAACGTCTAACCTCAGTTTCATTAGCCGTATTTGTCATCGCTTCAAGTCTTTGGATAATTCCAGTTAAAACAGATGGTTTCATCGAATTTTCCTCTCTATATTCAAGTATACAGCCCTCATCAATCATTCATCAACAAAATCATGATTTCCTTCAAAATATGGACCATAATCTAATATGCTTATTGATAAAATTTATAAACATACTTTTTATATAGTCTTATCCTAACAAATTCAACTGAAATTGCAAGAAAACTATGTAAATTTTTTCCATAATTTTATCAGGGCTTGTGTTCCATCGTCACCGTAGCCACTATCACACAATTCTTGATACAATCGAGCAGCTAATTCTGCACCTGGTAAAGGCACCTCTAATTTTTCAGCTTCATCTAAAGCAATTTTCAAATCTTTTAAAAAGTGTTTAGCAAAGAAGCCAGGTGAATAATCCCCTTTAAGAATTCTCGGACCATAGTTAGCTAAAGACCAGTTAGCAGCAGCACCGCCACCTACTGTGTCTAAAACCGTTTGTAAATCTAAGCTAGCTGCTTTCGCATAAGCTAATAATTCAACCATCCCAGTCATTGTACCTGCAATCATAATTTGATTTGCCATTTTAGTATGCTGTCCAGCTCCAGCTGGTCCCATTAACGTTACCTTAGCTGAGAAAGCTTTTAATAACGGCTCAGCCTGTGAAAAAGCCACCTCTTCCCCACCAACCATTGTAGTCAATCTGGCTTCCTTCGCACCTAAATCTCCACCTGACACTGGGGCATCTAGACTTTTAATCCCTTTTTCTTTTGCTGTTTCTGAAATTCTAATTGCCAAAGTAGGCGTACTCGTCGTTAAATCAATTAACAAACTGTCTGTATGAACGCCAGCAAAAACACCATCATCGCCAAAATAAACCTCTTCAACATCTTGAGGATAACCTACAATTGTCATGATCACATCTGCTTGTTCAGCTACTTCGCGAGGTGTCTCACACCACTTAGCACCCAAACCTACAAGTTCATTCGCTTTTGACTGAGTTCGGTTATATACAAATAGTTCATGACCTGCTGCCTGTAAATGTTTTGCCATACTATTACCCATTACACCTAAGCCAATAAATCCAACCTTAGTCATCTAACATTCCTCCAACCATCATTTCTCTAATTGCATCTTTTACCTTCATATACATTTTATCAAATTTAGTTAAATCTAGCGAAGAAGTGTGTTCATCAATCACTTCTTGATAGAAACTGGCAACACATTCTCCGAAATATTCTGACGATAACTTTCTCAATTGTTTCTGATCGATTACTTGAAGTGTCTGAGTCTCTTTTTTCTGTAAAAAATCTAGAGCAGTCTCAACCAACGTATTCTCATCATCAAATAATGCTCCAAAGTTTTCATTAGGCATAATTGATTCTAAGTATGGATTGCGACGAGCAATGATTGGCAAGCGATTCGCAAAAGCTTCTAAATAAGTTAAACCCTGTGATTCGGAGTCACTTGCATTAATATATAAATCGGCCATTTGATAATATCGATCTACTTGATCATGTTCTACTCCGCCCACAAAAATAATACCTAGGTTGCGTTCTTTACTTATTTGTTTCAAATCATCTAGAATCGGTCCGTCACCAGCAATCACTAAGCGTGCATTAGGAACCTTTTCTTTGATTTCTGGAAAAGCAGCTATCACTTCATCGATTTTCTTTTCTTTAGACACCCTAGATAAGGACAACAACACGATATCAGATGGAGCTAAGCCTAATTCTTCCCTAACTTGAACTCGATTTTCATCACTATACAGCGGCATTTTAACACCAGTAGGAATGATCTCAATTTTCTCAGAAATACCATAATTTCTTAATGTATCATGCGTTAATTTACTTGGGGTAATAATCCCTTGCGTTTGATTACAATACAATTTTGATAAATACCTTACATGACTCGCATGAATTAAATGCCCCTGCAAAATATAATGCGTATAATTCTCATACATCGTATGATATGTATGAACATTCGGTATCTTCATACGACTCGCAACATACTTACCTGCCATTCCTAAACTAAATTCAGTATGCGTATGCACAATGTCTAGTTCATTCTGTCTTGCAATTTTTAAACAACGATCGAAGCCACTATAGGCAATACGTCGATCATCATAATTTATAAACGGAATGCTAGGCAAGCGAACTACGCCAATTTCGGGTTTCGCTGCGGGATCTGTTGTCGTAAAAATAATAACATTATGCCCCTGCCTCACTAATTCATCACGTAATAATTTTACTGAAGTCGAAACTCCACTCACTTGAGGGAAGTACGTATCGGTAAAAAATCCTATATTCATTGGTTCACCATCTCATTCTTATCCGTTTAGTTTACTTATATGACTGATATAAATATTATTTCACACTGCTATTATTATAGGCAATTCAAAGCTAAAATAAAAGCTTTTCCCCTCAGCCTAAAGTTTGAATTTCACTATAGAAACAGAAAAACTCCAGGAATATCCTGGAGTTTGAACTAGCAAAATATATTTAGACGCTTACGCTTCTTCAGTTGCTTTACGAACAGCCTCTTCAACTAATTCAACTACTTCTTCAGCAGTTGCACATTCGTTGATTGCTTTGTCAGCCAAAGCAGCCATTTCATTAGAATCTAACTTACTAATTAAGCTTCTAGTTCTTAGAATACTTGTCGCACTCATTGAGAACTCGTCTAAGCCCATACCTAATAACAACGGTACAGCTGTTTGATCTCCAGCCATTTCACCACACATACCAGTCCATTTACCTTCTGCGTGAGAAGCATCAATAACATTTTTAATTAATGTTAATATTGATGGGTTATAAGGTTGGTATAAGTATGAAACGCGTTCATTCATACGGTCTGCTGCCATTGTATATTGGATAAGATCGTTTGTTCCAATACTAAAGAAGTCAACTTCCTTAGCAAATTGCTTAGCTAATACTGCCGCTGCAGGAATTTCTACCATGATACCCACTTGAATTGTTTCAGAAACGCTAACGCCTTCTGAAATTAATTCCGCTTTAGTTTCATCATAGATTTTCTTAGCAGAACGGAATTCTTGTAAAGTAGCAATCATAGGGAACATAATACGTAAATCACCGTGAACAGAAGCACGTAATAAAGCACGTAATTGTGTTTTAAACATATCTGTCTTATCTAATGAAATACGGATTGCGCGATAACCCAAGAATGGGTTCATTTCTTCTGGTAATTGTAAATAAGGTAATTCCTTATCTCCACCGATGTCCATCGTACGAACGACTACACCTTTACCATTCATAGATTCAAGAACTGCTTTGTACGCTTCGTATTGCTCATCTTCAGTTGGGAAATCAGCTGAATCCATGTATAAAAACTCTGTACGGTATAATCCTACACCGTCAGCACCGTTTTCTAATACACCCACAACATCTTTCGGCGTACCGATGTTTGCTGCTAATTCAACATGCTTACCATCTTTAGTTACTGATTCAGCTTCAACTAGTTTAGCCCATTCAGCTTTTTGATCAGCATATCCAGCGCCTTTAGCTTCATACGTTTTGATTTCATCTTCAGTTGGGTTAAGAATAACCTCACCATCTAATGCATCAACGATGATTAAATCACCATCTTTAACAATAGATGTGATTTCTTTAGTACCAACAATTGCTGGAATTTCTAACGAACGAGCCATAATAGCCGAGTGAGAAGTTCTACCACCAATGTTTGTTACAAACGCTTTAACATACTTCTTATTTAATTGTGCTGTATCACTTGGTGTCAAGTCATGAGCAATCACAATTACTTCTTCACTGATTGTCGCCGGGCTAGGTAATTTAACACCTAATAAAGCTGCCAACATACGTTCAGATACGTCTTTAATATCCGCTGCACGTTCTTGCATGTATGGATTATCTTCCATAGATGCAAAAATTTGGATAAACATGTCCGAAACATTTTTCAATGCTGTTTCAGCATTGACTTTGTCAGATTCAACTTGTCCTTTAACTTGATCAGTAAATTCTGGGTCAGCTACAACAAGTAAATGAGCTTCAAATACTTGAGCTTCTTCAGCACCTAACGATTCTAAAGCAATATCACGGATTGCCGTGATTTCTTCAGTAGTTTGCGCAATCGCTTGTTCAAAACGCGCGATTTCTGCTGCTGTGTCTTCAACTGTAACTGTCTCAAAACTTAAGTCAGGTTCTGTTAATAAATAAACGGGAGCAATTGCTACTCCGTCACTTGCTGCAATACCTGTTAAACGATTTGCCATTATTCTGACAATCCTTCGTTCTTCATAGTTTCTGCTACTGCTTCAATAGCTGCAGCTTCGTCAGCACCTTCAGCTGTGATTGTTACATCTGCACCTTGACCAACGCCAAGTGACATAACACCCATAATTGATTTCAAGTTAACTGATTTACCTTTGTACTCTAAGTTTAAATCAGATGAGAACTTGCTCGCTGTTTGTACCAATAATGTTGCTGGGCGTGCGTGAATCCCTGTCTCTGCAATTACGTGAAAGTCTTTTTTCTCCATACTAAAAACTCCTTTAAATAATTTTTTTTGAGGGGTTCTTCACATAATGTTTGCACATCAGTGAAACCCTTTCAAAGACTAGAATACCATTTTTTTAGGTATCTAACAACAATAAACGCTCATTTGTCTGTTCATTGTTGACTAAAACAGTATAAGACAATTAAACAAAAATTAAAAGACCTTTCCACTAATTATTTCGATTAAAATGTAATCAAAGGTATTTACACTGTTTTTTTCCAAACAAAAGAGTATAATTAAGTATAAGTTAAAGGGGGGCGTTACTGATGAAAATGATTGACGTTACAAACAGTCACTATAATCTTGTTTCAAATCAATTAGAGAATACTGATGCATTTAATGTTAAAGTTTATTCGCTAGGTTCATCCACAGTAATATATACAGAAGCTAATACGCATAAAAACTTAATTGTTTTAAATAGGTCCCGTACAGTCCGAGATCAGGAAGTTAATTTTGCGATTTCCAAACTACTTGAGCAAGATAATCGCCACAAGCTTGAGGTATTAAAAGGACATAACTTTGTTCAAATTGAAAAAATCATTCGTTAAGCAGCCAAGTATGGTTGCTTTTTTTATTAAATATCTTGGATTATGTACTTATTTTGACTGCTTTAATTAGAAAGTAATTTCACAAATAGTGATAGTGAACAATGAATATTTCCTTCTAAAAAGAAACACCATGAAATCAGCTTAAAGCTTATCTCATGGTGCTAATAATATTATAGCTGTTTTATTCAGTTTGTCATAATTAGCATTAAGACAAGCTGGCACTTTCAAAATTATAAGCTATCCAGCGACGCATAATATAAATATTGTTCATTAATCACATTTATTTAGTTGCAGTCTTCTTTAATTGTTTTATCTTTGCATAAGCCTTTTCAGGCAATATCCCTATAACGATAAGACACAATCCAAGACCTAGTAACAATCCTAAAATAAAATCAGGTATATTTAAAAACCGATCTATAATAAGATAAATTGTTTGTAAAAGAATACCTACTCTTAATTCCTTTTTCATACTATAAACCTCCATATTCAAATTAATATACTACATATTTTTCTACAAATTAATACATAGTTGACTCAACTTGCCTTCCCACTCTTAATATTAGCCCTGGATTATTCACTTCAATGATAAAATGATTAAAATGACTGTCATTTTTAACAAAAAAATACTTTGAGGTTATTTTTGTTAAAATCCGGATGGTTATCTCTTGAAACTGACGCTGTTAAGCGACTGTTATTAAATTTATAGGCAACCATTCGAGTCCTTGTCTAAAAATGGGCAGACTCGTCCCTTTGTTATTCGCTTTTAAAATTTTTATAGGTTCCGACTGATTAACTCAGCTTTATAATCTAAAGTGTTGAACACGTTCGTAGATTGCG
>NZ_WJQT01000025.1 GCF_009659375.1 Fundicoccus ignavus
ATAACATACGCACTGTGTGGTGATGATGGCAAGAAGGACACACCTGTTCCCATGCCGAACACAGCAGTTAAGCTTCTTAGCGCCGATGGTAGTTGGACCTTTGGTCCTGTGAGAGTAGGACGTCGCCGCGCAAGTGTACTATGTTATTCCGCAATAGCTCAGTTGGTAGAGCGCATGACTGTTAATCATGATGTCGTAGGTTCGAGCCCTACTTGCGGAGTGATAAGGTTAGTCTGGAGAGTTGTCCGAGCTGGCCGAAGGAGCACGATTGGAAATCGAGTAGGTGAGTAACATCGCCTCAAGGGTTCGAATCCCTTACTCTCCGTATCAACTTAAAACTGGCCCGTTGGTCAAGCGGTTAAGACACCGCCCTTTCACGGCGGTAACACGGGTTCGAATCCCGTACGGGTCATTAAAATTAAATATCCATGGAGGATTAGCTCAGCTGGGAGAGCGTCTGCCTTACAAGCAGGATGTCGGCGGTTCGATCCCGTCATCCTCCATTTACCAAACTGGTCCGGTGGTGTAGGGGTTAACATGCTTGCCTGTCACGCAGGAGATCGCGGGTTCAAATCCCGTCCGGACCGTTTGGCCTGATAGCTCAGTTGGTAGAGCACTTGATTGAAGCTCAAGGTGTCGGCGGTTCAAATCCGTCTCAGGCCATATGGAGGGGTAGCGAAGTGGCTAAACGCGGCGGACTGTAAATCCGCTCCTTCGGGTTCGGCAGTTCGAATCTGCCCCCCTCCATTATTTGAATAGTAGGGGATTTAACTTGTTCTTCTTACTACTAGGGACTTAGTTTAACGGTAGAACAACGGTCTCCAAAACCGTTAGTGTGGGTTCGATTCCTACAGTCCCTGTTACCTATTCAAAGGTTTAATTCTGGCGATTGTGGCGAAGTGGTTAACGCATCGGTTTGTGGATCCGACATTCGTGGGTTCGATTCCCATCAGTCGCCTATTTTTAATATTATTGGGGTATAGCCAAGCGGTAAGGCAACAGACTTTGACTCTGTCATTCGTTGGTTCGAATCCAGCTACCCCAGTTTTTTTTTATTTATTGATAATTTGGCGGTGTAGCCAAGTGGTAAGGCACGGGTCTGCAAAACCCTCATTCGTCGGTTCAAATCCGATCACCGCCTTAGCTACAACTGAATTATTTATGCCGGTGTGGCGGAATAGGCAGACGCGCTGGACTCAAAATCCTGTGCCCTCACGGGCGTGCCGGTTCGACCCCGGCCACCGGTATTATAATGTCTAACTTGATGGAAAGCTTCTTACTTCGGTAAGAGGCTTTTTTATTTTGGCATTGTTCGAGCATTATTAGGGGAGTAAATAGCTTATATTAACAAATGTAGCGTCAATATTTTTAGATTATATACCAGTTGCTTAAATTATAGATATTATTTTTTGACTAGGGAATGCAATCGAAACAGTAATTCGGACATTACTTGCTTCAACTTTCTTTTCAAATTAAGACTTTGGTAAGACTTTGGACTCAATGTCGGGTGGACTATACTTAGTTAGGTCAAACGACTCATTAATGGTTACTTATAGCTTTAGTTTAACGGGTGCTTACACGACAGCCTGGATCGTTTTATTAATATTATCCATTGTCACAATGTCTACTTGGCTAGTTGCTTATTTCAAAGGAAAGCAATATAAAGCCACTATATAATAGAAGAAAAAAATTTTCTTTACAAAATATGCCAAAATACTTCGTACCTACAGATACCTTTATTGGAGTTCTGTAAGCACGAAGTATTTTTTATTTTTTAATAATCATTTGGACAGCTTGTTCAATTTTCTTTTCTTGTATGCTTGGATCATTACTTGGGGTGTTTAGGCAGTCTCTTAAATTTTCAGCAACAATTAGCCCCATTACACGATCAATGCTTGAACGAACAGCTGTTAGTTGTGTCACGATGTCGACACACTCTTTTTCTTCATCAATCATCTTTTGTATACCTCTTAATTGGCCTTCGGCACGTTTTAAGCGATTGATAATATTCTTATCACAGGACATTATCGAATTAATGCTCCTTTCCAGGTTGACACTCCACCCATGACGTTAGTTACATTATAACCTAATTTTGATAAAGCTGAAGCAGCCATATTTGATCGTGACCCTGAAGCGCAAACCAAATAATATTCAGTATCTTTACTTAAGGATTTAGTATTAAAAGCTAAGGTAGTTAAGGGAAGGTTTATTGAATTAGGGATATGCCCGTTAACAAACTCATTTTTTTCGCGAACATCAATAATAGTTAAATTGCTTTGTTTCGTTTTTTGATAAAATTCATCAGAACTAATTGTTTTCATGTAATATTTCCTCTGGTTTCATAGTATTGTATATCTGGAAGCCACCGTCTAAGTTTGCGACCGTGAAATCATGTTGTCTTAAGATTCTTTCTGCGATGTAACTGCGTGCGCCACTTGCACATGAGATAATATAGGGTTGATTAGGATTTAATTCATTCATACGGTCACGTAAGTCATTAACAGGAATATGAATCGCGTTTTTGTATTGACCTAAAGCTAGTTCGTCCATAGAACGAACATCTAAGACTTGGGCTCCGTTTTCTAAGTGGCTATTCAATTCGTGCCAAGCAACTGTATGACTTAAGCCTTCTGCGACATTAATCGCTGCGTAGCCAATCATATTGACGGGGTCTTTTGCTGAGCCAAATGGTGGAGCATAAGTGAACTCTAATTCTGGTAAATCATAAATCGTCAAATTACCTTTAATCGCTGTCGCAATTATATCAATGCGTTTATCAACACCTTTTTCACCTAAGGCTTGCGCTCCTAGAATTTGACCATTATCAGGATTGAAGATTAATTTTAATGTTAAATTTGTTGCACCTGGATAATAGCCAGCGTGATCTTTGCCGGTAATGTGAAGGGCATTAAACTTTTGATTATTTAGTTTGGCAGCTCTTTCACTTAAACCAGTCGATGCAGCAGTTAAGTTAAAGACGCGAACAATGGCTGTACCAATACTACCTTGATTTGTGCGCTGCATACCTGCAATGACATCAGCTACTTGTCGACCCTGACGATTTGCTGGAGATGCTAAAGCAATCATAGCATCGCTATTGGTAATTTGTTGTTTCACAATAATGGCATCACCTACTGCATAAATATGATCAATATTCGTTTGATAATAATCATTTACGACGATTCCACCACGCATTCCGAGTTCAATACCAGCTGATTGCGCAAGTTGATTTTCTGGTTGAACGCCAACAGACATAATCGTTAAGTCTGATACTATGACCTCACCGTTTGTTAATTCAACTCTGCGACCGTTTTGTTTAAATTCTTTTACTGTATGCCCTGTAATAACTTTTACACCATTAAGTTTCAGTTCATTTTCAACATATTTAGCCATTTCTTCATCTAAAGGTGGCAATACTTGCGGTGCCATTTCAATAAGTGTAACTCGCAAACCTCTTTTTACAAGATTTTCTGCCATCTCTAAACCTATAAAACCGGCTCCGACCACAACGGCTTCCTTTGCATTCACTAATTGCTGCATAATTAAATCTAAGTCAGGGACATTTCTCAAAGTATAAACATTGCTTGCTTCTGCTAAACCAGTAATTTCAGGCACAAATGGTTTTGCTCCAGGTGAAAGGATTAGTTCATCGTAACTTTCAGTTAGAATTTTATCCTGGAATTTCACTTTAACTGTTTTGTTATCTGGATTAATACCGATGACTTCGTGCTCAGTACGAATGTCTAAATTAAAGCGATCATGCAATGCATCAGCAGTTTGGACGATTAAATCAGCTCTTTCGCCAATTTCGCCCGAAATATGATAAGGTAGGCCGCAGTTCGCGAATGACACATAAGGACCTTTTTCCATCACAATAATCTCAGCATCTTCCATTAAACGTCTCAGGCGTGTAGCCGCAGACATTCCGCCAGCAACGCCACCAACAATGATGATTTTTTTCATAATATTTTCGACTCCTTTTTATATACTCATACCCGTATGGGTATATTAAACAATAAATAAAGAGTCTTGTCAACCCGATTGTGTCAATAATGCCAAAATACTACCTCAAAAGTAGGCGTATTTTTTGGCAATGGAATAAATAAAAAAGCGTCTGAATTCAATGAAGTCAAACGCTTTGGTACCCTGGTGGGTATATTATGAATAGTTTAAAACAGATTTAGCAATCAGTGTATCGATTTCTTTGACACTGATTCCTTTACGGAGTTGAATCTTGATGTGACCAACTTTAGTCCAAAGATCGATTTCTCCATTAATATCTAGAATACCAGAAGTTTCAACGGACCACATATCAATGGAGCGATAAGGAATGCTATAGAATTCTTTCTTTGTGCCAGTGACTCCCTGTGTATCTAAAATAATTAAACGATTATTTGTAAAAACAACAGTATCTCTCAAGGTAGAGTAGGCCGCATCCGCTACTTCTCCAGGAATAAATAAATCTTCTATTTGGCTAGGGACTTTACGCTTGGCGACTAAAGTAATATTCAATAATTCTGTTAATTCATTTGCTGCCATTGATAATCCTCCATTCTATTGATTGCGGTATTGTTTAGCTAAGGCTTTGAGGAAGTTACGGATATAACGATCGCCACAAACTTTATAGTTACGATGGCCTTCACGTCTAAGTACGGCGCTCAGTTCACTTTTGGATAAAAAGACACCTTCGTCTTCTAGCATATCTAATAGGTCATCACTCGTTAAAGAGAGCGCGATCTTAATTTTTTTCAACATTAAATTGTTAGCGTTCTTTTCGGTTAACTCTAAAACAAGTTTTTGGTCATCTTTGCTGCCTCTTTGTGAGGTGATGAGTCCGTTCAAAAAGCGCTCAAAAGCTTCATTTTCTAATGTTAATTCATAAACATTTTCTTTGTATTTGTCTTCCTCAGTTGAAGTTTCATCGAGTGTGTCGGGTGTTTGTTTCTTTAACATAGCTCTTATTTCTTCTGGCGTGACTGAATGTCCACCTAAGGCAAATATTTCAACCATGTCCTCGTCTTTGATATTCAAAGCATAGCGAAGTCGAGTCAGTCGATCGTTATGATTCATAAATAGAATTTCTCCTTGTCTTTCATTACTTTTTTTAATTATAACAAACATTAGGCAATTTATCTGCTATACTAATGAGACAATTAAGAAAGAAAGCGGTGCGCCCATGGTACAAAAGCGTTTAAAAGTAGAAAGAGAAGAAGGTTTGTTAGAGTTTTTATTGGCAGAGCTTCCTCAGGTGAGTCGTAAGAAAGTTAAGAATCTACTTGCCTATTCACAAGTCATCGTGGAAGGAAAAGTAGTCAAGCAATTTAATCATCCTTTACAGATAGGACAAGTAGTTGAAATTACGAAGGCTCAGAAAGTAGAAGCTGACTATCGTTTTCAAGGGGTAAAAATTATACATGAAGATGATGCAATTATTGTCATAAATAAAGCAGCCGGAGTTTTGTCGATGTCAGGAAAGAATCCAAATGAACCGACAGCATACCGTCAATTGTCTGACTATGTGAAGTCAACTAATCCAAACAGTCGTATATTTATCGTTCACCGTTTGGATAGAGATACATCTGGTGTGATGGTCTTTGCTAAGACTGAAGAAGTGAAAACTAAGTTACAGTCTAACTGGCAAAAATCAGTGAAGGAGCGTACTTATACTGCTCTTGTTGAGGGAATTATTAGCCGCGAAAAAGGTCAACTGAAATCTTGGTTAACTGAGAGCAAAACATTAAAAGTTTACTCTAGTCAACATAACAATGGTGGCAAGTTAGCTATCACTAACTATGAAAAAATTCAAGGTAATCGTCAATTTACTTTGTTAAAAGTTAACTTAGAAACAGGTAGAAAAAACCAAATTCGTGTCCATATGCAAGACTTAGGCCATTCTATTGTGGGTGATAAAAAGTATGGTGCGACTGATAATCCAATGAAACGTTTAGGGCTTCATGCGACAAGTCTAGTTTTTGAACACCCAGTAACGGGCAAGATAATGAGCTTCAATATTGATGCCCCAGCAGATTTCTTTAAATTATCTTCAAATTAATAACGATAATTTCAAACTTTAAAGCGCTCATCGTCCAATTCGGATTATGAGCGTTTTTGTTTTATAAGTTTTATGTTGATTTACCAATCTTTGTACTTCGCTCAGCTGATTGTTTTCCAAGGCGGTGGTCGCTTTCAAAGCCTCACTGACGTTCGTGCTTTTCCATCTCAATCGGCTAGGCTCTGTCTACTTCGCTTTGCTCATAGACAGAGCAAGCTACGCCGATAGCCCTTTGTACCGCTATGGAAAACAATTCATTGATCTACGCTGAGGATTCTAACACAAGAATTTCTTTCTGATAAAGTGACAATATTGCCTTAAATCTATCAAATAAATCGAAAAAAACTGAAAGTATTTGATACTTTTGTGATAAAATTGCTATTTCATGTCACATTATATAACAAATGATGTTAAAGTGAAATTGCGCTCATCAGTTTTTAATTATATACTTAATCACATAAAAAAAGTGTATTATGAGGTGGATTATGAAAAAAGCTAAATTATTAGCCTTTGTGATGGCATGCTTATCTATGTTAGGTGTACTAACGATTACTGCTAATCATTCAGTGCAGACAGTTGATGCACAAACGAAAGAAAAATATATTATCGCAACCGACACAACTTTCGCACCTTTTGAATTCGTCAATGAAGCCGGCGACATGGTCGGAATTGATATGGATTTATTAGCAGCGATAGCTGAAGATCAAGGTTTCGAATACGAAGTCAAAGCGTTAGGTTTCAACGCAGCGGTTCAAGCATTAGAGAGTAAACAAGTAGACGGTGTGATTGCAGGGATGAGTATTACACCAGAACGTCAAGAAGCGTTTGATTTCTCAGAGGCTTATTACAATAGTAGCTTATCGTTTGCAGTTAAAACGGATAGTGAAATTCAAACTTTATCGGACTTAGATGGTAAACGTGTTGCTGTTAAAACAGGTACTCAAGGTGCTGAATTAGCAGACTCATTAAAAGACGAGTATGGCTTTACGGTGGTTACGTTTGAAGACTCAGTCAACATGTACCAAGATGTGATTGTTGGCAATAGTGATGCAGCAGTGGAAGACTTCCCAGTAATGGCTTATGCAATTAATGATGGAAAATTAGCTTTACGTCAATTGGAAGAAACATTTGATATTGGTTCTTATGGCTTTGCGACAAGCCCAGGAGAGAACCCAGAATTAGTAGCAGCCTTCAATGAAGGTTTAGCAAATATTCAAGCATCAGGTAAGTATGATGAAATTTTAGCTACTTACTTAGGCGAGGCAGTCGAAACTAGTTCAGACGAAGCGGATACTGCTTTAGAACATACGAAGAAATATGTTATCGCAACTGATACAACTTTCGCACCATTTGAATTCGTCAATGAAGACGGAGACATGGTCGGAATCGATATGGATCTATTAGCAGCGATTGCTGAAGATCAAGGTTTCGAATACGAAGTCAAAGCGTTAGGTTTCAACGCAGCGGTTCAAGCATTAGAGAGTAAACAAGTAGACGGTGTGATTGCAGGGATGAGTATTACACCAGAACGTCAAGAAGCGTTTGATTTCTCAGAGGCTTATTATAATAGTAGCTTATCGTTTGCAGTTAAAACGGATAGTGAAATTCAAACTTTATCGGACTTAGAGGGTAAACGTGTTGCTGTTAAAACAGGTACTCAAGGTGCTGAATTAGCAGACTCCTTAAAAGACGAGTACGGCTTTACGGTGGTTACGTTCGAAGACTCAGTCAACATGTACCAAGATGTGATTGTTGGCAATAGTGATGCTGCAGTCGAGGACTTCCCAGTAATGGCGTATGCAATTAACGATGGAAACTTAGATTTACGTCAGTTAGCAGAAACGTTTGATATTGGTTCTTACGGTTTTGCGACAAGTCCAGGTGCTAACCCAGCTTTAGTTGCAGCTTTTAACCAAGGTTTAGCAAATATTCAAGCATCAGGAGAGTATGATGAAATCTTAGCTACTTACTTAGGCGATGCTGCAGTGACTCAAACAGAAACTGAAGATGTTGCAATTGAGCATACGAAGAAATACATCATTGCAACAGATCAAACTTATGCACCATTTGAATTCGTTGATGATGAGGGTAATTTAGTTGGAATTGATATGGACTTGATGGCAGCTATCGCTGAAAATCAAGGTTTCGAATATGATATGAAAGTGCTAGGTTTTAATGCTGCTGTTCAAGCTTTAGAAAGTGGCCAAGCAGATGGCGTGATTGCTGGAATGAGTATCACAGAAGCACGTCAAGAAAGCTTTGACTTTTCAGAGCCATATTTTGACAGTGAATTATCTTTCGCAGTTAAACCCGATAGTGAGATTCAAACTTTAGAAGATCTAGATGGCTTGCGCGTCGCGGTTAAGACTGGGACACAAGGTGCCGACTTAGCTGAGCGACTTAAAGATGAATACAACTTTGAGATTGCGATTTTTGAAGACTCAGCGAATGTGATTGAGGATGTATTAGCAGGTAATAGTGCGGCTCTTATTGAGGATTTCCCGGTTATGGCTTACACCATTAAAGAGGGCGATGTAGACTTGAGATTGTTGGATGAGACATTCTCAGTAGGTTCTTATGGTTTCGCAGTTCTTAAAGATCAGAATCAAGATTTATTAACTGCCTTCAATCAAGGTTTAGCTAACTTACAAGCATCAGGTGAGTATGATGAGATTATCTCACTTTATACAGCAACCGAAGATGCGGTAGAATCGACTGAATCTGAAGCAGAGACAACATCTTCAAGAAGTACGTTTATTGGACAAATTACTTCAAATTGGCGTCCACTGATGGATGGATTATGGACAACTGTTTGGGTAACGCTTGTTTCGATTGTGATTGCGATGATTTTAGGAATTGCACTGGGTATCATGAGTGCTGGACAGAATAGTATTCTGAAATTTATTGCATTATTATATGTAGATATCATGCGTGGTATTCCATTATTGGTTTTATCATTCTTCATCTACTTTGGTATTCCTCAATTAACAGGTCTAACATTCCCAGCAACATTGGCTGGAATCGTTACGTTGAGCTTGAATGCCGCGGCTTATATTTCAGAAATAGTGCGTGGGGGAATTAAAGCTGTTCCGATTGGACAATCAGAAGCTAGCCGTAGTTTAGGGTTGCCGTATAATAAAACATTACGTCACATTGTCTTACCACAAGCATTTAAGATTATGGTTCCTTCGTTTATCAACCAATTTGTCATTACTTTAAAAGATACGTCAATTTTATCTGTAATAGGCTTGGTAGAATTAACACAAACTGGTAAAATTATTATTGCGCGTACCTATCAATCAGGAAGTATGTGGCTAATTGTTGGTTTAATGTATATAATAATTATTACTGCATTGACTAAGTTGTCGAAACGTTTAGAAAAGGAGAAATAATCAATGTCTAAAGTAATTGTAAAGGATCTGAAAAAAAGTTTCGGATCAAATGAAGTGTTAAAATCGATTAATTTAACAGTTGAAGAAGGAGAAGTTGTGTGTATTATAGGACCTTCTGGGTCTGGTAAATCAACATTACTTCGTTGTTTAAACCGTTTAGAGGAAATTAATGGGGGGCAAGTTGTAATCAACGGAACTGATATTAGTGCCAAAGATGTCGACTTAAACAAAGCTAGAGAAAATATCGGAATGGTTTTCCAGCATTTTAATTTATTCCCACACTTAAGCGTTAAACAAAATATTACCTTAGCACCTGTTCAATTAGGGATTATGGATGCTAAAGAAGCAGATACAAAGGCTATTGCTTTACTAACGCAAGTTGGTTTATCTGATAAAGCTGAAGCATTTCCTAAATCATTATCTGGTGGTCAAAAACAACGTGTAGCGATCGCACGCGCTCTAGCTATGAATCCAGACATTATGTTGTTTGACGAGCCTACATCAGCTTTAGACCCAGAAATGGTTGGTGATGTGTTAGGTGTTATGCAACAATTAGCGAAAGATGGTATGACAATGGTTATTGTTACTCACGAAATGGGCTTTGCCCGTGAAGTGGGCGACCGTGTGATTTTCATGGATGGTGGCTACATTGTTGAAGAAGGTCAACCTGAAGCGATATTTGATGCGCCTCAAGAAACAAGAACACAAGATTTCTTAAATAAAGTTTTATAATGACAAATTAAAGGAGTAGTTTAGGTAAAAAACCTAAACTACTTCTTTTTGTATTACAAGTCTTTATACGTTTAACGCTGATTTACTAAGCTTTGTGCTTCGCTTAGCTGATTGTTTTCCCATGCAGTGGTCGCCTTCAAAGCCTTACGGTTATGAGGGTTTTTCCATCTGAATCGACTAGGCTCTGTCTACTTTGCTTACTTTATTGATAGTCAGAGCAAGCTATTCGGTTATTAACGATGGATTGCCCTTTGTACCGCTATAGAAAACAAGTCGCTGAGCTACGTTGAGGATACCAACAGAAGTAAAGCGATAAAATCAAGTTAAAACTGTTAAACGGAATTTAAAGCCCTCGGACTCGTCCGAGGTTTTCTCATGTCATGTATGAATCCTTCCATATGGTGCTTTGCTAAGCCTATGGGAACTTGTTAGCCCATTCTCTAGATCTTTCGGATAGATTAAGCCACACTCACTCGCAAACTGTTTTTTCTTGCAAGGGAATCAAGGCGGTGTCGTTCTCTTTCGTTCACGACGATTATATACGAACCTCAAATCTTTGAAATCGTGTCGATTGGCCCCATCAACCGACACACCGCTTGATCTTCACTATTAAATAAACCTTAAACTTATAATTCATTATATTACGAAAAATATTAAAATCATGTCTCAGTTTCCAAAACTGGAGCACGATAGATAGCGAATCGTGTTCCAGTTTTTATAACTCGAACACGATTAATTTAGAAATGCATAGAATCATGTCTCGGTTCCGAAAACTGGAGCACGATAGGGAGCGAGTCGTGTCCCAGTTTGGAGAACTCAAGCACAATTATTTCAAATAAGCTTGGAATCATGTCTCAGTTTCCAAAACTGGAGCACAATAGGGAGCGAGTCGTGTCCCAGTTTTTATAACTCGAACACGATTAAAATAATCTCCCCTAGCTATCTTATGTTACATCAAGTTGAATGTCTTCTTTTTGACCAAATATCATTACTTTGCTTATTCAAAAAACATATTAGCAAATAACTATCATTATATTTATAATTCATATCAGAATATTGACTCGTGCGAATTCTAATGTGCTAACTCAAAATTTGAGTCGACACATTGACTAGGTTAACGTGTCGACTCAGATTCCCAGTCGACACATTAGAGTCTTATTCCCACTATTTATGCAGATTGACATCTCAGGTTGCAACTTTTCACAGACTAATCTCGGAATCTTAAGCTGGAATCCACAATAATTTCTAGATTTTTTATCTAACGTGCTAACTCAAAATCTGAGTCGACACATTAGAGTCTTATTCCCACTATTTATGTAGCTTCTCATCTCAGCTTGCAACTCCTCCCAAAAAAAACTCGGAATATCTATCCGGAATCCACAATAATTTTGATTGTTCTTCTTGTGGTTTTCGGATAATTTTAGCGACAGTTATTATAATCCCTTTAATAAAAACGAATCTCAAAGTGAGTCTATCCAATGGTGTTATTTTGGTAAAAAACAAAGGTTTTAGGTATTAAAAAGTAAAAATACGCAAAAACACAGACTTAGAAATTGACGAGCTAAAATGCGTATTATTTGAACGGATTCAAAAGTAGTTATATAATGTGAATTAGATTAAATTATGAGGTGAATAAAAGTGAAAAAAGTAAAGACGTATCGCTTGATCGTCGCTCTTTTTCTGGTTCTAAGTTATATCGGATTAGGAAATGAAAAGTTAGGCAATGTTACAGTGCAGGCACAACCATCGGAGAAAGTTTATTCGATCGTTACCGACACATCCTACGCTCCCTTTGAATTTTTAGATGGGGAAGGCAATCTGATAGGAATCGATATTGATCTATTGGCTGCTATAGCTGAAGATCAAGGTTTTGAATATGAGTTAATAAAATTACCCTTTAGTTCAGGCTTACAAGCCATTGAAAGTGGTCAAGCTGATGGGATGATTGCTGGTATGGGAATTACGGATGAAAGAAAAGATTCGTTTGATTTTTCAGACCCATATTTTCAAGGTGGATCAATGTTTGCCGTTGCAGCTGATAGCGAAATTGAATCACTAGAGGATTTAAAAGGCTATAATGTGGCTGTGAAGATTGGAACGACAGGTGAAGCAATCGCACAAGGACTTTCAGGTGAATATGGATTTGGTATTACAACCTTTGAAGATTCTGTTAATATGTATCAAGATGTAATAGCAGGAAATAGTCACGCTGTTATTGAGGATGCACCAGTAATGCAGTATGCAGTAAATACTGGAACTGTTGATTTGCGTTTAATTGGTGAAGAAATGGAATCTATCCCTTTTGGATTTGCCGTGAATAAAGGCAATAATTCAGAGTTAATCGAGATGTTTAATGCTGGCTTAACAAATATTCAGGCTTCAGGAGAATATGATGAAATTTTAGCAACTTATTTAGGTAATGAATCCAGTGGAGAAGCAGTTGACTCAAGTTTCTTTGGGCAAATTAGACAAAATTGGCCAGCCTTAAGTTCTGGATTAGTCACCACTATTTGGATTACATTAGTTGCATTCGTACTGGCGATGTTTATTGGTATTCTAATAGGTTTAATGAGGAGTGGACAATCAGCTGTTTTATCAGGGATTGCCTTAGTTTACGTGGATATTATGCGTGGCGTTCCATTATTAGTTTTAGCCTTCTTTATTTACTTTGGTATTCCTCAGATGACAGGAATTAACTTAAGTGCAAGTGTTGCAGGAATCCTAACCTTAAGTTTAAATGCGGCTGCTTATGTCGCTGAAAATGTTCGAGGCGGTATTCAAGCAGTTGCAAAAGGTCAAGCCGAAGCCGGCAGGAGTTTAGGGCTTAATTATGGGAAAACAATGCGTCGAATCATTTTGCCACAAGCTTTTAAAATTATGATTCCATCTTTTATTAATCAATTTGTGATTACGCTAAAAGATACATCAATTTTATCTGTCATTGGTTTAGTGGAATTGACACAAACGGGACGAATTATTATTGCACGTACCTATCAATCAGGTAATATGTGGTTAATTATTGGTTTAATGTATATTATTCTGATTACGATATTGACGAAAATATCGAATCGTCTAGAAAAGGAGCTTGTATAAGAAATGTCAACAGTTAAAGTCAAAGGCTTAAAGAAAAGCTTTGGGAAAAACGAAGTCTTAAAGGGTATTGATATGGAGGTCGCATCTGGAGAGGTTGTATGTATTATTGGACCATCTGGTTCGGGTAAATCAACCTTGCTACGCTGTCTCAATCGCCTTGAAGAAATTCAAGGCGGGACGGTGACAATTGCAGATAAAGATATATCGAACCACAAAATTGATATCAATAAGGCGCGTGAAAATATAGGAATGGTTTTTCAGCAATTTAATTTATTTCCGCATCTTTCAGTGAAAGATAATATTACGTTAGCGCCTCTTGAACTAGGAAAAATGTCCAAGGATCAAGCAAGAGAAGTAGCGTTGAAATTATTAGAACAAGTAGGTTTGAGTGATAAAGCAGACGCTTTTCCGAAGTCGCTATCAGGAGGTCAAAAACAAAGAGTGGCCATTGCTAGAGCCTTAGCGATGGAGCCGGATATTATGCTGTTCGATGAACCTACCTCTGCTTTGGATCCTGAGATGGTAGGAGAGGTGCTTGAAGTTATGAAGCAATTAGCAGCTGACGGAATGACTATGGTTGTTGTGACCCATGAAATGGGTTTTGCGCGCGAAGTAGGCGACCGAGTTGTCTTTATGGATGGCGGCTACATAGTGGAAGAAGGTAAACCAGAAGATATTTTTGATAATCCGCAGGAAGAAAGAACGCAAGATTTCTTGAATAAAGTGTTATAAACAAATTTTAAAGTAGACGTTTAGTCTACTTTTTATTTTGCCAAAATATGACCATGAAAAGTCTATGAATATTTTGTTAATATTGGGTAGAAAACCAGATTAGTCAGTAAATAGGCTTGTTTAAACGGTTAAAATTCTTTAATATGGTAATTGTTAATTAGAAAGGGTGCGAAGCATGAAAAGTATTGTAGAATATTATACACCAACAAAAGAAATCCCCGTTCCGGATCACTATTTCGAAATAGAAATTAAATCTTGGGATGAGGTTATCCAACCATTATTAGAAGAAGTTGCGAATCGTTATGGCGAAAGCGATGCAAGTGATGATATGATCGAGGCTTTAGGTTTAGCTGGCGTAACGACTGTGCCAGATTTTAAGCAATACGCGAAAGAATATTATGAAAGTGAATATATTTCATTTGCTTTCTATAATAAGTTAATGCCTTACATATTGGCTTTCTACGGAGAAACGACGGAAGTTGTCATTAATGCTGCTGAAAGAGATGAATATGTAGCAGAGTACTTAGAACAAATTGAAGCCTTTGCTGATGAGGAAGGTTTGCCTGTGAATGACTATGCACAATTAAAGCTAGGCTTACGTGGTGATATTGATACTGTTTTAAAAGAACGTGCAGTGGAAGACTATATCTTCAAATTAATTGCACATCATATCTTTAAAGAAAAGGGACATGAATTGGATGAACTTACGTATGAAAGATTTATCCAACAAAACGTCTTACAAAGTGGCGCCGATGAAATTGATTTACGTGGCCGTTATCCATATGAAGTATTTAAAAAAATTATGCCAGAAATGTCATATAGTACAGAACTATTTGAATTCTTTAAGCCGAAGTTTAAGTTTAAAATAACAGGTTCAGAGGCTTAATCATTGAAAGAAAACTGTGCATGAAGGAGAACAAGATATGTCGAGAAAAACCAAGCTAATAATTGGCGGTGTAGCAGGAGGCATTGTAACTGCATGCTTACTTTTATACTTATTTTTTCAACCTAACATTCATCAAGCTTACAATAGCTGGTTAGATAATTATCAAACAACTAAATTAATGAAAGAAACAAATTATTACGAACAAACTCCGATTTACCAAACGCGTCCAATTACCTTGGATCCGACGGAAAGAATTCTAATTGAATCATTGCGTTTAGAAGGGCCAAACTTATCCGTAGGGAATCGTGATGGTGATCCATTAATGGAAACCTTAGTTAAGGAAAAAGTAGTAGAAAATTTACCATGGTTCTATTACAGTCCTAATGTAAAAGAAGTTTCACCAACTTCATTGGTTCAAAAAAATCGTTTATTAGAAAGAGAAAACTTAAATGGTTTTGCTTGGTATTGGGTAGATGGTTCAGAAAGATTGTTTCAATTTGATGAACCCTATACCGGTTGGCATGCAACAGTATTTGATGGCTGGTATTACTATAATGATGGAATTGTTCAACCAGAGCTAGGGATATCATCAATAGAAGCAGCTGAGATACTTAGCTTCCGTAGCCATATATCATCTTTAATACCTATTAATGAATATCGTCCGTTCTTTATTGAGGATCCCGAAGAATTTTCTACAATGGTTGAAAGTCGTACAATTCAGTATAGTATTCTATATAAAGCACAAGATCAAATCGTCTTGACCTCTCCACCTGGGACTTATGGTTCAAGGTTTTTAACCAACACGCAATCATTTGAAGATATGCCGATGGAAGTTGTCGAAGAAGTTTCAACGCTAGAAGGCGATTGGCTACACGTGATGATTGGTTATGAAGATTTAGGTTGGATCAAAAAAGATGAAACATTTACGAATTATGTTTTAACCTATTATAGTGAACAAGAATTACTGGATACAATTGAGGCTGTCTTGTATGAAGAATTAGGGAATATTAGCGCTAATGCGGGGGCGTCATTTGTTAATAATGAAACAATGAGTCAGGTGAGCGCAAATAATCAAGCATTTTTCCCTGCAAGTACTCAGAAAATATATGTCTTAGCTGAATTGTATCATCAGTATAGCACTGGAGAATTAGATCCGGATCAATATATTGAAATGACATGGGAAGATCAGGTGCCTGGAGCGGGAATTATCCAGGCTTACCCGTCCGGTTCAATGTTCACTTTAGATGAGTTGGTAGATTTAGTAGCGATTTATAGTGATAATACCGCTGCTAACCTATTGATTGATGCGGTTGGAGGCGGAGAAGTTATTACACCTCATATGCATCAATTGGGCTTCTATGACACGTATGTGGATGGAAAATATTATAATACACGTGATGGTTATTTCTACACTACACCAGCTGATGCGGCGAGAATGTTTGCTTTATTATACAATAATCGCATTAATGGTGAGCCTTGGGACGAAATGTATATTGAAAAGTTGTATCAAAACTCACATAATTTTCTGCGTCAATTTATTCCATATACAACAACTGGTTGGAATAAATCTGGCTTAGGAGCTACTGAACAAAATGATGTGGCAACATTTGTGACGCCATATGGTTCTTATAGTTTGGCTGTATACACGGATGATCCTTGGAATTATAGTGCTGTAGGGACACAAATGGGGAATTTATCATTGAGAATCCATGAGGTGTTCAATGAATTAAGATTACAATTGTGGGTTACAGTTGAAGATGAATCTTCTTATTTCGAACCCGTTGAAAGTCTTGAGTTGGATGAATGGACTGAAGATTCAGAAGCATGGGAAGAAGAGTGGACCGAAGAAGTTTGGTCCGAAGAATAGTTGAATAAATGATGAGTAAGCTGCCTTGAATTAGGGCAGCTTTTTTTCTGTAACAGAGCTTTTAGTATTATGTTGCTTTTCCAATTTTTACTTCGCTCAGCTTATTGTTTTGCCAAGGCGTTGGTCGCTTTCAAAGCTTAATCAGCTAGGCTCTGTCTACTTCGCTATGCTCATAGTCAGAGCAGCTGCGCCGATTGCCCTTTATACCTCTTTAGAAAAAAAGTTGCTGAGCTACGTTAAGTATTCCAACAAAAGTAAAGCGATATAATTAAATAAAACTGCTAAACGGAATTTAAAGTCCTCGAAAAAAGTCCGAGTTTTTTTGTTTATGAGAGATTATATGTTAATGCTGATTGGCCGCCATTTCAACAGAGCTTTCTTTTGACATTTAAAAAAAGAATACCTACTAATGTATTCAATCAAAATTGCTCCAATTTTATGGAAGACGATTGAGAATCGTATTTGGTAAACTATTTAGAACTTGTCATTAATAAGTCATCTGTTAGTGAAAAGTAATTTATCCAGTGCGTATAGCAGAAGAGTATGTTAACAATTACATTTGGTGATTAATTAAAATTTTGCTAAGTGTATTCTATTCGATAAGCTTCTGATATAATGGAAATCAAAGAAAAAAGATGAAAGAAGTGGTGAGAATGGATCATTCAGAAGATATTTTAAAACTGCTTGAAACAGATAGTCGTTTAACGTCGAAAGAAGTAGCTATATTATTGAATCTCGATGAGAAATTAGTTGCTGAGACCATTAAACAATTAGAAGATGAGAAAATTATTGCCGGTTACCATACAATTATAAACTGGGAAAAAACGGATGACGAATATGTATCCGCGATGATTGAAGTGCGTGTGACACCTCAAAGAGGTCAAGGTTTTGACCGAATCGCTGAGAAAATTTACCAATTTCCTGAAGTAAAAGCCATGCATTTAATTTCTGGTGGTTACGACTACTTAGTTGAATTAAAGAAAGCACCAATGCGACAAATTGCGAATTTTGTATCGTCACGTTTGTCGGTAATTGATGAAGTCCAATCGACCGCAACTCACGTTGTATTAAAACGCTATAAAGATCACAATACAATCTTTGTAAAAGATGATGAGGATAAACGGATGGTGGTTAGTCCATGAGATCTTTCATAAATAAGAAAGTTCAAACGATTAAACCTTCAGGTATCCGTAAATTTTTCGATATCGCGAGTGAAATGGAAGATGTTATTTCCTTAGGTGTAGGTGAACCAGATTTCGATACACCATGGCATATCCGCGATGAAGGAATTTATGCGCTACAAAAAGGTCAAACTTTTTATACATCCAATGCGGGTCTAATGGAATTGAGAAAAGCAATTACGGAAACCCTCTCTGCAAAATATGACCTCAATTACAGTCCCGAAAAAGAAGTATTAGTAACGGTCGGGGGAAGTGAAGCAATTGATTTAGCTTTACGAGCAACCCTGGATCCAGGTGATGAGGTTATCTTTACTGAACCAAGTTATGTGTCTTATTTGCCTTGTATTCAGTTAGCAGATGGCGTTCCGGTCGCTATTCCATTAAAAGAAGAAAATGAATTCCGTTTGACAGCTGAAGAATTACGAGCAGCTATTACACCGAAATCGAAAGTTTTGATTCTATCTTTCCCTAATAATCCAACTGGAGCAATCATGTTAAAAGAGGATTTAGAAGCCATTGCGGAAATAGTTTTAGAACATGACTTAATGGTGATCACGGATGAAATTTATGCTGAACTTACTTATTATGATGAAGCTAAACATTTTTCGATTGCTGCTTTACCTGGCATGCTAGAAAGAACGGTTTATATCAATGGTTTTTCTAAAGCTTATGCGATGACTGGTTGGCGACTAGGTTATTGTTGTGGTCCTGAAGAAATTATGCGAGAAATGATAAAAATCCATCAGTTTGCGATTATGGCTGCACCAACAACGAGTCAATATGCGGGAATCACAGCCTTAAGAAATGGTGATGCTGATGTTGAAGCGATGCGCGAAAGTTATAATCAACGTCGACGTTTTCTAATGCATGAGTTGGAGCGAATAGGTTTACCATGCTTTGAACCGTTTGGAGCTTTCTATGTATTTCCTAATATATCAGAGTTTGGGCTATCATCTGAAGAATTTGCGATGCAATTAATTCAGAGTCAAAAAGTAGCAGTTGTACCTGGCACAGCCTTTGGTGAATCGGGTGAAGGATTTATACGTATCTCTTACGCATATTCAATCCAAGAACTAAAAGTCGCTTTCCAACGTTTAGAACTTTTCGTCGAAGAGCTACGCGCTCGTAAGCAAGTATAAACTAATTCAAAGTCGTCTCGAAAGTGAGACGGCTTCTTTTTTATAATATATGGTTCTCTAAGTTTTATGCTGACTTACCAAGCTTTGTACTTCATTCAACTTATTGTTTTCCAATGTGGTGGTCGCTTCCAAAGCCTTCATTATCGTTCGTGCTTTTCCAACTCAATCGGCTAGGCTCTGTCTACTTCGCTATGCTCACAGCCAGAGCAAGCTGCGCCGATTGCCCTTAGTACCGCTTTGGTAAACAAGTCGACGATCTACGCTAAGTATTCAACAGAAGTTATATCGTATTTTCATGTTAAAATTGCTAAATGAAGTTTAAAGGGCTCATACTCATCCAAAGTATAATTATTTTAATAAAAGAAACTATAAGAAAAACTTATAATTTATAATTATATTAAATAAATAAAGTTTTACCTAGTTCAAATATTTAATTTTTTCTGTCAATTTAATTGTTATAATTTATAATTAATTCGGTGAGAATAAATAAAGCCTCAAACCTTCTAAATTAAGGTTTGAGACTTTTGACGGTAGTTATTAGGCCATTAAGTTTTTAATCACTTTATTAGCGATTTCATTAGATAATGTGTAGAAAATCTTAGTTCCTTCGCGATCAGCTTCAACGATTCCAGATTCACGCATTTTACTGATGTGTTGAGACACAGTTGATTGCGGTAATTCCAGAGCCTCTTGAATTGCACCCACGTTTAACACTTTGTTTCGGTATAGTGTTAAAGCAATCGAAAATCTGATTGGGTGAGCTAAAAGTTTTAAGACATCGACGTACTCTTTTATTTCTGGTGATTTAACGTCAATTTTTTGCATAGTGAGAGAGCCCCCTTCTTAATAAAATATTTTTGCTCTACTAGGAATATATTCTATCATACTTTTGAAATGAAATTAACTAAAATGCATTAATATATGAAAATAATAAGAAACATTTCTGAAATCTTTAGTAATAATATAAATATTACATATTTAAACATATTATTAAGATGAAACATTAAAAAAGTAGACGTTTTTATGATAAACCCGTAAGATAGTAGTATAGTTTTTTTATTAATACTATGCAATTATTTAGATTTTACAATTAATTTACAGGGAGATAACAAAACATGACACAACAATTACCATTAAGACATGAGTTACCAGTAGAAGAAACATGGCAATTAGAATTATTGTTTGATTCTCAAGAAACTTACGAAGAAGCATTAGGAAAATTTAAACTTCAACTTACTCAATTTGTTGAAACTTACAATGGAAAATTAGCTGAAGAAGAAGTGTTATTAGCTTCACTAAAAGATTATGGTGATTTGTACCAACAACTTTATCATTTGTCAGCGTATGCATCTTTAGCTTATGAAACAGATAAATTAAACGAAACATTTGAAATTAACATGAGCCAAATGGAAGATTTGTATGAGTGGCAAGCTAAGCAACTAACATTCTATAAACATCAATTAGTTGAACTAGATAGTGCAGTTCTTGAAGCAGTTAGCAATTCAGAAGCCGGTGCTGAATATAAAGCATATTTAGAAGATTTATTACGTAAGAAAGAAACGTTTCTATCACAAGAAGTAGAAGAAGTCTTAAGTGGCTTAGATAATTCAATTTTCAATCAGTATCGTCAGTATTTAACAATGAAATTACAAGATATGACCTTTGATAATTTTGAAGTAGAGGGTAAAACATATGCGAATAGCTTTAATGGATTCGAGGGAGATTATGAAGTTCACCCAAATTCGGAAGTACGTAAAAAAGCTTGGGCATCTTTCCACGACGGTTTAAGACGCTTTGAGAATAGTGCGGCAGTAAACTATATTAATTATGTTCAGACTCAAAAGAAAATGGCTAGCTTAAGAGGATTTGATACAACGATTGATTACTTATTGTTTGATCAAAAGGTTTCAAACGAAGCGTATAATCGTCAAATTGATATCATTATGAGTGAGTTTGCGCCAGTTATGCGTCGCTATGCAAGAATGTTAGCGCAAGAGCACGGAGTAGAAAAAGTCAGTTTAGCTGATATTAAAATGTCATTTTCAACAGCTGAAGCAGCAACCATTTCAATTGCGGATAGCCGTGAAATGATTGAAGAGGCATTAAGTGTTTTAGGTGAAGAATATAGTGACATTGTTAAAACAGCCTTTGAAGAACGTTGGATTGACTACCCGATGAATCAAACAAAATCAACTGGCGGTTTCTGTTCAACCATTTATAACGGACCTTCTTATATTTTGTTAAATTGGACAGGCTTAATGAGTGAAGTTTTAGTATTGGCTCACGAACTAGGACATGCTGGACACTTCCAATTAACGAATCGCAACCAGAATATTTTAACACCTGAAGCTAGTCTTTACTTTATTGAAGCACCTTCAACGGCGAATGAAGTGATTATGTGTCAATATTTATTAAATCAACCTATTTCTAATGAACAAAAACGAATTCTAATCGGAGAGTTTATTTCAAGAACTTACTTCCATAATATGGTGACACATTTATTAGAAGCTGATTTCCAACGTAAAGTATATCTTGCAATTGAAAAAGGCGATGTATTAAACGCATCACGTTTAAATGCTTTCTTCAAGGAAACTCTACAGACATTCTGGGGTGAAGACGTAGAAATAAATGATGGTGCAGAGTTAACTTGGATGCGTCAACCACATTACTTTATTGGGCTTTACTCTTATACATATTCAGCAGGTTTGACAATCGGTACACAAATCGGTCAAAGAATTGCGAATCGTGAAGAAGCAGCGATTGAATCATGGTTAGAAGTGTTACGTGCTGGCGGTACGCTTAACCCAATTGAATTAGCAGCAAAAGCTGGTGTTTCGATGAAAGATGGCGAAGCACTAAGAACAGCAATTTCCTTTGTAGATGGCCTTTTAGATCAAATGGAAGCATTAAAATAGTAGGTTTATTTCAATTGTGTAACAAAAATTTCAAAATCATCCGTACGCGTACGTATTTTACAATATTGTAACAAAATGACTAAACAGAGTTAAAGCTAGTTAACAACTAGCTTGAAACTCTGTTTTTTTGTTGGTGACTGGGTTAAGATACATTATGCAAGAAAAGCAATGCTCTATTTTTTTATAAGAGTACGCATTTATAAGGAGAATCTAATTCTATGAAAAAAACATTAAGGTTAGCAGTTGCCGCTTTTTCATTATCAGCAACAATTGCACCATTATCCACAGTGAAAGTAAGCGCGTTTGAATCGACAATCTTTAGTGCTAGTGTTGGCAGCTGGAGAAGTCGTTCGGTTGAAGAAGTTCAATCTTCAGTGAATGAAGTGGTAGCGTCTGGAAATCAAATTTATACTATTCAATGGGGAGATACTTTAGGAACAATTTCTGCAGCAACTGGCATCTCAGTTAATGACTTAGCATCAATTAACCAAATCGCCAATCCAGATTTAATTATTGCTGGATCAGTTTTATACTTTGATGCATTAAACCACACTTTAACTTATACTGAGCCTAATGGTGAAGAAGTTACAGTAGCTGCCGAAGAAACATTAGTTGAAGATACAATTGTTGAAGATACAATTGTTGAAGATGGCTATTTAATTGAAGAAATTGCTGAGTGGGAATTAGAAGGCTCAAATGAATATGTAGCTGAAGAAGAAGCAGCACGTTTAGCTGAAGAAGAAGCAGCACGTTTAGCAGCTGAAGAAGAAGCAGCAAATTTAGCGGCTGAAGAAGAAGCAGCACGTTTAGCAGCTGAAGAAGAAGCAGCACGTTTAGCAGCTGAAGAAGAAGCGGCACGATTAGCAGCTGAAGAAGAAGCAGCACGTTTAGCAGCAGAAGAAGAAGCAGCACGTTTAGCAGCAGAAGAAGAAGCAGCACGTTTAGCAGCAGAAGAAGAAGCAGCACGTTTAGCAGCAGAAGAAGAAGCAGCACGTTTAGCAGCAGAAGAAGAAGCAGCGCGTTTAGCAGCTGAAGAAGAAGCGGCTAACTCAACGGATCCAACAGTATACGGGACAGCAATTACAGTTGAAGCAACAGCCTATTCAAGAAATGAAGCTGGTCTAGGAAACTTTACGGCTGATGGTACAGACTTACGTAATGAATCAAATGTTATTGCTGTAGATCCATCAGTAATACCATTAGGAACAACTGTTTATATTCCTGGTTGGGGTTATTACCGTGCAGCTGATACTGGTGGCGCGATTGTAGGCAATAAAATCGATGTTCATTTTGAAAACGTAGCAGATACTTACCAATTTGGTCGTCAATCAATCACAATCTACATTGTAGATTAAGCCAAAAAATTAAATAAATTCGAGCTGGGCATTGGCCTAGCTCTTTTTTTATTATAAGGGAATATTAAATTTATATTGATTTACCAAGCTTTGTACTTCGCTAAACTTATTTGTTTCCAAGGCGGTGATCGCTTTCAAAGCCTCACTGACGTTCGAGCTTTTCCAGTTCAATTGACTATTTACTATCATAATACATTTCAATGTTCGACCTCGTGAAATGAGTTTATGCATTGAAACTTTTGAGAAACAGTCTTGAGACTATTTGTGGTTACTTTCATGTTTATATTGTGTAATCTGTTGTTATTACAGCTAAACATGAGATAACTAGAGAATCATGCGTATAACACTGATTTTCAAAAAACATTTGAGGCCCCTTAAAAATATTATGGATTAGTATGCTGAGGTAATCTTTATTTCAATATTTCGCAATGAATGCTAGAATAAGCAATGAAAACTTTACGATGATGAGGAGACATGTTAAATGACAGCACAAACTAAGTTAGCTTTCTGGGGTGGTCTGGATACAATTGGAGGCAATATTATTAGTATCCAATATGAGGACTATCGAATCATTACAGATTTTGGCGCTTTAGCAGGCGTCAATATTATGGATTTACTTAGTAAAGAAACAACAAGTAATCTATTAGAAGAAAATAAATTACCAAAGATTGAAGGCTTATATAATAAAGAAGCATTAAAAGATTTCCCATTGGAAGCCTATGAGGTGAGCGACATTAAAACGATTGTTTGCTTATCTCATCTTCATTTAGACCATCTAGGTGCATTTGGTCAATTACCGACAGATCTTCCAGTTTATGCACTGGAGGATACGGTAAACTTTTATTTGCAATTAGATAAAACCAACTTACTGCCTCATTACCAAGTTAATTGGCAAAAAGTGACCGCAGAAGAAATAATTGAATTTGGACCATTTAAGATTCAATTCCATAATAGTGATCATGATACAATCGGTACAGCGAGTATATTTGTTGAAGCGCCAGACTTAAAAATAATTTATTCGGGCGATTTCCGCTTAACAGGTTTCCAACCTGAAAACGTATTGGAATGGGCACGAAAAGCGAAGCAATTTGAAGCAGATTTATTCTTGGTAGAAGGTACGACCTTTAGTCATTCCGCATCTGAACCTAATCCAGTAGATGTGGCACTTGCAGAAATTACCCATTCGATTAATGCACCGAACGAGATGAAATTGATGCATTCAATTGAAACGATTGCTCAAGCAAATCCACAGCGTTTATTAGCATTTAATGGTTATCCGCAGAATATTGAGCGTTTATTGGTGCTAGCTGAGTTGATAACGACACTTGGTAGAACACTCGTAATGGATCAGACGTATTTTGAATTGATAAAACCTTATTTAACCGGATATTTGTCAGTCAAATATTTAGATTTACATCATAATAGTGAAGATTATTCAGAACATGCTGTAAGCTTAGAAATGTTACAGAATTCGCCGCAACATTATATGGTGCAGTTTGATTATGAACGTCACGAACATATCTTTACATTGCCGGCAGGTATTTATTTCCATTCAAATGGGATGCCATTAGGTAGCTATATGCCTGAATATGAGCCTTATGTTAGACGTTTTGTTGAAGCGGGTTGGGATTTTTATCATGCAAATGTTTCTGGACATGCGAGTCAAGCGGATTTGTTGTTGGTGAACTATTTAGTCCAAGCGAAGTTAGTGGTGCCTTGGCATACATTTAAACCAGCAGAGTATGGTGAAGCCATTGAAGCAATTGGCTTAAAGACGTGGTTACCAGCTTATGGAAAAGAATACAGCTCAGAAGACATTATCGCATTTCGACAAGCAGATTAGGAGTTAAGCAATGCAGAAAATTACATTTTTAATGACAAGTGATACCCATGGCTATTGGTTAAATTTACCAAATAAACCTGAACAATCTCTATTAAATACGGTTGCCACAATTAATCATATTAAAGAAAATGCAGACCATCCAATTGTCAGTATTGATTTAGGCGATTTTATTCAAGGTTCTTCGTTTGCTACATATTGTAGTCAAATTGCTGAAGATGGTAATATTTTCGCCCGTGCTGTTAATGAAATCGGCTATGATGCGCAAATTATTGGGAACCATGAATTTAACTTTGGAGCTGAATACCGCCAAGTTATCCTAGACCAAGTAAAAGCACCGATTTTATGTTGTAATATCGTTGATGCTGAAACACAAGAGCCAGCATTGGGGGAAGCTTATAAAATAATCGAAGTGGCAGGAGTCAAAATTGGAATTATCGGTACAACCACACACTATATTCCAAATTGGGAGTTGCCTCAACACTATGAAGGTTTGGCTTTTAAAGATGCTTTTGAAACAACACAATATTATGTGGAACTACTTAGACCACAAGTAGATGTATTAGTCGTTGCTTATCATGGTGGCTATGAAAAAGATTTGAATACTTGGGAGCCACTTGAAGACTTAACTGGCGAAAACCAAGGAGCAAGAATGCTGCAAGAGATACCAGAAATTGATGTGCTATTAACAGGTCATCAACATCGTTTGATTAACCAACAAGTCGGCAAGACTTGGACAGTGCAACCGGGCTATGCAGGTGAACGCGTCGCAACCGTGACGGTTTGCGTTGAAAATGGTGAAATATTAGACCTTACAGGTGAACTACACGACACAAGCAAGTATGAAGCTGAAACAAACTTTAAAGCTGTGATTGAGCCAGAACGCACGCAAGGTGAAGCTTGGTTGAATCATGTTCTAGGTGAAGCAACATTAGATGTACCAACTACTTCAGTATTTGAAGCGCGTTTAAATGGTATCCCATTTGTGGAGTTGTTGAACCAGCTTCAACTAGCAGAAACGGATGCTGATTTCAGTGCAGTTGCCTTGATTAATGATTCATTCTCGAAATTTACAGGCCCTGTAACCAATGAAGTACTATTGGAGGTATATCCTTACTATAACCGAATTGCGAAAGTTCAAGTTACAGGACAGGATTTATATGAAATCATTGAATACGATTTGGAGTATTTAGTTGTCAATGAGACCGGAGAAATTGACGTTAACCCTGAGTATGTCCATCCAAAACCACGCCACTATAATTATGATTTATTCAGTGGAGTAACAATCAAGGCAGATTTAAATCAGCCACTAGGTCAGCGAATTCAAGCTTTGATTAACGAAAAGACACAAGACCCCATTAATCATGACGCGATTTATACGTTAGCAGTTTCCCAATACCGAGCAGTAGGTGGTGGGGATTATAAAAACTACACCAAAGACAAAATACGATTCATAAGCGAAATTGACATTGCGACCAGATTACGCGAAGCGCTAGCTAACTATACACCGGAGCAATGGGCATTTATAAATGAAAACTATATTCATGTCGAATGGTTGTAAAGATAGAAAAGATGATATTCAAACTAGCATTTGACTAACTTTGATTTTTAAGGTATACTCTATATGTATTACGGATTCGTAATAACTATTCAAAAAGGAGTGATAAGTATGGATATGAAATTAATTATTCAAGGAATTAATTACTATGCAAGAAAAGAAAAAATGTACGGGTTGGATGAACGAGAAGCAGCATTACGTCAAGAATTACGTGATAACTATATAAATCTCATCCGCTTATCATTTCAAGATCAAATTGAGCATGTAAAAGTCGTCGATGAAGATGGGAATGATCTTACGCCTGCGATTATGAAAGCAATTCAAAAGGAAAAGCAAATTCACGGACGACATCTTGAAGCACAAGAAGATTTACCTACAAAAATGGAACATTTCTTGGCATCACTAGAAGATACAAATCCAGATATTGAATTAGATAACTAAAGCTAATTTGTTGATATTTTGTAGACAACTTAAATATCTTGTTAAGCACCTACAGACTGATTTTTATTCAGTTTGTGGGTGTTTTTTTTAGCGCTATAAGACGTTATGGTGTATGATGAGGAAGTGGTTAGAAAATCATGATTTTAATATTAAATTTACACAAATTTACGAAAAATTTACAAAAGTTTGTTATGATGTATTGGAATGCTCATAAAAACAGGTTGAGGTGAAGAAATGCAAGTTAGGTTTGAAGATGTAACCATGCAGTTTGAAAATAAAAAAGTATTAGATAGGATTAATTTTACTTTACCGAGTAAGGAATTAATTTCTTTTTTAGGTCCAAGTGGATGTGGAAAATCGACCACTTTATACTTAATTTCTGGTTTGCTAAATGCAACTTCTGGAAAAATTTATTTTGATGATCGTGATGTAACTAAATTAGATCCTGTAAAACGCCAAGTGGGATTGGTTTTCCAAAATTATGCACTGTATCCACATTTAACAGTTAGAGAAAACATCATGTTTCCTTTAAAAATGTCTAAAATGGCCAAAAATCTGCGTAATGAACGAGCAGAGGAAATGGCAGAGTTAACTAAAATCGCAGACCAATTGGACAAGTATCCTCGCCAATTATCAGGTGGTCAACAACAACGTGTGGCAATTAGTCGCGCTTTATCAAAATCTCCTGAAATTTTATTAATGGATGAACCTTTAAGTAACCTAGATGCGCGTTTAAGAATTGAAATGCGTGAAGAAATTCGTCGCATTCAACAAGAAACAGGCGTAACGACAGTGTTTGTTACCCATGACCAAGAAGAGGCATTAAGTATTGCAGATAACGTCATGGTACTTGAGAGCGGTGAGATTCAACAAATGACGGATCCAGTTACGCTATATCAAAAACCACGTAATTTATTTGTATCTAAATTCATTGGATCACCAATCATTAATACATTTACTAAAGATTCAGCAGCGATTAACCCTGAAGCAGCGTTATTAAGTGAGAATTGGATGACGTTAGGTATCCGTTCAGAGCACTTTGTACCAGCGACAGAAGAAAATTACTTAATCCGTTCAATTATTCAACGGATTGAAACTGTTGGAAAGGATATTACCATTCACTGTGAATGGGCTAATGAAAAATTCGTTGTATCGGACATAGAGACAGATTTAAGCGTTGGGGACACATTCTATTTAAATGTTGGTAAAGACAATTTATTGTTGTTTGATGAAAAAGAACAATTAATTGAAAGCAGGACTGAAGATGAATAAGAAACCCACTATAAAAAGTACCTTACAGGCGTTATTGTATTTAGCCCCTATGTTGTTCTTTGTTGGAGTGTTTACGATTTTTCCAATTATCAAATCGTTTGATATGAGCTTTTATCAAAATTATAATATGTTAACGGGTAATATTGATGGACGCGGTTTGGATAATTATATTGAAATCTTCAATGACCCTGACTTTTATACAGCTTTGAAGAATACAGGTATATTTATTATTGGTGTTGTGCCAGCATCAATCACTATCTCTTTACTGATTGCATTGATGTTAAATCAAATTCCATTTTTGAAGAGCTTTTTTAGAACAGTATATTTCTTACCTTTCGTGACGAGTACAGTAGCAGTTTCAGTTGTATGGAGTTGGCTATACCACTCGCGTTATGGATTAATTAACTATATTCTTGGCTTGGTGGGAATTGATGCGATTAACTGGTTAAATGATCCAAAAATGGCGTTGCCAGCAGTTATTATTATGGCGATTTGGAAAGGTCTGGGCTTTAACATCTTACTAGTAATGGTAGGCTTGGGAAATATTTCAGAAGATTACTATAAGGCAGCTAAAGTAGATGGCGCCAATGCATGGAATCGCTTCTGGAACATTACAGTACCTTTACTTAGACCAACATTATTCCTGTTATCGATTGTTGGAATGATCAATGGATCAAAAGTTTTTGATGAAGTTTACTCGCTATTTAATGGACGACCTGGACCAGCTGGTTCAGCAACCACTTTAGTTTATTATCTATTCCAGAAGTTTTATGTACAATTTGACTATGGTGTAGCAGCAGCCTCAGGAATTGTTTTATTTGGGATTGTTTTAATCATTACGATTATTCAATATGCAGGTAATTCATATTTTGAAAAAAGAGGAGGCTGATTCTAAATGAAGAATATTATGAAATTTATCGGTTTATACGGCATCTTATTTTTAGGAAGTATTCTCATGATATTACCTTTTTATTGGATGCTCGCGACGAGTTTAAAATCTGGTGGAGAAGCGATTCAAGTCCCACCAACCTGGCTGCCAGAAAATTGGCTATTTTCGAATTATTCGAAAGCCTTAGAAGCAGCCCCATTCGCCCGCTATTTTATTAATAGTGTGATTGTGACATTTACGTCAACAGCAGGCGAGTTATTTACGAGCATATTGGCAGCTTTTGCCTTTGCTAAACTAAAGTTTTGGGGTAAAGATATACTCTTTTTATGTTTGTTAGCGACAATGATGGTTCCTGGTGAGTTAATGACGATTCCAAATTTCGTTACACTAGCGAATTGGAACATGATTAATACTTATTGGGCATTAATTATTCCGTGGTTGGCAAGTATATTCTCTGTTTTTACTTTAAAACAATCTTTCCAATCCGTACCGGATGAATTGTATTATGCTGCTAAAACAGATGGTGCTAGTGACTGGCGTTTCCTTTGGGAAATGATGGTTCCACTTTCTAAGTCTTCCATCGTGGCAGTAATGATTCTGAAAGTTATTGGAAGTTGGAATTCGTTCATGTGGCCATTAATTGTCACGAACGATACAGCGTTACGTACTTTGCCAGTAGGATTACAGGCCTTTACGACAGAAGCCGGAACGAAGTTTGAATTGTTGATGGCGGCGTCGACATTGGTAGTAATTCCAATGGTAGTCATTTATTTATTGTTGCAGAAGCATATTATCCAAGGCATTTCTCGCTCAGGCTTGAAAGGCTAGTCGTTGTAGAAGTTAACATATTCTCTCAGGAGGGAAATAAATTAATGAAAAAGATTAAAGTATTAGTTGCAGCATTAGTTGCATTCTCAGTATCAAGCGTATTCGCACCTTTAGCGTCTGCACAAGAGAAAGTTCAAGTAACTTTCTGGCATGCAATGAACGGACCACATCAAGAAATGGTTACAAGCTTGGTAGAAGAGTTTAATGCTTCTCAAGATACTGTAGAAGTTGTTGAGCAAAACCAAGGTGATTACAGTACTTTACAACAATCTATCATGGCATCAGCTGCTTCAGGTAATTTACCAACGATGACTCAATTAACGTCATCAAATACACCTGACTTTAAAGATCAAGGTTTATTAATTGCTTTAGATGATTTAATGACAGATGATAATGGTTGGACAACTGATTTAGTTGATGGTATTTACCCAGGATTTATTGATGGTGTAACTTACGATGGTTCAATCTATGCTATCCCATTCTCAAAATCAGTTCGTATTATGTATGTCAACGAAGACATGTTAGCTGAAGTTGGTGCTGAAATCCCTACTACTTGGCAAGAAGTTTTAGATTTAGGTGTAGCATTAGATGAAGCTGGAATTGATAAACCTGCAATGGGTCTAGAAAACAGTATTTCAATGGAATTAGAAACAATGGCTCGTCAAAATGGCGCGGCTTGGGTTTCTCCAGATTTAACTGAAGTAGAGATTGCATCTGAAACAGCAACTGAACCTGCTCAATTTATTTATGACTTAATTGCAGCAGGACATGCACGTACTGCTGGCGAAGATGGCTTTATGTCAGGACCATTCTCTTCAGGAGAATCAGCTTTATACATCGGATCATCAGCTGGTTTATCATACGTATTACCAGGGATTGAAGAATCTGGTATTACATTAGCAACTGCTGAATTACCAGTATTTGGTGAAGGTGAACCATTAACATTGTTCGCTGGTAACGATTTAGGTGTGTTCTCTTCTGCTACAGAAGAAGAGCAAGCTGGTGCAGCTCAATTTATGGCTTTCTTATTAGAAGCTGAAAATACAGCACGTTGGGCATCAGAAACGGGTTACTTACCAATTACTGTTCAAGGTACTGAATCTGAAACATGGACAGCTTTCATAGCTGAGAATCCATTAGTTGAAGCAGCGACAGCTGAGTTACCTTACGGTATGTCACAACCAGGATATGTTGGAGCTTCTGAAGTATTCAACGAAATCGAAATGGCGATTGAAAGAATTTTATTAAGTGATGCAGACATCACAGTTGAATTCCAAGCAATTGAAGATTTAGTTAAAGGCCACTTAGGCTTAGAATAAGCATTTAAAACAACAATAAATATAATGACATTAAACGGTTCTAAAATTTTGAGTGTTGGTGAGGAAATCCTCACTGACACTCTTTTTAATTTTTTGTACAAAAAAAGCCAGTGATTTCCTTTATAATATAGTCACCACAACCATCAAAAGGAGAATTCACTTGGCATATATACATAGTATCGCAAAATTGTTCGAAATTAAAGACCCAAATATTGTATTAGAGGAT
>NZ_WJQT01000026.1 GCF_009659375.1 Fundicoccus ignavus
TAGCTTATCTCAATGGCTAGGGGCATCTCTGTATTTACTGGCTCACCTTCCGCACTGGGTAGCTCTGTTTCATGCATCAGGTGGCTCTAATCTCCGCTCAAGTGGCTCTATTTATCCGCAATACTCATGTCTACAATAACATAATGATTCCACTATTATATTCTTCAAAATTTAAAAGAAAAGATAGAAAAAATAGAATTAATGAAGTTGCAATTGCACTTGAAATTCATGACATTTTAAACAAAAAAGTTAAATTACTTTCTGGTGGAGAGAGACAGAGGGTATCTATAGCTAGAGCTGTTATAAACGATCCAGAAGTTATAATCTGTGACGAACCAACCAATGCATTGAACCCAAGATTAAAAAGAAAAATAATAGAATATATTGAAGAGGTATCTGAAGGAAAACTACTAATAATCGTATCTCATGAACCATCGTTATTTAGCAAGGATTCCTATTCATTTCTTGAATTAAAGAATGGCCAATTATTTTCAGATAAATAAATTATGGAAAAATCGTCATAATCGATTCTTTTGATGGTAATTTGAAAGAATATGAAGGCCGGTAAGGATAAGGCTAGGCAGGGGATTAGTTTAATGAATGTACAACAGATGATAACGGAGTCTGGAGGCAAAATGATATACGCAACAGATAATCAAATCTTTCGGGTGACAGTCTTATTAAAGAAAGAAGGCTAAGATTTATGGAACAAATTACGGAAGCCTTAAGTCGATTATTAGTAGACAAAGGTCATATTGAAAGCAAAGATTTCTACCGTGTTTCTTTTGCGTTAGAAGTAGTGTTTAGTAATGTTATATCATTTTTGGTTGTGGTAATTTTGGGAATCTTATTGAATGCTGTCATTGAACTCATTGGATTTATCATAGTATTTATTGGATTTCGGCTGATGAATGATCGTTACCATGCCAAAACCTTTTGGCGTTGCTTATGGATGACAACTGCTACATTCTTAGGACCGGTGTCCTTGTCGAGAATACTTCCGATGGCTTATGTTGTACACTTTGTGAGTCTAGCTCTGCTATTTAATGGTTGGTGATTATTCAAGTTTAAGTATTTAGTATCTGAGCAATTTCTATTTATAATGGGGGGCTTGAATTTTTGTATAATGGGACTTGCTGTCATTTATCCCCATTCCCTAGAAACTTATTTCATCACATTGACTATTGTCATTGTGGGGGCATCAACTATGTCCAAGTCCTAATAATTGCACGTTTTACATTTAGAACGACACATTTTACAGTGCTCCTTCAATAATGTTTTATTTGAGATAAAATAGAATCGGAAGGAGGGTGGAAGACATTGAAAAAACTGATTCAAGTATTATTACAACTTTCAGATAAGGCAGAGAGTTTATCTCAATGGTCATTTTATAAACCGAAGTTGAAAAAGTTTGAGGACAACACATATAATTGAATTTCTTAAGTGTTTTATGGTTAAAAAGTGAGAGTATTTGGTAAAGATAGGCACTCTGTTAGTCTTGATTAGTCATATTATAACAACAAGGTAAGTTAATGGTTGTCATGGTACATGGAAAAGAAAGATTAATGAAAGAAGAATATTCCGTATTAATCAACAAATGCAACAACGATGTATTCAGAATACTTAACTTGAATAACACAACGGACAACAAAACATACAATTATTAAATTTCTACTAAAAAAAATTAAGGAGTAAAGTGATATGAAAAGAATCAATAAAGTGTTTTTAGTAGCTGTCTTTGGTCTAGCAGTATCTTTAGGAACTGCAAACGTTTATGCTGCAACTGTTAACGTTGATGGTGGCACTTGGGATTATGGTTACACCAGACCTATCAATGCATACTCTAAATATTATCATTCCTACAATAATCACGGTTCTAAAGTCGTCAATGTCAATAATGGAATTACTGCAATAAGTAATGCTGAAGCGGGCATCTGGTCTAATGCTGTAATAGGAACTATATGGGATCCTGCAACATTCTATTATAACCCTACTGGATATTACTAAGTTTAAATTGTGATTAATGTAAGGGAGGGAAACCTCCTTTACTAAATTTACACTTCTAATCAAATTAATTAAATTATTATTCATCTAGGTCCTTTAAAAATTTGCCCTTGGTATCTGGAAAAAAAGCTTGAAATGTCCAACATCTATATCTATAAATTGGTGTTCCAGAACGTTTTAGAAGATGAGGTTTAGTTTATTTTTATTCCCAACACATCAATGTATTAATTAGGGGTATAGGCTCTTAAATTAATATTATTTTTTGGGGTTAAGGAAAATTTGAGTACACATTGATATTTCCTATTATTTGTCTGGACTAGCATTACATTGAATGGAAATCACATTGAGCGAAATAGAGGGGATTAAATGTACAATAAATTAAAGATGTCACTAGCCATTACTACTATTTTGTTTATAGCGTTTATAGGCTTTGTTTTTATTAAGAACAATCAAAGTGAAATGTTTAGTGGATACAAAGAAGTTGTTTATATTGTTCAATCCACAGTCAATATCAATGATCAATTAGAACAAATCGCTTTAGAAAGTGACAGTGTCTTAGCCAGAAGAATTATTGCTTCAACAGATAACTTAACTGGTGAACTTCAAAATACGTATGTTCCTATTGGCGCAGATAATTTGCCAGATAAGTTACCTTTACAAACTGATGAAGAAACCATAGAAAATAGTCCTTATAATACATTATATGTCGTTGCAAAAGGTAAATTAACTGGTCAAATCCTTGCAGATAAACTAAATGCTGCAGGTAATAAAGTCTCTGTTTTTCCCACAAACTACAGATTGGTTCTTTTACGCGTGATGTTTGCAATGCCCCAAGCTATTATGATAGTTATAGTCTTATTAATCGCATTTTCTTCATTGATATTAGCAGAGTATATATCTACGATTAAATCCATTGGTATCCGTCGCCTTGCAGGTGAAGGAAAACATCAAATCGCTCTACGTTCCACTTTTAAAGATAGTAAGTTCTTGCTTTTTTACACTACACTAATTATTTTCTTTGTTATTACCCTACTCATTGGATATAAGCTATTTTCAGTTGAGGGATTATTGATTATAATACTCCCTATATTGATATGGCTATCTTTGCTCTTAATGATAAACATTTTCTTATCAAACATTTTTTATTACATTTTACAAAGCCAACCAATAATATTATCTATTAAAGGTAAGGCTCCTTTATATTCCATTATTTTTATAGTGTTTATAGTGCAGCTTTTAACACTATTTTCTTTAATGTATTCAATTCATGGATTAATTAATGTGAATAATGATCTGTCTCTTTTGAAGAAGGGGCACAACGAATGGTCTAAACATACAGATTTATTTCAAATGTCTTCTATTGACAACGGAAATTCAGTAACGAAAAATCAACTAATAGATTTCTATGATGAATTACAAGATTTAGTCGATATGGTTGTTATTAATACAAATGTGGATAATATAATCCTATCAAATAACCCTCAGAAAGATATTTATGAACCTAATGCTTATCAAACAGAAAATGTTTTATATGTTAATCAAAATTTTATTAATCATGCCGATATTCAGCTATCCACAGAAACATTGGATATGCTTTCTAAACTCAAACCCTATGATAGTCTCATTTTAATACCTCAATCTCAGCAAAAGGATTATGAGTTATTAAAAGAGAAATGGTCAAATCGTATACAATCAAGTTCTGAAGATGCAATGGAATATGTTGGGGTAGAAAGTAGTGTGCCTCCTACGATAATAACTGATCTGTATGAAGGTGGTACAGAAATATTTATTTATCCAATTTTTAATGAAGGCGGCCAACTATTGTCCAGTAATAGTTTTGTTCATCATCCGATTATAGTAGTTGGTAATTTATATTCAGGCCTAAGAATGTTACCTGATGCATGGAACATCAGAGTAACAGAACCTGATAAAGTCATTACTTTAATAAAAGAAAAAAAGTTAACTCATGCTTTTGGCTCTTTAACAAATGGTTATTATTCTATTAATGAAAAAATTAATCTTACGAAAGAAAGACAAAATATTTTGCTAATTTCAACAGGAATAAATATTATTTGTTCAATACTATTGTTAATTTTGTTAAACACAGTCTATTTTTATCAAGGTCGAAAAGCGTTTTTCATCGAGAGATTAGCCGGGAAAAACTATGCGACAATCCACAAGTTTTACTTGATAATTGTATTCTCATGTGTATCAGTCATTACGTTAATTTGTGCTCTAATAAAAATAAATTATTTAATTACGATAACGCCTCCTATTTACATGCTATTAGTTATGATTTTATTTTTAATTCAGTTAAAAAGAGAGCGGAAAACAAATATTCAATATTTGAAAGGAGAATAGTATGATTGAACTTGAAAATATCAGTAAAGCTTTTCTTGATAAAACTTTATTTAATAACTTTAGTTATACGTTTGTTTCAGGACAATCTTATGCTTTGATTGGGCCATCTGGTTGCGGTAAATCAACATTGCTAAATATTATCGGTAAACTTGAAATGGTTGATCAGGGGAAGGTTGTAGTTAATGATTCACTACTAACTCAAATCAAAGAAAAAGATTACTTTAAGTCCTATATAAGTTACTTATTTCAGAATTATGGATTGATAGAGAACAAAACAATAAAAGACAATCTTGAATTATCTTTTATTGGGAAAAATTTAACCTCAAGAGAAAAGCAAATAAAAGTAGAGGAATCGTTAAAACAGGTTAACTTGAACTTAAATACTAACAGAAAAGTATTTACATTATCTGGGGGAGAGTCTCAGCGCGTTGCCATCGCTAAAACTATTTTGAAAGATACTCCGATAATTTTAGCTGATGAGCCCACAGCTTCTTTAGATGAAAAAAACAGTACTGAGATTATGGACTTAATACTAAGTTTACAACAAAATAAATTAATTATTATTGCGACACATGATCCCGCTGTTTTCAATAGAGTAGATCATGTTATCGCCCTATAGGAAGAAGGTTAAATATGAAATTGAAATTTGGACTAACTAACATATTCTTGCAAATCTGTATTTTTTGTATCGCTCTTTTTACTATGCTGACTCAATTTTCTATTATGCGACAACCTATAAAACTATTTATACAAACTATTTGTATCCTGAGCATGTTTTCTTTAATTATCAACATATATAATTACGTGAAAGAAGAAAAAGAATAGCACCAAATTTTATCCTATTCGCAGTTATAGAACAAGTTTGCTTAAATTGATAACTAGTGTTGCATAAAATTTTTGAAACCTTTATTTACCAAACTTTGAAGGATTCCTATTTTTTAAGTTATAAGCCACGTAATTGTGCATTACATCACTGTTTTATCGCTTTAAATACTGATAATAGACTTTGGATGACTTATCCAAGGCTACTAAAAAGGAGTCCTAGATGGATGCGTCTAACAAAAAATCTATCCTAACGCATGCATTGATTTTAGAACACTAATTGCTAAGGCTAAGACTGCTTGTTCAAGAATTTACTTCATGCTGTATAATCAGGGCGATTGCAGGTGAAACCACCTAATTAATTCCTGATGATCAAACGATTCTATTAGACAAGTATGACGTTGATCCTGTTCAAAATGACCACGCTCACAACTTTTCTGTAGCACCTGCTTTAACGGATAGTTGCCACAGCAGGTGACATAAAAGGGTAATACGACAACCTTTAACACCCTTGACGAAAAGATATTTTAGTTCCAAGTACAGCTGGAACCAAAACTACGAAGTGATCTATAAACGTAAAGCATTCAAATGGAAGGAGATTTCAATGTGACCTATGAAGAACTATTCAGTCATAAATTATCTGAAGTAGACATCCAAACATTTCGTGAATTACTATTAATAGAAGAGCAAGCTTTCAGATTTTCATTCTATTCAAATGGTCATTCCAATGCACATAAAACAAACTCCCAACACTATTTTGCCATCGATGTCACGTCAGAAGCAATCACATAGGAACATTATGAAGTCGTTGGAGAAGTTTTAGAAAATTGTGAAATGAACTTAGTCCATATGTATGTCATGATGAAGTAAGACCTAAGAGAAAACTCACTCAATATACAACCCAATTTCCTCTGTGGATTAGGTTGTATTTTTGTATAAACAAATAGGGTAATGCAGTAACGCATTTAGGACGTAATTACTATCTGTAGCAATAAAAATAGCTCCTTCATACGTCGACGTACCTAATAACGTACGTTATTATAATAATTTAAGAAGTGGTGTTCAAATGGAAGTTTTTAATCCAACCAATGCACGAAAGAACTTGAATCAAATTATTAAAGATGTTGTCTCGAATAGTCAGCCAGTGGAGATTGCTAGTATGAGGAATGAATCCGAAAGTGTCATTGTCGTTAGTAAGAAAGATTGGAATGCTATTCAAGAAACACTTTATCTCCAACAAACAGGCGTTCTAGATGTGATTGAACATCATGAATGAATATTGCCACCAAATAGTTCCAGCTCTGCCTTTTTTAGACCCAATATTGCCTTAAATAGACCCAGCTCTGCCATTAGAGACCCACTATATCGATAACCTCTTGTATACTATTATTTAAGTACCTTAAACGGTATGAAAATAATAATACAGGAGGTTATTTGTAGTGGAATATCGAAAAATTTTGGAACACTACTTCAATGGTATGTCCCAAAGAACGATTCAAGTTGAAGTCAATAGTTCACGTAATACAATTCGTGAAATTGTCAATCGAGCTAAAATGAGAGCGTTATCAGAGTTGACAGATGAGATGACGGATCAATGGCTCGAGGAATTTCTATTTCCTGAGAAATTGCCGGAGTCAAAAGGTTATATGACAGAGGATTGGGAGTATGTCCATAAAGAGCTCGGCAAAAAACATATGACATTAAGCTTATTACATAAAGAATATTGTCAAAAGGCAGAGGCTCAACAAAGCATTCCTTATGCTTATAGAACCTATTGCCGGCATTACAATCAATATGCGCATAAATATAAAGTAACGATGCCCATCAAACGAAAACCTGGTGAAAGTATGGAGGTAGACTGGGCAGGATCTACGCTTAAACTCATTGATCGAACCACAGGTGAAGATATAAAAGTCTATGTATTTGTCGCCACATTGCCTTACAGTCAGCTTAATTACTGTGAAGGATTTCTTGATATGACATCTGTTAACTGGTTGACAGGCCATATTCATGCGTTTAATTACTTTCAAGGTGTCACAGAACTACTTGTCCCCGATAACTTACGAACTGGCGTGACAAAGTCCGATTATGCGGAACCTTTACTCAATGAGGCTTATCGTGAGCTAGCAGATTATTATCAAACCGCTATCGTACCGACTCGCGTTCGCAAAGCTAAAGATAAAGCGAGTGTGGAAGGAGCCGTTGGATTTATTAGCCGACAAATTATCGCTGCATTAAGAAATACCCAGTGTTTTTACTTAGATGAACTCAATCAGTTAATTTGGCAAAAGTTAGAAACCTTGAATAATGAAGCTTTTCAAAAGAAATCAGGTTCACGTCGTAGTGTATTTGAAGAAGAAGAGGCTTCTTACTTAACTCCAGTCCGTCAACCTAAATTTCAATTAACAGATTGGCGTGTCGCCAAAGTTGCTTTGAACTACCACATTCAAATCGATCGCAACTATTACTCTGTTCCCTATGAATACGTTCAATGTCAAGTCGAAGTTCGCATAACACAGAACCTAATTGAAGTTTACATGAATCAATCCCGAATTGCATCTCATAAACGTATTCACTTACAAGTAGGTCAGTATAGTACCCTAGTTGATCATATGCCGGATTCACACCGTCATTATGCAGAAAATACGCTGGAAAATGTAAAGCAATGGTCTCATACTATAGGGCCGTATACGGAAGGAGTAATCGATTTAATCATTGAGCAACATGTTGAGAAGCAAGCGCTAAGAATCATCAGTGGGATTCAAAAATTGGAAGATAAATACGGTGTAAATCTCATTGAAGATACCAGTGAAATTCTAATGAGTATCACCTCACAGCCAACTCTCTCCACCTTTAAAACAACTCTGAAACGACAACACCAAAAGAACGTAAAAAAACAAACACATTCTAGTCAAGAAACAGATAATAATCACGGCTTTACACGTGGTGCAGATTACTTTGGGAGGTCCAGAAAATGAGAAATGACTATACATTAGATAAACTAACCGCTATGCGCTTAAGTGGTATGTATGAAGCTTATGAGCAGCAATCAAATAATAAAGACATCCATTCCTTATCGTTTGAGGAACGTTTTAGCTTGTTGGTGGATGCGGAATACGCTCGCCGCCAAACAAATAAACTCTCTCGATTAATCAATCAAGCAACCTTTAGTAATTCTGAAGCCTGTATGGAAGACATTGAATATTACCCAGATCGTCATCTTGATAAAGAGCTTATGATTCGCTTATCTACTGGAAAGTATCTAGAGGATGGGATCAATATCATCCTCATGGGTGCATCTGGTAATGGAAAGACGTGGATCGCCAATGCTTTAGGTAATCAAGCCTGTCGCCAATTTAGACGGGTTAAATACATCCGTTTGCCTGAACTTATTGATCAGTTAAAACTGGCTAAATATGAAGCAGATGGAAGTTATCGCAAATTCATTACGAAGTATCGTAAGTTTGATTTATTAATTATAGATGAATGGCTGTTGACCAATTTATCTCAAGAAGATTCTTTGCATATTTTAGAAATACTGGAAGCACGATTAAATAAGGTTTCCACTATTTTTTGTTCACAGTTTGCCCCAGAAGGATGGCATTCTAAAATTGAAAATCCACAACTCGCTGACGCAATCTTAGACCGAATTATTCATAACTCCTTTAAAATATTACTCGATGGTGAAATCTCTATGCGAGAACGTCATGGTTTAGTCCCATAGAATTAATGAAAGATTGGTCCAATCATTGGATCAATCTTTTTATTTTTCGCTGGACCTTATATGGCACTCCTGGGTCTATTTGAGGCTTAACTGGGTCTAAAATTGGCAAGGGTGGATCTATTTAAAGGCAATATTCATCATGAAGATGAAGAAGCTGAAGTTTTGGGTTAGATTGATTGGGTTATATTATAAAAATAAAGAAGAATGCTCGTAAAGATTTGCCAAAATTAAAGACAGTGAAACTGACTGATAAGTTCGATAAACTAATCAGAATCATTACGAGTAATCCTTATCAAAGTCCACCACATTATGAAAAATTAGTAGGATTACCATACTAGTCAAGACGATCAACATCGTCTTACATGACGAGTTTAATGAACTCAAGATTCATTCTGTTTGGTCAAATTGCGAATGAGATAACTTAAAATGATTCGATTCAATTCACTTAATTGAATTGAATCGAATCAAAAACGTCCTTGAATGATAACACGTGTAATTATAGACATATGTGAAAAGTTTACCAGATCTTACTATAATTAGATGAGCCAGTGAAATCCAACTGGTGGTATCGCAAGATTATCTACTAAGCTGTAAAACATACATGTAGAGATCTTTGCTATCGCAAAAACACTTGATTCAAATCTTTCAAGTTGAGTAAAGGCTAAAAATATTACATGGATTCTATTATAATGGATTTAAATGAATGGGATGAATCATATTAATCAGGCTGATAATTTATCGTTCTTATCAAATAATTTTGTCAATGAGCCAAATATGCATACAGGTGAATTCCCACTTAAAAATAACATAATATATATTATGTAAACCCAGATTGAAATAAAAGAATTAATCGTTATAATCTAAGCAGTTTCATTATTTATGGTTCACTCTACTTTTCTTCTATCACAAGTGTTTCTTAAACTGCTCTTTCGAGTTTGGTGTTGCAACTCGAAATCTTTTCGCACGTAAGTGATTATATTCGGTACATATATTTAAGCGTCTAGACCTTATTTGAGTTCTCAATGATACTTATCGCATAAACCGTGATGCTGATATAATTATCGGTCATGGCTAATTTAACCTACTCTACTGAGTACCTCAAAATATTGCTGTAACCATATTTACTTTTTGAAGTACACTTTAATGAATAAAAACACCTTCAAAAATGAAAATGAAAGTGTTTTATCTTTATTATATAGATTCAGTTTTTTAGGAAACAATTCTATTATTAATGTAACGTGTTATTGCTCAATTCAATAGTAATTGCATAAACACCTTTTACTAATTCAAGAAAATGACTATCAGGATCATTATAATTGAACGTATTCAAATGATTTATATCAAACATTTCACCATTGTGCACTAAAAAAAGTGGTGCAATCACATTCTTGGTATTTAATTCAAGAGAATCAATTTGCTCAATAAAAGGCCCTGTTAAAGAATAAGAATCATCGAGTGATATCTTAATCTCATCAGGATAAAGTATAGATTCGAATCCGAATTTATCTGTACGTTCTTCTGGATCCACACTGTAGAAACTAATTTGTATAGGATGGCTTATGTCAATCACTAATTGAGATTTATTTGACGTGATTTCCTGTTTAGCAATAACTTCAGAATCCCATTCACCTGAAGTATTCAGCCGCTCAAAATAAATTGTAGCGGTAACCGGTACCTCGTCCAATTCAATCGTATAAAAAATCGGTTTATTTTTGACAAAATCTAAAACGAAGCGTTGATCTTGATTTAATTCAGTCTGTTTTAATTGACTCTCCGCAGAAACATTTACGATAGCATTAGATAATGAAAATAAGATAAATAATAAAGAAATTGAGAAAAAAATTCTTTTTTTCATAAAAGGATCCTCCTTAAATAACTAATTCTTGTATCACCTTTTTTATTAAAATCTTTATGTATCTATTATATAATAAAAACATAGCTCATGAAAGAGGTTTCAAAAATGTTCAAAAAGATTTATTTCATCTTGACTTTAATCACACTCTCTTCTATGTTTTGTTTAACAAGTGCATATGCTGCAGAAGATAATTACGCAATTTTAATGAATGATAAAGGTGAAGGTTACCAAGTAATTATAAATCAAGATAATATTTTTAGAACAAGTTCTGAAGATGGAAGTTTATCTCAAACGGTTACGGTTGATCTGTCTAACGATAATTTAATACCATTGTCTGCAGGAAAGTATGAAACAGCATGGGATTCAACTGGTGGCATATTTGCACGAACGGACATCAACCTTGACACGAAATCTTTTCAAGGTCTAACTCTCTATCGAGTAAACTCAGTTTCTGGTTACTGGACTTTTTATGACAGCTCATTAACAGTTTCTAATCCTTATCTTCTAATTAAAACTGTGGGTCCAAGTGACGTAGGCGCAGCCAATGAACAAGTTGTATATTATCCAAGTAATAACTTTACTAGATATTCTGGTTTTTCAAAATACGCTTTACCTTCTAGCTACTCAAGTATAGGAGCGTATTTTTCTTTAAGTATCTCAAGGTCTGGAACTAATTGGACACTTTCGTTACCAAATTATTATTAATTCAACTCCAATATATCTAATATGCATATAGCGTTCCAATAAGACCATAAAAACGCAATTTCCTGAGCCAGGCAAATCGCGTTTTCTTGAACCGGTCTAGTCGGAAGTTGCTGAACCAGTCTTCATTCTTAAAGAATCACCTGAAATTTACAGATGATAAGAATTCGAGATGGCACGGTCAAGAATGGCATCAGCAATCGCACCGCCTCCTAATTTCTTATGCCATTCTCCCGTTTCCATTTGAGAAGAAATAATGAGGGAACGATCTCGACTTCTTAATTCAAAGATTTCCATTAAGTATTTCTGTTCATCTTGGGTTGTAGGAGTCAAAAGAAAATCATCAATGACTAATACATCTAGTTTCGCTATTTTCTTTAGATAGTTGGTAAGTTTATCCTCTAAATCAGCTTGAACCATCTCAGTGAGTAAATCATACATTCTCATATACCTTGCGGTATATCCTTCTTCTATTACATATCGACATAATGCATTCGTTATGTAGGACTTTCCGGTGCCGGTGGCACCTTGGATAATGATATTTCGATGATTCGTTATAAACTGGCTGGTCATCAGTTGATCAATGGTATCTTTATTCAGCTTTCTACTAGGTGAGTAGTCAATTTCTTGAACGTGAGCTTGGGGTTGGGAGAGTTTGGCTTGTTTTAAGTGACGTTGAATGGTGTTGTGTCTTCGTGATTGATATTCATCAATTACAATTTCTTCAAGGATATCCAACGTTGAGCGTTTATTACTGAGTGGGTCACTATACAAATCAATTAACCGATCAGCCATAATGGGTAGTCGCATTTGTCTTAGGTATTGGGTTAATTCATTAATTCTTTCGGTTGAATTGGTCATAATAGTCCGCTCCTCTTAGGTATGATTGTTCATTTTGGGTAGAAGTGTTAGAATCTGATTGCGTAATGGAACTTTCTATCAGCTGTTTTATTAATTTAAAATTGGGGTGAGTAGATCGTTCAAGAGCATAATGGCAGGCTTTATCTAGTCTTTGGTCGGAATAGGTGTCTGCCATTTTTAATATTGCGTGAACTCTTCGGTAATACTGTTGTTCAGGACCTTGATCAAACATTCTGGAGATTACAATATGGACATTTGGGCCAATACGACGCGCCCATTCTAAATACCTTGTGCTGTTCCATTTGCCAAAATGTTTACTTTCTTCGGGCAAGTGATCTTCATTCGTAGAGTATGCGCCAGGTCGGGTACCTACGGTCGCGTGTTCACATAAGAGCTGTTGATTGTGATAAATTTTAACGGAAGTTGAATAAATCTTAAGCGTTACTTTTTCACCAATATACTGATAGGGTACAGAATAATAGTGCTTATTTAATGTAATATGGCTATTTGTATACACTTTCGCTTCTTTAAATTCACACACTTCATACGAATAAGTTGGTAATTCTTTGAGTGCTTCTTGTTCAAATTCTTTAAACATTTGAAGACGACTTCCTTCTTTCTTCTGAAAAGGTTTGGCATTAAATTCATCAAGAAGTTTGAGCAGGTATTGGTTGTATTCATCAATACTAAAGCATTGGTAGTTGCGCATACGAGCAATTATATGCGTTGTAAGATGCTTAACATGGTTTTCAACAGCAGCTTTGTCCTTCGGACGTGCAACCCGTGTAGGAACAATAATTGTCTGATAGTGGTTCGCCATATCCTCATAGGTTGGATTTAAGAGCAACTGTGTCTTTGTATTCTTGGTTACACCAGTTCGAAGATTGTCAGGTGTTAATAAGGTGGGAACCCCTTGAAAATACTCAAACATATTAATATGGGCTTCAATCCACCTTGGCATCTTTTGATCGATACAAGCTTGGGCATAGGTATAACCGCTAAAAGGTAAAGTCCCGATAAATAATTCACCTTTGATAATTTCACCCGTCATGGGATCAATCCATTGCGGGCGTTTACCCGTCCAGTCCACTTGGACTTGTTCTCCCGCTTTATGATGAAGTACATGACTAAAACTATTCTTATAAAGATAGTCATTAAAGTGCTTCTTAAATTGGGTTAATTTATAGTAGATTTTATTATTTAATCGACATTCCTGGGCGTATTCTTCCCAAAGAAGCTGCATCGTAACACCTGGTTTAGCAAGTTCTTTCGCCAACTGCTTGTAATCCGGCATTACATAGTAAGAGACAGGTTGATCCTTTTTGTCTTTATCCGGTTTGAACATATTCTCTAATTCTTCACTGGACCATTGAGCAATTTCTTCGTACGACAACTCCTTTTCTTGTGCGATATTGACGGTTCTAGTGACTGTGTTTCGGCCAGAAGAGACTAGTTTAGCGATTTGTCTTAAGCTAAATCCAGCCTCATGTAGCCGTAGCATTTCTACATAATTGGGCATTATTGCCACCTCCTTAGTATTTTGTGAGTTTCACTCACGAGTTAGTTATACCATGGTGGCAATAAAAAAGAACCACAAAGTGGTTCAGAAGTACTGATTTATCTGGACTCAGCAGGAGCGATTTAGGTGGCTCAATTATGTCCGACGAAGTGGCTCTTTAAGACCGATATATCCACTTTTTGAAACATCGACTTCACATCTTTCTTTGTAATATACCTTCTTGATAAAATATAGCATATTTTACGCTGATTTCAAAAAGAGAACTCAAAAAAACACTCCTATTAAAGGAATGTTTTAGTTTGGCGTTACAACTGATATGAAATAAATGTTATCATTGAAATTCAGCTAGTTTATGAATGGTTTCTTGAATGTCTCTTAACTCCTGAATTAATGCATCATATGAATCATTAATTAACTGAGTTGTTGAAACAACGGAGATTGTATAAACCAACTGTTCGTCCCTAAAAATTGGAACAGCAATACTAGCATAGCCATCTCCAAGCTCATCTCGTTCAATTGAAACATTATTTTTTGTAACATCTTTTAGTTGTTTTTTTAAAATATTGGGATCTGTAATTGTACCTTGTCCATATTTTTCCCATCGTACCTTACTTAAAACTTGATTTAAATGGGTTTCGGATAAATGCGCTAGAATTAACTTTCCAGAAGCGGACGCCGTTAGTGGAAAATCTGTTTGGTTATGAATGCTGAGCATATAACGCGAACGACTAGGTTTACGTTCAATTAAAGTGGTAATACTCAAATTTTCAACACTATGAAATCGAGTAGAAACAAAATACTGATCTGCTATACGCTGTAAATCACCACGAATCATTTCAATAATTTTTTCCGTATAATCATACTGTGCTATCTCAACTTTTTCTAAAAAGATTGACCCTAATCGATAATGTTTATCTTGTAAGTCGTACGATAAATAATTATAGTGCAGCATAGTTTGAACCAATCCACGTGTCGTATTAATATTTAAATCAACTTTTTCACTAATTTCATTTAATGTCAATTCTTTTACTTCTTCTGTAAAACAATCAATAATTAAAAATGCTCTTGCTAATGATTGTATAATTTTATAACTTCCAGACACTTTTATCCCTCTTTACTCTTGCTAAATTAACCTTGCCACAGAGCTGTTATACCACTTAATGACTGAATTCCTAAGTATAATGTAGCAACAGCTGCAATAACACCTAACACAGTTAACCATATAGGATGTTTGTAATCATCCCCTACGATATTTTTTCGGTTAGCTCCTATTAGTATTGTACCTAAAGTGAGAGGTAAAATTAAGCCATTTAATGATCCGGCTAAAATTAATAACATAACGGGTTGTCCAATAAAGGCATATACTATTGTTGAAAACACTATAAAACCTATAATAACTAAGTTATTATATTTTTCTAATAACGGATGAAATGTTTTCAAGAATGATGCACTTGTATAAGCCGCACCAATTACTGAAGAAATTCCTGCAGAAAAAAGAATGATCCCAAAAATAATTTCACCTGGACGACCTAAGGCAATTTCAAATCCTGACGCTGCTGGGTTACTAGGATCTAATCCAACGCCTGATGAAACAACACCTAAAAACACAAAGAATAGTAACAAACGCATTACACCAGAACCTAAAATAGCAAATGTTGCAGAATTCGAAGCAATTTTTGCATTTTTAACACCCGTAATTCCTGCATCAATTAATTTATGACCACCAGAGAATGAAATATACCCACCAACTGTACCTCCAACTAATGTAATTATAGGTAAAATCAGACTTTCAATATTTTGAGGTCTAATCATACTTTGCAATGCTTCTCCTACTGGTGGTTTTGTAACAACCGCTACATATAGCGCTAATATTAGCATTACTACACCAAGGATTTTAATAAATTGATCAACTAAAGATTGTCCGTTTTTTGAGATAAAAATAAGCATAGCAATAATTCCTGTTATAACAGCACCAATTGTGTAGTCTATACCGAAAATAGCATTTAAACCTAAACCTGATCCACCTACGTTACCAATATTAAATGCTAATCCACCTAATACAATAAAGAAACTAACAACATATCCTAATCCAGGTAAAACTTTATTCGATAAATCTTGTGCATACATTCCAGTTACAGATAATACACGCCATACGTTAACTTGAGCTGCAAATGCAATTACAATAGCTAACATAATAGCAAAAGCAAAATTAGCACCTAGTTGCTCTGTAAAATTTGCCGTTTGAGTTAAGAATCCAGGTCCAATTGCGGATGTAATCATTAAAAAGATACTTGTTAATAGATTACTTTTCAATTTTCTATTATCAGCTTCAGTTTCTAAAAGTGTTTTGTCATTATTCATTTTTGTTCCTCCAAATCAAGTTTTAAAATGTGTTAATCATAATATTATCTTCCTTTAGTCCTTTTATAATTTCACGAACAAAAATAAGGGCTTTTTCTCCATCTCCATGTACACAGATACTATCTGCTTGGATGGAAATATCTTTACCGTCAATACTGGTTACCTTTCCTTCTTTTACCATACGAATAACACGTTCAACTGCATGTTTAGTATCGGTTATCATGGCACCTTCTTTACGGCGATCAACTAATGTACCGTCAGATTCATAAGCTCTGTCAGCAAAAACTTCGTGTACAATATTTAAACCAATTGCTTCTCCTGCTTTGACTAAGTGGTTATTCGCTAATCCTACTAATTTTAAGTTAGGATTAAATTCTTTCACTGTTTGGGCGATGGTTTCAGCTAGTTCAATATCTTTAAATGTTTGGTTGTAAAGTGCGCCATGTGGTTTAACATGATTTAACGTTAAACCAACAGTCTTTGCTAATCCGTCTATTGCAGCTAATTGGTATAATAGAAATGCTCGAACTTCATCTTTCGACATATCCATGTAACGACGTCCAAACCCTTGTCGATCTGGATAACTGGGATGTGCTCCTAGACCTGTTGAGCCACTTTCTTTTATTTTTAAAAGTGTATCCATCATAACTAACGGATCGCCAGCATGAAAACCACAAGCTACATTAGCAGAAGAAATTAATGGAATAATTGCTGAATCATCTCCAATAGTATAATTCCCATAGCTTTCGCCTAAATCAGCATTTAAATCAACTTTATACATTAGTCTCCTCCTTCAATAATGTGATTATTTTTTAAAAAGTGAATATTGAGATCATTCGCCTGATATTTAGGATGATCCATAATATATGCTTGAAAATCTAAATTTGTTTCTACTGGTCCTATGACTGTTTCGCTAAGAACACGTCTCATTTTTGAAATAGCGGCTGATCGATTATGGCCATAGGTGATTATTTTCGCAATCATCGCATCGTAATGTGGTGATATTGTAAATCCATGATATAAATGTGTATCTATTCGCACATGATGCCCTTGACTGAAGTGCAGTAATTCTACTTTACCTGGTGAAGGCATAAAGTTATTTCTAGGATTTTCAGCATTTATTCGAACTTCGATTGCTACACCATTCATATGGATGTCGGATTGATTAACCGTTAAGCGTCCGTTAAAGGCTACTTCTAATTGTTGTTCCACAATATCAATGCCAGTAATCATCTCAGAAATAGTATGTTCTACTTGGATTCGTGTATTCATTTCCATGAAATAAAAAGCTTTTTCCTTTTCAACATATAAATATTCAACTGTACCAGCACTCTCATAATGTAAATTTGCCATTACTTTAGCCGTTAATTCTGTGATATAAGTCCTTGTAGAATCGTCTAATATAACTGCAGGTGCTTCTTCTATAATTTTCTGATTATGATTTTGAATGGAACAATCCCTTTCAAATAAATGAACGGCTTGTCCTTTTCCATCTCCCAAAATCTGTACTTCAATATGGCGAGCATCAGGAATAAAACGCTCAAGATAAACACGACTATCATTGAATGAACTCATTGCCTCTTTTCGAGCTTCATGAAATAATCGCTTAAATTCTTTTTCAGATTCAATTAAGCGCATTCCTTTACCGCCACCTCCAGAAACAGCTTTTACCACCACTGGATAACCGATTTCTTTGGCAATGATTAACCCTTCATTTGCATCTCTAATTGGGCCTTCGCTACCTGGTATAATCGGTAAACCATTTTTCCCAACAGTATCACGAGCTTTTGCTTTATTCCCCATAAGTCCAATTAATTTGCCGCTTGGTCCAATAAATTTAAAGCCTTCTTCTTCACATCGTTGAACAAACGTTTCATTTTCAGCTAAGAAACCATAACCCGGATGAATGGCATCTGCTTGGCTTATTTTAGCTGCGGACAAAATCCGTTCGATATTTAAATAACTTTCCGAACTACTTGCTGGACCAATACAGTAAGCTTCATCCGCTAAAGCAACATGTAAACTGTCTTTATCGTCTACACTATAAATGGCCACACTTTTCATATTTTTCTCTTTTAGCGTTCTAATAATTCGGACAGCAATTTCACCTCGGTTGGCGACAAGAACTTTTGGCACAATTACTCCTCCTCTGTTCTAAGCAGCATCAATACTTGATCGTACTCAACCGGCTCACCATTTGTGACTAAAATCTCCTCTATCACTCCTGAATGGTCTACACGAACCACATTAAATAACTTCATAATTTCGATTAGTCCAATTTGATCCCCGCTTGTTACTTTATCGCCTACTTTAACAAATGTATCTGTACTATCTTCATCCGGCTGAGTATAGAAAGTTCCAATTTGTGTTGAACGAATTTCAATTAGTTTTGAATCTTTGGGCACACTTTTCTCTAAGTTTGTTTCTGGAGAACTGCTCGATTCAACCACTTTATTTGAATAATTAGAATGAGCTTCTAATTCAATTTCTAAATCCCCATCTTTTACTTTTAAGCTTTTTAGATGATTATCTTTCATCAATTGGATTAATTCTTTTATATTATCCATTTTCATATTTTCACCTCATTATTGTCTTAACTTTTTCAGCAGTAATTCTTCGGTAATCACTATGTTCTGAATCAATCTTTAAATAGTCATTGTTCAATAATTTATTCATTTCATCTTTGTATAGTGAAACTGCATCATCTAATTCGATTAACTCAAAATAGATTTCTTCTTCTGGTGGTATTTGTACTAATTTAGGTAAGTCTATTTTTGCGACGGTAGCCATCCGCTTGTATCCACCTGTGGTCTGTCGATCATTCAATAAAATAATCGGTTGACCATTTTTAGGTACTTGGATATTCCCAAGCTGGGTTGGTTCTGAGAGGATGTCATGAACGCCATCAGTTGTTTTTAAAGCTATTCCTTCTAAACGGATACCCATTCGATCACTACTCCGCGTTATCTTATAAGGGGTTTTAGTTAATGATTCTTTAGCTTCTATCGTTAAGTCATCATAATTAGGACCTGTAATAATTCGTATCGTTCTGGTATCTCCTACTTTTTCATTTGAATAGTAAGGAAATGTATGATTACTCTTTCCGTTATAAGCTATCAAATCACCCTTTTGAAGCGGTCTACCTTGATGACCCCCCATTGCTGTACGTAAGTGAGTCGAATAACTACCTAATTCTTTTTTTAGATGAAATCCTCCAGCAACTGCTAAATATGAACGGATACCATTTAAAGTTTTTCCAAATTTTACCTGATCTCCTTTAGCGAGTTTTATGGCTTTTCCACCAGTATATTGTCGCCCATTTATATCGATACGCATTTCAGCACCGACAACACTTATAACCGTATCCTTCATCACATCAAAAGAAATTCCTGTAAAATTCATTTCGATAACCGCTTCATTAATGTTATTGCCAACTAACTGGTTTGCTAGTATTGCACTTTTGTAATCTAAAACGCCTGCTGGTGAAATACCTGTCGACTGATGACCATAACGGCCCAAATCTTGAAAGGTGGATAAAATACCTGCTTCTTGTATGTAAAATGCCATTTAATCATTCACACCTTTCAATATGACTGAAACTTGATATGTACCTGTTTCAACTTGTTTTTGTATTTCATTAAATTCTTCATTTGAAATGCTATAAAACTTAATACGATCCCCAGCATTATATAAAATCGTATCCTCACCCCGACGTGTATCATAAAGCTGAATCGGTGTACGACCAATTAGATTCCATCCACCTGGTGAATCATATGGGTAAACACCCGTTTGTTGTCCAGCAATTCCGACAGAGCCTGCCGCAATATGCGTACGTGGTGTTTCTAATCGATCCATCGCAATTTCTGGATCTAAGCCACCCAAATAAACAAACCCTGGCATAAAACCTAACATATAAACTAAGTATTCATTATCAGTGTGTCTTTTAATCACATCATCAACTGTTAGATCTTTTTCTTCAAAACGCCAAAGATCCGGCCCAAAATCTCCACCGTAACAAACGGGGATTTCAACAACTCGATATGGGAATTCTTCATTATCGATTGTTTCTAAATTAATCTGCTCAAGGATTTCGATCAGTATGTTTTGATTTAATGTTAAAGGATCAAAATAAATCACCAATCTTGTATATGAAATAATCATTTCTGTTATTCCATTAATTTTTAAGCTGTCGATATATTTTCTTAAATTGACTATTTTTTTATTAATATCGGGACTTATCACATCACCAAATAGTAATGTTAACGAGTCTTCTGTGTATTGTTTAATTTCCAAATAGTCCACTACCTTTCTTGATAACTACATTGTAATCTAAATAACGATAATTTAATTATACGATTATATATACTTGGATGTCAATCGGAAAATTAGAAACAGATTAAAAAAACACCTATTTTCTCAATATTCTGAGGAAATAGGTGTTTTATTATTATTCATTATTTAAATATGTTGTATATTCATTTAAAGCTTCTTGACCAAATATATCTTTAATAACATGTTGCTTATATACTTCTACGTTTAATTTCATTGGAATATGACTGTTAACCATAGCTGTATCCGTTATAATAGTTTGGCCAATCGTTACATCATCAGCCGTACTGCAGTATAAATTGATATCAAGTACTTCGGTATATAATTCAGGGTACATGTAACCAACAATAGCAGTTAAATCATGCATAACAGCGCCTAATATACGCTGATTTTCCCAATAATTTAAGATATAACTATCCAGCATTTGATTAATTAACTGACCTAGTTTCGGATCAATCAATTGCATAAACGTTAAATCATTCATATCTAAAACAGCCTGATGTGTTACATCTAAACCAATCATAAAAATTGGGAGGTATTCTCCTAATTCGAAAACCTTATTAACGGAGTGTGGATCAAACCAATAATTGAACTCTGCAAGTGGTGTACGATTCCCACGATGAATCCCGCCACCCATACTATGGATTGATTTTAGTTGTTTCATTATGTCAAAATTCTTTTCAATACAAAAAGCGATATTTGTTAGCGGACCTAATGTGATTAAATCAACTTGATTTGGATATTTTTCGATGGTTTCTAATATAAAAGTTACCGCATCTTTATCTGAAATGAGCGCATCATTTTTATCTAAAACAGCCGAACCTAGTCCATTACTACCATGAATAATCTCTTTTGAGTAATCGATAGACAGATTAAAGTTTGAATCAACTGTCTTGGAGTAATTTTTTTCAGAACCTTTGTATACTTTAATATCCGAACCAAAATAATTTAAAATACGCGTTACATTATCAGTGGTACTCTGTAGTCCTTTATTTCCACCGACTGAAGTAAAACCTAATACTTCGATATCTGGATGTTGAAGTGCAAAAATAATAGCTAATGCATCATCAATCCCCGGATCCGTATCAATTATCACTTTTCTTTTCATTTCATCGTACCTTTCTCGAACAACTTATTTATTTGAAAGCTATTCAATACATTCTGTTTTTTATTTAAACTGTTAGTTGAATTGCGTTACTTCATCACCATTATAAATTTTTTCAGCATTATTAACTAGATATTCTTTATTTTGAATTTACCCTTTTTACGTAAATAAAATTTTAGAAGTGCCAAATATAGACAAACAAGCTCGTTTAATACTTGTTTTTATGTATTTTTCAAAAAATAAGACACAAATAGAACGCCCCATAAGCGCGTTTTAAAATTATTCAATTACTTCATTCATAATAATGACAATTGATTCGAGCGTTGTTCTATTCTGTGAAAATACCGAATACCTACGGTATCAAATGTGAGGATCTTTGAAACTCCTCGGATAAACCGATACAGATAAAATTTTATTTTCTTTAATTTATTGGATGGTCGTGCTCGAGCTAAAACGATTTGGGTATGATAGTTGTTCTTTTCAATCGCTAATGAATAATGCCCAATGATACAATTCAAAATGGTATATAAAATTCGTAGAGAACTTAAGGTCATCGTTCGCGTTTTTTCTAATTGGAATTCTTCTTTTTGCACACGAAACAGCTCCTCAATTCGCCAGCGAGTAATATAACTTTTTAGGATTCGAAGGACATCGTCCTTTCCTTTAATCGAATGGTTCGTTAATAATTTCATGGGTTTTGCCCCATAACCATACACGACAACCATATAAAGAGGCATATCTTGTAGAACGGGTAGTTTTACTTTAATATGGCTAACCTTTAAGTGATATTTTTCGCCTTGAATCTCTGTCTTAAAGTTAATTTTTCCTTTTCGTCGTTTTGCTAAATCAGGTACTTTTACTCGACGATTTTTATGTATTAAATACCGATTATCATTTAACCGAGTGACGAAGTGATGTCCGATATTTTGGACATATTCATATATCATATTTCGGTCGTACCCGCGATCCATAACAAAGGTTGCTTTTTTCTTTCCTAAAAAAGTATGGACAGTATTAAAGCCTTTGGCTATTTCTATATTCTGACTTTGAAAATCTTCTTTGGAAGAGTACAAATGATTATAAAGAGGTAAGGGATGTTTGGTTTTCGGAGTAGCCATTGAAAAATTAAGGGTAGGATAACCTTTTTATAGCATATTTTATTTCCGCTTTTTCACTTTCTACAACAAAGTGTGATGTATAGTAAACATCATTCATATTCTCAGGTCCTGCTAAATCATTGACTTTAGTATTTCCGAAACCATCTGGTCCTAATATTGGTTGAGTAATGCCATTGCTGTTTGCGCTGCCTGCGCTTCATCAGATGCAATATCTCTTTCAACCACTTCTATTAGTTTACCATCGACACCACCTGCTTCGTTAATATCATTAACAGCATTATTCATTGATATACCATATTCTGCAGCTGATCCTGTTAATTCAAACATAGAACCAATACGAATGACATTGGAATCTTTGGAGGTACCACTACATCCTGAGATGAATCCAATCATTATAACCATTATACCAGAAACAACGAGTTTCATTTTTCTGTTCATTTTAATTCCTCCCCTAAACGAATGGGAAAAAGTGGACGTTTCTATGTACATATTGTTATTAGAGAGAACAGATGCGCAAGGTATAAAATAATACTCCCTTCAAAGCAGAGATTAACTGTCATTGGAGGGAGTATTGTATTTATTATGAATGATTATTTTTTACTGGTATCTTTTTTGTTGTTTCGGCCTTGATACAGTTTATCAATGAAAATGGCGATCGCATTGTCACCTGAGACATTTGTGGCGGTTCCAAAACTATCTTGGGTGATGTAGAGACTGATCATCAATTGTTGCATGGTATCTGATATAATGCCGACCATTGGCAAGAATGGCAGTGCAGACATAATCGCTCCACCTGGGGCTCCTGGCGCTGCAACCATGGCAATACCGAGAACTGCGATAAAACCGCCGAGTGAGGCGAAATCAGTTGGTAAATTATACATCAGTAAAACGGCAATGGCGGTGGAAATGATTGCGATCATACTACCGGCTACATGAATCGTCGCCCCTAAAGGCACCACAAAATTTCGAATAGTTTCCGACACACCATTTTTCTTGGCAACTTCCACATTAACAGGGATTGTTGCTGCCGAAGATTGCGTACCTAAGGCGGTTAAGTAACCAGCGACTTGATTTTTATCAAAGTGAATGGATTTTTACCTGCATACCATCCAGAAAGCACAAAAAGTAACATAATATATAAGAGTTGTAAGGCAATAACCATTAAAAAGACGCGCCAGAAAATCGAAAGAATCATAAAGACACTCCCCGAGTAACTCATGTTGGCGAAGTTACTTAAAATATAAAACGGCAGTAACGGGACGATAATCGCTGACAAGACCTGCATGATAATCGCTTCAAATTCAATAAAAAATGCATACATCACTTCACCTGCTTGGTTTTCACGTAACCGTGAAATGCCAAGGCCTATCATAAAGGCAAAGATTAACGCAAAAGTAACGGACAGTATCGGATCCAGCGGAATAGTAAAATAAGGCGTTAAGCCTTCACCAGAAGCGGCTACATTTTCAACGAGATCCGGTGTGATAAAAAGGGGAAAAATAGTTGTTGCACCTAAGTAAGCAATAGTACCAGCTACGAGTGTGGATCCATAAGCCGAGAGAAAGGTTACCCCGAGCAATTTCCCTGCTCCTTCTGTTAGGTCAGCAATACCTTTCGTAATCAAGGCTATAATCATTAACGGGATGACAAAATTTAAGAAGCTACTGAATAAATCAGCCAACGTAATCAACACCCGAATGAAACTCGACGGAATAAAAGTCAATTGACCGAGTAGAATACCAACAATAATTGCAATAATGATGCGTGGGACAAGTCCCAAGTTAATTTTCTTTTTCATATTTTCTGCTCCATCCTAAAATATTTAACTTCTATCATACCATATGTTAGGTGAGTTTGGCCGGTTTTATTACTATACTTTAATAACCTGAACAATTCATAGTTTTACTAATATTGTTTCTAAACATTGATTTAATAGTATTTAAAGCAAATTACTTCATCACCCATTAGGTGATGAAAAACTATATGATTGCTTCGCAATCTAAGCCGTGACAGAAAAGAGAGAGTATCCTATAATTAATATAGGAAACGTTAATCCGATTCTTTAATGGGTTTTGCCGAACCTGGATGAAAAACTGGATGAACATTTTATCTTTTGCGATAAGCCGAATACATCTTAGAATGTGAAAATAAAATTACAATAATTTATAGAATGTTCTGTTTCCTAAATTGTTTGATGGAGGTTTTCATCATGGAAGTTATGATTGAGACATGTTGTGGAATCGACGTTCATCAGAAGACAATTGTATGTTGTATATTAGATGGTCCTTTGGACACGAACAAACCTAAAAAGTCCTATAAGATATTTGGTACTCGAACAAGTGAATTACGGAAAGCACTTGAATGGTTAGAGGAAAATGAAGTTACTGATATTTTTATGGAAAGTACAGGACAATATTGGGTACCGGTGTTCAATATCTTTTCCGAAGGGAATTTTAATATGGTCCTCGCAAATCCAGAACATATTAAGAATGTACCTGGTCGAAAAACAGATATGAAGGATGCAGAATGGATTGCGCAACTTGGACGAGTTGGTTTAATTCAGAATTCGTATATTCCAGCACCTGAAGTTATGGAATTACGTCTAATGACTCGCCGTAGGCAATCCTACACTCAAAAACGAACCCAATCGAAGAATGAGTTACACAATATTCTTCAACGATCTAACATTAAGTTGACGGGTTATTTAAGTAATATCTTTGGGAAAACTGGGCAAGCCTTGCTCCAATTATTTATAGATGGTGAAGTCTTAACTCTTGAATCTGTCGAAGCTTGTTTACATGGCAGAGTGAACGCATCTCCCAAGGATATACTTCAAGCAATGGATGGAAAAATATCTCTAACAGATAGGCGATTGCTTGATGATTCGTTAGATGAGTATCAATTCTATACTCGGAAAATTAAGAAAATAGAACATGATATCGAACAATATATTTTATCTCATTTTCCTTTGGAATATGAGTTGCTCCAAAGTATTCCTGGTGTGAAGCAACATAGTGCTGCGATTATCCTAGCAGAAATTGGTCCAAGTATAGAGGCCTTTAGGACAGTGAGCTATTTAGCTTCATGGGCTGGACTTTCACCTGGTTCTTATGAAAGTGCAGGAAAAAAGAAATCTTCGAGAGTAACTAGAGGGAATAAATATTTAAAAACAGCCCTAATTACTAGTGGTGGAATGGCCGGAAGGTCACGTGATCCAGCTTTCGGATCCTTATATCACAGAGTATCTAACAGAGGAACCAAAATGAAAGCAGTTGTGGCATGTGGGCACAAGTTACTACGGATGATTTATAAGATTTTAGATGACAAAGCACCATATGACGAAAAAAGAGCACTAGGTCTGCGGCAACAGAAGCTAGTACTCAATTAATTAAAAAATTTCCTTGTCTTAATTATAGCATGGTATGTCTTTTTTTGCTTTTTTTAAGGTAAATCTTTTCAAATAAAAAGAACCACTTTCTGATATGGTTACTTCACTACAAACAACCATAGAAAGGGGTTCTCTCAGTGGTTACTTTACAAGAAAATGCCGTAAAATTCAACAATAACTTAATCGTTTCTCATGATGGTGGTCGTTTATCAAGTGATTCTGGTTTGATTTTAATCGATGAACTAATGGATGCTTTCCAATTTACCCAGCTTTCTAAAAAGATTGTTCGATTTAACGACAGCCGTAAATATTGGACGCATACGAATCACAAGCTTTTAAAACAGTTAGTGCTGCAAATTGTAGCCGGTTATAACACCGACTCTGCTGCAAATATTCTACAGCATGATCCGGTATTACAGACGTTATCAATTGATGAGCCGTTGGCTTCTCAATCATCCATTTCTCGATTTTTTGATCGAATTACGGAACAAACGATTGAAGATTTCCAGACACTCAATCAAAAAATGATTGATCAAGCACGACTTATTCGTAATGATACGAATATGATTGTTGATTTAGATTCTACCCATTCGGATACCTTCGGGAGCCAAGAACAGACAGATTATAATGCTCATTATGGAACGAACGGTTATCATCCTTTAGTGGCATTTGACGGCTTGACTGGCGACTTTTTAAAAGCCAAGCTTCGATCAAGAAATCAATACACTTCCAACGGGGTCAAAGAATTTCTTGAACCGTTATTGGCACATTATAACCAAACGATTCCAACCACTGATATTCTCGTTCGTGGAGACAGTGGTTTCGCGACACCGGATGTTTATGATTTATGCGACTTATACGAAAATCAGTATGTCATTCGGCTAAAGGCCAATAGGAATTTATATCGTTTAGCGGAAGAGTTTGTGTTCTATGATAATCATCATCCTTGGGATGAAAAAGAAGTCTATTATCATTCGGTTTCCTACCAAGCAGCTTCATGGTTCAAACCGCGTCGAGTGTGTATTCGTTCAACTCGAGAAGTAGGCGAACTACTTTTTAAGCATTCCTTTATTGTCACGAATTTCTCAGAAAACATCTCAGCTAAAAGAGTGTTTGAAACCTACAATAAACGCGGTACCATGGAAAACTACATTAAAGAAGCCAAAAACAGCTTCTTCTTTGATAAAACAGATAGTCCAGAATTCCTTGAAAACGAGGCTCGCATGATGATTAGCCTGTTGGCGTACAATCTGGTTAACTTCTTATGCACCTTGTGTTTTGAGCCAAAATCGAAAGGACTCCAAGTGAATACGATACGTCTCCGTCTGTTTAAAGTGGCTGGCAAACTCGTCAATACAGCAAGAAAAATGTATTTAAAACTATCAAGTTCTCATGTTTATCAACGAGAATTTTATGCCGTATTCAGGCAAATCCAAAGGATTCGGCAGTACATTTAATAAAAAAAGATTAAATCGCCCAGGAAGAAGTACGCCCAAAATTTGAGTTTAAAAAGGGAAAAAGCTCAAAAATATAAAAAGGGCCGGAAAAAATAATCCATTAGGATAGAAAATGAAAAACAATAAAGAAAATATAGCACTATTGATAAAACGGTCTCTGAAATTAGAGGTATGAATTATTCAGGTAATTAAGTTATTTATTAATTTTCTTAAACTCTCATCTTCAATTCCAGACAATGTTGGTAGGTTTTGAACTTCTAAAGTCGCTCCATTATTTTGAATTAAATTCATTATATTTGAAATATCATTATGGCTTCTACTCAATCTATCTAATTCTGTTACTACTACAATGTCTCCCGCTCTGATAAAATTTAACATTTCATGAAGTACAGACCTTTCAAAAGTTGCCCCGCTTTCTTTTTCTACAAAAAGTTTTGATACCTTGTTTGATAAAGCTTCAATTAGACGATCTAATTTTTGATCTTTAGTGCTAATTCTTGCATAACCAATTTTTGTAGCCATTGTCTTTCTCCGTAAGCAAATTTTACCAACCCTATTAACCATTTCAAAAGCTTGATTTACTCGTGTATACACTTTAATCATTAGGGTATACCATAATGATTAAATACACCATTAAAAACTCAAGTGCTTATCCCTTATACATACAAATTTTTATTTTTGATAATCACTTTGTAAAAAACGTTCTTCATTTTCTCTTTCGCTTCGATTTCTTTCGTAATTTAATTCATTAAGATAATCTTGTTTATTTCTTCCGAAAACTTGTGACAGATTAAATAAAAACTTTTTGTTTTGATAAGACATTACTTTCAATGAATTTTGTAAATCATTCGTTTTCTGATATTGATTATTAGGATAGCTGGTATTCATATTTTTTAATAAAGCATTCCCCATCATTGCATTTAATTCATTCACTTTATTTTCTTTGTAACTATCATTACTGTTACCGTAAATTTGTTTTCTGTATTTTTCTTCTTCATTTAATCTCTTTTCAAGTTCGTTAAAACTATTTGGATCTTTTCGATTGATAATATCTTTTGTAATTTCATCAATAAGTGGACGATGCTTGCTTAATATATTGCTTGTGTTTGTGCCCCGTACAACAACTCGAATGCACTTGGTGTTTTATCTAATTGATAGCCGCTTGGTGCTTTGACTTCTACTAGTGTGTATTTTCCTAAAGGTAATGTTTTAGATACTGCTTCACCATTTGCATTAGTGATAATCGTATCTACTATATTACCTGCGTTGTCCAATACATTAAACTCAGCGTTTGCTAATGTTTGACCTGTTTCTTCATCTTTCTTAACAACTTTAATTGTTCCTAATTGCTCTTCATTTTCGATTGTTATTAATTGTGAAAATACCTCTTGAGTGTTATTAGTTGATACTAAATTAATTAAGAACTCTTGTGTGCTTGGTGTAAATCCATTTGGTGCTTTTAACTCTCTTAAGATATAGCTACCTAAATCTAAATTACCTAGAACCCCTTTACCATCAGCATCTGTAATGATTGTACCGACTTGTTTTGTACCTTGAAACACCCCAAATTCAGCGCTAGCCAGTGTATATGAATCATTAATCATTGTAGTGCCATTTTTTTTGAAACTTTTGCGATTTCAATTAATCCTTTTTGGACTTTATTTATAAATTCTACACTCGCTTTTTTACCTGCGTCAATTAATACTGATATTGATTCCGTATTTAAAACATATCCAGCTGGCGTTTTAGTTTCTCTTATAGAGTATTCACCAGCTTCTAAATCCTTAACTGATAAATAACCATTGCTATCAGTAGTTTTGGTAGCGACTACTTTTCCGTTTGAATCAATAATTTCGAATTCTGTATTGGCAAGTGCACTTCCATCAGATGTTATTTTGTTAAGCTCTAATTCCCCACTACTTGCCAAGATATTAAAGTTTAACATCGCTCTTACTGGATCTAGAAAATTTAATCTACCGAAAGTCTGTTGCTCCGGACGACTAAAAATTAAAGATACTGCATCAGGAACCTTTGATAAATCTGGCATGAAGTTATATTTACCATTTATTGCATTTTCTCCAGCAGTTATTTTTAGTTGGCTTGAGCTAATTTTTTCGAATGTAAATCCGTTCCAATTCGCCGGTAATAGTAATTTATCCAAGACATTGTATGTATCATTTAATGAGATAGATTCTCCCTTTTTTAGCGACACATTACCATTGTTCCATGAAGGGGCAGACTTATGATTTGTTATTTTTGTGTCAACTTGGTTTTTCCAATTTAAAAAGGCGTTGTAATTCTGTGCTAAATATCCTCGACTAGTGTCTAAGTTCACTACTAAAATTTCCCAAATATACGATTGAGTAAACGCATAGTTTTGATTTGAAATCTGTTGATTATATCCAAACTCAACTATTTGTTCGATTTTCAGTCTTTTAGCAGCATCGATTTCAACTTTTCCAGCAGCATCAGCTGGATATAATGGTGCTAGATTGTCTAAAACAACAGTTCCATCAGGAAATTCAGTACCTTCATAATAAGTACCACCTGTCCATGGTGTCATAGGTTCAATACAGAATACGACATCTCCATTAATCTCTAGAACGTATAAATCATCCCAGTAACTGGTTAATTGTTCTCTGCCATAATATACCGTTCCGATTTTAGTGCCAGAAGCGTTTGTTAGAATACCATTACTAGTGGAAGTGCTCATAATTTCGGCATACTTTCCATCAGAACTTCGAACGAGTTTTAAATTATCCAAGGAAATATTGAATTGCTCTGAATATTTGTCTAGAATTTCCTTATCTTTTTTGTTTTTTTCATCTTTGGCAACTTTTGCTTCTTCGACTAATCTTGTTTCTTCAGCGAGTCTAGCTTCCTCGACTAATCTTGCTTCTTCGGCAAGTCTAGCTTCCTCGACTAATCTTACTTCTTCGGCAAGTCTAGCTTCCTCGACTAATCTTGCTTCTTCAGCGAGTCTAGCTTCCTCGACTAATCTTGCTTCTTCGGAAAGTCTAGTTTCCTCGACTAATCTTGCTTCTTCGGCAAGTCTAGCTTCCTCGACTAATTTTGCTTCTTCGGCAAGTCTAGCTTCCTCGACCAATTTTGCTTCTTCGGCAAGTCTAGCTTCTTCGACTAATCTTGTTTCTTCAGCAAGTCTAGCTTCCTCGACTAATCTTGTTTCTTCAGCAAGTCGAGCTTCCTCAAATAGCAACAATTCTGTAGCGACTTCGCTTTTATCATTCTTTTGTTCTTCCGATTTTTCTAAAATCAGCTCGATTACCTCTAAAGAAATTTCAGTTTCTTTAACAGAAAGTGTTTCTACAGAATCATCAGTTAAGGTGCTTGCAGCTACTAGATCAGCGCTAAAAAATAGCCCTAAACTCATAGTTGTTAGGACTGTAATTTTTTTTATTTTATTAAATTTAATCATTTTATATTTCCTTTCGTTTAGTTTAGTTTCATTTTTTGTTCATGATGAATTGTAAAATTAAATGCGACAACAAAGAAACTCATAATAGATTCGTGTAAGATGTTAATAACGACAAAAACATACACACGGAGGTCTATTATGAGCTATACATATCTTACCATAGAAGAACGATCAAGAATAGAAGTGCTTGTTCAAGAAGGTTATAAAATTAACCCTATTGCGAACTTGTTAGGTCGTCATCGTTCAACTATTTATCGTGAACTTAATCGATG
>NZ_WJQT01000027.1 GCF_009659375.1 Fundicoccus ignavus
AAAGCTCTATGAACAGATAGCGGCTTGGGCGGAAGATGATTTCCGTTCAATTAATGGACAAATTGAATACCTCCTAACGGAGTGTGTAAAGCAACGGAAAAAAGATGGCAAGTATGTCTCAGAAACTTTAGATGAAGGCATTGAACTTGATATCGAGTAATCTGTTTAAAAGGATATCCTTGAATAATGGACGCAAGTCTGTTGTTCAAGGATTTTTATATATTTTATGTGCATTGTTTTTTATTTAGATTCTAAAGTTTTGAGTATTGTTGATCATAAAAAATGCGCTTGAAGTTTAATGGTCTGTTATGGATAAATTTGTTATAATCTAGTGTGATGAATAAATGAAGAGCTGTATATACGAGGAGTGTCAGAAATGTTTAACGGAATTTTACCAGTTTGGAAAGAAAAAGGCATGACAAGTCATGATGTCGTTTTTAAATTACGTCGAATACTTAAAATGAAAAAGATTGGTCATACCGGTACTTTAGATCCAGAAGTCGAAGGCGTCTTGTTAATCTGTTTAGGACAAGCAACTAAACTAGTTGAGTTTTTAATGGATGGAGAAAAGATTTATCAAGGTGAAATAACGTTAGGTTATTCAACTGAAACAGAAGATGCACATGGTGAAATTGTGGAAGAAAAGCCAGTAATGGCACCAATTTCTGATGAAGTGATTGATGAAGCTATGGCTGAATTTAAAGGGGATATTACACAAATACCACCCTATTATTCAGCGGTTAAAGTTAATGGCCGTCGTTTGTATGAATACGCTCGTGCAGGCGAAACCGTTGAAAGACCTCGTAGAATCGCACGAATTGATTATTTTGAACGAACTAATGAGCCGGTTTATGATTCTGAAAAACAACAACAAAAGTGGCAGTTTGAAGTCAAATGTGGCAAAGGGACTTATGTTAGAACGTTAGCCGTTGATTTAGGTACAAAACTTGGCTATCCAAGTCATATGTCACAATTAACACGTATGGCGACTGGAGGAGTTTCTGCTGATCAAACACTCCGCTTAGCAGAGATACAAGAAAAGATGGATAATCATACAATTGAAGATATTTTGTTACCGATTGAAAGTGGGTTAACGCAGTTCCCGCAATTAGCGATGACCGGATCACAATTCGAAGATGTTAAAAATGGTAAAGTACTTGCGGCTAACTACTTCGGAAGTGTACTGGCTGAACCAACAGTTTTAACGCTGGAAGGTAAAGTTAAAGCAATATACCAACCACATCCAACGCAAGCAGACTTAATAAAACCACAAAAAATGTTTTTATCCTAATAATGGAAAGAGAGTAAATTATGGAGATTATTAAACTTAAACATCCTTATCAAGAAAAAGAAATTATTCAAGAACCTATTGTATTAGCATTGGGATTCTTCGATGGTGTTCATTTGGGCCATCAAGCTGTGATTCGTAAGGCGAAAGAAGAGGCGGTGAAATACGGCTATAAATTAGCGGTTATGACGTTTAATCAACATCCTAAAATTGTCTACACAAAATTAGATGACGAGTCAATGTTTTACTTATCGACTAATGAGCGTAAAGCTGAATTACTCGCAGACTTTGGTGTTGATATTCTTTACTTAGTCGAGTATACGTGGGATTTTGGTTCGCAAGCACCACAAGAATTTGTTGACCGCTATCTAGTTGACTTGAATGCAAAAGTAGTGGTAGCTGGTTTCGATTATACTTATGGTAAGTCTGAAGTTGCAAATATGCAGACTTTACCAGAACATGCAGCTGGGCGATTCGAGATTGTTGAAGTGGATAAACTAATGATTGATGAACATAAAATTTCATCAACGAGTATTCGTGAACACATTGAAGCGGGTGATGTTACCGCAGCAAATAAAGAACTAGGTTACTTATACGAAACTTCCGGTATCGTCGTACATGGTGAAAAGCGTGGTGGTTCCTTACTTGGTTATCCAACTGCGAATGTTGAAACTACCGCTAAAGAGTTCTTGCCTGGTATAGGTGTCTATGTAGTAGAATTTAATGTAGCAGGCCAATGGTATCAAGGAATGGCTTCAATCGGTTACAACGTAACGTTTGGTGATCACCGTTACATTACTTGCGAAGTATTCATATTAGATTTTGATCGTATGATCTATGGCGAAAATGTTAAAATTCGCTGGCATAAATATTTACGTGGAGAAATAAAATTCGACGGCTTAGATAATCTAATCAAGCAGCTTGATCAAGATTTAATTGATACTCGTCAATATTTCGAAGCCTTATAGTGGATTATTCAATTTTTTCGGAAAGAAAGCAGGCCATAATATGTCACTAATTAATACTGAAATTGTAGATGCTGCGTATATCCATATTCCGTTTTGTAAAAAGATTTGCCATTATTGTGCGTTTAATAAGTATTTTTACGATGGTCAACCTGTAGATAAATACTTGGTTGGTTTAGACACAGAGATCTCTTTGTATCAATTAAATAAACAAGAAAAAATGGATACCATATATGTTGGTGGTGGAACGCCGAGTTGTCTGAATATGCAAGAATTAGAACAATTAATGGAAAGTATTAATCGTCAATTCAAGTTTGATGCCACGACAGAATTCACATTTGAAATTAATCCTGGCGAATTATCAAAAGAAAAGTGCCAATTACTTTATGATTATGGTGTGAACCGTATTAGTATGGGAGTTCAAACCTTTAACGACCAATTGTTAAGACGTATTGGACGCAATCACCGCGTGAGACATGTTTACCAGTCAATTGACTGGTTAAGGGCAACAGGCTTTGAGGCTTTGAGTATCGACCTAATTTTCCGCTTGCCAGGCCAAACGCTCGAAGATTTCGATGATAGTTTAACGAAAGCTTTAGAACTCGAATTACCCCATTATTCACTTTATTCGTTGATTATTGAACAACAAACGTTATTCCAGCAATTAATGCGAGAAGGTAAATTACCACTTCCCAACGAAGATGTCGATGCTGATATGTTTGAACTCGCCATTAATCGTTTGAGTGAACACCAAATTAATCAATATGAAATTAGTAACTTTGCAATGGCGGGTTATGAATCACGTCACAATTTGAAATACTGGCAGTACTTACCATATTATGGATTTGGTGCAGGAGCCCATGGCTTCATTAATGGCGAACGTTATTATAATCATGGACCTGTCCATCATTATTTAAAGCAAACCACGGCCAATGCTAAACCCATAATTAATCAGCTTCCTTTGGATAAAGCAGATCAAATGGAAGAGTATATTTTTTTAGCACTCAGAACGAACCGAGGGTTCAGTTTACAAGCATTTGAAACGAAATTTAATGAATCGGCTTTAGCACTCTTTGGAACATTCTTTGAAAGTCAGCGCAAGAAAGAGCTACTATTAATCGAGGACGACACAGTGCGCTTAACGAATCGCGGTTTATTTTTAGCGGACACCGTTTTTAGAGAATTAATCGGCTGGCTAAAAGCCTATTAAACAGCCAAAATACTATTCTTAGCACTCTTGTTAAAAGAGTGCTAATTTTTGTGCCTTTTTTTGATTTGAAGCCTTGACATACGTACCTAAAGGGTGTAATATAATAGATGTTAGCACTCCTGTTATTAAAGTGCTAATTGAAAAAGTGAGGTGAGTAATGCTAAATGTTAACACCAAGGCAACGTCAAATTTTGTATTTAATCGTTAGATTATACAGTGAGTTTGAAGAGCCGGTAGGTTCTAAAACCTTATTACGAGAAAGTTTGTTGAACGTCAGTCCAGCAACAATACGTAATGATATGGTTGTATTGGAACGCGAAGGATTGTTGCATAAAGCACATACGTCTAGTGGTAGAATCCCATCATTTAGTGGCTATCGCTATTACGTTAATCGCTTAATCCATCACGAAGATGAAATGAGAGTCTTAGAAGAAGACGACAATGCGATTGCAGAATTATTTCACGAACGTCAAGCAGATGATTTACAATTAGCTCAAATGGCCGCTGATGTTTTAGTATCTTTAACAGGCTACACAGCAGTAGTACTAGGGCAAAGTAATGACTCTCATCACTTGAAAGAGTTTAAACTGGTTTATTTAAACGAGAAAAACTTAATCGCGATAATGATAACCGATGGAGGTAGGGTTGAAACACAATTATTTGTGACTCAATATCCAGTCACCAAAGATATCATTAGTAAGACGTCAGAAATTGTTAATCAAGAATTAGTTGGAACAAGTATTGAAGATGTCTATCATCGCTTAAAACTAACGATTCCTTTGTTAACGCAGCGTGCAGTCTCATATTCATTTGATTTTTCTCCACTAGCAGAGAAAACTCTTCATAGTTTGAAAGGACGTCAATACCACACAAGTGGAAAGAATAATTTATTCGACTTTATTGACCCACTAACAAATTCTGAAGAACTGAAAGATTTGTTTACATTAGTGGATGGATCGGCCAGCATGTATCAAATGTTAGAAAATAGGCAAGCCGGAATTGAAGTACTTTTTGGTGTCGATATGTCACCAGATTGGGTAACCAACTTAAGTTTAGTAACAGGTAAATTTAAACGTCAAAAACAAGAATTTACTTTAGGACTAATTGGCCCCACGACAATGCCTTATCACCGAATTATCGGTTTAATGGAGAAAATGATCACCGAATTAACCAATTACTAGTTAAACGACTATAAAAATACGAGGAGGTAGAAAATTGACAGAAGAAAATAAACATGTCGAGGAGTCTACTGTAACAGAGGAAACTGCAGTTGAAGAAACAGTGGTTGAATCAGAAGAGGAAACTGTAGATGAAACTATTGAACAAACTGAAACAGATGCTAAAAAAGATGAATTAGCTGAGCTAAAAGCAGCAAATGCTGCTTTAGAAGATAGAGCTTTAAGATTACAAGCCGAAATCTCTAACATGCAAAGAACGAATGCGCGCGATCGTCAGAACGCTGCGAAATATCGTTCGCAAAGCTTAGCAACTAATTTATTAGAAGTAGTCGATAACTTTGAACGTGCATTGACAACTGAAGTTACAAGTGACGATGCATTGACATTGAAAAAAGGTATCGAAATGGTTCATGGTCAATTGCTTTCTGCTTTAGAACGCGAAAAAGTTACAATGATTGACCCGTTAAACGAACCGTTTGATCCAAACTTCCATCAAGCAGTAAGTACAATGCCGGCTGAAGAAGGCCAGGCGACAGATGTAGTAGTAAATGTATTGCAAAAAGGCTATCAGTTAGATGACCGTGTAATTCGCCCAGCGATGGTTATCGTTTCTGCATAAGCCCACGAAAAATAATATGAAAAGAGGAAATTAATTATGGCTAAAATTATTGGTATTGACTTAGGTACAACGAACTCAGCTGTTGCGGTATTAGAGGGTGGAGAAGCAAAAATTATTCCAAACCCAGAAGGAAACCGAACAACACCTTCAGTAGTTGCATTTAAAAATGATGAAATTCAAATCGGTGAAGTTGCTAAGCGTCAAGCAGTAACAAACCCAAACACAATCAGCTCAATCAAACGTCACATTGGTGAAGGTAACTATAAAGCTAAAATGGACGGAAAAGACTACACACCACAAGAAATTTCAGCAATGATCCTACAACACTTAAAGAGCTATGCAGAAGATTATTTAGGTGAAAAAGTTGATAAAGCAGTTATTACTGTTCCAGCTTACTTCAACGATGCTCAACGTCAAGCAACTAAAGATGCAGGCCGTATTGCTGGATTAGAAGTTGAACGTATTGTTAACGAACCTACTGCAGCTGCATTAGCTTATGGTTTAGACAAAACAGATGCTGAGGAAAGAATCTTAGTATTTGACTTAGGTGGGGGAACATTTGACGTTTCAATCCTTGAATTAGGAGACGGCGTATTTGATGTATTATCTACAGCTGGTGACAACAAACTAGGTGGAGATGACTTCGATGAGAAAATCATTGAGTTCTTAGTTGCTGAATTCAAGAAAGAAAACGGCGTTGACTTAAGTAACGACAAAATGGCATTACAACGTCTAAAAGATGCTGCAGAAAAAGCTAAAAAAGATTTATCAGGTGTAACTAGCACTCAAATTAGCTTACCATTTATTACAGCTTCAGATGCGGGACCATTACACTTAGAAGTTTCATTAACTCGTGCTAAATTCGATGAATTAACACATGAATTAGTAGAAAGAACTAAAGTTCCAGTTCGTCAAGCTTTAAAAGATGCTGGTCTTTCACAATCAGAAATTAACGAAGTTATTTTAGTCGGTGGATCTACTCGTATCCCTGCAGTAGTTGACGCTGTTCGTAAAGAAACTGGTAAAGAACCTAACAAATCAGTTAACCCTGATGAAGTAGTTGCAATGGGTGCTGCTATCCAAGGTGGTGTTATCTCTGGTGATGTTAAAGATATCGTGTTATTAGACGTAACGCCATTATCATTAGGTATTGAAACAATGGGTGGCGTGTTCACGAAATTAATCGACCGTAACACGACAATTCCAACATCTAAATCACAAGTATTCTCTACAGCAGCTGACAACCAACCAGCAGTAGATGTACATGTATTACAAGGTGAACGTCAAATGGCAGCTGACAATAAAACTTTAGGTCGCTTCCAATTAACAGATATCCCAGCAGCACCTCGTGGTGTGCCTCAAATCGAAGTTACATTCGACATTGATAAAAACGGTATCGTTAACGTTAGCGCTAAAGATTTAGGTACTAAGAAAGAACAAACAATTACAATCAAATCATCTTCAGGTTTAACTGACGAAGAAATCGACCGTATGGTTAAAGATGCAGAAGCAAATGCTGAAGCGGATAAAGCTCGTCGTGAAGAAGCAGACTTACGTAATGAAGTGGATCAATTAATCTTCACTACTGATAAAACTTTAGGTGAATTAAAAGATAAAGTATCTGAAGAAGAAATCAAACAAGCTGAAGCAGCTCGTGATGATTTAAAAGCTGCAGTTGAAGCAAATGATTTAGAAGATATGAAAGTTAAACGTGACGCTTTGAACGAAGTAGTTCAAAACTTAACAGTAAAACTTTATGAGCAAGCAGCTCAAGAAGCACAAGCAGCAGAAGGCGCAGAGGATGCAGAAGCAGGTTCTTCTGATGATGTTGTAGATGCAGAATTTGAAGAAGTAGAAGAAGACTAATTAAATACAATTAGCATCTTTGCTATTGAAGCCAAGGGTACCTATTATCCCTTGGCTTTTAATTCAATGAACTGTATGCTAGAATATTCAATGGAATAAAACGAGGAGGTAGAGTATGGCAGATAAAAGAGATTATTATGACGTCTTAGGTGTCTCTAGAGATGCTTCAGATGTAGAAATAAAGAAAGCCTACCGCAAACTATCAAAAAAATACCATCCCGATATTAATAAAGAACCTGACGCGGATGCAAAATTTAAAGAGGTTACAGAAGCTTATGAAATGCTAAGTGATGCTCAAAAACGTGCAGCTTATGATCAGTATGGTCATGCAGCCAACGACCCTAACTTTGGTGCGGGCTTCGGTGGTGGCGGGTTTGGTGGCTTCGGTGGTGGAGCAGGCGGATTTGGCTTTGAAGATATCTTTGAAAGTTTCTTCGGCGGACAATCTGGTGGCTCAAGACGACCAAATGCACCACAAAGAGGTTCTGATTTACAATATCGTATTGATATTAGTTTTGAAGAAGCAATTTTTGGTAAAGAAACGACCATTAAATATAAACGTAAAGAAGAATGTCACACATGTCATGGTTCAGGAGCAAAAGAAGGGACTAGTCCAGTTACTTGCTCTAAGTGTCATGGTAGTGGAGCAACTCAAGTTGAACGTAATACACCGTTTGGCCGTGTAATGACACAAGCAACTTGTGATGTATGTAATGGTACTGGTAAAGAGATTAAAGAAAAATGTACAACTTGTCATGGTTCAGGTAGTGAAACAGTTGATCATACATTGAAAGTAACGGTACCTGCTGGTATTGAAGACGACCAACAAATGCGTTTAAGTGGTCAAGGTGAAGCTGGTAAAAATGGTGGACCTTATGGAGATTTATACGTTGTCTTCCGTGTGCGTCCTAGTGATAAATTTACGCGAGAAGGTAGCGAAATTTACTACGACTTACCACTTTCATTTGCTCAAGCAGCATTAGGTGATGAAATTAAGGTACCAACAGTGCATGGTAATGTGAAACTTAAAGTACCTGCTGGTACACAAACAGGTACGACTTTTAGACTGAAAGGTAAAGGTGCACCAAGCGTGCGTACTGGTTATCAAGGTGATCAACACGTTACAGTGAATATTGTGACACCTAAGAAACTTTCAGATAAACAAAAAGATCTCTTAAGACAATTTGCGAAAGAATCAGGTGAAGATGTCAAAGGTAATGATCCGGGTTTCTTTAACAAAGTGAAAGATTTATTTGATTAAAACACAAAAAGAGTGAAGGCAATTAAACTTCACTCTTTTTTTGTTGCATTTTTTTATGCCAACATAGTAAGAATGATTATACTTCTGAATACTTATGTCATCAATTAATTGAGAGATAAGTGAGATAGCATTTTTTTCGGGTACATTATCTACATGTACTACATGGGCAAAATCAAACTGTGGTAGCGAAAAGTTTGCGACAATAATATCAACATTTTTTTCTTTTAAACGTTTGATTGAAAAATCAGGCTCGTTATAAATAAATAGATTGACTCTCTTATTAAAAATATAGTCCAAGATATTTTTAATTAAATTCGTAAATTTCAAGTTTAAGTTAGCCACTTTTCTTTGAATTACTTACTAGCTCTATTTTCTTTTTGGATCGAGTCAGTGCTTGATAATGAGTTGAGGCATGGTAGTCTCTTCGACAAGCTGGCATATGCCAGCTTTACAGCTATAAAATCATGCCGAATGAAGCTCGTTGTCAAGCACTGACGGGTTTCACGACTGGTTCTCCTTTCCGTTCTTTATGAAATTCTCGAACGAATAAGTCATATGGAGTTTGGTAACCTAATTGCTTACGTGGATAATCATTCATCCAGTTTTGGATACGTAGGCATTGTCTATCGCATATAGCTTCAAGCGGTTGACCTTTAGGCAGAAAGCGGCGAATGATTTTATGTTGATTCTCACTTGTACCGCGCTCCCAAGAGGCATAAGGGTGAGTGAAATAGACATTGACGACCTCTTGTAAAGATGTATGAAGCCCTGCAAATTCAGACCCATTATCTGAAGTGATCGTCTTAAATAATTGAGAGAACGACTCACCCGCACGTTGACGCAAGCTTTCAATTGCTTCATCCACAGCCTGAGCCGTTTTATCCTTGATTTTTAGAATGACTTCATAGCGAGTTTTACGTTCAACCAATGTCAACAATACGGGATCCGAGGCAACTTTACTTCCAATAACTGTATCAATTTCCCAATGTCCAAAGCTCTTTCTTGTCTCAATTTCTTTAGGACGTTCTTCGATAAAAGGACCTAAAACGCGTTGGTTTCGGCGGGCTTTCTTCGTGTTCTTCTTAGTATTTCGCGAGAGTTTCTCTAATAAATCCAGGTTGCGTGTTTTCATGACACCACTATCAATCCAGTGATATAAAGTTGTTGTGCAAGGGATCATAGCAGTCTCAAATAATTCATTTTCACGTGCGTGGCCAACGACCACATCTGGCGACCATTTGTCTTCCAACATCTTAGTGTCTGCCACTCAACAAAGGCGTTCGTTTTCGCTTATTTAGGTCTTCTACCGCAATTGAGACGTTGTTGGTCATAATGAGCTTTTCCAGCATCAGCATCGTAAATAGTGTAGGTATAGTCATAAATTTTCCCTTTTTGTTTTTGATGTTTCCGTTGTGTGACCGAACCTCTTTTCACTTCATTATGAATGGTTTGAGGTGAACGACCTAGTGACTTGGCAATAGCGCGGTTAGAGTAACCTTCTTTCTTAAGAATCGCAATTTGACAACGTTCTTGATAAGATAAGTGTTTCCCTTTTCGTGAGTTCGTGTTAAACTGTTCTTGCGTCATGTGAATTCATCCTTTTCTATTGAGAGTGTGGTAACTTCAATATTAACATGAATTTCACGTGGCGTTTTTTTATGGACTTTTAGAAGTGGCTAACTTCATTATAAAATCCTCCAAAAAATTGATTCTTGAAAAAATTAATAATTTTATTGCAAGCCAAAAAATGTCAGGTTTTTTATTATTACACTACCTTTTAGAGGCTTTTTTTGATATGATGATAGGTGTGCAATTGGTAGGCTTAGGACAATCTTAGGCCACATTTAAAGGAAGTGAGAGTTAAATGAATTTAGATAAATTAAGACAGAGACAAGAGAAAATTCGTAATTTCTCGATTATTGCTCATATTGACCATGGTAAATCAACTTTGGCTGATAGAATTCTTCAACAAACTGAAACAGTCGCTGAGCGTGATATGCAAGCTCAATTACTTGATTCAATGGACTTAGAGCGTGAACGTGGTATCACCATTAAGTTAAATGCGGTTGAATTAACTTATACAGCCAATGATGGAGAAGAATACATTTTCCACTTGATTGATACACCCGGACACGTCGACTTTACTTACGAAGTTTCGCGTTCTTTAGCGGCTTGTGAGGGTGCTTTATTAGTAGTTGATGCTGCACAAGGTATTGAAGCTCAAACGCTTGCTAACGTGTATTTAGCTCTAGATAATGACTTAGAAATATTACCCGTTATCAATAAAATTGATTTACCAGCAGCAGATCCTGAAAAAGTTCAATTAGAAATTGAAGATATAATTGGGATTGATGCAAGTGAAGCGGTGCATGCTAGTGCTAAAGCGGGTATCGGGATTGCTGAAATTTTGGAACAAATCGTTGAGAAAGTTCCAGCACCACAAGGTGACATTGAAGCACCTTTACAAGCTTTAATTTTTGATTCAGCTTACGATAGTTTCCGCGGAGTTGTATTGAATATTCGTGTGGTTAACGGAACCGTTAAACCAGGTGATAAAATTCGCTTAATGAGTAATGGTAAAGAATTTGAAGTAAACGAAGTTGGAGTATTTTCACCTAAAGCGTTACAAAAAGAAATTTTATCCGTAGGTGATGTAGGTTACTTAACTGCCAGCATTAAGACAATTCAAGATACGCACGTAGGGGATACGATCACTTCTGCGAACAATCCAGCTGAAGAAGCTTTAGAAGGATACCGTAAATTAAATCCAATGGTGTTTGCTGGTTTATATCCAGTTGATTCAAATGACTATAATGACTTACGTGAGGCATTAGAGCGTCTACAATTAAACGATGCTGCTTTAGAATTTGAACCGGAAACGTCTCAAGCTTTAGGGTTTGGTTTCCGTACTGGTTTCCTTGGTTTGTTACATATGGACGTTATTCAAGAACGTCTAGAGCGTGAATTTAACATTGATTTAATTATGACAGCACCGTCTGTTATTTATCGAGTAATTAAAACCAATGGTGAAGAAGTTATCGTAGATAATCCTTCAGCATTACCAGATGCGACTGAAATTGAGAAAATTCTAGAGCCTTATGTTAAAGCAACCATTATGGTACCGAATGATTACGTTGGGGCCGTCATGGATTTAGGTCAACGTAAACGTGGAACATTCATTACAATGGATTATTTAGACGCTAATCGTGTAAATGTTGTTTATGAAATTCCAACTGCAGAAATTATTTTTGACTTCTTTGATAAGTTGAAATCTACAACTAAAGGTTACGCATCGCTAGACTACGAGATGATCGGTTACCGTGAATCTAAACTAGCGAAATTAGATATTCTATTAAACGGTGATATTATCGATGCCTTTAGTATGATTGTTCATAAAGACTTCGCCTTTAACCGTGGTAAAGCTTTAGTTGAGAAGTTAAAGAAAACGATACCTCGCCAAATGTTCGAAGTGCCGGTTCAAGCAGCAATTGGTCACAAGATTATTGCGCGTTCAACTATTAAAGCCTTGCGTAAAGATGTTACTGCCAAGTTGTATGGTGGGGACGTATCGCGTCGTAAGAAATTACTAGAGAAACAAAAAGAAGGTAAGAAACGTATGAAACAAGTGGGAAGCGTTGAAGTTCCACAAGAAGCATTCATGTCAATCTTACAAATGGATGATGAATAAACGATTCATGTCATTAACCTCGTCGCAAACTTTGTTGACGAGGTTTTTCGATTAAGCGGGGTGGAAAATGTATTTAACAGTTGAACAAACAGCAGAATATTTAGATGTATCAGTCAGTGAAATTTATCGTTTAATTCGTGAAAATCAGGTTCGCTATTTAGATGTTGATGGTGAAGTAATGTTATATCAAGAACAATTTAATCTGTTTCTAAAAGAAAGAGAACGTCAATTAGCAGCCTATGAAGAATATCTTAATACACCAATTCCGGAAGACAAAGATATTAAGGATGAAGATTAATTGCATAAAAATAGCCCTTTATAATCTTGACTAAACCAGTAAATTATACTGAAAAGGATTATAAAGGGCTTATTTTATTGCATTTAATTGTCTTTACAAACGAACTATTTATCTTAATTAACTAAACATCTTGTAATAAACGATTAATATGAATGGTTAAGAAAGTCACTTCATCATCAGCGATCATAAAGTTAAATGTTTTCTGGATATAATTGCGAATCGCGATTGAAATGTCATGTTCTAAAGGAAATTGACTTTGAATGGCTAAGTTTAAACTATCGTTAACAGCGATGTTTTCTGTACGGGCGATAATTCTTTGGGCGAGTGCTAATAAATGGCGCATAAAACGTTCATAAGCCCATGATTTTTCAGAAATAATTTTACCCGTTTTTAATTCGATGATGTGGAAACACATGCTGAGTAAATTGGTAATTTCGTCAGTGTAAGCCATATTACCATCCAGTTGTGCATTAATGATATGCATTGCGATATGAGCCGCCTCGTCTTCTGGCATCTGAATTCCCAACGTCTCCTGGATAATTTCCAAGGCATATAAACCAACTGAGAATTCTTCATTGAACATTTTTTGAATCCATAATTTAAAATCATTTTTTAACGGGATGCCTTTATTATAACGTTCGATAGCAAAATCAATATGATCGGTCAACGTCAAAATGATATTTTTATTAAATTCGACTTTGGTGGTTTCCTGAGCAAACTGAATAATTTTTGAACTGATTTCAACCGATGACATTTCAACTTCTAGGAATAGTTTTTTCATTTTTTCAGAAGAGGTTACGGTATCCATTCGGAATATTTTTTCGATTTTTTCGGGGTCAACTGGGTCACCTGGCTTCATTTGCCAGCCAAGCCCTTTGCCCATAATTACAATTTCGTGACCGTCTTTGTCTGTGCTACTGATGAAATTGTTATTCAATATTTTGTTCGCTAACATCAACGAAACTCCTATCTATTGACTTATTGTAAAGGTTCTCTTTAAACAGTATTTCGATATTAACATGCAAAATTTAATCGTGCAAGGCCCGGTAAAGAAATCCATTTAAAAGAAATTTTAAGAAATGCTTGCAAATTTTTTTAACTATGATATAATAACTTACGAATTGAACAGCAAGGGCTTGTTACGTTAAGTCGGCAATACCCAGATCAACCTATAGGGAAATTATACCCAAAATAGGTTGGTTTGGGTATTTTTTTATCCTTTTAATTTACAAGCCCAATGTCTGGTCAGAAATATTAGGAGGAAAGAAAATGAAGGACCAAATATTTGGTGTTTTACAAAGAGTAGGGCGTTCTTTTATGTTACCGATCGCAATTTTACCGGTAGCTGGATTATTTTTAGGAATAGGAGGATCATTTACTAACCCTACGACTTTAGAAACTTATGGTTTAACTAATGTCATGGGTGAAGGAACTATTCTACATAATATTTTATTAGTTATGAATGCAGCGGGTGGAATTGTTTTTGATAACTTACCACTTATTTTCGCAATCGGTTGTGCGATTGGGATGGCTAAATCAGAGAAAGCTACTGCCGCTTTAGCAGCAGCGATTGCTTTCCTAGTAATGCATGCTTCAATCGGATCAATGATTACGGTAGCAGGTGGTACAGATGCATATTTAGATGGATCTGTTGCGAGTGTATTAGGTATCGAGTCATTACAAATGGGTGTTTTCGGTGGTATGATAGTTGGTTTAGGAGTTGCGGCATTACATAACCGTTATTACAAAATTCAATTACCAACAGCATTATCATTCTTTGAAGGAACTCGTTTTGTACCAATCGTATCTGCAATTGTATTCCTAGTTGTAGGTATCTTAATGAGCTATATCTGGCCACCAATTCAAGCTGGTATCTACGCAGTTGGTGAATTAGTTCAAGGTTCAGGTTATGCTGGTACTTGGTTATACGGCTTCATGGAACGTTTATTAATTCCATTTGGTTTACACCACGTATTCTACTTACCATTCTGGCAAACAGCTGTTGGTGGTACATTAGAAGTTAGCGGTCAATTAATTGAAGGAGCTCAAAACATCTTCTTCGCTCAATTATCAGACCCAACTGTAACTAAATTTAGTGTGGAAGCTACTCGTTTCATGTCGGGTAAATTCCCATTAATGATCTTTGGTTTACCAGGTGCTGCTTTAGCAATGTACCGTACAGCTAAACCAGAAAACCGTAAAGTTACGGGTGGTTTATTATTATCTGCAGCGTTAACTTCAATGTTAACAGGTATTACAGAACCTCTTGAGTTCACATTCTTATTCGTTGCTATGCCATTATATGCAATTCACTGTATATTAGCAGGTGCTGCATATATGTTAATGCATATCTTCCAAGTAGGGGTTGGTATGACATTCTCTGGTGGATTCATTGATATGTTCTTATACGGAATTTTACAAGGTAATGCAAAAACAAACTGGATTTGGATTGTTATTGTAGGTATTTTCTATTTTGTTGTTTACTACTTCTTGTTCACGTTCTTAATTAAGAAATTTAACTACAAGACTCCAGGTCGTGATGACAGCGCAGAAGAAATTAAATTATATACTCGTGCTGATATGAATGCGAAAAACAATGGAACAGCAGCAACTACTGTAATTGAAAATGAAGCGGATGCTTTATCAGCAGCAATCATTTACGGTTTAGGTGGAGCAGCTAACATTGTGGATGTTGATAGCTGTGCGACTCGTTTAAGAACGACTGTTGCGAATGGTGACTTGGTTGACCAAGATATCTTAAACGCTTCAGGAGCAGCAGGTGTCATGCATAAAGGTAACGGCGTTCAAGTAATTTATGGACCACGTGTTTCAAATATCAAGTCTAACTTAGAAGAATTTATTCAAGCAGGAAAAGCTGCTCAATTACCTTCTAAAGAAGAGTTTTACGGTAATGCTGCAAACACTGTAGCTGAAACACAAACAACAGAAACTGAAACAGTATCAGATACTGCTAGCTTAGCAGTTATTGCAACAATTCAATCACCAATGAGCGGTACTGCAATGAACTTATCAGAAGTTCCGGACCCAGCATTCGCAAGTGGTGCTTTAGGTAATGGTTTTGGTGTTGAGCCAAACGACGGTAAAGTTACTTCACCCATTACTGGTCAAGTAATGATGGTTTTCGAAACTAAACATGCAATTGGCTTAGTCGCAGAAAACGGTGTGGAAGTAATGATTCACGTAGGTTTAGATACCGTTAACATGAAAGGTGAAGGCTTCACTGCACATGTTAAAGCTGGTGACCAAGTTAAAGTTGGTGACTTATTATTAGAAGTTGACTTAGATTCAGTTAAAGCAGCTGGTCATCCGACAGTAACACCAATTGTCATTACAAACACAGCAAACTATCAAGCAGTTGAATTAACTAAAACAGGCGACATTCAACATGGCGATGATATTTTAACAATTAAATAATTTCTTATTAATCCATCAGTTGAATGACTGGTGGATTTTTTATTTATAAGGGATTGTGAATATAATACTCATTTATCAAGCTTTGTACTTCGCTCAGTATCCCAACAAAATAAAAACCTAGACTTTGTTCTAGCTTATTTCTTCTATATTATATGTAGAATTCTGGTAAAATTAAGCTAAGGGAGGTTTCAGTATGAAAATTGGTATAACCCATGAAGAGCTTTATTATCTATTAAACAATAAACAAGGAAGTGTTGGACATTGGCCACATGAAAGTCCCTGGGAAATTATGTTGGGCGCATTCCTAGTTCAGAATACAACTTGGCATAATACGCAACTTTCACTTAAAAAAATCGGAGATGCGACGCTATTTGATCCTGAAATCATTAGTCAATTAGAACCAGATGAATTGATACCTTTAATCTATTCGAGTGGTTTTCATAAAAGTAAGTCCAACTTAATCTCTACTTGGTTCAAATGGTTAGCGGAGTTTCAATTTGATAAACAAAGTGTCATCAAAGCTTATCCTTCGAGTGACAGTTTACGTAATCATTTATTAACTTTTAAAGGGATTGGCAATGAAACAGCGGATGTGTTGATGTTATACGTCTTTAATCAAAAATGTTTTATTGCGGATAATTATGCACGTAAACTGTTTACTGGTTTAGGTTGTCCAGTAGCAAATGACTACCTAAAATTAAAACATCATGTTGAAAAAACGACAAAATTAGAACTGATCGAATGGCAAGATTTTCATGGACAAATTTTAGAGTATGGTAAACATCATCTGGTTGGAAAAGGACCCCATCACTCTGCTCTGTTTGAAGAATATTATTTAGAGGTTTAATGAACGATAAGCCGAACTATGATGAGAATTAAACAAGATAATAATTAAAAGATAGTGGTTAGTAGATTACAGTATGCTATGATTAAAATATCAAAAAAACTGAGGTGAATAGAATGAGAGCAGTCATAACAGTAAATGGAATTGATAAAGTGGGTATCTTAGCTAAAGTTGCCACAGGTTGTATGAATGCCAATGCGAATATTGTGGATGTTTCACAAACCGTCATGGATGGATTTTTCACAATGACAATGTTGGTTGAAATTGATGCCATTAATTCAAGTTTCGATGGGCTAAAAGAAACGATGAAGCAATCTGTTCCAGATATGCAAATTCGTGTTATGCATGAAGATATTTTTAATTCGATGCATCGTATCTAATGAAGAAAAGTAAGGATGTGGACAATTAAATGATAAATATGAATGATATTCTGGAAACACTTAATATGATTGAGAATGAAAACCTTGATATTCGTACGATAACAATGGGTATTTCATTGGTAGATTGTGCAGACGGTGATATTGATCGTGCTTGTGAGAAGGTCTATAAGAAAATTACACGCTGTGCTAAAGATTTAGTCGCGACAGGAGAACAAATCGAACGTAAATATGGTATTCCAATTGTTAACAAACGTATTTCTGTGACACCTATTTCACAGCTAGTGGCAGCTTCTGGTGGCGATCCAATTAAATACGCGAAAACATTAGATAAAGCAGCCAAAGACGTTGGTGTAAATTTTATTGGCGGTTATTCAGCTTTAGTTCATAAAGGCATGTCAGCAGGGGATTTAGCTTTAATTGAATCAATTCCAGAAGCGCTCGCTCAAACGGATCATGTATGTAGCTCTGTTAACATTGGTTCGACTAGAGCAGGCATTAATATGGACGCCGTTCGTTTAATGGGGAATATCGTTAGAGAATGTGCGGTTTTAACACAGGATAATATGTGTGTCGGTGCCACTAAATTAGTCGTATTCTGTAATGCGGTTGAAGACAATCCCTTTATGGCAGGGGCTTTCCACGGAGTTGGTGAGCCAGATGTCGTGATAAATGTTGGGGTATCAGGACCTGGTGTCGTTAGGGCAGCATTAGCTAAGTTACCCAAAGATGCACCATTAGAAGTTGTAGCGGAAGAGATTAAACGTACAGCGTTTAAAATAACTCGTATGGGCCAACTGGTTGGAACGGAAGCTGCTGAAACATTAAGTGTGCCCTTTGGTATTGTGGACATTTCCTTAGCACCAACACCAGCTGTAGGTGATTCAGTTGCACACATTCTAGAAGAAATTGGTTTAGACCAAGTGGGTGCTTATGGTACAGTCGCAACATTAGCAATGTTAAATGATGCAGTTAAAAAGGGTGGCGTAATGGCTTCTTCTAGTGTTGGTGGCTTATCAGGTGCTTTTATTCCAGTTAGTGAAGATGCAGGGATGATTGCTGCTGTTGAACAAGGTAATTTAAACATTGAAATGTTAACAGCGATGACAGCTGTCTGTTCAGTCGGACTGGATATGATTGTAGTACCTGGAGATACGACTGCCGAAGTAATATCCGCAATCATTGCGGATGAAGCAGCAATAGGTATGATTAATTCTAAAACAACAGCCGTTCGTCTAATACCAGCCATTGGCGTTTCTGACGAAGGAGAGTTGGATTGGGGTGGTTTATTTGGTAAGGCGAAAGTGATGCCTCTGAATACGACTAAACCTGATATGTTTGTGCATCGTGGTGGGAGAATCCCGGCACCTATTCAAAGCCTTAAGAATTAAGTTCTTTTAAAATATAAGGGTTTGTAAGTTTTATGTTGATTTATCATGCTTTGTAATTCGCTCAGCTAATTTTTTCCAACCCTGTGGTTGCTTTCACAGCCTCACGGTTATGAAGGCTTTTCCACCTCAATCGGCTAGGCTCTGTCTACTTCGCTGTGCTCATAGTCAGAGCAAGCTAGGCCTATTGCCGTTATACTGCATTGAAGAACAAATTGCTGCGCTACGTTGAGTATTCCAATAAAAGTAAAGCGATATAATCAATTTAAAACTGCTAACCGAAATTTAAAGTCAATTAATAAAGAGTATTGGAAGGAAGTGTCTGAATGGCAAGTTATTTAACAGATATAGAAATTGCAAAGCAAGTTGAATTAGAACCAATCGAGAAAATTGCAGAAAGTGCCGATATTGATCTTGATAGTTTATCTTTATATGGTAAGTACAAGGCTAAAGTTGATGCGAAACAATTAGACGCCTTAAAAGCTAAACCAGATGGTAAGTTAATTTTAGTTACAGCAATTAGTCCAACTCCAGCTGGTGAAGGTAAGACGACAACATCAGTAGGCTTAGCTGATGGTTTAAATAAAATTGGTAAAAAAGCGATTTTAGCATTACGAGAACCATCTTTGGGACCTGTGTTTGGTATGAAAGGCGGTGCGGCTGGGGGCGGGTATGCTCAAGTTGTGCCGATGGAAGATATCAACCTACACTTTACGGGGGATTTCCATGCGATTAGTGCAGCAAATAACTTATTAGCGGCGATGTTAGATAACCACATTCATCATGGTAACCAATTGGGCATTGATGCGCGTCGTATTACTTGGAAACGTGCGGTCGATATGAATGACCGTCAATTACGACATATTGTGGATGGTTTAAATGGCCGTACGAATGGTGTACCGCGAGAAGATGGTTTTGAAATAACGGTTGCGTCGGAAATTATGGCTATTTTTTGTTTAGCACAAAGTTTAACGGATTTAAAAGAACGCTTAGGTCGCATCATTGTCGCTTATAATTTTGACAATGAGCCGATAACTGCACATGATTTAAAGGCAGAAGGTGCAATGGCAGCTTTACTAAAAGATGCGTTGAGTCCGAACTTAGTTCAAACTTTAGAACGTACTCCTGCTTTTGTCCATGGTGGACCATTTGCGAACATCGCGCATGGTTGTAACAGTGTATTAGCTACTAAAATGGCTTTAAAATTTGGTGATTATGCTGTTACTGAAGCTGGATTTGGGGCTGACTTAGGTGCTGAGAAGTTCCTTGATATCAAATGTCGTTTAGCAGAATTGTCTCCAGCGGCAGTGGTAGTGGTTGCGACAATTCGCGCTTTGAAAATGCATGGTGGTGTGTCTAAAAAAGAATTAGAACCCGAGAATGTTGAAGCAGTGATCAAAGGTTTACCAAACTTAGAGCGTCATCTAAAAACAATTCAAGAGACATTTAATTTACCTGTAGTAGTGGCTATTAATAAATTCCCACTGGACACAGAAGCAGAATTAGAAGCAGTTCGCCAAGCATGTGAAGTGCGTGGGGTAGAAGTCTCAGTTTCGGATGTGTGGGCAAATGGTGGTGCTGGTGCAGTTGATCTTGCTGAGAAAGTTGTAAAAATTGCTACCAATGACCAAATACTAACACATGCCTATGATTTAAACTTACCTATTAAAGATAAGTTGGATCAAATCGTTCAGAATGTTTATGGCGGTAATAACGCTGTGTTAACTCCTGCAGCTCGTCGAGAAGCTAAGCAACTTGAAGCGCTTGGCTTTGGTAATTTACCCATTTGTATGGCAAAAACTCAGTACTCATTATCAGATAATCCTAAATTACTAGGTGCTCCAGAAAACTTTGAAGTAACCATTCGTAGTCTAAAAGTATCAGCAGGGGCTGGTTTTATTGTGGCTCTTACTGGAGACATTATGACAATGCCTGGTTTACCAAAAGTACCTTCAGCGGAGAATATTGATGTGGATGCAGACGGAAATATTACAGGTCTGTTTTAGAGTTCATGCAGTTAGGCTAGTTAAAGCTAGTTTAACTGCTCTTTATTTTGGTTATTTCTGTTAAGTGTCTACCTTGTATAAAAGTTTACTTTTATCTAGAATGGTAAAGTATTAACAATTAGAAAGGAGAAGCAATGTTAAAACAATTTTTTAGCTATTATAAACCATATAAACGCTTATTTTTAATTGATTTCATATGTGCAATAATTTCAGCAGTCCTTGAACTCATATTCCCAATAGCGGTAAATCGTGTTATCGATGAGGTGTTACCAGACGGTAATTTGAAAATGATTATTATGTTTTCAGTTCTTTTATTCACGATGTATCTGTTTAATATGTGGATGAATTACATTGTCGTTGCTTTAGGTCATGAGTTTGGAATTAATGTTGAGACTGATATGCGTCGTGACCTATTTGACCATTATCAAAAGCAATCTTATACGTACTTTGACAATGTTAAAACAGGTGAATTATTAAGTCGAGTGACAACTGATTTGTTTGATATTAGTGAAGTAGCACATCATGGTCCAGAGGATGTATTTATTACCATTATGACACTACTCGGTGCCTTCTTATTAATGCTGAATGTGCATGTACCTTTAGCAGTAATTACAGTTTTTTTATTGCCCTTAATGGGAATTGCCTTATTTGTCTTTAATAAGAAAATGACACAAGTGAATACACGAATTTTCTCAAATGTTGCGAAATTCACAGCGGGTATCGGCAATTCTTTAAGCGGTATTCGCGTAGTGAAAGCATTTGCGAACGAAGCTCATGAGAAGAAAATATTTGAAGGCTACAATCAAGGATTTCGTGAGAATAAATTAGCTTTCTATAAAACGATGGCCATCAGTAGTTCGTTTAACTACATTCTAGTCCGATTAATTAACCTGTTTGCATTTCTGGCCGGGTCTTATTATACGGTAATTGGAGAACTGTCTTTAGGAGAATTAGTAGGTTTCATTCTATTAGCCAATGTTTTTGTGCGTCCTTTGGAGAAAATCAACAATATGATTGAATTATATCCGAAAGGTTATGCAGGTTTTAAACGCTTTAGTAAGGAGTTAAAACGTAAGCCGGATATTGTCGATCAGCCTGATGCTTATCCAGCACCAGCATTTAAAGGTGATATTGAATATCATCAAGTGTCGTTTGCCTATGAAGATGGTAAAACCGTTGTAGCAGATGCTAATTTATCGATTAAGTCTGGTGAAACCATTGCCTTTGTTGGTCCCAGTGGCGCAGGTAAAACAACGCTGGTAAACTTATTGCCACGTTTCTATGAAGTAACTTCGGGTGCAATAACAATTGATGGTCACAATATTCAAGATGTCACGATGGAATCTTTGCGCAAGCAAATTGGTATTGTACAACAAGATGTTTTCTTATTTACAGGTACAGTTCGTGAGAATGTTCTTTACGGTAGACTTGATGCGACACCAGAAGAAGTGGAAGCAGCGATTGATGCTGCGAGGTTACGTGAAGTAGTGGAAGATTTACCTCAGGGTTTAGATACCGAAATTGGTGAGCGCGGTGTACGTTTGTCTGGTGGACAAAAACAGCGTCTGTCGATTGCGCGTATATTCTTAAAGAATCCATCTATTTTAATTCTTGACGAAGCGACGAGTGCTTTAGATACGCAAACTGAGCAATTTATTCAAGCATCTTTAGATAAATTAGCACAAGGTCGAACCACATTGATTATTGCACATCGTTTAGCTACGATTCGTCACGCTGATCGTATAATTGTGGTGACCCCAGATGGGATTACAGAAGACGGGACACATGATGAATTAATTGCTTTGAAGGGTCATTATGCGGAGTTATATTTTGCCCAGTATGGTAGGGATAATGGAGGTGTGGAGTGATGTTGCCATTAATTGGTAATGATTGGGATAGTGTGCTGAAAGATTACTTTGAATCTCCTGATTTTCAAGCAATATCAGATTATTTAGAAAAAGCTTACGTAAACGAAGTTATTTATCCGAGTATGGACAATATTTTTACGGCTTTTCGTTTAACTTCCTACGCGGATGTTAAAGTTGTTATAATTGGTCAGGATCCTTATCATGGACCGAATCAAGCACATGGCTTAGCTTTTTCAGTTTCGAAGAATGTAAAGATTCCGCCGTCATTACGCAATATGTATAAGGAAATGGTGGACGATTTAGAGGTACCAATGCCACAACATGGTCAATTAGATCAATGGGCGAAACAGGGCGTATTGTTATTGAATGCTGTTCTAACCGTGCGAGCGGGTGAAGCAAATTCGCATAAAGATTTAGGTTGGCAAGACTTAACACAAAAAGTCATTGAAAGTTTGAATCAACATCCAAGTCCTATCGTCTATGTTTTATGGGGTGCATCCGCGCGTAGCTATAAAAAGTATATTGATTTAAACAAGCATGCGGTGATTGAAGCGGTCCATCCGAGCCCATTGTCTGCTTATCGTGGATTTTTTGGTTCAAAACCTTTCAGTCAGACTAATCAGTTATTGATTGAACGGGGTGAAAGTCCAATCGATTGGGAAATTAAATAGAATTTTTTAGAACGGCTTAACTCAGCAATGGGGTTAGGTCGTTTTTGTCATATAAGGTATTATAAGTTTCTTGTTGATTTGCCAAGCTTTATGTTTCGTTCAGCTTATTGTATTTCAATTAGGGCAAAAATTTTATTATAAAAAGGATTACATATTAATTTTTTACTGATTATGGTTGATAAAACAGCCTTTAGGGACTTTCTTATTAATTAATTTTTAAATAATGGTTGCTAAAGTTAAAAATTTCATTATAATTACAAATAGTAACGATTACTATTTACAAAATACTATTTTGGATGAGGTGTTGAAATGGAAAAAATTGATGTGGCGAGTGCTTATCGACGAATGAAAAGTCCCAATATTAAAACTAAGAAAAGAGCTTTGAAAATTATTAAAGCGAGTAAAGCAAAGAAAAAGTAAGTCTCAGAAGGTTCCTAAGAAAGTAGGATTTTTGGATGAAGAAAAGAATGTTCAGTTTATTAGCAACAAGTTTATTTTTGTTTAGTCCACTGCATTTAACATACGCACAAGTAGATGATCAGGCACAAGAAGAACAAATAGAATTAGTCAACATTTCAGTTGAAGGATTACAAGAACATTATCATACTGGTGACGAGATTCTTCTGACGGCTTCGGCTCCAGAGTTTGAGGGCAACTTAAACTGGCAATGGTCGATTAAACAAGATGAACAAGCAGAATGGCAAGTTGTGGCTGGTATGACGAGTGAATTATTCTCAAGAGAAGCTACGGCTAACGGTTTAATGATTAAAGCCGAACTAAGTTCTGAAGACGGAAGTATTATAGCGCATTCAGATGACTTACAGGTGCATATCGACGACCATCACTCAGATCATGAGAATGCTGAAAGAATTTATCACGGCTTTTTTTATAATGATGAGATTGAAGATCGTTCTTTAGCTGATTGGCAAGGTGAATGGAGTTCAGTTTATCCATTGTTAACGTCGGGTAAACTAGATACCGTTTTTGAACATAAGGCGAATGATACAATGTCTGCCGACGAGTACAAAGCATATTATACGGTTGGTTATGAAACAGATATAGACCAAATTTTAATTGAAGGGAACACTTTTACCTTTACTAGCACAGACGGTTCTGAACTAACTGCTGCTTATGAATATGATGGGTACGATATATTGACATACGAAAGAGGTAATCGTGGTGTAAGGTATGTGTTTAAGCGGATTGATGACACAGAAGGTATGCCTGCTTATATTCAATTTAGTGATCATTTAATTACCGAAACATTATCAACCCATTTTCATCTTTATTGGGGGGATGATCGTGAAACTTTATTGGATGAAGTGACCAATTGGCCAACTTACTATCCGTCTTTTTTCACAGAAAATCAGATACTTAAAGATATGCTAGCACATTAAGAGGAGAGAGTATGGCAAGAAAAGCTAAGCTTCAAAAAGCATTGAAACAGGCAGCTTTAATTGAACAATATCGTGAACAAAGAAAATTACTCAAAGAAGCTAAGGATTATGGGGCATTAGCTAAATTACCAAAAGATGCTAATCCTAATCGATTGAAATATCGCGATCAATTAGATGGTAGACCTAGAGCTTATATCAGAAAATTTGGCGTATCTCGGTTAAATTTCCGCCAACTGGCACACAAGGGACAATTACCTGGTGTTCGCAAAGCTAGTTGGTAATTAAATGAATTATTAATAGAAAAAGTTAGGGGATTAATCCTAACTAAATTGTTTACAGTCCTATCGAAAGACATATAAAAGAGACTTGTGCAGATCGAATGATTCACACAAGTCTCTTTCGTTTTATGCAATCGCGAATAAGAGATACATCATCGTCAGAGCAATCATATTGTTGACAAAGTGAAATAACATACCGGGTATAACATTACGGTCGTATTCCCAATAGATTTTTGTTAACACAATAGTAATTGGTAAGTATAAGGCGAAGTCTGCCCATTCAAAAGAATGCATATAGGTGAATAAAAAGGCAGAGAATATTGTCGAACCAACCAGAACATATTTATTGTTCTTCTTCCATGGACCCATCATCGCTTCGCGGAAGACCAACTCTTCTACAACCGGTGCATAAATCGTCAGTAACAATACATTAGCCAGCATCGACATATTCTGAGCTGCTTCGTTTAAATATTCCTGATTTTGTCCTAATGTTGAAGTGTCCATAAACTGATCTAAGACCGTTATCGCAGCAATTCTTAATAACAACATGATGAAATAATATCCGATTAATTTTCCAAAGAAACGCCCTAAATTTGGAGTTTCCGCACGGAATCTATCCCATTCAGCTGCTAAATGGTCTTTAAATAGTATTACAGCGAATAACAAGAGTAGCATGGAAACAACAAAATTAGCTGTAATTATACTCATGAAAGGCATTAGCAATCCTGAGCCTAGTATCATCACAATGAAGTAGCCAAAGAATAAGATGGCAGATTTTTTTAACATAACATCACCTCTATAAAGTTTTCATTAGGTTTACCTTAAAGGAAAGTAAAACGACTTTCAAGAATTAAGAAGCCAAAATGAAAATTCACTAAGTATTATGGTATAATTGGTTGAGATTTAGATGGGAGCAGACAGATGAAAGAATTAACAATAGAAAACTTACATAAAACATATGGTACTAAAACTTTGCTTGCTGGCATTGACTTCATGATTCGTACAGGTGACCGAGTAGGTTTAATCGGACCTAACGGAACTGGAAAAAGTTCATTCTTGAAAGTTATTGCGGGTTTAGATAATTATGATGATGGTTTAATTAAACATCCAAATCAATATTCAATCGCATACTTAGATCAGAATCCTGAGTTTGATGAGGTGAAATCAATTCTTGAAACTGTTTATGACAGTAACGCACCTCAAATACAGCTTGTCTTGAACTACGAAAACATCCGAATTGAGTTAGAAGCTGATCCAATGAACGAACGTCTTCAAACCAATTTCACACGTATTACGGATGAAATGAATGCTAAAGAAGGCTGGGATGTTGAAGTTCGTGCAAGAACAATTCTTTCACAACTAGGATTGAATGATTTGTCTCGTTCAATCGCAAGCTGTTCAGGTGGTGAACGTAAGCGAATTGGGATTGCACAAGTCTTGATTGCTGAACCAGACCTGTTGATATTAGACGAGCCGACCAACCACCTAGATGTTCAATCAATCCAGTGGTTGGAAAAGTATCTAGCAACTTATAAAGGGGCTTTGCTATTAGTAACTCACGACCGCTACTTCTTGGAGCGAGTCGTCAATAAAATTATTGAATTGAAACATGGTCATTTGACGGCTTATGAAGGTAATTACGAAACATATTTAGAAAAGAAAGCTGACTTAGAAGCTCAAACAGCGCGTCATCAAGAAAAGCAAGATAGTCTATTTAAATCCGAACTCGCTTGGATGCGTAAAGGAGCTAAAGCGCGTACTACGAAACAACAAGCTCGTATTGAACGTTTTAATGACCTTAAGCAAAATATTCAAAAACGAGATGTTGATGCAGATGGCTTCCAATTTGAATTTGAACAACAAAGAATTGGTAGTCGCATCATGGAATTAGAAGAAGTAAGTGTTAAAATTGCGGATATAAATGTTATTGATAATTTCACTAAATCTTTTGTTAAAGGCGAAAGAATAGGGATTATTGGTGAGAATGGTGTTGGTAAGTCCACACTAATGAACACCTTAGCGGGTTTACATCCTATTGCAAGTGGAACTTATGAAATAGGACAAACTGTACGTCTGGCTTACTACCGTCAACTTGATCAAGATTTACCTGGTGAAACACGTGTCCTAAGTTATTTAACAAAAATTGCGGATGATTTTCCAATGCCAGATGGAACGAAAGCAAATGCTTCACAATTACTTGAACAATTTAATTTCCCACGCGTAACACACGGTCAGGAAATTAAGCATTTGTCCGGTGGTGAAAGACGTCGTCTTTACTTACTGAGTTTACTTGTCCAACAACCCAATGTTCTAATATTAGATGAGCCAACCAATGATTTAGATATCGATACATTGACGGTTCTTGAAGATTATGTTGATCGATTTGAAGGTGTTGTTTTAATTGTGTCGCATGATCGTTATTTCTTAGATAAAACCGTGGATCAATTATTAGAATTAACAGGTAATGGGCAATTTGAGTTAAGCTGGGGGAATTATTCTGATTACTTAGCTAAACAAGATCAGCTTGCTGCTCAACAAAAAGCAGCTGTAGTAGAGAAACCAGTTGAAAAAATAACACAAGTAGAAAACACTGAAAAAGCAAAACGAATGACCTACCAAGAGAAAAAAGAATGGGCAACTATTTTAGATGATATTGAGAAAGCTGAACAACGTATTGAAGGAATTCAAACTGAAATGAATTCTATTACGAGTGACGCTGTACGTTTAATTGAATTACAAGAAGAATTAGATAGTCTTGATGAGGCTTTGTTGAATTACTACGAACGTTATGAGTATTTAAGTGAATTGTCAGAATAATAAACTTAAGAAGGTGAGAGGGATATGAAAGCATACCGTGATTTAATCGAAAAAGTATTAGAAACAGGTAATAAAAAAGAAGATCGAACGGGTGTCGGAACCCTTAGTGTATTTGGTTATCAAATGCGCTTTGATTTAAATGAAGGATTTCCGTTATTAACAAGTAAAAGAGTCCCTTTTGGCTTGATTAAAAGTGAATTACTTTGGTTTTTAAGAGGCGATACAAATATTCGTTATCTGTTAGAACATAATAATCATATCTGGGATGAGTGGGCGTTTGAACGTTATGTTAAGAGTGACCGCTACAATGGGCCTGATATGACTGATTTTGGTTTACGTGCCCCTAAAGATGAAGCCTTTAATGCGATCTATCAAGCAGAAATGAAAAAATTCCAAGATTATGTGCTAAATGATGCTGAATTTTCGAAAGAGTTCGGAGATTTAGGTGATGTTTACGGCAAACAATGGCGTTCATGGGAAATGCGCAATGGTGAAACACTTGATCAAATTGCAAATGTGATTGATCAAATTAAACACAATCCTGATTCTCGTCGCTTGATTGTTACAGCTTGGAACCCGGAAGACGTACCGAATGCAGCTTTACCCCCTTGTCATACACTGTTTCAATTTTATGTGCACGATAACAAATTGAGTTGTCAGTTGTATCAAAGAAGTGCAGATATTTTCTTAGGTGTGCCATTTAATATTGCGAGTTATGCATTATTAACTCACTTAATAGCGCGAGAAACTGGCTTAGAAGTCGGTGAGTTTGTTCATACTTTAGGCGATGCTCATTTATATTCGAATCACATTGAGGCGGCGAACACATTGTTGAGTCGTGAGCCAAGAGAATTACCACAATTAGTGATTGAAGGTGATGCTTTAATTGATGAGATTGACAGTGCATCGATTAAAGTAGAAGGCTATCAACCTCACCCAACAATTAAGGCACCGATTGCAGTTTAATAATAAAGGAGACTGATAATTAATGATTTCTTTTGTATATGCTCAAGAAAGAAATGGTGGGATAGGTTATGAAGGCGATTTGCCTTGGAGCTTACCCAATGATTTGAAATTTTTCAAAGAAACCACAATGGGACATACGATGATAATGGGGCGTAAGACTTTCGAAGCAATGAATCAGCGCTTATTGCCAGGTCGTAAAACAGTCGTGATGACAACTCAATCTAATTACGGTCAAGAAATTGAAGGTCTAACTGTCGTACATCAACTAAATGAGGTACTCGAATTAGCAAAATACGAACATCTCATGGTAATTGGTGGTGCAGAAATCTTTAAAATATTATGGCCACATGCGGATGAAATTATTCGTACAGTCATTGACGAAGATTTCCCAGCTGATGTTTACATGCCAGAGATTGATGAAACCTATTGGCAAAGAGTTAAAGTGATTGAAGGTGAAACAGACGAAGCAAATCGTCATGTTCATCAATACGAATGGTGGAACCGTAAGTAACAATAGTTTTAATAATTGAGGAGATATAAGAATGACAATAGCACGTTATACACGTCCTGAAATGAAAGAAATTTGGTCAGATGACACGAAATATCAAACATGGTTAGAAGTTGAGATTGAGGCTTGCCAAGCTTGGGCTAATTTAGGTTTAATTCCTCAAGCAGATGTAGATGCGTTAAGAAAAAATGCATCATTTACTGTTGAACGCATTCTAGAAATTGAAGAAGAAACTCGTCACGATGTAGTAGCCTTTACTCGTGCGGTAAGCGAAAGTTTAGGCGAAGAAAGAAAATGGGTTCATTATGGTTTAACAAGTACTGATGTGGTGGATACTGCTTATGGTTACCAACTTAAACAAGTGAACGCTATTTTACGTAAAGATATCGAACGCTTATTAGAGGTCACAGCTAAACGAGCAAATGAGCATAAATATACCATTCAAATGGGGCGTACGCACGGAGTACATGCGGAACCAACAACGTTCGGTTTGAAATTAGCAGGTTTTTATTCTGAAATGAAACGTAATCTTGAACGATTTAATCTTTCAGCTGCAGGCGTTGAAGCGGGTAAAGTTAGTGGAGCAGTTGGAACTTTTGCGAATACACCCCCTGAAGTTGAAGCTTATGTATGTGAATCATTAGGCATTCGTGCACAAGAAATTTCAACGCAAGTTTTACCGCGTGATTTACATGCAGATTATGTTGCAACACTCGCATTAATCGGTACAAGTGTTGAGCGTTTTGCGACTGAAATTCGCGGCTTACAAAAATCTGAAACACGTGAAGTTGAGGAGTATTTTGCAAAGGGGCAGAAAGGTTCTTCTGCTATGCCGCATAAGCGTAATCCGATTGCGAGTGAGAATGTAACGGGCTTAGCGCGTGTGATGCGTGGTTATATTACGCCAGCCTATGAGAATGTTTCATTGTGGCATGAGCGTGATATTTCGCATTCTTCTGCTGAGCGAATTATGCTTCCGGATATTACGACATTATTAAACTATCAATTAAATCGCTTTGCTAATTTAATTGAGAAATTAACGGTTTACCCAGAGAATATGTTGAAAAACATGGACCGTACGTATGGGTTGATATTCTCTCAAAGAGTGATGTTAACGTTAATTGACAAGGGGATGAGTCGTGAAGCGTCTTATGATACTGTTCAACCCTTAACACAACAGGCTTGGGACGAGCAACTACAATTTAGAGATTTAGTTGAAGCGAACGAAGTGATTACTGGTCATTTATCTGCTGAAGAAATTGACAGTTTATTTGATCCAAGCTACCACTTGAAGCAAATTGATGCAATTTTCAAGCGTGTTGGTTTAGATTAAAGGAGGTTTAGCTATGGCACAAACGACTATTGGAATGATAGGGGTTGGCAATATGGCCTCTGCCATTGCTAAAGCAATGCATAGGGCGGATGCTAATCTAGATTTATGGTTAGCTAATCGTACAGCGAATAAAATTAAATCTTTAGTTCAAACATTAAGTGCGCAACATGTTTTAATGGATAAGATTGATACAGCATTACTAAAAGGAACCGATATGATTTTTATTGGTGTGAAGCCAAAAGATATTTCAGCTTTGTTTGCCAATTTAGGTGATAGTGTAAATATTGATCAAGCCATTACATGGGTCAGTATGGCTTCGAATGTTTCATTAGCTGAATTAAAAGCCTTGACGCCTGAGCATCACCATTGGATCCGTATTATGCCTAACACCCCTGTTGAAGTAGGTGAAGGGTTTACGAGTTATTGTTTTTCTGAAGGGTTACCTGAAGAAACTTTATCAAAGTTTAAACAAATCATGAGTGCCTCAGGAACGATCACTCATATCGAAGAAGCATTGTTTGATGTTGCGAGTGGAATGGCTGGCTGTAGTCCAGCTTTCATCTATCAATTGATTGAAGCCATGAGTGATGCTGGAGTGGCTTATGGATTAAATCGCCAACAAAGCATCGAAATGGGTGCTCAAGCAGTCAAAGGTGCTGCAAGTATGGTACTAAAAACAGGGAAACATCCTGCACAATTAAAAGATGCGGTGACAAGTCCTGGTGGAACTACTATTGCGGGTGTTAATACCTTAGAAGCAGAAGGTTTCCGTGCCGCAATCATTAAGGGAATCTCAGCGTCTATTGAGAAAACACGAGAATTACAGAAGTAAACTTAAAACTCCTACTACTTTTAAAGTGGCAGGAGTTTATTTAGAAAGACTAACTATATAAAGTCAAGCAATAAGTTGTAAAAACATTACGTTAAATTTTAGAAATTGAGGGCACACCAAATAAGCTCAAAGAGTGTATTTTTTAAAATTTACTGTAATCGAACTTCGT
>NZ_WJQT01000028.1 GCF_009659375.1 Fundicoccus ignavus
TTCTTTAGAATCAGCGCGTGAGTGTGGTGCAGAAGGAGACCTTTTCAGTAGGCCTTTTAGGCCAAGGCCGGCAACAGAGGCTTCCAGCCGAAGAGCAAACCACCAGTTCACACTGGTGGTTTTGATTTATAGTATAAGGTTTTATAAGTTTTATGTTGATTTATCAAGCTTTATACTACGTTCAGCTTATTGTTTTCCAAGGCGGTGGTCGCTTTCAAAGCCTCACTAGCGTTCGTGCTTTTCTAGCTCAATCGGCTAAGGTGTGTCTAATTCGCTGCGCTCAAAGTCACACCAAGCTACGCCGATTGCCGCCCTTTGTACCGCTATGGAAAACAATTAGCTGATCTACGTTAAATATTCAAACAAAATTAAAACGATATAATCAATTATACTGCTAAACAGAATTTAAAAACATTGGACTTGTCCGAGGTTTTTTTATAAGGGATTATAAGTTTTATGTTGAATTATCAAGCTTTGTACTACGCACATCTTATTATTTTCCAAGACGGAGGTCGCTTTCAAAGCCTCACGGTTGTGAGGGCTTTTCCAGCTCAATCGGCTAGGCTCTGTCTACTTCGCTTTCTTTATTAATAGTCAGAGCAAGCGACTCTGTTAGTAGCAATGGATTGCCCTTCATACCGCTTTGGAAAATAAGTCGCTGATCTACGCGCATAACATTCTAACAAAAGTATTGAGTGTTATCAGATAAAAACTGCTACACAGAATTTAATGGCCTCGGACAAAGTTCGAGGTTCTCTAATGTCTAAAATACGATCCCAATAAGTAGAGCTTAAACTATCATTAGTCCAAGTAATAATTTGTTCAATAAACACTAATTCGATTTTAGGTATTGTGTGCGTTAAATTATAGTTAGTAAATGACAACGCTTACATCTTCAGCTGGATATTAGTTGTGTTGCTATAACATTTTTAAAGGAGTAGTGAGAATGAATTTCGATTGGATTAAAACTAGAGCAGTATCTCATCCGAACAAAGTTGCAGTCATTGACCCATTAAAAGGAACAGAGTGGACTTATGAACAATTAAACACTCGAGCAGAAAACTTGGCAAACTATTTAACTGAACAAGGTATTAAACAAGGTGACCGTATTGGGGTGTTTGTGCCGAATGATATTGCTGTTATTGATCACTTTCTAGCTTCAATCAAAATGGGAGCAGTTTTTGTACCAATGAACTGGCGTTTGAAGCCGATAGAGATTGCTCGTGTGGTGGAAGATGCTGGGATAGAATTCATCGTTTATGCGACGAACCATTTAGATCGATTATCGGAGGTTGCGTCTGAGTATATTAAATATAATGTCGATGAAGCGGAGTATCAAACAATTGTTGATCCTAATCTACATAAACCATTTAAGAATACGGCCGTCAAACCAGATGATCTAGGGATGCTAATTTATACAAGTGGATCTACTGGCCATCCTAAGGGTGTTATGCATACACATCAATCTTATACAAATAATATTTATAATGAAATATTATCGTGGAATATAACAGATGATTTTGTAACATTTGCTAGTGCGCCAATGTTTCATGTAGTTGGTTTTAATGACGTAGTCCTACCGATGTTGATGATAGGAGGAACTGTCGTAATCGAAAGATACTTCAATCCTCAGACTATCAATGAATGGATTGTAAAATATCGACCAACAATTTTAATCATGATTCCAACGATGTACTATGCAATTATTGCAGATCCTAGATTTAAACCAGAAATGCTAGAGAGTGTGGAGATGTTTGTTGCAGGTGGTTCGCCGCCACTTCCAGCTGTGCAAAAAGTGTTTCAAAAGATGGGTAAAATCATTATCAATGGTTATGGTTTAACTGAAGCACCGTTGTTATCATTTAATAAACAAATGTATGCAGAACAAAGACCTGAAACGATTGGACGCCCGGTGATGAATGTTAAACATAAGATTGTTAATGATCAACTCGAAGAAGTAGAAGTCGGAGAAATTGGTGAATTGCTAGTTTCCGGATTAAACGTAACGACGGGTTATTGGAATCTACCCGAAGAAAATGAAAAGGCTTTCTCTAATGGCTACTTCAGAACGGGAGATTTAGCAGTTGAAAATGAATTTGGAGAATTAACGATTGTCAATCGCTTGAAAGAGTTGATCATTACAGGCGGTGAAAACGTCTTGCCTAGTGAAGTAGAGTCAGTTTTATCTAAACATCCACTGATTCGTACGGCTATTGTATTAGGTTATGATAATCCACAATTTGGCGAGTCGGTTTCTGCGGCGATTATTTTAAATCCTGATGCATTGAATATTGATAATTATGAAGAAGTTTTAAATGAATACATGTTAAAAAATCTTGCTGGTTATAAAACACCTAAATTATATCTTACTTTAGATGAGTTACCACAGAATTCAGTTGGTAAGCCGGATAAATTAGAATTAACTCGCATGATGAATGAAAAAGCTCGAGAACTCTTTACACAAAAAATTTAAAATTGAAAATGAGAGGAAGTATAAGTAATGCAAAATCGTGAAGAAGTATTAAAAGAATTATTCCCAGAGGATGTATTGAAGTTAAGTCGTGATTTAAGTGATGGAGAAGTTGAATTTCTAAGACAAATGGTTGAAATGTTAGAAACTAAATATCGTCCCAATTTAGCTAAGAACTGGGCTAATGCTGAAGTGCCTGAAGGCTTTTTTGAAGATATGGGGAATATTGGCTACTTAACGAATCCATTATTATTCCAAGGACGTGAAGGTAAACAAACGACCAGTCAACTATTCCAATTTTTCTTTGCTTTCACATTGTCACGCTTTGATATCTCCTTGAATACTTTATTAGGTGTTCACTCTGGTTTAGGGTTAAATTCCTTTGTTTTCGGTGGAGACGACCGCCAAAGAAATGAATATGTTCCTAAATTAGCCACGCATCAATTAAGAACGTGCTTTGCCTTAACTGAACCAGAACATGGATCGGATGTTGCTTGGGGCTTAGATACAACTGCGAAAAAAGTTGGGGACAAATGGATATTAAATGGCGCTAAGCGTTGGATTGGTGGGGCTAATGTGGCCGATGTTATTCCAGTTTATGCTCAAGATGTTGAAACCAATAAGCCAAAGTGTTTTATCGTTAAACGTAATCAAACTGGTGTGAAAATTGATGTAATTCAGGACAAAATAGCATTAAAAATTGTTCCTAACTGTAATATTTATTTAGAAGATGTTGAAGTATTAGAAGAAGATCGTTTACAGAATATTAACAGTTTTAAAGATATAGCAAAAGTACTGTTCTCTACGCGTGCAGGTGTTGCGTTTATGGCAACCGGTGCAATGGCTGGAGCATTGCAAGCAACGTTGAAATACGTTAAGCAACGTGATCAATTTGGCAAGAAAATTTCTAGTTATCAACTAGTTCAAGAGAAGTTAGCAATGATGCAAGCGAATGTAGCGAACGCGATGGCTTTATGTGTTCAAATTGCTCGTTTACAAGAAGATGGCGATTATGATGAAGTAGTGACTTCTGTTGGTAAGATGTTGAATGCATTGAGATTGCGTGAAACTGTAGCCATGGGACGAGGCATCTGTGGGGGAAATGGTATCTTGGTTGAAAATGATATCGCAAGATTTTTTGCAGATGCTGAGGCGGTTTACACTTACGAAGGAACGCATGAAATTAATGCCTTAGTAATTGGACGTTCATTAACTGGCCAAGCGGCTTTTAACTAATTAAGAGTGGACAATGAGGCAGAGCATTTTGTGGCATTGCTAATCAAAGTGTTCTGCCTGATTTTATTTTGAATCATATTTTGGAGGGATTTTAATGTTAATCAGAAAAGCAACTGTGCTTGGAGCGGGTGTGATGGGGAGTCAAATCGCGGCTCTATTAGTTAACGCAGGTTTGCAAGTGAAATTATTAGATGTCGTTATTGATGAAACAGATAAAAATAAATTATCAAAAGCAGGATATGACCGTATTATCCATCCCAAGAAAGGGATGTTATATGATGCGAATATGGTTGGTAATTTGTCATATGGTAATTTTACAGAGGATTTAAACGAGTTATCAACTTCTGATTTGTTTATCGAGGCTGTTAAAGAGGATATTCAGATTAAACATGATGTGTGGGATAAAATAGCGAAAATCGCTAAACCTACGGCTATATTGACGACAAATACATCGGGTATACCAATTGAAATGATTGCAAAAGTTTTATCTGATGAAGATAAAGCCCGATTTATTGGTTTCCATTTTTTTAATCCGCCACGTTATATGAAGTTGGTAGAGCTAATTCCAAACAGTCAGACAGACCATGGTGTACTTGAACAATTAAAAACATTTGCAGAGACTACTTTAGGCAAAGGTGTGGTGATTGCGAATGATGTACCGGCTTTTGTAGCGAATAGAACGGGAGTACATGCGATTTCTAATGCGATGTACCTAGGTGAACAAGCAGGGCTTTCTGTATCGGAGGTTGATGCACTGACAGGAAAAGTGATAGGACGCCCAATGGGAACGTATCAGCTATCTGATTTAGTGGGGAATGATATTGGTTTATTTGTAATGAAAGTTTTGATGCAAGACCCTACTGAGCATGCTTATTATAAAATGTCAGAATTGCTTCCAGTGCTTTATGAGAAGGGCGCTTTAGGTAACAAAGTTAAACATGGTTTTTACAAGCGTGAAGGTAGAAAAACACTCGTGTTTGATCCGGAAGTTATGAATTATGCGGATAAACCGAAAGTTGAATTACCCATATTGAAAGAACTAGGTCGAGATTTAGCGAAGAACATGGATGTAATCTTTAACGCATCAGATTCAGCAGGTAAGTTTTTATGGGAAAATTTACGTAATACTTTTTATTATGCGGCACATAATGTACCAAAAGCTACTCAAGATTTTAGAGATATTGACCGTGCGATGGTGTGGGGTTTTAATTGGAAATTAGGACCTTTCCAATTATGGGATTTAATGGGATTTGAAAAAGTTAAAGACAGAATAGCGCAAGAATTGGGTGAGTTACCTAATTGGGTCCAAGAAAGACAAGCGTCATTTTATTCAGAAAATGAGCAATTGGATAATGTTAAGCCAATCTCGGAATTTATTGCTGAAACAATCTGGAATCGTGAAGGGTCAAATTTAAGTGTAACTCACGAGCAACAACTTCTTTTCAAAATTCAAACAACCAATAATACATTGACAGCAGATTTATCGACAGATTTAATTGAAGCAATTGATAAATTAGAGAACGAAGCGTATTCAAGTTTAGTTTTATATTCACCCGGAGCAAATTTTAGCGTAGGGGCAAATTTATTTATGGTTAAAGCTGCAATTGAACAAGGGAAAGTTGATGAACAAATTGAACCTACAATTACGGAATTACACCGCGCGGTGAATCGGATGCGTTATGCTACGAAACCTATTGTAACAGCAGTTCAAGGCCGTGCTTTAGGTGGCGGTGCTGAATTAATACTGGGATCACCTTATGTTGTAGCTGCTGCTGAAAGTTACATTGGTCTGGTTGAGGTAGGTGTCGGTGTGATACCAAGTGGTGGTGGCTTGGCTGAATTAACTGAAAGAGTCATGATGAGTCCAGGTCTAAAAGCAAATCATGTCAAATTAATGGCAGAAGTTGTCACTAGAGTTTCATCTGCTACGGTAGCAATGAATGCATATGAGGCTAGACGTCACTTATACTTGAGAGATACTGATACAATCATTGCAAATTCGGAGCAACGTGTTGAAGTAGCGTTGAAGAAAGCCAAGTTTTTATCAGAAAATAACTACATACCTAGAACATTAGCTACGTTCCCGGCCCTTGGTGAAGACTTCAAAGCAATAGTAGAAGGACAACTTGATGCAATGAGATTGGGGAATTTTATTAGTGATTATGATATGGAACTAGGTTTAGCAATCGCAAGTATTGTTTCGGGTGGAGCTGTACCAGAGGGTGTGTTAATTAATCAGCTTTGGTTGCAAAATTTAGAAAAAGAATATTTTGTTAAATTATCTAAAAATCAGAAAACTTATGAAAGAATTTCTCATATGTTACAAACCGGTAAACCGTTGCGAAATTAATCAGAGATAAGTTTGGAAGGAATGAGTATAAATGCAAGATGCATATATTGTAGCCTACGGTCGTTCTCCAATTGGAAAAGGGAATGGTAGAGGAATTTTTGCCTATGAAAGACCAGATGATGTTGCAGCAGAAGTATTAAAAGGTGTTATTGATCGAGTTGAAGGTAATTTTGATAAAAATTTAATTGAAGATGTTATTGTGGGGTGTGCTTTCCCAGAAGCCGTTCAAGGTTTCAATATTGGGCGAACCATTGCGCTGAGAGCGGGCTTACCTCAAAGTGTTGCAGGTCAAACAGTGAACCGCTATTGTTCATCTGGCTTGCAAACTATTGCGATTGCAGCTAACGCGATAATGGCAGGGCAATCAGAGGTCTTGGTTGCGGGTGGTGTAGAGTTTATGAGTGCCGTTCCGATGGGGGGGAATGAACCGACTAATAATCCGACTTTGCAACAAGAGGATGTTGGAACAGCATATCCTATGGGCTTAACAGCTGAGAATGTAGCGGAAAAATATGGAATCTCACGTGAAGATCAAGACGCATTTGGTGCTCAAAGTCACCAAAGAGCATTTGTTGCACAAAAAGAAGGGCGTCTAGCTGATGAAATTATTCCGATTGAAGTCAAACGAGTGAACTATACATCTAATGGACCTGAAATTTATACAGAATTAATTAAAGACGATGAAGGGATTCGACCGGATTCAAGTCCAGAAACATTAGGTGCTTTACGTACTATTTTTAAAGCAAATGGTTCGGTTACAGCTGGCACGTCGTCTCAAATTAGTGATGGTGCAAGTTTTGCGATTATTATGTCTGGAGATAAGGTGAAAGAACTTGGGATTAAGCCAATTGCTCGATTTGTTGGCTTTAAGGCAGTCGGAGTAGATCCTAAGTTAATGGGAATTGGCCCCGCTTATGCCATTCCAGAAGTCCTTAAATTAACTCAACTTTCAATTGAAGAGATTGATTTATTTGAAGTGAATGAAGCTTTTGCCTCTCAAGCTTTGGCTTCGATGAGAGAGTTAGGGATTAGTACTGAAATTACCAACGTTAATGGTGGTGCGATTGCGTTAGGACATCCTTTAGGGGCATCTGGAGCAATTTTAACTGCTCGATTATTAGCTGAAATGAAGCGTCGTCCAAATAGTCGTTATGGATTAGTGTCAATGTGTATCGGTGTAGGAATGGGTGCAGCCGCTATATTTGAATACATTCATTAAGATTGCTTAGAAATGAGGGATTAAGTATGTATCAAGATATAGTGTATGAAGTCAATCAGGATATTGCGACGATAACCATTAATCGTGCCAATTATGGGAATTCATTTTCTGAATCGACTTATGGTGAAATAGTTGAAGCGATGAAGCAAGTAGATCAGGATCCACACGTTAAAGTCGCAATCATTACTGGGGCAGGGAAAAATTTCTGTGCTGGTGGGGATATACAATTATTTCAAGAACTCATTGCAAGTGAACGTTATATTGCTGAAGAAGACGTATTGATGACGGGGGAAATGGTTCGTAGTGTGAAAATGTGCCGAAAACCTGTAATATCAGTGGTTAATGGGGTTGCAGCTGGTGCAGGTTTCGGCTTAGTGTTGGCTTGCGATTTTATTGTAATGAGTCATTCTAGTCGCTTGTTAACTGCATTTATTGATATGGCGTTCCCAGGAGATACAATATTGCTTTACAATTTGCAAACTGCAATTGGAAGCCAACGCACAATTCGTCATATGATGTTAAATGAACCAATCGATGCAGAATTAGCATTAGAATATGGCCTTGCCTATCAGGTGGTCGCAGAAAATGACTTGATGACAAGTGGATTTAAGCTGGCTAAGACATTGGCCACAAAATCAAGTCAAGCTTTAGGCTATCAAAAGGAATTATTTGCAGCGATTCAATATCCGGAAGCGGAACGAATCAATAAAATGGAAGCTATTTTTATGAGACAAAGCTCAATGGGAGAGGATCATCAAGAAGCAGTGACTAGTTTTTTGAAAAAGGGCAGTCTAAAAGCGAGATAATCATATTTGTGATAAAATAGTGATGTAATGAACAATTATGAAAGGAGTCGTTACTTCACTATGATGGACAATAATCAGATACAGTATTTAATTGAAATTGTAAATTCGAATTTTCATTTAACAACAGCAGCCAAAAAACTATATGTTACTCAATCAGCACTAAGTCAGTTTATTAAGAAGTTTGAGTTGGAACAAGGTTTCGAGATGTTTTCTCGTCGCAATGGCAGGATTGTTGGTTTAACAGCTTCAGGAATGAGGGTGTATCAAGCTGCAAAAATCGCCGCTGAAAAATTATATCTTTTGTCAGATGTGATAGAAAATGAATCTGCTTATCAGAAAGGGATGGTGCGAATCGGTATTCATCCAACCATCTTAAGGTTATTCTTTCGGAAATTTATACCACAATTTATGTTGGATCATTCAGATGCGCACATTGAAATCGTAGAGGCGGGCACCGTAGAATTACGCGAAATGTTGCTGAACGAAACAATCCATATGGCGTTACTGGTGGATCCAACTGAATTAGATAAGGATAAATATGAAGAATACCAATTGATAAGAACTGAAGTTGCAGCTTTTATGAATCCAAATCATCCTTTAAGTAAAAAAAGAATTTTAAATTGGAATTTACTCGAGAATTATCCATATGTGACCTATAACAACAAAGATAGTGTTCATCATTTGGTCAAACAAAAACTAAATGATTATAATGTGGGGAATAAATTTTTATTCACGTCGAGTTCTTGGGATTACATGATTGAATCGGCAGCTCAAACTGAGATTGTAGCAATCTTACCGACAGTATACTTTACAATCTTTAAAGAAAGACTAGAGCATATAGGTGTAATTGAAAAACGCTTCGAAGACCCAGTGCCGTATGTATCGATGCTGGTTCGCCCCCTTAAGAAGCATTATTCTAAAGTAGAAAACTTTGTGTTTAATTCGATATTGGAGTATTTTTACTCCGATGATTATACTTTAAAATATGATTTTAGAAGCGGTATTGAATTAGACCAATAAGTTTATTACTTTGCATGGCAGTTGTCTAAATGATATTCACAATTAAGTTAAGGAAGAAGTGAAAAAATGAAAACAAGAGTCACTGAATTACTTGGCATTGATTACCCAATTATACAAGGAGCCATGCAATATATGTCTTTAGCTGAATTAGCAGCAGCAGTTTCGAATGCTGGTGGATTAGGCATTGTTCCGGCAATGGCATTTCAAACAACTGATGACTTGCGTCAAGAGATAAATAAAATGAAAGCCCTAACGACGAAACCTTTTGGCTTTAATATTTCCTTGGTTCCTGAAGTCGTTATCCCAGAACTTATATTTGACTACATTCAAGTTTTGATTGAAGAAGGGGTACAAATAGTTGAAACTTCGGGACAAAGACCAGCAGAATTTATTAAGCCACTAAAAGATGCGGGCATTAAAGTTATTCATAAAGTTACGACTGTTCGTCATGCTAAGGCCGCAGAAGCTGATGGAGCAGATATTATTTCGGTTATTGGAATGGAAGGGGGAGGTCATCCTGGATCGTCTCAAGTTGCAGGGCAAATATTATGGGCAAAGGCTGCGGAGGAACTATCCGTACCAGTGCTTGCAGGCGGTGGCATAGTAGATGGAAAAGGAATTTATGCTGCGTTAGCTTTAGGTGTTGATGGAGTGTTGATGTCTACACGATTTGCTGCAACTCCAGAAGTGAATGCATCAGATGCTTACCGCGAGGCGGTACTGTCTGTACCAGAATATGGTACCGTTTTAACGATGACTAGCTTAAATAATGCTATGAGAGTGGCGAATAATGCCAGAGCGCAAGAAATTTTAAAAGCTGAGGCTGAAGGTGCAACGATTAAGGAATTGATGCCACTTATTTCAGGGAAATCTAACTTTGAAGCGATGATGGGCGGACGTTTAGATGAAGCGCAGTTAAGTGTAGGACAAGGTATTGGGCGAATTGATAAAATTCAAACAGTGTCAGAAATTTTTGAAGAAATTAAACAAGACTTTCTATATGTTCATCATCGTATGAATGTACTATTAAGCTAATAGATAGAGCCTTCTTTTACTAGTGAAGTAAAAGAAGGCTTTTTCATATTTTGAGGGTGATAAGTATTATGTTGATTTACCAAGCTTTGTATTTTGCCCAATTGTTTGTTTTCCAAGGTAGTGGCCGCTTTCAAAACCTCAAGCTTGTGAGGACTTTTCTAGATCAATTAGCTAGGCTCGGTTTGATTCACTATGCTACGCTCTATGGATTAAAAAGAATTATCGAAGAGTAGGGGCGAGATTTCATGTCGTAGTTCAGAAAATTCAATTCAATGTTCAAACTCGCTATTTGAGTTTACACATTGTTGGCTTCAATCATCAATCTCAGACGCTAGTTATCACATTGAATGAGAAACATCACTTGTTGGGCGATGGCCAATTCATTTTATCTTTTTGAACATATAGAGTAATAAAAAAAGTTCGTATTTTTTTTAGAATAAAGCCTTTGTCAAACGTGAGATTTCGGTAAAATTTTCTATTAAACACGAACGTTAACTTAGTTAAATGTTGTTCGGTTCGTTTTTACATTGTTTAATCTTACTAAAATCGTTATGTTAGATATAAAGATATAGCTAATCCGAAAAAAATTTAGGAGTGACAATGTGAAAGGTAAGGTGGGGAGTATCAGTTCAGCAAGTAGACAAAATCGGGGGATTGACAGTGTCGTTGAGTCCGGTGGCTTGTTTGGTGTTTGGAATCATCCAAATGCGAATCAAATGGCTTACTTTGGCTTACATGCATTACAACATCGAGGACAAACGAGTGCTGGAATTGTGACATCAGATGGAGAAAACTTTAAGAGTCATCGTGGTTATGGTTTATTGAATCATGTTTTTTCATCGGTCGAAAAATTAGACAATTTAGTCGGCCAGAGTGCAATTGGTCAAGTGCGTTCAGCAACTCAAGCAGATCAAGCAGATGATTCTAATATTCAGCCATTATTGTTTCATTTCAATAATCAGTCTATTTCTATTAGTCATAATGGTAATTTAACAGAAGCTTTATCACTAAGGGACAAACTTGAAAATGATGGTGCGGTATTTTCATCAAATTCAGCTGCAGAACTTTTAATTCATTTATTGAGACGCGCGAAAGCTGATAGCTTTCAAGAGGCTTTTGAATTGTCGTTAAAACAGTTAAAAGGTGGTTTCAACTTTTGTTTGTTAACAAATGAAGGCCTGTATGGAGCAGTAGATCGTAATGGTTTTCGACCATTAATCGTTGGACAATTCGCAAATGGATCTTATTTATTAGCCAGTGAAACATGTGTGTTATCAAGTATTGGTGCAAATTATGTAACTGAGTTATCTGCCGGAGAATATGTTGTCATCAATGATGAAGGCTATCAAATTTTTCAATATGCTGAAGATATCCAAATATCAGTCGAACCAATGGAATTTATTTATTTTTCTCGTCCAGATTCAGATATTGCAGGAGTGAACGTGCATGCAGCTAGAAAGCGTATGGGGGATCGTTTAGCAAAAGAACATCCAGCTCCAACTGCAGATATTGTCATAGGCGTCCCTAACTCCTCTTTATCTGCAGCTAGTGGTTATGCGGAAGCACATGGCCTCCCGTATGAAATTGGACTGATTAAACATCAGTATATTGGACGAACATTTATTCAACCCACACAAGCATTAAGAGAACAGGGTGTGAAATATAAATTATCCGCAGTTGAAAGTTTAATTAAAGACCGTGAAATTGTATTAGTCGATGATTCAATTGTGCGTGGGACCACTGTTAAGCACTTAATCAAAATGTTGCAAGACAGTGGCGCTAAAGCGATTCACTTAAGAATTGCGAGTCCGCCGATTCGTTTTCCTAATTACTACGGTGTTAATACAACCCATACTAGTGAATTATTTGCAGCTAACTATACAACAGCAGAACTGAACGAGCTGTTTGGCAGTGATTCATTAGGCTTCCTTTCAGTTGATGGTTTAGTGGAGAGTATTGCACTTCCATTTGTTGATACACCCAATCGTGGAATTAGCTTAGATGCTTACACAGGAATCTATCCTGCTGATATTGGTGACTATCGAGAAGAGTTCGAAAGTAGTTTAACAGCTTTACAGAAAAATATATTAAAAGGAGAATGTTGTGATGTCTAATGCTTACCAACAATCTGGAGTGGATATTGAGAAAGGTTATGAAGCAGTCAATCGGATGAAAAAGCACGTTGGAAGAACGATGCGACCAGAAGTGATGAATCAATTAGGAAGTTTTGGCGCACTGTTTCGATTAAATAATCAAGCCTTTGAGCAACCAGTTTTAGTTAGTGGTACGGATGGTGTTGGAACAAAAGTGTTATTAGCGCAAGCAAGTGGACGTCTTGATACGATTGGTATAGATTGTGTGGCAATGTGCGTGAATGATATTCTAGCTCAAGGTGCACAACCATTATTTTTCTTAGATTACCTAGCAGTCGGAACCGCTGAACCAGAAAAAATTGAAGCGATTGTTGCGGGAGTTGCTGAAGGCTGTGTTCAAGCCGGTGCTGCTTTAGTTGGTGGTGAAACGGCAGAAATGCCTGATTTATACGCTCAAGATGAGTTTGATTTAGCTGGTTTTTGTGTTGGTGTTGCCGATGAAAAAAACATTTTAGATGGTACTCAAGTTTCTGAAGGAGATTTATTAATCGGTTTACCAAGTTCAGGCATTCATTCGAATGGTTATTCGTTAGTTAGAAAGTTATTTTTCAAAGATAATCATTATGACTTTGAACATGTCCTATCTGACGGACAAACATTACTCGATCATTTATTAACACCTACACGCATTTACGTTCAAGAGGTATTACCTTTGGTTGAGAAACAATTAGTCAAAGGTTTGGCACATATTACAGGTGGTGGCTTTTATGAAAATGTACCACGAATGTTTAATAAACCTTTAACTGCTGTAATAGATACTCAAGCTTGGGAAACGCCACTTATTTTCCAAGAATTACAGAACTTAGGGAAGATAACGTTTGATGAAATGTTTAACATTTTTAATATGGGGATGGGAATGGTTATGGCAGTATCACCTGAGAATAGTGAAGCTGTTCTAAGTCAATTACCAGGTGCAGTTGTGATAGGCAAAATGGCCAAACAAACAACCAATGATGAAGTAGTTCATTTATTAATCAAAGAAGAAGAGGCTTAATGATGAGGTTAGCATTTTTTGCATCGGGAACAGGTAGTAATGTGCAAGCCATTTTAAATGCAATCGAAGTTGGAAACCTAGAAGCAGAACCGGTTTGCTTATTTTGTGATCAACTTGGTGCAGGGGTTCTTGAAAAAGCTGAAAAAGCTAATTTGCCTTACTTAGTTTTAAGACCTAAGGATTGCATGAGTCGTTTAGCTTGGGAAGAGGCGATTCTTGATTTTCTAGCTGAACATCAAGTGGATTTAATAATATTGGCAGGTTTCATGCGGATTATAAGTACGACGATTCTAACCAAATATGAGAAAAGAGTGCTGAATATCCATCCCTCTTTACTTCCTCAGTTTCCAGGAAGACATGGTATTCGCGATGCGTTTGAAGCGAAGGTCGAACGAACTGGTGTTACAATTCACTATGTAGACGAAGGCATCGATACAGGCGAAATAGTTGCTCAAGAGTCGATTGAAATTGAATCAAATTGGACATTAGCAGATTTAGAAAAAGCTATACATCAAATAGAACATCGTTTATATCCAGCTACAATTCAAATGCTGGTTGAGAAAGGACAGGAAAACTAATGACACAATATGCATTGTTAAGTGTATCAGATAAGACGAATATTTTAGAGGTTGCTAAAGCATTAACAGATCGTGGAATTAAGTTGCTTTCGACAGGAGGAACGTATCAAGTAATTGAAGCATCTGGTTTGCCAGTTGAATCAGTGGATCACTATACTGGATTTCCAGAAATGATGAATGGTCGCGTAAAAACACTTCATCCAAAAATTCATGGAGGTTTGCTGGGCTTAAGACAAAATCCGGATCATGTTGCTGCGATGGATACACATCGTATTCGCCCAATTGATTTTGTGATTGTGAATTTATATCCGTTTAAAGAAACAATTTCAAAAGAAGGTGTTACTTTAGCAGAAGCAATTGAGAATATCGATATCGGTGGACCATCAATGTTAAGAAGTGCCGCTAAAAACTATCAGGATGTTACGGTTGTGACGGATCCAGCTGACTATGAAACATTTATACAACAATTACAAACTTCAGGTGAAACTACCGCTGAATTCCGTGAGTATCTAGCAAGAAAAGTGTTTCAATTGACATCTCATTATGATGCTCTAATTGCTGGATACCTTGCTCAATTACAAGTAGCAGACAATTTTGAAGCACATGATTGGGATCACAAAACATTAACATTCGTTGATGAGACTTCATTGCGTTACGGTGAGAACGGCCATCAAAAAGCGAGCTTCTTAAAAGAGACTAATCCACCGGCTTATTCAATTGGAGCGGCAAAACAATTAAACGGAAAAGAATTATCTTACAATAATTTGAAAGATGCTGATGCAGCGATAAAAATCGCGCGTGAGTTTAAAGAACCAGTTGCGGTTGCTTTAAAACATATGAATCCTTGTGGAGTAGCAATTGCAGAAGATATTGAAACAGCATTTGATCGTTGCTATCAGGCAGATCCAGTTTCAATCTATGGCGGGATTGTCGTTGTAAACCGTCCAGTAAGTTTAGCACTTGCAGAAGCTTTCTCTCCAATATTCTTAGAAATTATTATTGCACCAAGCTTTGATGATGATGCATTAGCACGTCTACAACGTAAAAAGAACTTACGTCTGTTAACCGTTGATTTTTCAGCATCAGATGAAAGCTATCAGCAAGAGTTTGTATCTGTTTCGGGCGGTTTATTAATTCAAGATGCAGACTATTCAGAAGAATTAGTGTCAGAGACTCCAACAGAACTTCCAGCAGCATGGAAACTAGTGACGGATAATCAACCGAGCGAAAAAGAAATTGCTGCGATGAACTTTGGTATGAGAATCGTTAAACATGTTAAGAGTAACGCTATCATTATTACCAATGAATACATGACATTAGGTATCGGCGCAGGTCAAATGAATCGTGTCGGAGCAGCTGAGATTGCTTTAGATCAAGCAGAAGCTAAAGACGAAGCTTTACGTCAGACTTATGTAATGGCGAGTGATGCTTTCTTACCAATGGCAGATACTGCTGAGTTAGCTTATCAAAGAGGTGTTTCAGCGATTGTACAACCGGGTGGATCAATTCATGATGATGCGTCAATTGAAAAATGTAACGAACATAATTTATCAATGGTAATGACGGGGATTCGTCATTTTAGACATTAAGAGAAAGGCGGCTTGCATTCAATGAATCATAAAGTGCTAATTATTGGAGCGGGTGGACGTGAACATGCAATCGCTAGAGCATTTGCTAATAGTCCTAAAGTAGAAAGAGTTTTCGTTGCACCAGGTAATCCAGGTATGGAGCGTGATGAAGTATTAGATCAAGCACCTATTGAGTGTGTAGATTTAGAAGTGACAGCAATAGCAGCACTCGTTGAGTTTGCTGAAACAAATAATATCTCGGTTACATTTGTTGGGCCAGAGCAACCATTAGAATTAGGAATTGTTGATGAATTTAGACAACGAAACTTAGCGATTGTTGGACCAACCAAAGTTGGCGCTCAGTTAGAAAATTCTAAATGGTTCGCTAAAAACATCATGGGTGAAGCTCAAGTTAAGACAGCACAATGCCAATTCTTTGAATTTGAACAATTTGAAGCCGCGTTAGCATATTGCCATACCATCGGCTTACCATTTGTAATGAAAGTAGATGGTCTGATGGCGGGTAAGGGTGTTATTATTCCAGAAACGATGGCGGAAGCTGAAGCGGCTTTAATTGAGATTATGCAAACCATGCAGAAAAATCTATTAATTGAAGAGTTCATGGTCGGTGTTGAGTTTTCACACTTCAGTTTAGTGAACGAAGATCATATTATTTCATTAGGAAATGCCTGCGACTATAAACGTGTTGGTGATAACGATCAAGGTCTAAATACCGGCGGAATGGGTGCCTTTGCTCCGGTTCCCTGGGTGGATGATCAACTAAATCAACAAATTATAGATGAAATCGTGAGACCAGTTGCTAAGCAAATGGTGGCTAATGGTACTCCGTTTACAGGAATACTTTATACGGGTGTCATTTTAACTTCTGATGGACCTAAAGTAGTGGAATTTAATACACGTTTAGGTGACCCAGAGACACAGATATTACTACCGCTTTTAGCGACAGACTTTTATGATGTAATCGAAGCACATTTATCTAAGACAACGATTCAGATTGCTTATGAACAACAATCAAGCTTAGGCATTGTATTAGCAGCAGAAGGTTATCCTGGACCTTGTCAAACAAATATTGCTTTGGATAATACAGATATGTTGCAAGCAAATGTTTTATATGCAGGTGTTGGTGGAACTAAAAAAAGTTTATATTCGACGGGTGGAAGAATTTTGATGATGACAGCCCAAGCGGCTACCTTAACTGATGCTAGGAATAAAGCGTATCAATTAATGAATCAACTGGCAATTCCACAAACATTCTATCGTAAGGATATTGGCTTGAATCGAGACAAATAGGAGGGATAGTGAATGAGAAACAGTGAAGTAATCATCGTTATGGGGAGTATTTCAGATTGGGATCAAATGAAGGGCGCTAGTGACCTACTTAGTGAATTAAATATCCCTCACGTACGACGAGTGATTTCAGCACATCGTATGCCAACTGAGATGTTAACATTTGCTGATACTGCCAAGAATGAAGGCTATAAAGTTATTATTGCAGGTGCAGGTGGCGCTGCACATTTGCCTGGAATGATTGCTGCAAGTACAACACTTCCAGTAATAGGCGTTCCGATTAAATCTAGTGCATTAAGTGGAATGGACTCATTACTTTCAATTGTACAGATGCCAGCAGGAGTTCCGGTTGCGACGATGGCTATCGGTCCAGCTGGAGCTAAGAATGCTGCTTTAATGGCCGCAAGAATATTGGCTGTCAATGATACGCAAGTAAATGACGCGCTAATCGCTTTTCAACAGAAACAACATGATTTAGCCGTAGAGAGTAGTGAAAGATTATATGACTAGATTATTATTACCAGGTGCAACGATAGGCATAATTGGAGCAGGTCAATTAGGGAAAATGTTAGCTCAATCAGCTCAGAAAATGGGCTATCGTGTGGCAATGTATGACCCTAATCCGACATCGTGTGGATTTGCTGTGGCGAACGATTATACAATCGCATCATTTTCTGACGAAGAACAATTATTGCAGTTCGTACAAAGTGTTGATGTTGTTACTTACGAATTTGAAAATATTGATGCAATTTTATTAAAGAAAGTTGCTAATTTAGGTTATTTACCGCAAGGGACAGATTTGTTGCTTTCATCGCAAAATCGTTTAGATGAAAAACAATGGTTAGCGAGTATTGGTGTCGAGACTGTGGCTTTTAAAGAAATTATTGACTGGGAGTCATTAAATAATGCAGAGAATGGCTTGTTAAAAACTAGTCGTTTCGGCTATGACGGAAAAGGGCAGTACTTAATTGAGAAGAAAGAAGATCTAGAACTCAATGAGCAAGCGATAAAGGCAATCCTAACAGAACAAAATTTAATTTTCGAAGCTATTTGTCGTTTTGAGTATGAAGCATCCGTTATTGTGGCTAGGGATATACTAGGAAACATTCAAGTTTTTCCTCCGAGTATTAATCAACATATACATGGCGTATTGTTTAGTTCTTCGGTAGGAGAAGAACTTTCACCTGAAGTTGAACAGGAAATGACTAAAATTGCTACTAAAATAGCTGAAGCTGGAAATTTAGTCGGTGTTTGTGGCGTAGAATTTTTCGTCACAAAAGGCCAACAAGTGTTAGTTAATGAAATAGCACCTCGACCTCATAACTCAGGACACTATACGATTGAAGCTTGCAATATCTCTCAATTTGATCAACATATTCTAGCTATTACAGGACGACCACTTGTTCCAATTAAGTTAAATGATTCAGCTTTAATGATTAATATACTGGGTCAACACATGGGTCAGCTAGAAGAAACAATTCAACAATATCCAGAAGCAATGTTGCACGTTTATGGAAAAGACGAAGCCAAGGATCAAAGAAAAATGGGTCATTTTACAGTGCTAGTAGAAGATGCGCATGCATTATTAGAGAGTCAATTTCTCCAAAGTTGGCGCCAGACATTTTAAAGGAGACATACATGAAGCTAATTTATCAAGGAAAAACAAAAGATATTTATCAAGTAGATGATTTACTTTGCTTAAAATTCAAAGACGATGTGACAGGTACCGATGGAAAGTTTGATCCCGGTGCTAATTCAGTTGGTTTATCGATTGAAGGAATCGGAGCATTAAACTTAATCATGTCAAGCTACTTCTTTGAAAAATTAAACGATTTAAATTTACATACTCATTTCGTGAGCGCCAATTTAGATGAACATACAATGACTGTAAAACCAATGAAAGTTTTTGGTAAAGGACTTGAAGTCATCACTCGTTATAAGGCGACGGGTTCATTTATGAGACGTTACGGTGCTTATGCGACTGAAGGACAAGATTTGAATGGTTACGTTGAAGTAACCTTGAAGGATGACGAACGCCAAGATCCTTTGATTACATCGGCTGGGTTAGCAGCTTTAAACATCATGAGTCTGGAGCAATATCAGACACTCGAACAGTTGAATTTAAAAATTGCTGAATTAATTCGACAAGATTTATTAACTAAAGGTTTGACCTTATATGATGTGAAATTAGAGTTTGGTTATCATCCAGATGAACCATCACAAATTGTATTGATTGATGAAATCTCAGGCGGTAATATGCGTGTTTACAAAGAAAATCAACTATTATCACCCACTGAATTAGCAGCTTTTTACCATTAGGATTAAGATTGAGAGGGAACAAATGAGTAAATTTATAATTACCCCAACTAACGATTCAAGTTTTTTATTAAAAGAAGCAAAACAATTTTTAGGCTTAAATAATCTTGAAACAGTTAAACAATATGAAGTGTTTGAGAGCGATGAGCAATCAGATTTAAGCAAAATACTACCATTATTACCAGGTTCATTTTTAACAGAAAACCTAGACGAATTAGAACTTGCTACGTCGTTTAGATACCGTCAAGTATTAGGACAATACGATGAAGTTGAAGAAATGACCAATCGTATTCTTAATAATTTACGCGAACAAGAAGTGACGCTTCATCATTCTCGTATTATTGATTTGCCAGGATTAAACGAAAAAGAAGTGGCAACTTTTAAGGCATACTTTATCAATGAAACGGAAAGTGAGTTAGTACCATTTACTGCTTTAGATTTTGATATGGGAATTTCATCTAATGCTGATTTAGAAAAGGTAGAAGGCTTTACTCATTTTGATGAAGCAGAACTTGTTTCATTTATCCAAGACTATTCTATGGACTTATCGGATATTAAAGTAGTACAAGACTACTTCAAAACTGAAGGTACTGAACCCACAATTTTCCAACTTAAGGTGATTGATACTTATTGGTCAGATCATTGTCGTCATACAACATTCATGACAGAATTAACAGACATTCAAGTAACGGATGGACAATATCGAGATGCAATTGAACAAACAATTCGTGAATACAATGAAGTGCGTTCGATTGTTTTTGCCGATCGAGTTGAACCTAAGCAAGTAACATTGATGGATTTAGCGACAATTAATGCACGTGACGCTAAACGTTTAGGTTTATTAGAAAACTTAGACGAATCAGATGAAGTGAATGCATGTTGTGTTCGTATCGAAGTAGATGTAGAAGGCGAAACAGAAGATTATCTACTATACTTTAAGAATGAAACACATAACCACCCAACAGAAATTGAACCTTTCGGCGGAGCAGCGACTTGTATTGGTGGTGGGATTCGTGACCCTCTATCAGGACGTAGCTATGTTCATCAAGCAATGCGTATTACAGCAGCTAAAAACCCTACAATAGCTTATGATGAAACACTAGCGGGTAAATTACCTCAACGTGTCATTTCTCAAAAAGCTGCGCAAGGTTATTCTGACTATGGTAACCAAATTGGTCAAACAGCTGGATATGTAAAAGAATATTATCATGATGGTTTTGAAGCGAAACGTATGGAATTAGGTGCATTAGTAGCTGCAGCTCCCGTCGATAATGTGGTTCGAATCAAACCGGAAGCGTCTGATGTAGTGATTTTATTAGGTGGTCGCACTGGTCGTGATGGTTTGGGTGCAGCTGTAGGTTCTTCAATGGTTCAAACTGAAAAGTCATTAGAATTACAAGGTGCTGAAGTTCAAAAGGGAAATCCAGCCATTGAACGTAAAATCATTCGACTATTCCGTCAACCAGAAGCAACACGATTAATAAAAAAATGTAACGACTTTGGTGCAGGGGGAGTAGCAGTTGCAATCGGCGAATTAGCTGACGGCTTAACAATCGAATTAGATAAAGTCCCAACTAAATACCCAGGTATGAATCCTTGTGAAATTGCAATCTCAGAATCACAAGAAAGAATGGCTGTCGTAGTAGCGGCAAAAGATATTGACCAATTTATTGCTCTTGCAGAAGCTGAAGATATAGAAGCGAGCGTTGTTGCGACAATTACTGACTCTCCTTATATGGTGATGAATTATCAAGGCGAAGAAGTATTACGTTTGAAACGTACATTCCTTGATGAAAATGGTGGTGCCAAAACTGCTCAAGCACAAATAGAATCACAAGCAATTGGTGACTTCTTTAAAGAAAATCGTGATATTCTTAAGCAACTTTCTGATGTGAATAATGCGAGTCAAGCAGCGTTAGCGCAAAACTTTGATTTTACGATTGGTAAAGGAACTGTATTAGCACCTTTAGGTGGAGAGTATCAACTAACACCTCAAGAAGGTATGGTGGCTAAAATTCCTGTTTTAGGTAAAGATACTCACACTGCATCCGTAATGTCTGTTTCTTTCAAACCTGAATTAGCTGACCTTTCACCTTATCATGGTGCATACTATGCAGTCCTTAATTCAATTGCAAAAGCAGTAGCTTTAGGAGTACCTTATCAAGAAATCCGTCTAACATTCCAGGAATTCTTTGAACGTATGGTAAGTCCTGAAAGTTGGGGTAAACCAACGGGTGCTTTATTAGGTGCCTTTAAAGTAATGAAGCAATTAGGATTAGCGGCAATTGGTGGTAAAGATAGTATGAGTGGAACATTCGAAGAATTAACAGTTCCGCCATCATTAATTAGTTTTGCAGTAGCGCCTACAGACGCACGATTAGTGGTATCGCGTGAGCTGAAAGCTAAAAATTCAAAACTATGGTTACTAAGTCCCGAAAGAAATGCTCAAGATGAAATCGAAACAGAAGCATTAACGAGTTTGTTTGACCAGATTCAAGCCATGTTAGTTAACAAAGAAATTCGTTCAATTTCAACATTAGATGATAAAACTCTAGAGGTTAATCTCGTTGAAATGGCTTTAGGTAATGGTATTGGCTTCGAAATTAAACCAGAATTTGTCAATACAAAAGTTGCTTTAGGTTACATTATTGAAGTAGCTAGCGATTTACCAATGCCAGCCAATGCCAAATTAATTGGTGAAACAAATGAAACGAATGAAGTAAAATTAGATCAAACTTACTCACTTGCTGAATTAGCAACGGCTTATAATGCTCCTCTAGCTGAAGTATTTACCCAAGTAGAACTTGTAAAACGTGCAGAGAAAACAGAAGCGTTGGAAATCCCAGAATTATCAAGTGATGCGAAAGTGTTAATTCCAGTCATTACCGGAGTTAACGGTGAATATGATTTATATGAAGCTTTTAAACGCTATACTAAAAACGTTGAATTCTTTGTGATTAAAGAAGAGTTGGGTTACGCTGCTTCAATTGCTGAATTAAAAACTAGATTATCAGATTACGATGTATTAGCGTTCCCAGATGGATCAATTTTATCGAATCGTCTTCACTATGGACAAGCAATTGAATTGTTAATTGCAGATTTAAAAGATGAGTTAGAATCATTTATTCAAACTAAACATATTCTGGCTATTGGTGCATCGTTTGCTGGTTTCGTCAGAAGTGGATTAATTGAATTTGGTGAAGTTAAGCCAGGTACGCAAATTGACTTCAAAGCCAATCCATATGAGAAATTTATCTCAACAGTGGTTGATGTTAATGTGATTAAAGATAGTGCGTATGCTGCTCAAGGCGCTTACTCAACTTCACTTGCAGGATATAGCTTGATTATCGATTTAGATGAGAAGAAATTTGAACAACAAATTTTATCTAAATATACACACTTCTTTGAAGGTGAATTAGGAATTGATGCGATGACAGATCCTACCGGACATATACTAGGGCTTAATGCGAACTTTGAACGTTTTAACCGCGATGGATTCAATAACTTAAAGGTGAATGAAGCACCATTTATTGCAAATCTATTAAAATTAGTTGATTAAACTTTAGTTAAGACCTTCAGCCAAGTATTATACTTAGCTGAAGGTTTTAAATTTGATCAAACATTTACAGACAAAATATAAGTATTACAATTAGCCTCATAATCGTTAAAATGATAAACTGGATAAAATAGATAGGAGGAAAATGCTTTGCAAACAGTAGAATATTGGATTGAGCAATTACAATTAGAAGGTCATCAAGAGGGCGGTTATTTTAAGCAAATCTTAAAATCACACTCAAGTCACGATGGACGCGCGTTGTATACAAGTATTTATTTTCTGTTAACGTCCTCAAATCCTTCGCACTTTCATCGATTAACCGCAGATGAAGTTTGGTATTTCCATGAAGGATCCCCTTTAACGATTCATATGATTTATCCTGACGGACGTTATGAAACAATTGAGCTAGGGAAAGATATTGAAGCGGGCCAGCAATTGCAAGCAGTTGTACCTAAAAATGTTATTTTTGGTTCGACAGTTGAAGAGAATTATGCCTTGGTAAGTTGTATGGTTTCACCTGGTTTTGAATACGAAGATTTTGAGTTATTCAACCAAGATGAATTATTAATAGATTATCCAGAACATCGTGAAATAATTGAGCGTTTAACAATAGATTAGAGACTTTTGCGTATTTTATTTGTGATTTTAGGGATCCAATAAAAGAAAAAGATTAAATTTTTATGAGGTAAGCGTTTTATCGGAAAGAATTCTTTTTCATTCAGCTTCAAATGCGTTATAGTATAAGTTGGAATAAGATTGATGGCTAATAAGATGGAGGGAAACTGAGTGAATGAATATGCTTACCCGTTAGATCCGGATTGGTCTACTGAAGAAATGGTAAAAGTAATTGATTTCTTAGCTGCAGTTGAATCTGCTTATGAAGCTGGAATTGACGTAATGGATTTCCAAGCGAAATATCGCGTGTTTAAAGAAGTTGTGACAAGTATTAGTGGTGAAAAGCAAATTGATAAAGCATTTCAAGCTGCTTCGAATTACTCGATTTATCAGACCGTAAAACGAATGCGTGAGCTGTTAAAAGAAGGAGATGTGAGTCAAGCAACGACTAAAACACGTAAAATTAAAGTATCTTAGGAGGATTTTATGTTTGATTATCAGATGCATAGTCGCATATTAGTCTGGATGGAGACTGCTGCAGAAGAATTGAGAAGGTCTCACCAGCGAGATTTGAAGATTGAAGAAAAGAAAAATGCAGCTGACTTAGTTACTGAGATGGATAAAGCAACAGAAACATTTTTTGTTCAGAAGATTCGTGAACATTATCCAGAACACCAAATTATTGGTGAAGAAGGAATAAACGATGCCCCTGTAACAGATGTGTCGGGTACTGTATGGGTAATTGATCCAATTGATGGAACATTAAATTTTGTCAAACAAAAGAAAAATTTTGGCATTATGCTAGCTATTTTTGAGGACGGCTTACCAAAAGCAGGTTATATCTATGATGTAACGAGCCATGATTTGTATTATGGTATTGTTGGTGTGGGTGTTTTTAGGAATCATCAAATTCTGGAACCTTTCAAGATTCAAACAATAAGTGAAGCGTTGATTGTTGGAAATATTGGGATGTTTGCGACTAATCGTGGCAATTCATTAGCATTATTAACTCAATCACTTGGCGCAAGAGCTTATGGCGCGGCCGCTTTAGAAATTATTTCAGTATTAAAAGGAGAAGTAGCCGTATATTATTCTTGTGGATTACAGCCATGGGATTTCGCTGCTGGTTGGGCATTGTGTGAAGCACTTGGCTTTAAAGCAACAACACCTGATAATCAAACATTAAATCTGTTAAAACGCTGTCCAGTGGTATTTGGAAATCCATTGGTGCATGCGGAAGCATTGCAATTACTTAAAGAAACAAAAGAAATAGGGGAAATTAATGAAAACTCGTAATGATATTCGTAATATCGCAATTATTGCTCACGTTGACCACGGTAAAACATCTCTAGTAAATGAACTACTAGAACAATCTAGCACATTAGATGCTCGTACTGACATAGGCGATCGTGCAATGGATAGTAATGATATTGAAAGAGAACGTGGAATTACTATTTTGGCTAAAAACACTGCCGTAGATTATAAAGGCACACGTGTAAACATTCTAGACACACCAGGACACGCGGACTTCGGTGGAGAAGTTGAACGTATCTTGAAAATGGTTGATGGAGTAATCTTAGTAGTTGATGCTTATGAAGGAACAATGCCACAAACGCGTTTCGTTTTGAAAAAAGCACTTGAACAGGGTTTAACACCAGTTGTAGTTGTAAACAAAATTGATAAGCCTTCTGCTCGTCCTGAAGAAGTTGTTGACGAAGTATTAGAGTTATTAATTGAATTAGGTGCAGATGATGACCAATTGGAATTCCCGGTTGTTTATGCTTCGGCTTTAAACGGTACCTCAAGCGTATCCTCTGATCCGGCTGACCAAGAAAATTCAATGGATCCAATTTTTGATGCTGTATTGGAACATATTCCAGCACCTGTAGATAATAGTGACGAACCTTTACAATTTCAAGTTTCATTATTAGACTATAGTGAATATGTAGGACGTATCGGTATTGGTCGTGTATTCCGTGGTAAAATTAAAGTTGGAGATAGCGTATCATTAATAAAAATTGATGGTTCGACTAAAAACTTCCGTGTAACGAAAATTTTAGGTTTCTTTGGTTTAGATCGTGTAGAAATTACTGAAGCAACTGCTGGTGATTTAATTGCATTATCAGGTATGGATGATATCTTCGTTGGTGAAACAGTTACTTCTACTGATACACAAGAAGCTTTACCAATTTTACATATTGATGAACCAACCATTGAGATGACATTTTTAACTAACAACTCGCCATTTGCAGGTCGTGAAGGTAAATATGTAACTTCCCGTAATTTAAGTGATCGTTTAATGCAACAATTACAAACGGATGTGTCATTAAAAGTTACACCAACTGATTCTCCAGATGCATTTGTTGTAGCTGGACGTGGAGAATTACATTTATCAATTTTAATTGAAAACATGCGTCGTGAAGGTTATGAATTCCAAGTTTCACGTCCAAAAGTAATTATTCGTGAGATTGATGGTGTTCAATCTGAACCATTTGAACGTGTACAAATCGATACCCCAGAAGAATATATGGGATCAATTATTGAAGCTTTAGGTCAAAGAAAAGCAGAAATGGCTGACATGATTAACACAGGTAATGGTCAAATTCGTATGGTATTCTCTGTACCAGCTCGTGGTTTAATTGGCTTCTCAACTGAATTTATGTCAATGACTCGTGGTTATGGTATTATTAACCATACATTTGATGAATATCGTCCAATGATCAATGCAAGTATTGGTCGCCGTCGTAATGGTACATTAGTATCAATCGATAACGGTCAAGCGACAACCTACAGTATCATGAACTTAGAAGACCGTGGAACAATCTTTATTGAACCAGGTGCGGAAGTTTATGCGGGTATGATAGTTGGTGAACATAATCGTGAGAATGACTTAACAGTAAATATTACGAAAGCAAAACAATTAACGAATGTTCGTTCTGCTAATAAAGACCAAACATCTGTAATTAAACGCCCACGTAAATTAACTTTAGAAGAATCAATTCAGTTTATGGATGAAGATGAGTACTGTGAAGTAACGCCAGAAAGCATTCGCTTACGTAAACAAATTTTAGATAAGAGTGCTCGTGAAAAAGCAACTAAGAAAAAAGATTAATCATAATATTTAAACAACCTTTGGGAGAAACGTTCTTCCAAAGGTTATTTTTAAATTGGAGGTTTATATGAAAAGATATTTGGGAACAATGCTATTATTAATTGTAGCCATTATATGGGGAACCGGTTTTGTGGCTAGTGCCTTGGCGCTCGATAATTACACACCATTTCAAATACTCGCACTAAGATTCAGCCTAGCGTTTGTCATTTTATTAGGGATGAATTTAAATAAACTATCGCAATTAACTTGGCAAAAAATGCGTAAAGGCGGTTGGATGGGTGTGACTTTATTCCTAGCTTTTGCCTTTCAAACAATCGGTTTACAATATACAACAACTTCAAAGAGTGCTTTTCTAACCGCTACAAATATTGTGATCATTCCATTTCTAACATGGTTTGTCTTAAAAAGACCTTTATCTTGGAATGCGATAATTGGAGCGAGTATTACTCTAGGCGGTATTGGTTTATTATCTTTAGATGGGGCTGTATCAGGCTTGAATTTCGGTGATGTATTAACATTAATCTGTGCTGTGTTGTTTGCTTTGCAAATATTCCTAACGGAGTATTATGCCGAAGAATTAGCGACATGGGAAATAATGTTGTTGCAAATGGGTACTGCAGCGCTACTTTCTTGGGCAATGGTTCTATTTGAAGGAGAAGCACAGCTCAACTTAAGTATTTCTGCAATATCACCGATTATGTATTTAGGCTTTTTCAGCACGTTAGTTGCCTTTGGTTTACAAACCTATGCACAGAAATTTACAACAAGTAATCAAGCTTCTGTAATACTATCTACAGAGGCATTTTTCGGAATGGTTGCGGCAGTCATTATATTAAAAGAGGCGCTCACGATTAATCTATTAATAGGTGCTGCTTTAATATTCTGCGGTATTCTAATGGTAGAATTAAATCCATCTAAGTTGTTCAATAATATGAAAAAACTTGAAAAAGAACTATAATCAAAATACAGATCAATAATGAAGCCCCAGAAGTGAGTTTTTTACTCGAACTTTTGGGGCTTGTGTTTGTTGTAATATAAAGGTTTATAAGATTTATGTTGATTTATCAAGCTTTGTACTACGCTTAGCTTATTGTTTTCCAAAGCGGAGGTCGCTTTCAAAGCCTCACTGACGTTCGTACTTTTCCGGCTCAATCGGCTAGGCTCTGTCTACTTCGCTTTGCTCATAGTCAGAGCAAGCTACGCCGATTGCCCTTTATACCGCTATAGAAAACAAGTCACTGAGCTACGTTAAGTATTCCAGCAAAAGTAAAGCGATATAATCAAGTTGAAACTACTAATCGAAATTTAAAGTCCTTAGACTCGTCCGAGATTTTCTTATGTATGCCTCGTTAAAGCGAAAATCAGTATATACTCAGAAAACATTGGGAATTCATTTATTAAGGGTTCATTAATGAATTATCTGATGATGAGATTCATGGAATGATGCAAAAGGGTGTTTTTTTGGGGATCTAATGGTCCAGAAATTCAATTTGATATAAATGGTAAAGGGATGGGAGAAACTCTAGAAATTGAAGAAGAAACGGCTTATGTTACGCTAAACTTAAATGTTTTTAATCCTTTAGGCGGTCTTGAGAGCATCGCGTTCTATAAGGGGAAAATAAATTCAGACAAACGTTTCAAAAAAATTAAGGAAGTATTCTTTATTGGAGATCAAGATAAATTTAATTATCAATTGAATAGTTTGATATCTGTAGAAAAAAATGAAATATATCGAGTAGAGGTTATTGCAAAAGTTGGAGCAGTTACAGTAATTCCCGAATCAGATTCATATGATAGAGGTTTTGCTTATAGTAATCCAATTTGGATTGGTTAAACTAGAAGTTTTATTATTTACTATCAAACGAATTTTACGTTCATTTTCAATAAGAAACCATCTACCAAAAAATTAATAACCGACTTCATTTGAAATTGGAAGTGAAACGTATTAAAAATGAGCAGTTTTTTTGAATTATTTCGAATTAATGTTATAATTGGATTGTATTAAAAATTAGGAGGAATTTAATTATGGCTTTTGAATTACCAAAATTACCTTATGCTTATGATGCTTTAGAACCAGCAATCGATGCACAAACTATGGAAATCCACCATACAAAACACCACAACACTTATGTGACAAACTTAAATAATGCAGTAGAAGGAACAGAATTCGCTGAAAAATCAATCGAAGATTTAGTTGCGAACTTAAATGAAGTTCCAGAAGAAAAACGTACAGCAGTTCGTAACAATGGTGGGGGACACTTAAACCACACATTATTCTGGGAACAACTACAAGCTCCTTCAGATGCAAATGAAGTTCCAGCAGAATTTGCTGCTAAATTAGAAGCAGCTTTTGGTTCAGTTGATGCATTTAAAGAACAATTTGCAGCAGCAGCAGCTGGTCGATTTGGTTCAGGTTGGGCATGGTTAGTGTTAGATAATGGAGATCTTAAAGTAACTTCAACACCTAACCAAGATAACCCTGTTACAGATGGGCAAACACCATTATTAGGTTTAGATGTTTGGGAACATGCATACTACTTAAACTATCAAAACCGTCGTCCAGATTACATTGCAGCATTCTGGTCAGTAGTGAACTGGGATGTTGTTGTAGAGCGTGCAAACGCATAATTTTAGCAAAAAGCGGAAATCGTTAATGATTTTCGCTTTTTTGTTTTATAAGAGTTTATAAGTTTTATGTTATTTTACCGGTTCTATAATTTTTAGTGTTGGTGAGAAATCATCAGCACTATTTTTGTATACACAAAAAGCCAGTGATTTCCGTTATGATGTAAGTACGACCAAACACATAAGAAAGGAAATCGACATGGCTTAC
>NZ_WJQT01000029.1 GCF_009659375.1 Fundicoccus ignavus
GAATATGCGCGAATTTAATGCTCAAACAGAATAACAAATGAACCTGATATGCGGACTAGTGGACTCGAAATGGCTATCCAAAGACTCGTCCTGCTGGAGAGGTGGATCTGAGAGCGCGGAATAATCATTATACGAGCGATGGAGGGTTGTGTTGGGCTATTTCTATATAAATGGGACCAAACATTTAAGTTCGACCCACAGTAGTAGCAATTAAATGTGTGAACCGATATGTTTATACCATCCTTACGCAACAAAATGTTGATAGTTTACAGTGAAATATAAATAAATTCATATTTGTTAATTTTACTATTGAAAAGACGTAAAGAATGGTGTATCTTGGTTTTATCAAGTTTGTTTGATGTTTCACAAGTCTTGTATCACACAAAAGGAGGAAAAATGTCTATGACCGTTGATGCGGAAAAGTTCTGCAATATTTTGAAAAGTAAGGGGATGAATGCGAAGGAATTAGCGCAAAGAATTGACATGTCGCCTTGTACGATTAGTAATATTATTAATGGACGTAACTTGCCAAGTTATCAATTTACGAATGGTTGTTTTTTCGAATTGGAAATGACCGATCATGAATTTATGGATTGTTTTTATCGACAGAATATCTTATCGAATCAATAAGTTGAAGCGATACGAGAAGAGTGCCAGAGGGCTTATATTTTAAGTATTAAATGTAAACGATTTCAAATTTACTAAGGAGGTAGTGATTATTTGGAAAATTTACTTGAAGAACTATTAGAACACGAAGACGTTCTAGCTGTAAGTGTTGGCATGAGTCAGGATGGACTCTTATTACGCTTACGTGTCGAGTGTGTCAATGGAATTGAAACATACCTCTTACCTTTGTTCATATTCAATGGCAAAGGTAGGGTGGGCTCCTATGATTAAGTTGGGTATTTGTTATGGGTTAAATTTATTGACTTTGACTAACTTTGTTTTTAGTGAGGTGTTTGAGTATGGACGTTAGGTCATTGCATCGGTCGCGCGTCTTAGCTCAGTTTGAAAAGTTGATTCACCGTACATTGGCACGTGCACAAGTGAGTCAGCAACATATGTTCTATGACGATTATGCCCAGGAATTACGTTTGAAGTTATTAGAAATTGAAAGAAACTTCGACGGGCAAGCATTAGGAGCCGACCGCATTCGCTTTGTAGCATTTGCGGGACGCGGTTTATACTGGCAGTTAATCTCCTTGCTCCGTAAAGAAAAAAGGGTGCTGCCGAGTGAGAATGTCGCCGAGTTATTAGATTATGGTACGGGAGAATTAGTGTGTACTGCGCCAGGTGAAGCAGCTAGTACGGGGATGTTAGTCTTTATCGAAGAAGCAAGACGTATCCTAACGGGCGATGAGTTTGAATTGTTTTTATTACTTTGTGATGGTACGTGGTCGATGGTTGAATTAGCAGAGTATTATGGGGTTGGTCGTCAGACGATGTATAAACGTAAGGAGAAGCTGGCAGGGAAATTGGAGAAGTTGAAGGATTTGTTGCTGCGTTAGGAATCATATTTTGGAAAGGGGGTTATGTGTGTTGGGTTTATTTGCTGGCGGTTTGGCTTTATCGGTGGGGGAATGGAGTGCTTGGGTCGGTGTCGTAGTGGCAGTGGTGACTTTGTTATCGAAGTTAGTGTCCTTGATTGCGTCGATTCAAGCTTTAATCAGTCGAATTGACCGGATGGCCGATGAGATTGTGGAAGGAAAAGCGATGCGTGAAAGTTTGGCCAAAAACCTATCGTTTCAGGCGCGACGCTTAGATTTGATGGAACGAATGTTTGATGAGATTCGTCAGGAATTGGGTGAATTGAAATTATCAGTAAAGGAGGTGGTTCAGGGTGTCTTTTAATAATGAAGTGTATGATCGTTTAAAGTGGCTTGTGTTAATTTTTCTGCCGGCCTTTTCAGGTTTAATCGCTGGCCTGGGTAGTCTTTATGGTGTCGAAAACATTGAAGTGTATGTCGGTACGGTGAATATTCTAACCGCCTTCTTCGGGGGCTTACTGCAGGTATCGAGTCGGAATTATCATGATGGGGATGATGGCAGCGGAGGGAGCCTGGTACGTTCGATGACGCCTGTTCCGAAAGAGGACGAGTCAACGTCTGATAATGTTGGTGAAGCAATTCTAATCAAAGGGGGAGTAGTGGTTGACTGCTAAACAAGTTGTGGCGATTGCGGTAAAGTATGTGGGAGCTTGGCAGAATGGACCGGTGCACAAAGCGATGATTGATCGCTATAACGCGGTACTACCTAGGCCGAGTGGTTATAAGATGACTTATCAGGATGCTTGGTGCGATGCCTTTGTAACGGTAATTGCGGATGAAGCAGGTGTCAGTGCATTGACGGGGCGTGAATGTGGGGTGGAGCGCCATATTAAGTTAATGCGCAGTTTAGGGATTTGGTTAGGGCGTGTGAGACCCGCGGTCGGGGATCTCGTAACCTTTGACTGGGACGGAGGTGGCTTTGCCGACCATATTGGATGGGTAGCGGAAGTGTCCGGGGAACGTTTTAGAACCGTGGAAGGGAATTCAAATGGTAAGGTGGCGCAACATTGGTTTGCTTGGAATGATTGGCGCATTAAAGGCTTTGGGCGTCCTAAGTATAAGGATGCTGGTGGGATTAGTATGCCGATTACTCAGAAAACAGTAGAAGATTTGGCGAAGGAAGTCCTATTAGGAATCTGGGGTAATTCGCCGGCAAGGTCTGCGGCTTTAACTCAGGCGGGTTATGATGCGAGCGCCGTTCAGAAGCGGGTGAATGAGTTGTTGAAAGACGTGGCTTCTGGTGAGGGTGCTGGTTCTAATGCTAGTGGGAGTATTGTAGTACCGAAGAGAGTTCAAGTTTTGAAAACAGCTAGTCGATTTTATACAGGTGAAATGCTCGATGCATGGGTCAAGGGAACGACCTTTGATGTGATGGAACGGCGTGTGCAAACGGATCATGTCCTGACTTATCTATTAGGCTATCAAGGTGGGGTGATTGGTTGGTTAGCTGAGGGAGATGTGAAAGTAGTCTAACTGACTCGGAAGGTAAACGGTGTTTCCATATCCACTGAAATTAGGTTCTGTAATGAGTTCAGTGGAGGTGGAACGTTCTTAAAGGTTAAGGTTCGCTGGAGCAATCTCAGTAAAACGGATTTTTATGAGGAGGACGTCTTAAGTTTATCCCACATCGAAAAATGACAACTATTTCTTGGAAGTGCATGGCAGAGCCACTATAAGTTAGAATAGAGAAATTTAAGAAGGTAAATGTAAGGAGATAAATATAAGAAGAGAAAATTGAGAAAAGAATGTTGAGTGAAGTACTTTGAGAAAAGAAGTTGGAATGGGGTACTTGGGAGCTTGATATCAGCTATAGGTAATCAGATGGACGGTTCGTTGATGAAGAGGTTAAAAGTGTTAATAGAATCAAAAGGCAGACTTGGTTTTGAAAGATTTAAGGAAGCACAATTATTCTATCTTATGCTTTTATTGTTTTAGCGTTGCTTTTGTTTGTTATATTTGGAACGATTTTCTAGGGCCGTTATTGTATCTAAATGATGAGTCGCTCTATACGTTACAAATCGGCTTACGAGTATTTAAAGGTCAAGTAGCGACTCAATGGAATTATATGATGGCAGGCTCTCTAATTGTCTTGTTCCCAGTAGTCGTATTCTTCCTGTTCCAGCGGTATTTTATAGAAGGAATGAATATCTCGGCAAGTTCAAAAGGTTAACCTCCATAACAATCCTAAAAGTAAAAGATTGGTGCCTCGCTAATCTTCTACTTTTTTTGAGGGATTCAATGGGAGGCTGCAGAAAAAAGTAGCACTTTTCAAAACAGAGGTGGGAAAGTTCACCAAAATCAATAATAAATATAAGGTTATGTCTCACAAAACCTATAAATAATTAGTTATTTTAAGTGAAATCCACCACCATGAGAATATTGTAATACTTTTGTAATCGTTTAGCGATATCTGGTTGGATCGAATCACGTTTTTAAAAAGATAACTTTATCCATTTAAATTTTAAATACACCAGAGACAGTTTCATTGTATACTGTCTCTTTTACTGTTAATCTAGTGGTAAATAGAAAGTTTTAAGTATCATATATCGCCAGAATACGAAATGAGCCGTATTGTGGAAAGGGGAGTTCGTATGTCAGAGAAGAAAGTTGTGGTCATTACTGGAGCGGGGACGGGTTTAGGTGCGGCTTTAGTGAAGCGTTTTGCGGAGTTGGATTATCACGTTTGTTTGCTGGGGCGTCGTGAGAGTGCTTTGCGTGAAGTAGTGGCGAAGTATCAGTTGGAGGCGGCATCGGTTTATTCGATGGACGTATCGAAGCGGAGCGATGTGGTCAGCGTGATGAGTCAAATTCTTGAGGCGTTTGGTCGTGTGGATGTGTTAGTTAACAATGCTGGGGTGGGCTATTTTGCTCAGGCGGAGTTGATTACGGATGAACAGATTGATCAGATGATTGATATTAATTTGAAGGGAACGATTTATTGTACGCAGGAAGTGTTGCCAAATATGCGCGAGCGTGATGCGGGCAGTATTTTGAATGTGATTTCGACGGCTGGTTTGACAGGTAAGGCGACGGAAGCAGTTTATTGTGCCAGTAAGTTTGGGGTGCGCGGTTTTACCGAGAGTTTGTTGGTGGAATTGGCTGATACAAATGTGCGTGTGTTAAGCGCTTATATGGGCGGAATGAAGACAGATTTTTGGGACGGGATTTATGAAAGTGAGTCGATTCAAAAGTTGATGGACCCTGAAGATGTGGCGGATATTATTATGGCCAATGTCACGACACGGACAAATTTAAATGTCGATCAAGTGGTAATTAAGAATAGAATTGTGGGTTAATTAAATAACAGCCGCTATCCTTTAACGAGGGATGCGGCTGTTTTTATGGATTGAATAAGGCTTATCGTTTGATACCGTTTAAGAAAAAGTCGATAATAGTCTCAATCGATAGTTTACTGTATGACAGGTTATCGGGATTCATGTATGGTGAAATAACTAAGAAGAAATGATTTGCTAATAAGTCTGCATCGAAATTTTCAATCAATTGAGCAGAATTTTCCTCGAATAAGTCGATAAATGGCTGTAAGTAGGCTTTTTGAAATATTTTGTAGAGGGCGAAACTGGTTTCAGGTGAAATTTCTTTCTTCATATCATTAAACATAACGGGAAAATTATAAGGATGCGTTTCACGTAGATAATACGTCATTTTAATGAGAGTCTCCTCTAATTGATGGTCGGTTTCTGCCGGGATTAATTTTAAATCATCCATTGCGTTGTTCGCGACCATTTCGAGGACAGCAATATAGAGAGCCTCCTTGTTAGCGAAATGATGATAAAGATTAGGTTGAGTAATGCCCACTTCCTTGGCAATGCGACGGGTTGAAGTTGCTTTATAGCCGTCTCGCATAAAGTGCTCTTGAGCCTTTTCGAGAATGAGGTAACGGGTTGTGTAAGGCTGGATTGGAAGTGAATGATTAGGTTTATTATCGTTAGAGTCCATGGGTGCTCCTTTCATGAATATCGTGTTAATATCATAACACATATTAACTGTGCTGTGATTACCTGTCAAATAGACTTAATATAAATTTATCGGATGATAAGTTTCAGGGAGAGGTGATGAAGTAAATGTTTTTAGCATGGAATGAAATTAAATATTCAAAGACACGTTTTGCTTTAATTATAGGTGTGATGGTATTAGTGAGTTACCTCGTTTATTTCTTGACGGGTTTGGCTTATGGTCTCGCTCAGGATAACCGCACGGCAATTGATAAATGGGACGCGACCGCAATCGTCCTAACCGATGAAGCCAATGGTAATATCAATATGTCGATGATGGGGAATAGCTTGCGTGATGCGATTGACGCCGAGGAAATCGCAATGCTGGGGACTACCCCGAACGTCGTACGTCCCAAAGATTCAAACAACGAAGATGACAAAATATCCGTCAACTTTTTCGGGGTGCATCCCGATGAGTTTCTAATCCCTGAACTAATTGAAGGGGAAGCTGTGACGGAAGACCATCAAGTGGTGGCGGATATTAGTATGAAGGAAGAGTTTGGTGTAGCGTTGGGTGACGAACTGAATTTAGCTGGGAGTGATTTAACGGTTAAAGTAGTTGGCTTCACTGAGAATGCGAAGTTTAGTGTCTCGCCCGTTTTATATACGACGATTCCGACCTATCAGGAAATACGTTTCGAAGAACAGGATCAATCACCTGCAGGTCGAATTAGCGCCTTCGTGGTGCGAGATGACAATTTAAACCAAGTCACATTGGAGGATGATAGTCTGCGCTTGTACACCATTGAAGATTATGTCCAAGAATTACCAGGCTACATGGCTCAAGTCTTAACGTTTGCTTTAATGATTGGCTTTCTAATTGTGATTGCGGCCGTGGTGATCGGTATCTTTATGTATGTGCTGACGGTTCAGAAAGCAAGTTTGTTTGGTGTAATGAAGGCCCAAGGTATCTCGACACGTTATATTGCGCTGTCAGTTTTAGCGCAAACCTTAATTTTAGCTGTTTTGGGTGTCGGCATTGGTCTATTGTTAACGGTAGCGACTGCCTTTTTCTTACCAAGCACAGTCCCCTTTATGGCTAATCCGTATTTTATGTTAATTATTTCAGGTTTGATGATTGTCTTTGCCTTGTTGGGTGCCTTTTTCTCAGTCAGAACCGTAGCGAAAATCGATCCACTGGAAGCAATTGGATAAGGAGGAACTTACATGAAAGCAATTGAAGTACAAGGTGTCAGTAAGAAATTTAACGATGGCAGCAAGGAAATTCTAGCCTTAAAAGACACCAATTTTTCCGTTGAAAAGGGTGAATTTGTGGCTGTAATTGGACCGAGTGGTTCAGGCAAGAGTACTTTCCTGACGATTATTGGCGGTCTACAGACGCCAACGGAAGGCAAAGTGTTGATTAACAATGAACCTTTTAGCGAAGTCGCCGATAAAGAGCGCACGAAGCTACGCTTTAACGAAATTGGCTTTATTCTGCAAGCATCCAATCTGATTCCTTACCTGACCGTCGAGAATCAATTAAAACTCGTTAACAAAATACGCCACGAACCGTTCCAGCGCGAAGTCGTGGATAAATGGTTGAAGCAATTGGATATTGAAGACTTAAGAGACAAATACCCAAGTGATCTGTCAGGTGGTGAACGCCAAAGAGTCGCTATTGCAAGAGCCCTCTATCATGATCCTTCAGTGATTCTCGCCGATGAACCGACGGCTAGCCTGGATACTGAACGCGCTTTTGAGGTAGTCGAAATTCTAGCGCGTGAAACAAAGGAACAAGATAAAGCAACCATTATGGTCACTCATGATGAGCGCTTGATTGGTCACTGCGATAAGGTTTATTATATGCAGGATGGAGCTTTGACTTTAGATGAAGAAAAGACTCAATTAGAGCCGCAAGATGAGCAAGCAGTAGAGGATAAGTAAGCGCACATATTTGTCAAAATATTTTGATAGAATGCCACTGTCTTAGGATGGTGGTTTTTTTGTCTATTTAGGAATTATAAGTTTTATGTTGATTTTTCAAAATATGCGCTTCTCTCAGCTTATTGTTTTCCAAGGCGGTGGTCGCTTTCAAAGTCTCACTGAAGTTAGTGCTTTTCCAGCTCAATCGGCTAGGTTCTGTCTGATTCGCTATGCTCAAAGTCAGAGCAAGCTACGCCGATTGCCCTTTATACCGCTATGGAAAACAAGTCGCTGAGTTACGCTTAGTAACCAATAAAAGGAACGCTGTATTACTGAATTGAAATTAATAAACATAATTTGAAAACTTTGGATTTATCCGAGGCTTTCTGATATACATTTAAGTTGGCTTTTAGATGGACTATAATAGAGATGTAAGCCTTGTAAAAAAATGATGATCCAAAAGGAGTTTGCGATGAAGGCGATAATATTTGATATGGATGGCGTAATGATTGATTCAGAATATGCTTATACGGCTGCGATTAAAGCAGAGGTAGAGAGTTTGGGGCATGCAATTAGCGAGGAATATATTTACGGTTTTGTTGGAACAACGCATGAGTATACTTGGGAACATATTGTAGAGGACTATGCATTACCAGAAGAACCCGCTGTATATATTGAACAAATGTTAGAGAAACGCGAACAAATCGTTTTGCGTGATGGCTTAAAAACGTATCCTTATATTCGCGAATTTATTGTGGAAGCTTCCGAAAAAGGATACTTGTTGGCAGTCGCTTCGTCTTCGCCAAAATCTGAAATAATCAGAACGGTTGAGCATTTAGATGCCGATGTGTATTTCAATTGTTTGGTGAGTGGGGAAGAAGTCGAACATTCGAAACCTGCACCGGATGTATTCTTGCGTGCTGCAGAAATGTTGGGTGTGGCGCCTGAGGATTGCATCGTGATTGAAGATTCGCGCAATGGTTCCTTAGCCGCGCAGTCAGCTGGCATGTACTGTATTGGTTTTCGGGATAGTCAGTATCCTGAACAAGATCTGAGTGCGACAGCCAAAATTGTTAGTGATTTTCGTGAGATTAAGTTGGAGCCAGCAGAGTAGTTATATAATAGTAGCAAGTAATGAAGCAGGTCCTGTTGTGGGATCTGTTTTTGTTTGGTTAGACGAATGTCCGTGAAAGCCTGGTTTGGGCATTTCGGAAAGGTAACTGAAGTGATGGATAATGGTGTGAATGACTTGAACGATGGGCTAATGAGACTAGATGGCCCCGCACCCAAAAAGTCAGCGATTCCCAACGATATAAAACTCCCCACCAAATCTAGGTGAGGAGTTGCATACTTTATCCTTCTAACTTCATTACAGCTTGGTCGATTAAATAGTAGAAATAAGGAACTAAGAAAGGCGGAATAAAAGTTGCCATGCCGATGCCGTGAAAGCTTTGCCAAATGAAATAGGCCAGCAGGATACCACTGACAAGGCCGATAATATCGATCACATGAAAGTTATTCGTCAGGTGCAAACCGGAACGCTGCTCGATTGCGTTAGTCAGCACATCGGCCGAAAAGACAAGTTGTTGGCTTTCAGTTTGTAAATAAGTTGCGCCAGCTAGCAGTAGGCAACCTACCAAAACAAAGAAAACTTGACTTAAAAAGCTAGCACTAGCGATGCCTTTAAATAGCATATAGCCGATATCAATCAACAGGCCAATACCGATTGTGGCTAGAATTTGTTGCAAAAAGTTTTCTCTCGTCCTTGGGGCCAGTAAACGTGCAATGCCTAGAAAAACGCTGCCGAACAAAATCGTCCAAATCCCGAAACTGATGGGCGTGATCTCGCTCAATATTAAGGCGGGCGTCAAAACAGGTAACGTCCCCTGTCCAGCAGCAGTTAAGAGTGCAATGGCCAGCCCAATGAGTATTAGCTGGGCATAGAATAATTGCGAGGAACGTTCGATGTGGTTATTTTGCAATTTGAAACCTCCTTCAGTTTATCTGTTAGTTTGAATATAGCACACGCAAAGACTTAATAGCGAATAATATGCGAACAATTTTTGTAAGTATTCTGGCTAGGAGGGTTATCATTCGACCTGTCCTGAGTGGTTTTGTATAATTTAATTAGGGAGAGGTGATTGTAATGAAATTGACAATAGGAAAAGATGACGTCAGAGCGATTCAAGCTAAATATGGTGGGCCGAACGCGGTCGCGGGCTACGTTGAGGAAGCAAAATTATTCAACATCCCTTTGCCAAAATACTACGTCATGGTGCTTGATGACGAGAAGTTGACGCTGGTTCAAATGAACATGTCGTTTAAAGAAGTGGCCGTGGATACAGTGCCGTTGAGTGAAGTAACGAGGGTGAAAGTTTCGGGTGCCTTAGTGAAGAAAATTGTCTTGGAAACGAATGATAAGACATACAAATTAAATTTAAAGCCATTAGCGTTAGGTCTTGGAGATATACAAAAAGATTTGTTAGCACGTATTGAAGATTTAGCTTAAATTAAAGTGTGTAAGAACAGCCGCCTAATCCGGGATGAGTGAGTAACTCATACTGAGGTTAGACGGTTTTGTATAGGGAGGATGCTTATGCGACGTAAAAAACGGTTCACTCGAGTAAGAGTGTTATATATTGTGGTAATGCTAAGTGTTTGGCTTTTGTTAAGGATGGGGTATATTGAATCGAGAGAATTCAGTCTATTGTTATGTGGAGCCATTGGCTCACTTATGTCATGGACTGCGATTGAAGAGTACCGTGAAAGGCGTGAATTTGACTTTACTGTGCTAATGTCCGTTATATCAGCAATGGTGTCATTCGGTTTGGCAATCTACCTACTTGTCCAATAAAAGTAACTATTTTGTAGTCATGGATTGTTTGGTATAATAGGTAAAATTGTTTGGATGAAGGGGAGTTTTGGGATGCAACGTCAGTTAATTGCGATTGATTTGGATGGAACGACTTTGAATGAAGAGTCGAAATTGAGTTCGTTGACGGTTCGAACGTTACGTGAATTAAATAAGCGAGGACATGTTGTAACGATCGCAACAGGTCGTCCTTACCGCAGTAGTGCAGGAATTTACGAAGAGTTGGGAATTCGTCGTCCGATGATCAATTATAATGGGGCGCTGTGTCATTTTCCAGGGCGTACTTGGTCAGAAGGTTATCATGAAAGTTTAAGACGCGACATAGCGTTAGAGTTATTGGATCAACAAGATAAGTTAGCAATTGATTTAATGTTAATCGAAGGTGAGGACCAGTTATATTCGCGTCGCTTATCGTTCGGCGATGAAGATGCTAAACGAGAAGGATCAGCAACCATTGGGATTTACGATTGGATGCGTTTAGAAGAACGTGGCATCTTGTCGCGTGAAACAGTTTTCCGTGACCCCACAGCGTTATTACTGTTAAGTCAACGTGAGCACCAACGTACCATCGAAGAAAATGTTAACCAAATTTTTGGTGACTATATCGATGTGAAAACATGGGGTGGAGAAGCACCCGTTTTAGAAGTGGTACGTCACGGGATTCATAAGGCAATTGGAGTGGATCGGGTAGCACGTTATTACCAAATTGATGCGAAAAATGTTATCGCATTTGGTGATGAACAAAATGACCTTGAAATGTTGGACTATGCAGGAACAGGGGTCATGATAGCTAACGGGAATTCAGCACTACAATCTGTGGCAGATGAAGTGACTGAATATTCGAATAACGAAGACGGTTTAGCCCGCTTCTTAATCGATCGCTTCAAATTAGAGTTTTAGAACATGAACGCGGCTGTAGAGGCTGCGTTTTTTTGTAATATAAGGTTTTATAAGTTTTATGTTGATTTATCAAGTTTTTTACTTCCCTCAGCTGAATGTTTTCCAAGGCTGTTGTCGTTTTCAAAGCCTCACGGTTGTGAGGTCCTTTCCAGTCAATCACCTAGTGTACCACATTGGAAAACAAGTCGCTGAGCTACGTTTTATAATCTAAACAGCATTTTTTAAGCAGAGAGGCGAGAGTTTCTTACCGTGTTGGGTAATACTGATTCAATGTTTAAATTCACGATTTGAGTTTGAACATTGAGGGCTTCAATCATCAAACTCAGAAGCCGAGTTAACACATTGAAAGACAAACATCACCTTTAAGGTGATGCACAGCTGGTTTTTTGTTCTCGAAATCTCACATTTTGACAATTTTTTTGGATAAAGCAGTCAAATACTGATTCAATGTTTAAACTCGCAGTTTGAGTTTGAACATTGAGGGGTTCAATCATCAAACTCAGAAGCCGAGTTAACACATTGAAAGACAAACATCACCTTTAAGGTGATGCACAGCTGGTTTTTTGTCCTCGAAATCTCATATTTTGACAGTTTTTTTGGATAAAGCAGTCAAATACCGATTCAATGTTTAAACTCGCAGTTTGAGTTTGAACATTGAGGGGTTCAATCATCAAACTCAGAAGTCGAGTTAACACATTGAAAGAGAAGCATCCCCTATAAGGTGATGCACAACTGGTTTTTTGTCCTTGAAATCTCATATTTTGACAGTTTTTTTGGATAAAGCAGTCAAATACTGATTCAATGTTTAAACTCGCGGTTTGAGTTTGAACATTGAGGGCTTCAATCATCAAACTCAGAAGTCGAGTTAACACATTGAAATAAAAAATCACTTTGAAGGGAGACCTAGCTAGGTCTGTATTAAAGGTCGAAAAGATTATTTATAAGCAATCTTTATTAGAGAAATCGTGATTAATATAGGAAAGTATTTTGCCTTTAAAATCTGATATAAACTCTATATAAAAAATTATATAACTGTCTTGACACCTCGTGTATAGGGGTGTATACTTTGATTATAAAATGTGAAAACAAACACAAAGAATAAGTGGTTTTCGATTTTCGTAAGAAAAATGAAGTGGAAAGCAGCTTGAGGAATGGGGAGGTGTACCTTTGGATATTGAAAGATTTGTTGAAACGCGAAAACGTCTAGGTTTGGCACAAAGCGAATTATGTGAAGGGATTTGTACTCAAGCAACACTGAGTCGATTTGAGAATAACAGTCAAGTTCCCAATTTAAAAATACTGATCCAACTTTGTAATCGTCTGAACTTGCCACTAGGGGAATTATTCCCGAAAGTGGGTGTGAAGAATTCTGAAGCCGTTGAGAAAATGAACCAAATTGAATTCTGGCTAATTACCAGCGAATTTGAACTAGCGCGTCAACTATTAACGACGATTGATCAAAAAGCTTTAGAAGAGGATTCAATCTTAGACTTACGTTATCATTATTTGAATGGCTTCTTAGAGATTTACGCAGAATCGCCGACGATGGATATTTTGTTTATTTTTGATCAAATCATTACAGCTAAACACAATGAAGATTCGGAAATATTTCATTTGCTTGCCTATACGGGGATAGGCATGGTCTACATGAGAGAAGACGACCAAGATAAGGCGGAGTTTTACTTTCAGAAAGTTTTAGAACGAATTTATGAATATCCCAACCGTACAATTGAAGATACTTGGCGTGTGTTACACATTCTGTTTCAGACGGCTGTCTTTTATTCAGAGATTGATGAAATCGAAGCAAGTGATGTGTTGTGTCATTATGCGATTAACATTTGCTCAGATAATCACGTAACCTATTACTTGGCGCGCGCTGCGATTCAATTAGCGAAGAATGCGATCAAGCAAGCAGCGCCGGTTCATGAAATTCTGGAATTGATTCACGATGCCAGAGCTTATTCGAAAATTAATCGCAACAAAGTCGCATTAGCAGAACTAAAGAAGATGGAAGAGTCAGTTAAACAGGGGGAGAAATAAATGGTAAATTTAATCGCAATCGTAGGGACAAACTCAGATAAATCAACGAACCGCACACTATTAGAATACATGCAAAAGCATTTTGAAACGCAAGCTAACATCGAATTAGTGGAAATTAAAGATCTGCCGCTATTCAATAAACCAGCTGATAAAACATTGCCTGACAATGCAAAGGCCTTAGCTGAAAAAATTGAGGCAGCTGATGGTGTTATTATTAGTACGCCTGAATACGATCATTCAGTGCCAGCCGCTTTAATGAATGCTTTAAGTTGGTTGTCATATGGTGTCGTACCTTTTGTCGATAAGCCGGTTATGATTACGGGCGCATCTTACGGAACATTAGGATCATCACGTGCGCAACAACATTTGCGTCAAATCTTAGATGCACCAGAATTAAAAGCGCGTATTATGCCAAGTTCAGAATTCTTGTTAAGCCACTCTTTACAAGCATTCGATGGGGATGGCAATTTAGTCGATGAAGAAAACATTACTTTATTAAATGGCTTATTTGCAGATTTCTTACGCTTTATTGAAATTATGAGTCAATTAAATCAGGCACATGCCGCCAATAAAGCACATGCTGAAAACTTTTCTTGGGATAATTAATAGGAGGAAAATTGAATGATGAAATTAGTAGGACTTGTAGGATCTAACGCCGACCAATCGTATAATCGTATTTTGTTAAAATTTATCGAAAAGCACTTTAAGTCGAAATTTGAATTAGAAGTTTTAGAAATTAAAGATGTTCCATTGTTTAATCAATCCGACGACCAAACAGAAACGCCTGTCATTCAAACTTTAGCAGCTAAAATCAAGGCGGCTGACGGTGTGATTATCGCAACACCTGAGCATAACCACACAATTCCAGCAGCTCTTAAGAGTGTCATCGAATGGCTATCTTTCAAAATACATCCTTTCGAAAACAAGCCAGTGATGATTATTGGCGCTTCATATTTCAAACAAGGTTCATCACGTGCGCAGTTAGACTTACGCCAAATTTTAGACTCACCAGGCGTGAACGCCATTGTATTACCAGGTAATGAATTCTTACTTGGAAATGTAAAAGAAGCGTTTGACGAAGCCGGCGATTTAAAAGATGCAGGGACTACAAAATTCTTGGGTCTATGTTTAGAAAAATTCTTACGCTTTATCGAAGTGGTCTCAGTTTTAGAAAAACCAGCAGCGCCGAAGGAGGCACCAGCAGTGGAAGATTTATGGGCAACAGGTCAAGTCGCAACGACGGTAGAAGGTGTGGACAAAGAGGCCGACGATTGGTTAGAACAAGCGGCAGAGAAAGTGAATGCAGTTGAGGGCGACACGTATGTAAAATTAGACCGCGGTCTATTAACAGTCGACCAATTAAACATTTTCTTGAACTCAATGCCACTTGAATTAACATTCGCGGATGAAAACAATCAATTCTTATATTATAACCGCAATGCTGAACCAGAAGAAATGTTAGCGAAACGTTGGCCAGCACAGGTAGGGAATCCATTGGCGAAATGTCACCCACCGAAAACGCACAAAAACGTTTCTTGGGTCTTGAATCAATTACGTACGGGCAAACAAGATATTGTTAAAGTAAATGTTCCAACTCACGGTCCTGATAAATTCGTGGTTCACCACTATCAAGCAATGCGCGATGGTGAGGGTAACTACCGCGGAATCAATGAGTACATCTTAGACTTACAGCCAGTAATCGATTGGTACTTAAAGCAAACGGGTCAAACATTAGTGGGTGCTCCAAAAGCTGACGCAGTTTCAGGCGCATCTCAAAGTTCAGATGCTGATAGCAGTGCTTCAATTCATGACGAGCCAGCTGGCGTAACTGCTGCAGAAGCTAAGAAAAATGCTGACGCTGTTTCAAGCGCAAGCGTAACAGAAGAAGTAGTTGAAGCTTCAGCAGTTGATGCAGTGAGTGGTGCTTCTGAAGCTTAATTCTTATTGATTTAGTGAAATGATTTAACGGAATAAGTATGAACACCTCCTGATGTGGTATGTCGGGAGGTGTTTTTCGTAAGCTTTGGTATTAGGAAAAGAATATTTATTGAATGGTGCTTTGTGAGCTGCTTAACGTTTGGCTTTACCATTTTAATAACTTCTATCAAAACTTCACTCTTGCTACAGAATTGCTTAGCCTAAAAGTTAGGACCCGATTGATTAATGAAGAATTTGCACTGATCATGTGCTGAGCTAGTTAAATGTTGGCCTTTTATACAGCTATAACTAAAGCCTCAAGCTGAACTATCTGTGATAGACCATACAAATAGGAGGGGGTATTAACCATTAATATTAATGGTTAGCATAGCGTTAATGTTGTTCATACATTTTAAGTGTAAGGTGATGAGTTGAAAGGAATTTGTCTAAAAGATTGAATTTTTTCACTCCGATGATGATTGCTGATAGTTTAAAGGTGCTTTCAATTTCTGTGCAGATATAAAAGAGACCTCGGGCATTGTCCGAGGTCTTCTCAATTGAAGAAAATTAAACATTCTCTTGTAAAATTTGTAAAGAGACTGCTGGAAGTTTTAAATTTTCTATGTTTAAATAACGAGAAGCTGCGACAGCAATGCCTCCCAATAAAATTGCTTTATCAGTTAATTTACTGACTGAAAGTTTTGTTTCTTTAGTTATTCGGCTGTTTAATCTTTTATTGAGTTCTTCAATTAAACAAGGATCGTGATTAAACAAAGCACTGTTTATAATAACTTCATCAGGATCATAAGAAGAGATTAAGTTGTTGATACCAACACTTAAGTGGTCAATAACTTTTAAAACCTCTTCGGTAATGATTGGGTCTCCAGCTTTCCAAAGTCGAATCAATTCATCAACTTCAATAAAATCAATATTCATTCGTTCTTTAATGCTGCGATACAAGGCTTTTGCAGAAGCGTAGCGCTCTAGACACCCTCGATTACCGCATGGGCATTCTCTTCCCCCAGGGAATAAAATTGTATGTCCTACCTCTCCGAAGCGACCATGTGTCCCAGTCATTAATTTACCAAAGTGAATAACACCTGCGCCAATACCTGTTTTTATATTTAGATTAATAATTCGATCTTTATCTGTAATAAATGTATATTCTCCAATTGCTGATAAGTTCGCTTCGTTTTCGAGGTAAACAGGGCAAAGATAATAAGCTTGAAGTTGCTGCTGTATGTCTAAATGCTCTAAATTGTAAAAGGGAGAAAATGTAATTCGATTGTCTAAAGTAACGCCATGTATCCCTATAGTAATCCCAATTAAATTATTAGGAGTCACCGGAGCATTGGATAGTAGTTGATCAATGGTCTCTATTAATTTATCTATAATGGTTTCACTATTTATTTCAGTATAAAGCTCTTCCCTAAACTGAATCATTTCTCCATTTAGATACGCTAAACAAGATTGAATGTGACTTTCCCCTAGTTCAATCGAAATGGCAAGAGCAGATTTGGGGTTGAACTCTAACAAAATTGGTTTTCTACCTCCTGTTAATGTAGAGGATCCGATACCGGATTCGAACACTAGGTGCTCCTCGAGTAAATTGTTTACAACAGTAGATGTGGTTGTTTTGTTTAAGTTGTTTATTTTTGCAAGATTTGCTCGAGAAATTGGTTGGTGATCAATAATCGAGCCGAGTAATTTTATTTCGTTAAACTCTCTTTTTTTTAGTTCTATATTTCCCATTCTAAAGCCCGCTCCTTTCGCAGTTGTTCATATTTCTAGCATAAAACAATTTGTTAAGAATAGCAATCAGTTTGTAAAAAGTATTGACAAACTAAAATGATAACGTTATCATGTGGTTAGTTAAAAAAATTTACAAACCAAATAAACAATAATCAGGAGGCAGTAAAATGAGTTATTTTAATATTGACAAGATAAATTATGAAGGAACGACTTCATCAAACCCGTTTGCATTTCGTCATTACAATGCGGAGGAAGTAGTATTAGGTAAAACGATGAAAGAACATTTACGATTTGCCTTAGCTTACTGGCATACAATGACTCAAGAGGGTGATGACCCATTTGGATCAGGGACTAATCTACGTACATGGGAAGGGAAAACGCCACTTGAAACAGCCAAAAATCGTGTAGATGCCTTCTTTGAGCTATTAACAAAATTAGGTGTTGAGTATTTCTGTTTCCACGATGTGGATATCGCGCCTCAAGGTGAATCTTTAGAGGAATTCTTCGAAAACTTAGACATTATTACAGATATGATGAAAGAAAAAATGGATGAAACAGGCATCAAATTATTATGGAATACACAAAATGCATTCTCACATCCTCGCTATTTAAACGGTGCAGCAACTTCAAATAATGCAGATGTATTTGCTTATACTGCTGCTCAAGTTAAAAAGACACTAGATTTAAGCAAAAAGCTTGGTGGAGAGAACGTTGTATTCTGGGGTGGACGTGAAGGTTACGAATCTATTTTAAATACAAATATGGAATTAGAGTTAGATAACTTAGCAAGACTTTATAAAATGGCGATCGCCTACTCAGAAAAAATTGGTCACAAAGTTCAATTCTTAATTGAGCCAAAACCCAAAGAACCAATGACTCATCAATACGACTATGATGCAGCAACAGCTATGGCATTCTTACAGAAATATGGTTTAACAGACCATTTCAAATTGAATTTAGAAGGTAACCATGCAACGTTAGCCGGGCATACGTTTGAGCACGAATTACGTGTGGCGCGTTCCTACAATGCTTTAGGATCGATTGATGCGAACCATGCAGAAACAATGGTAGGATGGGATACAGATGAGTTCCCAACAAACGTATTAGACACAACATTAACAATGTATGAAATTTTAGAAAATGGTGGTATCGCACCTGGTGGTATCAACTTTGATGCTAAAGTACGTCGTACATCATTTGAAATGGATGACTTAGTGTTAGCGCATATCGCTGGTATGGATACTTATGCACGTGGTTTGAAAGGTGCAGCTAAGTTAAAAGAAGATAAATATTTTGAAAACTTAATTGCTGATCGTTACGCAAGCTATACAGAAGGAATTGGTGCGAAGATTGTTGCTGAAGAAGTGACTTTAGAATCGCTAACTGAATACGCTCTAGAAAACCAAAATATTCAGAATAAATCTAACCGTTTAGAGTACGTGAAATCACTATTAAATGATTATTTAGTTTAAAGAACATTTAGATAAGGTTGAACTTCGCTCAGTCATTCAAGCTGTGCGAAGTTTTCAGGGGTTTTGGTAAGCGCTTATATTTATGAATGGAGGAAAATACTAAATGATGATTCAAAATCCAGTTTTAAAAGGTTTTAATCCGGACCCATCCATTTTGAGGGTAGGAGATGATTATTATATTGCCGTTTCGACGTTTGAATGGTTTCCAGGTGTCGTTATCCATCACTCCAAAGATTTAAAAAATTGGCATCAAGTTTCAAGACCTTTGAAAACAACAGAATTATTAGATATGCGTGGTAATCCTGATTCCGGTGGTGTTTGGGCTCCACAGTTATCTTATGCCGATGGTAAATTTTGGTTAATTTACTCAGACGTCAAAGTTGTAAAGGGCCCTTGGAAAGATGTCACGAATTATTTGACAACTTGTGAAACAATTGATGGTGATTGGAGCAAACCAATCGAAATGAATCAATCTGGTTTTGACCCCTCATTATTTCATGATGATGATGGACGTAAATGGTTTGTCAATATGGTTTGGGATAATAGAGTAGGGCATCATAATTTTGCAGGTATTGCTTTGCAAGAATATGACCCTCAACAAGAGCGCTTAATCGGAGAACCTCAAATCATCTTTAAAGGGACAAACGTTAAGCTTGTTGAAGCCCCACATCTTTACAAAATTAATGGTTACTATTATTTGTTTACTGCAGAAGGCGGAACTTTATTCCATCATCAAGAAACTGTGGCGCGTTCTCGTAATTTGGAAGGTCCATATGAGGTTCATCCAGATAATCCGTTAATCACTTCTTTCCACCATCCGGAAATTCGTTTACAGAGGGCAGGACATGGTTCTTTAGTAGATACTCAAAATGGTGAGTGGTATTTTGCCCATTTAACTTCTCGTCCGTTGCCAGATGAGACCCAGAGTATATTAGATGATCGAGGTTATAGTCCATTAGGGCGTGAAACTGCAATTCAAAAAATTGAGTGGAATAATGATTGGCCTTATGTTGTAGGTGGAAATTATCCTAAAGATGAAGTAGAGATGCCAGATTTACCAGAAGTGACATGGCCATCGGATTATCCAATAGTTGATGATTTTGATGAAAGTACATTAAATCATCAGTGGAATACGGTTAGAATTCCATTTGATGAAAAGATGGGTAGCTTAACTGAACGTCCAGGCCATTTAAGATTAATAGGTGGAGGAAGTTTCCATAACCATTTCTCACATTCATTTGTTGCTAGAAGATGGCAAGCTCTAAATTTTGAAGCAGAAACGAAAGTAGCCGTTAACCCAATTTCATTCCAACAACAAGCTGGTTTGGTAGCTTATTATAATACAAGTAATTGGACGAGTATCCATGTAACTTGGGATCCAGAATTAGGAAGAGTAATTGATGTCTTACATTGTGATCGTGGAGAATTAGCTAGACCACTTCGCGAAATGGTACCCGTTCCAAATGAGGTTGAATATGTTTACTTTAGAGTAAACGTTGATCAAGCTGAATACTACTATAGCTATTCACTTGATGGAGAGAAATGGAATGTGATTGATACAACATTCGATTCTCGACAATTATCAGATGAATATGTAAGCCAAAAGGAAGGAGGATTTTTCACAGGCGCATTTATTGGTGTTAACTGTATTGATACATCGGGTAGAAAACTTGTCGCAGATTTTGATTATTTCCGTTATGAAGAACAAAATTAAAAAGAATGAGGAGTAACAAAATAATGAAGAAATTTAAAACTTTAGTTACAAATGTTTTGCTTGGGTCTTTAGTATTGAATAGTTTTGGCGCAACATCAGTTTTAGCACAGGAAGAAACTGAAAGTTTTGGATCAGGCGATAGAGTATTAGAAATTTGGTCGTTTACTAATGAAATCAATACGATGATTGAGGACTATTACATTATAGATAATCCTGAATTAGATTATACGATTGAAATTGTGAACATTCCTACTGCTGAATTTGAAGCTAAATTAGATCCAATTGTTGGAACTGATGCAGCACCTGATGTCATTCTTTTAGAGCAAAACTTTGTTAAAAAGTATGTTGAATCTGGATTAATGGCAGACTTGTCACAATTCGAAAATGTGACTGCTGGTTCTGAGAATACGTTAGATTATGTTAAAGGCATCGGAACAAGTTCAGCAGGTGTTTACTATGCAAACTCATGGCAAGCAGCTCCAGGAGCATTCTTCTACCGTGCTAGTATCGCGGAAGAATTATTAGGTATTACTGAACCAGAAGAGATGCAAGCAAAACTTGCAGATTGGGATGGATTCATTGAAACTGCTCGTGAAATTAATGAGGCTTCAAATGGAGAAGTTTACATGATTTCAGGAATCGATGACTTACGTTTTGCTTACTTAGGGACTCGTGAACAAGGCTGGGTAGTAGATGGTAAATTAGTAATTGATCCTAAAATGGATGAATTATTAGAGACGGCATTATTGATGAATGAAGAAGGCTTAATGCTGGATGCTCCACCTGAGTCTGAAGCATATTTCGGTGGAATGTCACAAGATGAAATTTTTGGCTATAGCTTACCATCTTGGGGCTTGCACTTCTGGTTAAAGCCTAATGGCGGCGAAGCAACTGAAGGCGACTGGCGTATGGTTGAAGGACCTAGTGCATACTTCCGTGGAGGTACATGGTTAGGTGCGATGGCAAACTCAGATATGTTAACTGAAGCATCAGATTTAGTTACTTACATTACAACTAACCCAGAATTCTTAACAGACTGGGCATTAGATACAGGTGATATTGTATCAGATGTGAACGTTGTAGAAGAAATTAAAGGGGAATATAGCGATGAATTCCTTGGCGGACAAAATCACTATGCTGCATTTGCAGACTTAGTTGGTAACATCAATGGTGAAATCATCACTGAATATGACCAAGCAATTAACGTATTATTTGTTGATCATGCATTAACTCCTTATTCAAAAGGTGAAGTAGATAAAGAAACTGCTATTAGCAACTTTAAAGCTCAAGTTCAAAATTCATTCCCGAATATTATTATTGAGTAAAATTTTATAAGGAAATTAATTGTAGGAGAATAATAGGTATCTATTATTCTTCTACTTCATTAAAGGAGCATCGATTATGGAAGTAAATGCAAGCAAGAAACCTGAAAAATATGCCAAAATAAAAGACATGAATAAATTTGGTTATTATTTTATCGCACCATTTTTTTTAGTCTTTATTATTTTTAACTTATACCCAACTTTAAATACAATCTATCTATCATTTTATAATATTGCAGGCTTTCAGACTGAAGGAACTTTTGTTGGTTTAATGAACTATACGAATTTACTAAAAAATAGTCTGTTTATTCAAGCGATAAAAAACACATTGGTATTGTGGACAATGAACTTCATACCGCAAATTGTTATTTCAATGATATTAGCTTATTGGTTTACCAATGCGCGACTTAAATTAAAAGGGCAAACATTCTTTAAAAGCGCCTTTTACTTACCTAATATTATCACTGCAGCATCAGTGGCCGTTATATTCTATGCTTTATTCAGTTATCCGAAAGGTCCAATTAACCTCTTACTAATTAATTTAGGAATTTTTGATGGTCCTTATGATTTCTTCAGAAATGTTGGATTTACACGTGGTCTAGTTTCGTTTATCCAATTCTGGATGTGGTATGGACAAACTGCTATCGTATTAGTGTCTGGTATCCTAAGTATTGATGCCTCTTTATATGAAGCTGCTGAAGTCGATGGTGCAACACCATGGCAATCCTTTAGAAAAATCACTCTACCACTATTGAAACCAATTACGCTCTATGTATTAATTACTTCTTTAGTTGGTGGTTTACAAATGTTTGATATTCCATTGTTACTAACGAATGGTGGGCCAAACGGTAGTGTAGAAACTGTTATGACCTATATTTATAAACAAGCTTTCCAAGGCGGACGTAATATCAGTATCGCTTCTGCTGCTTCAATTTATTTATTATTAATGACTATTGTCTTGAGCGTTGTGATTTTTATGCTAGTGCGAGACAAAAAAGAGAAGAAGGGTTGATAAGATGGAAGATATCAAAAAAATTAAAATGCAAAGAACATTGATTTATGTATTCTTTGGTTTTCTTACAATTCTAAGTATTATTCCATTTTGGATTGTTTTTGTGAATTCAACTCGAACAGCTGAACAAATTCAACAAGGAATGGCATTAATTCCAGGCAGTAGTTTTATTGATAACTGGAATATTTTGATGGATCGTGGCTTTAATATTTTTGAAGGTTACCGTAATAGCTTTACCATTGCGGGTGGTTCAACAATCTTAAGCATGTATTTTTCATGTTTAACTGCTTATGGCTTCACAGTTTATGATTTCAAAGGAAAGAAAGTAATGTTTTCGATTGTCCTCCTATTAATTATGTTGCCACCACAAGTTAATATGATTGGATTTTACCGCTTTATGGCTTCAGTTGGACTGTTGAACAGCTACATACCTTTAATTGTACCCGCTATTGCTTCAGCACCAACAGTATTCTTTATGAAACAGTATCTTGAAACCATTTACCATCCATCAATTGTTGATTCAGCAAGAATCGATGGGGCAGGGGAAATGAAAATTTTCCATCGCATCATTTTGCCTCAAATGATGCCAGCAATTGCGACGATGTCAATCTTTAGCTTCGTTCAATCATGGAATAACTTTTTAATGCCGTTAATTTTAATTAACGATCGTTCAAAATATACCTTACCAATGTTAGTGCAACTATTAACGACAGATACTTATACTACTGAATATGGTAGTTTATATCTAGGTGTATCACTTTCTGTTGTTCCATTGATCTTAGCGTACTTATTCTTATCAAAACGTATCATTGGTGGTGTAACTGCTGGTGGTGTGAAAATGTAAACTTTATGTCAGAGAGGATAATAATATGAGTTATGTATTAGGTTTAGATTTAGGCACGAGTTCTTTAAAAGGGTTGCTAGTTGACAAGGCTGGAACTGTGATTGGATCAGCATCAGCTGATTACCCTTTAATTCATGATCAGTCAGGTTATAGCGAGCAGCAGCCATCAGAATGGTTAACTGCGTGTGAAAAAGTAATTGAACAATTATCAGCGATAGTTAATGATTTTAAAACTAAGCTAGAAGGAATTTCTTTTTCTGGTCAGATGCATGGTTTGGTGTTGTTAGATGATGAGGGAAACGTATTACGTCCTTCAATACTATGGAATGATGTACGTAACTCACTAGAGTGTGAGCAAATTAATAGTCAATTTGGCGATCAAATTCTATCAATCACGCAAAATATAGCCAGAGAAGGATTCACTTTACCTAAAATATTGTGGGTACAAAAAAATGAGCCTGAAATATGGGATAAGGTAGCTAAAATATTACTCCCAAAAGACTATTTACGCTACTGGTTAACTGGGAATTATCACATGGACTATTCTGATGCCGCTGGAACATTGATGTTAGACGTAAAACATAAAAAATGGTCTGAAGCCATTCAAACAGAATATCACATTTCAGAAAATATTTTACCAACATTGATTGAGTCTTATGGTAATACTGGTAAATTGACTGAGGATCTAAAGGCAAAATTTGGATTTGAACATGATATCCAAATTTTTGCAGGTGGTGCAGATAATGCTGTGGCTGCTGTAGGATCGGGTATTCTTGATCATACGACGGGGATGGTAAGTATTGGCACATCAGGAGTATTTCTATCCTATGAAAATGATGCAGATGTTGATTACAAAGGTCAACTACATTTATTTAATCATGCGGATGACGCTTACTACTCAATGGGAGTTACATTAGCGGCAGGGCACAGCTTAACTTGGTTCAAAAACACATTTGCGACGGATAAATCATTTGAGGAATTATTAGCAAATATCGATTCAATTGAACCAGGATCAAAAGGATTATTATTTGCTCCCTATATCGTAGGTGAAAGAACCCCTTATACGGATGGTAAGATTCGCGGAAGTTTTATTGGAATGGACACGACACATACTTTAGATCATTTTGCGCGAGCTGTTTTAGAGGGGATTACGTTCTCACTGAAAGATTCTCAGTACTTAATGGAAACTGTCGCGAATAAAAAATTTGAGCGAATTATCTCTGTCGGTGGAGGTTCTAAAAATAATAACTGGTTACAAATCCAAGCGGATATCTTTAACACGCCGATTACGACTCTAATAGCTGATGAGGGACCTGGTATGGGAGCCGCTATGTTAGCAGCAGTGGGCTTAGGTTGGTATGATTCACTATTAGCTTGCAATAAAGCGTTTGTTGCTTACGGAGATACAGTTTATCCAAATCCTGATAATGTTGCGCAATACGCAGACATTTATGCAGAATATCAAAAAGTATATGCTGCTACAAAAGATATTTCACACAATTTAATTGATTTAGTTAATAAATAAAAATTGGTCGTCTTAACTACAGCATCTTTGTGGTTAAGGCGATTTTTTGTTATCTCAACAATCCATTTGTAATACAGCGTCATTCAAGGTAAAATAAGGTTTGAAAATTTACGAGGAGGTCGGACTATGCCTGACACTTACAAAGTGATTCACATTATGTCGGAATTCGGTGGAGGAATTTCGTCATTCATTTTAAACAAAGCAGAAGCACTAGTGAATCAAAACGTCAAAATGGATATTATTACCTTTGACACACCAAGTGAGCGCTTAGAGAATGCGATCAACCAAACGGGCGGACAGATTTACCGTGTGCCAAACCCGGTTAAAGAAAGCTTGCCGCAAGCAATTAAACAAACGAATGCGATTTTTAAACAGTTACCTAAAGATACATTGGTGCACTGTAATTATGGCATGGATTTAGGCATTATATTCTACTTAATTGCCAAGAAAAATGGTCTCAAGTTTGCGGTTCATGCCCATTCAGCCGAACCAGATAACATCAATGATTGGCGCCGTAAAGTGAATTGTTGGATGGCTGACTACAAACTTTCTTGTGGTTTAGGCGCAACTGCCAATGTCTTTGGGCCTAAAGCCAAAGATGTTGTACACATTCCCAACAGTATTAATGTTAACAACTTTATCAACCAATCTAATACTCCGAGGGATAAGGCAGAAATTTATGGTGAAGAGAATAAAGATAAATTCATCATTTCGCAAATCGCGCGCCTTCATGAAGTGAAGAATCACAAGTTTAGCTTGGAAATTATTGAAGAGCTCGCTAAAACTGATTTGGATTTCCTGTGGGTGTTGTTCGGTAAAGGCAAGTTGGAAGAGCAGATTAAGCAAGCGGTGAAGGATAAAGGTCTGGAACAATATGTGAAGTTTATGGGGCGCCGCGATGATATTTCGACACTGTACCCGACGATGGACTTAGTGGTTCTACCGTCACATTTCGAGGGTCTGTCAACGGTTGCTGTTGAAACTCAAGCTTCTGGTAAGAAGATTTTGTTATCGGATAACCAAACGCGTGAGACAGATTTAGGGTTAGGCTTGGCAGAATTTCTACCGATTGATGATGCGAAGCTTTGGGCGGATACGATTATGGCGAATCTTGAACCTACGAACGTGTCGCCGGCAATGATCCTGGAGCATTTCGAAGCCAAGAAATTCACGAACGAGGCTTCGGCCCAGTTGTATGTCGACTTCTTAGCAGGTAAAGTCACTTCTTACAAAATATGAATCTAGATACTCGAGGGTGCCACAAGCTGTGGTGCTCTTTTTTTGACGTTATGTCGGGTAGTATTTTGTCAATGTTATGAATTCTTAAACTCTTTATACTGGCATTGTGAAGCGAAGGGAGTATAATAAAGTTTCAGAAAGTAAGAGGTATAATATGAAGAGAAATTATTCGCTGGACTTGGTGAAGTTGATGGCGGCGTGGTTTGTGGTGATGGTGCATCATTTTAAACGGACGCCTTATATGGATATGAGTTTGACGACTGAGACGGCTTTTATCTTGACGAGTTTTATGAATTTATTGAACATATGTGTGCCGCTGTTCTTTATGACGACGGGCTATCTGTTGGCGAAACGTCAGCCGGATAAGCGTCATTACAAAGGTGTAATTGGTTTTCTGATTGAGTCGACGCTGTTGTTGACGGTGGCCTATTTCCTAAATCATACGTATAATGAGTTGCCGATGGGCGAAAAAGATTGGGCGAAGTTTGTGCTAAATCCGCCTTATTATGTAAGTTTCCATATTGGTTTGTATTTGTTGGCGCCTTATTTGAATCGTTTGATTGCTAGTTTGACTGATCGCGAAGAGCGCGGATTGATTGCGCTGATGACAGGCTTGGTCGCTATTCCAGCTTTTATGAAGGCTTTTGAAATTGAGTATTTCCACACTTTTATTCGTTCAGCTTATCCACTGGTTTACTACTTGTTGGGGAGCTACTTGCGTCGCCATCCTGATGCCTTGCGCCTTAAGCAGTGGCAAAAGTTGGCGGGGGCTGCTGGGGCATTAGTGCTGAACACAGTGGTGATTTTCTGGCTGGCCGAAGGAGGTGTCTATGATCCTTTCATTGGAACTTATGACGATATCTTGATTATTATCGCGACGGCCTTGATCTTTAGTTTCTTCCAGCAGTGGCAAGTACCTGATAATATTGGGTCGCGTACGGCAAGTTTTATGGCGCGTTATACGTTGGCCTACTATATTATGGGCGATTACTATTCCGATATTATCGCGCGCAATTTGGATTTTCTGCGCGTGAGTCGTAATGTCCGCATCGCCTTTCTTCAAACTCCAGTTGCGGGTCTGGTTTCGATAGGCGTAACGCTCGTGTTGGCGATTCCTGTTGCTTGGCTCGCCAAGTACGTGACCGCTAGAATTGAACCCTATTTCGCTTAAATTTTAATGGTGTTGAAATTGCGCTCCTAACTTTTTTAGTTGGAGCGCTTTGTTTGTGCCTCGAGCTTAAGGCGCTGGCTAGAGCTAGTGCTTCATTCTAGCCGAAAGTGTTGAAGTATCGGCTAGCAAAGGCGTAAATTGGACCCTTAGTCAAGGACATTTTTCAAAACGGCCTCTCTTTTTTTAAAACCTCCCTTTTATAAGGTTTAACCTTTAATTTACATTGCACTTTCATTCACATCACAAGTTCTGACTGCTGGAATTTCTGGTGTTTCAATTAAATCAGCTAATGGATAATAGCCTGTTGTCACAAATTCATAGTATTGACGAGGAGCTAATTTAGCTAAGCCCCATTGGTAGCGATCATGGTTGTAATAGTTCATATAGTGATCGATGGCTGCTTGTAATGCTTCAAATGTCTGGCATCCTGCGATATCTACTTCGTCTTTCATATGACCATAGAATGATTCTTGAGGGGCATTATCCCAACAGTTACCACGGCGAGACATCGATTGAATCAGGTCATGATCCTCAAGTAGTTCTTGGAATTTCATACTCGTGTAGTGTGAACCTTGATCTGAATGGATAATCGTCTCATGATTTAACGTCATGCCTTCTTCTTCAATTAACTGATTTATCGTGGCGAGGACGAATTCAACTTCTAAAGAAGCGCTGAGTTGGTACGCTAAGATTTCATTTGTATAAGCATCTTTTATGGTGGATAAATAAGCTCGCTTATCCTGACCATATAAGCAATAAGTAATGTCTGTTAATAAAACAGTTCGTGGACCAAAGGCTTTGAACTGTCGTTGAACGAGATTCGGTTTGATGGAATGTTCTT
>NZ_WJQT01000002.1 GCF_009659375.1 Fundicoccus ignavus
TCGTCGGGCTCATAACCCGAAGGTCGTAGGTTCGAGTCCTACCTCCGCAATTGGTCCGGTGGTGTAGGGGTTAACATGCTTGCCTGTCACGCAGGAGATCGCGGGTTCAAATCCCGTCCGGACCGTAGTCGAACTCACGTAAAGTGAGTTCTTTTTTTATTCAATATTTAAAACGTTTACATTCTTGTTTGTATTTGAATGTCATTGACTAATCGAACTACTCCTAGGTATAATTAAAAGCGTTGTATATAATATTTTGAATGGAGAATTGGAATGGAAAAGAATGTTTTAGTTACTGAGAATACGGCAAACCCAGCGCCGTTAGGTTTAATGGGGTTTGGTATGACGACTATATTACTAAATATCCATAATGCTGGTTTTTTCCCGATGGACGCTATGATTTTAGGGATGGGGATATTCTTTGGTGGTATGGCTCAAGTAATCGCAGGTATGATGGAGTTTAAAAAGAACAATACATTTGGAACGACTGCATTTACTTCTTATGGATTTTTCTGGCTAGCTCTTGTTGCTTTAAATGTGATGCCTGCAGTTGGATTAGGTGCAGCACCAAGCTCTTTATCTATGGCGGCATTCTTGTTTATGTGGGGATTATTTACTTTCTTTATGTTTATCGCAACTTTACGTATTAGTAAAGCTTTACAAGTTGTGTTTGGAACATTAGCTATCTTATTCTTTTTATTGGCAGCAGGTAACTTTACAGGATCGACTGCAATTTTAACTTTTGCTGGATACGAAGGTATTTTATGTGGTTTCACTGCAATCTATGCAGCAATGGGGCAAGTTATAAATGAGTCTTATGGTAAAGAAATTCTGCCACTAGGAGTTATTGGCGAACATTAATAAATAAAAGCGCTGACGGTTAATCTGTCAGCGCTATTTTTTTGTTTTTTGACAAAAAAACCAGTGAAATAATCACTGGTAGTTATTTTAGTAGATATAACTTAATGCGTATAAAACTGTAAAAATAAGCGTAATACTACTATAGTAATTAATTTTGTTCTGTGCTTGCTCAATCTGATTGGTTATTACTAAAGTAGGTAAGATACTTAACAATGAAAAGAGTATAAACGTAATTTGTACTAAGTAATAAGATGAACTTGGAATCGAGTAATATACACCTAGAACGATTGCAATTAGAGCGAAAATAAATGATATAACTACGCTACTTTTTAACCAAACAGAAATATTTGCTTTAGCTAAGAGTTGCTTTAATCTTGTTAGTTCAAGTTGACTACCTAAATTAAACAGTACCACAGGTACAATTGCGTAAAGTATCGGAGAAGTAATTCCATTAGTTTGAGTATAAAATGCTATAACATTAAGAATGAAGCCATGGAAAAAAACATTTAATAGATAATGATAGAATGTTCCTGTCATGTTATAAGGAAACCATTGTAAATGAATAAAAATCAAATACATTGACAATAGTATATTAATTATTAAATGTTGTTGTAAGAAAAACATTACAGCACTTGCGAGCATAATTACTTCACAAAAATATAGTAGTGCAGCTGGAGCTGCGTTTGACTGCTTTCGTGAGTACTTAATAAAGAAAAAATGCTCAATCAGATGAGCCATTGTGACGATTAGATATAGTAATCCAATATTTAACCATTGGATCTCTGAGGTCATGGTTATTCCAGTAATAAGTCCAAAACTTATAAAAGAAAATGGAAAAACTATTATTTTTATAAGTGGGTGTTGCAAAAACTTAATTAATTGTTTCATTCTGACTAATACCTTTCATTTGAACTTCAGTTTTAAAAAACACATTGAAATTCTTCAATAAAAACTACCTATAATCACTATATTAATGTATAATTAGTAACGTTACAACCAAAAGTTCCCGATAGGGTTCACTTGTCCATCAAGTGAAATTGCCTTGTAACCAAAATTTAATATGGGGGAAAAGGAATGAAAGAGAAAAAGTTATTTACGTCGGAATCAGTTACAGAAGGGCATCCAGATAAAATTGCTGACCAAATTAGTGATGCAATATTAGATGCAATTCTTGAACAAGATCCTTATGCTCGAGTAGCTTGTGAAACTGCTGTAAATACGGGATTAGTGCTAGTTTTTGGTGAAATTACCACAACCGCTTATGTAGATATCCAACAAATTGTGAGAAAGAAAATTGCTGAAATTGGTTATGTAGGTCGTAAATACGGCTTTGATGCTGATAATGTTGCAGTGCTTGTTTCACTAGATGAACAGTCTCCAGACATTGCGCAAGGTGTCGATGATGCTATTGAAACTCGTGGTTCTGATAGTGTTGAAAAGGAAATTGGTGCTGGTGATCAAGGATTAATGTTTGGTTATGCAAATGATGAAACACCGGAATTAATGCCATTACCAATTGCTTTAAGTCACCGTTTGGCAGAGCGTTTGACAGCTATTCGTAAAGATGGCACAGTCGCTTATTTAGGACCAGATGGTAAAACTCAAATTACTGTTGAGTATAATGAGGATGAAACAATTAAACGATTAGATACGATTGTAATTAGTACTCAACATGATGAAGGTATTGAATTAGAACAACTTCGCGCAGATGTTATTGAACATGTTATAAAACCGATAATTCCAAGTGAGTGGATTGATGATGAGACAATTATTTACATTAATCCAACGGGTAAATTTGTAATTGGAGGTCCAGTAGGAGACTCTGGTTTAACTGGTCGTAAAATTATCGTAGATACTTATGGTGGTTTTGCACGTCATGGTGGAGGGGCATTTAGTGGAAAAGATGCTACGAAGGTAGACCGTTCTGCAAGTTATGCTGCTCGTTATATTGCAAAAAACATTGTAGCTGCTGGCTTTGCTAAGCGCTGTGAAATACAGTTATCTTATGCAATTGGAGTAGCTGAGCCTTTATCAATTTCTGTTGATACATTCGGTACTGGAACAATTGATGAAATGTCGCTAGTAAGTGCTATTCGACAAGTCTTTAATTTAACTCCAAGTGGAATTATTAATATGCTTGAATTACGTCGTCCAGTATACAGTAAAACTGCTGCATATGGTCATTTTGGCCGTTTAGAGCAAGGATTTACTTGGGAAAAACTTGACAAAGTTGATGAATTAAAAGCCGTTTTAGCAAGTAAATAATAAAAAGCCTATCAGAGAATTATTGAAATTGCTGATAGGCTTATTTTTTGTATTATGTGTCAACGTTTCTCAACGATTAATACCATTGGTGGATTATTGCGTTGATTAATAAACTCATACTGTAATACTTGAAATTCTTCTTGCGGGAACTCAGTAAGGAAATTGAAAAGTTCTTCTTTCTCCAACTTTCCAGCAGGGTGGCCAGAGTACACGACAATAATAATTTGTCCATGTTGAACTAAACGACGTCTAATTTCCAAGATAGCTTTTTTTGTAGATGATGCTTGTGTAGTAATGTCATGATCGCCACCTGGCAAGTATCCCAGATTGAAGATAGCACCATGAATTTCTACGGTGTCTGGCAAGTAACTAGCTAGGTTTTCATGAGAGTCATTAATGAGTTGATAACTACCGGCGAAGTTATGCGTATTGATTGCGTTCTGACTTAATTCAATCGCTTCTTTCTGTATATCGAATCCATAAACTTTTCCAGTGAAAACAGGATTTAATAGTATCGAAATTAAATCATTTCCTTTTCCAAGTGTTGCATCAATAAAGGTACCGCTTGAAAAACGATTTGTGAGTGTACGTAGTAATTCTTTACTGTAATGTAGGGCTTTTAACATGATAAACTCCTTGATTCATAATTGTTTATAAAAATCTTTTATAAATTTAGTCCTATAATAATTAATATAATATGTTTTGGATAATCACAAAAGTGACTATAATGGCTTAAAACCGCAATGTTACATTAATATTACATTTATTAAGACTAAACAAAAAGAGCGATTTTTTCAAGTAATTTCTGTGAAGTTTTACTATAATAACGAGTGTAGTTACAAATTTTAGGATAAGTTTGTAGAAATTATTTGGAAACTGGGAGGTAAAATGAGTGAATAAAACTAGACAATCAGTCATCGAACGCCGAAATGCAATTAAGCGTTTAGATTCATCAAAAAAACTCATTATTAGAATCAATACAGGACTTGTATTGTTTGCGGCAAGTGCTGTATTAAACCAGTTGGCTCCAGAATCACAGTCAACTACAGTTAATGCTCAAAGCGAAAGATTAAGTCCATCAGACTTTTTAAAGAACATAACGGGATATGCGAAAGACATTGCTGCAAAGAATGATTTATATGCTTCTGTTATGATCGCACAAGCAGCATTAGAATCTGCTTGGGGTAACAGTACATTAGCTCAATCACCAAACTATAACTTGTTTGGAATTAAAGGTGAATACAACGGCAACTCTGTTCACGTTGAAACACAAGAAGATGATGGTTCTGGAAATTATTATACAATTACAGATGATTTCAGAAAATATGACGATTATGATCAATCACTAGAAGATTATGCATCGCTATTAACAGGTGACGATGATCCGTCAAACTGGCGTTATGAGTTTTATTCAGGAACTCGCGTAAGTAATACTTCAACATATCAAGATGCGACAGCATACTTAACTGGACGTTATGCGACAGATACTTCTTATTCATCAAAATTAAACCGTATTATTGAACAATATGGTTTAACTCAATATGATGCAAATGGTAATGTAGTAGAAGAGAAACCAGCGGAAGAAGCTGTACCAGGTGAGACGGTTAAACCAGAAACGCCTTCTACATCAGTTGGTAATTACATTGTAAAAGCAGGGGATTCATTATATAGAATCGCAACTAATCATGGAATTACTTTAAATGCGTTGATGGAGGCTAATAACTTAAGTTCTTACTTTATTGCACCAAACCAAACGTTATTAATACCTGGTGGTACATCAAATAACAATGCAGGTAATACAGTAGAAGAAGAAGAAAATAATTCAGGTTCAGATGAGTCTGGTAATACAGATACTAAGCCATCAACTGGTGGTTCATATGTGGTTAAAGCTGGAGACAGTTACTGGGGAATTGCTAATAAACATGGCATTTCAATTGCTGAATTGCAAAAATTAAATGGAACAACAAGCTATTTAATCCACCCAGGTCAAACATTAATTGTCCCAGGAACATCTAGCGTAACTAATCCAGATTCAAACAATAATAATGATTCAACAAATGGAACTGATTCAACAGAATCAAATACTTCATCTGGCTCTTATACTGTTAAAGCTGGCGAAAGTTTATATGCGATTGCAACTAAACATGGCATGACAGTTAATCAGTTGAGAGAATTAAATAATCTTTCAGGTAGTTTAATTCACCCAGGGCAATCATTAAAAGTAAGTGGTAGCTCAGTTGTATCAAATGAAACAACACAAGAGAATACAACAGACTCTTCGTCATCTGATAATACAAGTACGAACACGCCAAGTAGTACATCTGGAACATACACAGTTCAAAGAGGCGATTCATTATATGCAATCGCAACTAAACATGGTATGACATTGTCTCAATTACAATCATTAAATGGTTTATCAAGTAATTTAATTCATCCAGGTCAAGTATTAAATGTTTCAGGTTCTACTGCAACTGCAACTTCAACTGCTGTTGTTGAAACTCCAGTTGAATCAATTGAATCAACTGTAACACCGACTTCAGAAGTTTCAAATGAAGCTGTTAGTGAAACACCGGTTACAGAAGCGACACCAACCGAAACAGTTGCAACTGGTACACACGTAGTACAAGCCGGCGAAACTTTATACTCTATCGCACAAAAATATGGTGTGGATGTTTATAAGTTAATCGAAGCAAATGGTGGATCTAATGTATTAGTTGGACAAGTAATCAGCTTGAATTAATGCAGTGAATTTGATATATTATTAGTATATAAAAAATGACTTCGTTGGAAGTAGTAGAGTTAGAGACTGTGTAGAGAGCTTATGGTTGGTGGAAATAAGTCAGTAAACTAATTTGAACTCGTCTAACTTGTTTCCTGTTTGAAAAAACTCAGTAGAACAGGACGTATAACTGCGTTAAAGTGAGAGGTTATTGTTACGACAATAACAAATTTAGGTGGTACCGCGATAAAATTCGCCCTATATTGTTTAGTTATGCTAAATAATATAGGGCTTTTGTTTTGAAGAAAATAAATGGAGGCAATTAAAGTGACATATCAACATCGAATAATTGAAAAAAAATGGCAAGAATATTGGGATGCTAATAAAACGTTCCAAACAAAAGAAAGAGAAAATAATCCAAAGTTTTATGCATTAGACATGTTTCCTTATCCTTCTGGACAAGGATTACACGTTGGTCATCCGGAAGGTTATACGGCTACTGACGCTATTGCACGTATGAAAAGAGCTCAAGGCTATGATGTATTACATCCAATGGGATGGGATGCATTTGGTTTGCCAGCAGAGCAATATGCATTAGATACAGGTAATCCACCTGCAGAATTTACTGCTAAAAACGTTGCGACTTTTAAACGTCAAATTAAATCTTTAGGATTTAGCTATGATTGGGATCGTGAAATCAATACAACGAGTCCAGAATATTATAAATGGACGCAATGGATTTTCTCTAAATTGTTTGAAAAAGGTTTGGCATATGAAGAAGAAGTGGCAGTAAACTGGTGTCCAGCTTTAGGAACTGTTTTGTCTAACGAAGAGGTAATCGATGGCGTAAGTGAACGTGGGGGACACCCTGTATTCCGCCGCCCTATGCGACAATGGGTTTTAAAAATTACAGCATATGCAGAACGTTTATTGGAAGATTTGGAAGATTTGGACTGGCCTGAGAGCTTAAAAGCAATGCAAAGAAACTGGATTGGTAAATCAGAAGGTGCAATTGTTAAGTTTAAAGTTTCAGGACATGATGCTACGCTTCAATCTTATACGACACGCCCTGATACATTATTTGGTGCGACTTACTTTGTACTAGCACCTGAGCATGATCTAGTTAAAGTTGTTACAACAGATGAACAACGTGAAGCTGTTGAATCATATGTGAGAGCGGTAGAGACTAAGAGCGAGTTAGAGCGTACTTCTTTAAACAAAGATAAAACTGGAGTATTTACAGGTGGGTATGTAGAGCATCCTATTACAGGAGAATTGCTACCTATCTGGATTGCCGATTATGTACTAGCTTCTTATGGAACCGGTGCTGTAATGGCGGTTCCAGCCCATGATGAGCGAGATTTTGAGTTCGCTTCAGCGCATGATTTACCAATTATCAAAGTATTAGAAGGCGAATCACAAGAGGGTGGAGCTTTTACTGGTGATGGTCCACACATTAATTCTGATTTTATAAATGGACTAAATACCCAAGATGCAATTGAAAAAATGGTTGAATGGTTAAGTTCAAACGATAAGGGATCTCACGAAGTGAATTATCGCTTACGTGATTGGTTATTCTCTCGTCAACGTTATTGGGGAGAACCAATTCCAGTAATTCACTGGGAAGATGGTACGACTACTTTAGTTCCAGAAACCCAATTGCCTGTAACTTTGCCAGAGGCAACTGAAATTAAGCCGAGTGGTACAGGTGAGTCACCTCTAGCGAAAATCGAAGAATGGGTTAACGTTGTTGATCCGGTTACTGGGCTAAAAGGTAAGCGTGAAACACATACAATGCCACAATGGGCAGGAAGCTCTTGGTATTTCTTACGTTTTATTGATCCTGATAATACAGAAGCCATTGCCGATCCAGAAAAATTAGCTAAATGGTTACCAGTTGATTTGTATATAGGTGGAGCAGAACATGCGGTTCTGCATTTACTATACGCTAGATTCTGGCACAAATTCTTATATGATTTAGGCGTAGTTCCTACTAAAGAACCATTCCAAAAACTATTTAACCAAGGTATGATTTTGGGTGAAAATAATGAGAAAATGTCTAAATCTAAAGGTAATGTTGTAAACCCAGATGATGTAGTTAACCAATACGGGGCAGATACATTGCGTGTTTATGAGATGTTTATGGGTCCACTAGATGCTTCGATTGCTTGGAGCGAGAATGGATTGGAAGGAAGTCGTCGCTTCTTAGATCGCGTATGGCGTCTATTAGTTGATGAAGATAAACATACCGTGAAAGAAACTGTACAAAATACAACAAATGATGAATTGACTCGTGTTTATCATCAAACAGTTAAAAAAGTGACAGAAGATTTTGAAAACTTACACTTTAATACTGCAATTTCTCAATTAATGATATTCTTAAATGCCGCTAAAGACCAAAGTGTATTACCAATTGAGTATGCTGAAGGTTTTGTTAAGTTATTAGCGCCATTAGCACCTCATTTGATGGAAGAAATTTGGGAATTACTTGGACATACTGAAAGTTTATCAGAAGCAGAGTGGCCAACATTTAAAGAAGAACTTACTGTTGAAAGTACTATTGAAATTGTGTTGCAAGTAAATGGTAAAGTTAAAACTAAACGAGAAATCGAATTAGATATGTCTAAGGAAGATTTAGAACAATTGGCATTAGCAGATGAAACGATTCAAGCTGAAATTTCAGGAAAAACGGTTCGTAAAATCATCGCAATTCCTAATAGACTTGTAAATATCGTAGCAAATTAAATATAAAGCTACAGCTCTTGTTTAGCATCTTTGAAGATTTATCGTTATAATATGATTAAATCTCAAAGATGCTAAAAAAGCGTAAAGGAGTTGAGAAAATGCGTGATAATTTTAATTCGCAGAAAGAAAAAAGGGATTTAAAAAATCCACCATTATATAAAACTGATGATAACTCATTGTTTGAAACAATTGAATTTACGGCTGAAGATTTGAAAAAGATCCGACAACCAAATAATCAACCGTTAGATAATGATTATTTTGATAGTGATTCAGTAGAACAAGTTATTGATAATAATCAGCATTCATTTAAAGAGGCTGATCAAGATTTGATAACAAGAGAACAAGAGGACGACTCATTATCATCCCAAAAGAAGAAGGGGCTATTAGAGGCGCCAGAAGACAATGAATTTCGATATAAAAGTCCAATCAAAGCGAAGTTAGAAGAAGAGTCTAAACAAGCGATTGAACAAGAAAATGTTGAGTATTGGGATGAGTATGAACGCCAAGAAATGGATTTCTGGGAGCATTCTAGTCCAGTTGAGACCACTGGTCAGAGTGGGGATAAGAAACAACAAACTGAAGCACGAAATAAAGGACAGAAAGATAATCCGTTAAAAAGATTGAAACGTAAGAACGAGATTGATTCAGATACACAACCAACCATTGTTGAACGTGTCAAATCTTTGATTGATGCTAAAGACGCCGTGGAGTTCGATCAATTTCTACAAGATGACCAAGATACTATCGAAAATGATGTAGATTTAGTGGATGAAAGTCTATCGGAAAAGAAAACATCACTTTTTAATCGTGCCAAAAACAAAATAAATCAAAGACGTACACAGTTAAATAAAGAATCTTCATCAACTGAGTTACAAGAAGAAGTATTCAAACAAAACTTTTCGTCAGATTCATTTGTTACGGAACGAGAAATTACAGCTGCACTGGACAAGAATGAAACAAGAAAACTACAATTAGCACAAGAAACTGAAGCAAGTGCAGAGAGTTTTAATAGTAATAAAGATGAGAATGAACTTGTTTTAGATGCTGATAACTCGCCTAAAGAGTCGGAAACACTTCCTGCAATAGAGGTTGCACCAGTTAACAAATTATTTGAAGAGGATTTAAAAACAAGTTCAATTACTTCACCTGAAGAAGAGCTTGTCTTTAATGAAATCGTGACGGAACAGATAGAAAATGAGTCTATTCGTGACGAAGAAGTAGATAGGTTAAGTGAACAAGCAAGTCAGGAGACTCGACGTTTTTCAGAGCCTATTCTAACCGATCAAGTATTAGAAGAAGTATTAGGTAATGATGACTTAACAATTGATGATGCGTTAGAGCAACAATCAGACGGTTTTGTCAAAGGAGCAGCTTGGCTGACAATCGGTAGTGTATTCTCTAGAATATTGGGCGCTCTTTATATTATTCCTTGGAGTACTTGGTTAGGTGCTGAGTATACACAAGCGAATACACTATATAGTGCGGGATATAAACCCTATTCTTTATTTTTGGCGATTGCAACCGCAGGTTTCCCAAGTGCTATCGCGAAGCAAATGGCATTCTATCATTCAAAGAAAGAATACCGTGTAGCGGATAAATTATTTAAAAATAGTATTATTTTAATGCTTGTGAGTGGCGTTATTTCTGGAGGTCTTTTATACTTATTGGCTCCCTCCTTAGCTGCTATGACTTCAACTGATAATCCAGTTGGGGCTACAATGGTAATACGTTCATTAGTGCCCGCGTTATTCATTTTACCGCTTATGAGTATTCTTAGAGGATACTTCCAGGGATTCAATGATATGGTTCCGTCCGCAATTTCACAAATAATTGAACAAATTGCTCGTGTTGTTTATTTACTTGCGGCGACCTATGCAATTATGATGGTCTATCGTGGTGAAGTTACTCAAGCAGTTGTTCACTCAACATTTGCTGCTTTTGTCGGCGCATTAGCTTCCTTAGTTTATCTGGGCTTTTTATACTTTAAACGCTTGCCTATTATTAATCGTCTGAAAGAGCGCTCTGTGGATGCAATCCAGATTGATTTTAAAGAAAGCATGAAAATCATGATGATGGATAGTGTACCATTCATTCTATTGGGGTCTGGGATAATCCTTGCCCAATTAATTGATACCTACACATTCAAACAAATTTTATTACCAACAACAGTGATGCTATTGAGAGAAATTAGTGAACTGTATGGTGCGATGAGTTTAGACGTTGATAAACTTGTGATGATCGTTGTATCGTTAGCAGTTGCTTTAGCGACATCAGTCGTTCCATTAATTACAAGTAAATTTGCGGCAAAAGATGTTCAGGGAACAGGTAATTTAGTTGAACAAATTATTGAATTATTTAGTTTTGTGATGTTACCAGCAGCCATTGGCATGATGGGTGTGTCTAATAATCTTTATGCAATGTTTTATCCGCAAGGACATGTAAGTGGACCAGCTTTATTAGTTACCGGTTCTATCATGAGTATTGCATTAGGTTTATATACGGTATTATCTACTGTATTACAATCGATGAATTTTCGTCGTTTAGCTGTTCGCTTCTTAATGATTGGCTTATTGGTTAAGTTGCTACTTCAAGTGCCATTTGTAGCCTTTTTTCACGCACACGGAGCGATGATTTCAACGACCATTGCATTCCTTGTATCTTCAATTTTTATGTGGATTAAAATTAAACGTGAAGTTAAAATTGATACGGCTAGCTTAATAAATAAAATCGTTAAAATATTAATAGGAACAGTCATTATGGGAATTGCAGTGGCTCAATGGAATAGCTTACTTGACCTAATTATGGGTGATGTAGGCCGCTTATTAACCTTTGTGAAAGTAATGCTAGGTGTCGGTGTCGGTATCTTTGTTTATATGGGAATTATGGGCTTGTTTGGTCAATTATCAATTTTAATTGGAGATAAGTATAAGGATTTACAAGAAAAAATGAGGTTATTTTAACGAGATGAGATTAGATAAGTTACTTTCTCATACTGGATACGGAACGAGAAAAGAAGTTAAAAAATTAATATCAAGTGGTGCTATTAGGGTAAATGACATAATCTGCAAGAAATCAGGGCAAATTATTAATTTGAACGATGACTTGGTGACTGTAATGGGTGAGCCAGTTGTTTATCAGGAATATTATTATTATATTTTAAATAAGCCTGCAGGTATTATCAGTGCTACCGAAGATAATTTTCATGAAACTGTTATTAATTGGTTAGGTCCGGATTATGCACATATGGAATTGTTTCCAGTTGGTCGTTTAGATATAGATACAACGGGTCTTCTGTTATTATCTAACAACGGTCAACTTGCACATCAACTACTTTCCCCTAAAAAGAAAGTGCCTAAAAGGTATGTTGCAACGATTGATGGCATTGTGACTCAAGAAGACATTGAAGCTTTTAAAGCCGGCTTGGATTTAGGTGATTTTATTGCTCAGTCAGCTGAACTTATCATTCATGCTACAGATATAGAAGCAGTCCAATCAGAGATTGAGGTAGAAATCTGGGAAGGCAAATTCCACCAAGTAAAACGAATGTTTGAAAAGGTAGGTAAAGAAGTATTAACGCTACAGCGAATCTCAATGGGACCGTTATGGTTAGATGAGGACTTGGCTGAAGGCGATTGGCGAGAGTTGACGGAAGAAGAAGCACAAGCGCTCGAACCGTATGGTTTTGAGTAGGAATATTTTGGAGGGAGTTTTTTAGATGGTAAATTGGTTAGCAGAAGTAGAACAAAGAAAAGACGCTTTAATTGAGGATTTATTCCGTTTGTTAAAAATTCCTTCAGTAAGAGAAGATGAATTAGCAACTGTAGAAGCACCTGTTGGACCTGGTCCGTTAGCTGCTTTAGAAGAGTTCATGCGTATGGCTGAAGAAGATGGCTTTACAACGAAACAATTCGGACCGTGGGCGGGAAGAATTGAAATTGGTCAAGGTGAACAATTACTGGGTATACTTGGACATGTGGATGTTGTTCCAGTAGGTACAGGATGGGATACTGATCCTTTTGAACCTGTTATTATCGATAACAAAATTTTTGCACGTGGATCAAGTGATGATAAAGGTCCTACTGTAGCAGCGTATTTCGCGATTAAGATTCTAAGAGAACTAGGGATTGAATTTAATCAAAGAATTCATTTGATTATTGGTACTGACGAAGAGAGTGGTTGGCAATGTATGGATTACTATTTCGCCAATGCTGAAATGCCAGACTTTGGTTTTTCTCCAGATGCTGTATTCCCCATTATTAATGGTGAAAAAGGAAATGTTTCAGCGACCTTTACTTTTGACAGTGGTGAATTTTCAACGGGTGATCTACGGTTAGCAAGTTTTAACGCTGGTCTACGTCCTAACATGGTACCACAAGACGCTACTGCTATTGTTAAAGGTGAAAACTTAGAGGCAATTAATGAAGCTTTTAAGGCTTTTGTTAAAGAAGCACAGTTAAAAGGATCGACAGTTACAGTTGGCGATACATTGGAGTTAGAATTAATTGGTAAAGCTGCTCACGGATCTACGCCTGATAAAGGAGTAAATGCAGCTACATACTTAGCTAATTTCCTGAAACAATATAATTATGATCAACAAAGTGCTCAAGACTTCTTACAGATTTTAGGTGATAAACTACACTTAGATTTTGCTGGAGAGAAAATTGGTGTGAATGCGAAACACGAAGTAATGGGTGAATTATCAATGAACGTTGGGATTGCTAACTATTCTATGACAGATGGTGGTAGCATTGACGCTAACTTCCGTTACCCAGTCGGAACAGATCCTGAAACAATTCTAGCAGCGATTGAACGCAATGTTGCAGATTTTGTTGTGTCGGTTACGACAGATGAAGGTAAAGAACCTCATTATGTACCAGCTGATGATCCATTGGTTAAAACTTTACTTGAAGTGTACGAAAATCAAACTGGCGAAAAAGGTTTTGAAATGACAATTGGTGGCGGAACTTATGGTCGTTTGATGCCACGTGGTGTTGCATATGGTGCGTTATTCCCAGATTCAGTCGATACGATGCATCAAGCTAATGAGTTTTTAGCTGTGGATGACTTATTACGTGCGACAGCAATTTATGCTGAAGCGATCTACCGTTTAACGCGTTAATATGGTAGAACACGAAATCATTCAGTCTCGTCAGAATACTAAAATCAAGTTATGGCGAAAACTGTTAACAGCTAAAGGACGAAAGCAACAAGGACATTTTCTGATTGAAGGTACTCATTTAGTGGAAGAAGCTTTAAAATATGCTCAACGTTTTGTTGAATTGCTTGTGACACCTGAGTATCTAGAGTCATCAGAATGGTCTTTATTGGCAAAATATTTGCCAGTAAATCTTCAACCAGTTCTAGTAGCTGCTGATGTATTAAAATCATTAAGTGCTACTGAAACACATCAAGGAGTCATTGCTGTGTTGGATTTACCGAAAAAAATTGAGTCTTGGCAACCTAATGGAAGTAAATATTTACTTTTAGATAGTGTACAAGATCCAGGTAATTTAGGGACCATGATTCGAACTGCTGATGCAGCTGGTTTTGATGGTGTTTTACTAGGACAAGGAACCGTTGATGTGTATAATGATAAAGTTTTGAGAGCAACACAAGGGTCTATTTGGCACTTAGAAGTTATTAGCATCTCATTAGATAAAGCTTACGATGCACTAAAAGCAGTAGCTATTCCTATTTATGCGACTGCACTGCATCAAACTGCAATTGAATATCAATCAATTACAGAGACTTCTAAAGCCGCTATAGTAATGGGGAATGAAGGTGCTGGTGTGGCCCAAAAGTGGATTGAATTAGCTGATCAAGCGATTTATATTCCGATGCCTGGTCAAGCAGAATCATTAAATGTTGCTGTAGCAGCAGGGATTCTTATGTTTAAATTTGCAAGTTAAAGGTTAGGGAAGATATCTTATGGATATCTTCTTTTTTTGATGTAAAGGGCTTTTAATTAGTTGAAGAATCATCAGAAGTAATTGTATTTTAGGTTTAGCTTCGCTCACCGGGTTTGCTTGCCATGGCGGCGGTCGCTTTCAAATCCTCACTGACGTTCGTGCTTTTCCAGCTCAATCGGCTAGGCTCTGTCTACTTCGCTTTGCTTATAGTCAGAGCAAGCTGCGCCGATTACCCTACATGCCGCTATAGGCAAGCAACCCGGTGAGCTCCGCTTATAGAGTTTTAAGGGTTTGCTTGCCATGGCGGTGGTCGCTTTCAAATCCTCACTGACGTTCGTGCTTTTCCAGCTCAATCGGCTAGGCTCTGTCTACTTCGCTTTGCTTATAGTCAGAGCAAGCTGCGCCGATTGCCCTACATGCCACTATAGGCAAGCAAACATGTGATTGCCTATAGGTTTTGTGTGGTGGTGAGAATACAGATTTATATCGTATTACTGACTGTTGAAGAGTATACGATTATTTTACATTTTTAATCACTGCTCAAAATTGTTTTCAAAGTTTCAAAGGAATTATTAAAAATGGTTTAAAATGTACTGATTACACTATTTTAGATGCATGAGTGTGTTATTATTGGAAACAGTTAGACAAAAGTCTGTATTTTGAAAAAATAATCGGACTTATCAATTTGAACGAATAAAATTATAATAAAATCAAATTCTGGGGGAATACACGGTAATGGCATTAAAGTGGCAAGAGGATAAAGAATATCTTGAATTAATCGAAGATTTAATTGAACATGAAGATGTAAAGAGCCTAGAAAAATTCGTACATCATAAAGTGACAAATCGTTTAGCACATTCTATTTCAGTATCATATAGTAGTTTTTGTTGGGCTAGACGTTTGAATTTGAATACTAGAGCAATCGCACGTGCGGGCTTGTTACATGATTTGTTTTTCTATGAATCAGAAACTAAGAATGAAGTTGGCGGACGTGGCCATAACTATGAACATCCAAGAATTGCTTGTGAGAATGCCATGAAAATTACGGAGTTATCTGAATTAGAACAAGATATCATTTTGAAGCATATGGCGGGTACTACTTTAGATGTTCCGAAATATCCAGAAAGTTTAATTGTTACATTAATGGATAAACAATGTGCAATTCAAGAGTGTGCAGGTGGATTTAAGAAGTTTATTGCAAAACATGTTAATCGAACAAAAGAATTGGCTTTACAATTGGTAGCAATTCAACCTAATTATGAGTCTTATTTAACGTATCAAGGCGTTGACGAACGTGAAATGTAAGGTTATACTTAGAGTTCAATACAATAATCACGTAATTATAAAGCGATGATGAAATCAATACTAAATGCAGTAAACAGGGAAATTTAGCTAGACTGAAACTAAATTATGTAAGTCATTTATTATGTTCAATTTCGGAGCTTATCTGTTAAGAAAATTATATTTTCGAAAAGGATACCGCAAGCCACGGTTAATGGCGCTGAGTGCTTATTTAGGGGGAACTTTATTTAAGAACGAGGGTGGTACCACGATGATTCGTCCCTTTTTTAGGGGCGTTTTTTTGTATTTAAAAATGAATAAATAAGGAGATATACAATGACAGTTTCAATACAAGATTTACAAGCAACTATTGAAGCAATTATCACAGATGCCCAAGCAGATATTGCTGTGGCTAACTCGACAAAAGAGTTAAACGATGTACGTGTTAAATTCACTGGTAAAAAAGGTGCTTTAACGAGTGTTTCAAAAGAAATGCGTAATTTATCACCAGAAGACAAGCCAAAATTAGGTGAATTCATTAAAGAATTCCATAATGTGTTTAATAAGTATTTTGAAGAGAAGAAAAATGATTTAGCCACTAAAGAATTAGAGGCTAAGTTAGCTGCGGAAACCATCGATATTTCGTTGCCGGGGCGTAAACAAGTAACAGGTGCTCGTCATATTATTACACAAACGATGGATGAGATTGAAGACCTATTCCTTGGGATGGGTTACCAAATTATTGAAGGTCCAGAAGTTGAATTGGATTCTTATAACTTCGAGAAAATGAACTTGCCTAAGAATCACCCGGCTCGTGATATGCAAGATACGTTCTATATTACAGAGGATATCTTACTAAGAACACATACGTCACCTGTTCAGGCGCGTACAATGGAACAACACGATTTTGCGTCACAAGGACCATTAAAAATGATCAGTCCGGGGAAAGTGTTCCGTCGTGATAGCGATGATGCGACACATTCTCATCAATTTCATCAAATTGAAGGGTTAGTAGTTGATGAGCATATTACGTTAGCTGACTTAAAAGGTACTTTACTACAATTTGCGCAATCCTTATTTGGTAAAGAACGCGAGATTCGTTTACGTCCAAGCTACTTCCCATTTACTGAACCATCTGTTGAGGTAGACGTAAGCTGCTTTAAATGTGGTGGTAATGGCTGTAACGTTTGTAAGCAGACAGGTTGGATTGAAATCTTGGGTGCGGGTGTAGTACATCCGAATGTATTAGAAATGTCTGGGATTGATTCTTCTAAATACAGTGGTTTTGCATTTGGTTTAGGTCCAGATCGAGTAGCCATGTTGAAGTATAATATCGATGACATCCGTCATTTCTACCAAAATGATTTACGTTTTCTAACGCAATTTAAAGGAGGCCAAAATTAATGTTTTTATCTTATGAATGGCTCAATGATTTTCTAGATTTAAGTGATTGGTCAGCAGAAGTGATTGCTGATAAAATGTCACGTACTGGTATTGAAATTGAAGGTGTCGAAAATATTGGTGCTTCATTATCTAACTTAGTAATTGGTCAAATTGCTAAATTAGAAGCAATGCCTGATAGTGATCATTTAAGTATTACACAAATTGATCTTGGTAATGGTGAGTTAACACAAATCGTATGTGGTGCGCCAAACGTTGAAGTGGGTGCTAAGGTAATTGTTGCAGTACCAGGTGCAGTATTACCAGGGGACTTTAAAATTAAGAAAGCTAAAATGCGTGGTCATGAATCAAATGGTATGCTATGCGCCTTACAAGAACTAGGTTTTTCAGATAGTGTTGTTCCTAAAAAATATGCCGACGGAATCTATTTGTTACCAGCAGATGCACCAGTGGGAGCAGATGCGATTGAGTATCTAAAATTAGACGATCCTATTTTAGAATTATCGATTACGCCTAACAGAGCGGATGCTTTAAGTATGCGCGGTTCAGCCCATGAAATTGCGGCAATTATTGGACAAACACCTAAGTTTGATTTGACTACTGAATATCCAAGCGTTACGGATCAAAGTCTGTTAGACGCTATTAAAATTGAAGTGGCAGATGCTACTTTATCACCACATTATCAATTGAGATTAATTAAAGATGTAAAAATTAAAGAAAGCCCAGTTTGGCTACAAATGCGTTTAATGAAAGCTAATGTAAGACCAATTAACAACATTGTAGACTTAACGAACTACTTTATGATGTTATATGGACAACCGTTTCACGCTTTTGACTTTGATACATTGGAAAGTTCTACAATTAAAGTTAAAGCAGCGGTTGATGGCTCTAAATTTACAACATTAGATGGTACAGAAAGAACTCTATCTGAAACAGATACATTAATCTGGGGCGGAAATCAACCAATTGCCTTAGCAGGTGTTATGGGTGGTTTGGACTCAGAAGTAACAGACTCAACGACGAACGTTTTACTTGAAGCAGCTATTTTTGACCCACAAAGAGTACGCATGACGTCGAATAAATTTAACTTGCGCTCTGAATCAAGCTCTAGATTTGAAAAAGGAATTAACCAATCAACTGTTGAAGAAGCAAGTGAACAAGCTGCAGCTTTAATGGCAATTCTTGGTGAGGGTCAAGTGGTTCAAGGCTTTGTAGAAGAGAAAAACATTAAAGTAACAGATACCCAAGTACGTGTACCATTTGCGTTAATCGCTGACAAAATAGGCATCACAATCGATCAAGCTGAGCTACAAGAAATAATGGACCGACTAGGTTTTGAACTAGCTTTCGAAGGCGATGATTTCATTGTAACTGTACCTCCACGTCGTTGGGATATCAGTATAGAAGCGGATGTTTTAGAAGAAGTTGCGCGCATTTATGGCTATGACAGAATTCCAACAACTCTACCAACTGTACCAAGCACACCAGGATTATTAACGGATCGTCAGCGCTTGATCCGACAAACACGTTCAATCAGCGAAAGTTTTGGTTTAAATCAAGTAATTAGTTATGTCTTAACTTCACCTAAAGAAGCTAATTTAATTAAATCTGAAGATAAACCTTTAGTTGAGTTATCTTTACCAATGAGTGAAGATCGTTCTGTGTTACGTCAAAGTATGTTCCCAGCATTATTAGAAATTACTAAGTATAATAATGCTCGTCAGAATAAACCTTTAGCCTTTTATGAAACTGGGAAAGTGTTCTTTGGACAAGCAGATGGATCTCTACCTACTGAATCAGAACGTTATGCGATTATGATATCTGGACAAGCTCAGACAGCGTCTTGGTATGAATCAGCAGCTCAATATGATTTTTATACCTTGAAAGGCATGGTTGAAGGTTATTTTGATGCAATTCGCTTAGGTGATGCTATATCATTTGAAGCAAATTCAGACATTGATGTAATGCATCCAGGGCGTACGGCTAAAATCTACCTAGGATCTCAAGAAATTGGATTCTTAGGTCAGGTTCATCCTACAATTGCGAAAGAATATGATTTAGATAATGCGACTTTCTATGCTGAAATTGATTTGAGTTATGTCGTATCAATCGATCGTGAAGCATTAGTTCAAACGACGATACCTAAATTCCCTGCGACATCTCGTGATTTAGCGCTGTTAGTTTCAACCGAAGAAAAACATGCTGACTTAATGGAGATTATCGAAGCAAATGCGGGTGAATACTTAAAAGAAGTAGCTTTGTTTGACTTATATAAAGGTCAGAATATTGCTGAAGGTAAACAATCATTAGCTTACCATCTAACTTTCCAAAATCCAAATGCAACATTAACGGATGTAGAAGTAAATGAAGCGATGGACCGAGTGACTAATGCATTAAAAGAAATCGATGATTTAGAAATAAGATAATAGTTATTAACCATAGGTGTTAGTGAGTCTCAAGCTTGCTAGCACCTTTTCATTTAAAACTACAATGAGGAGTGATAGTGGTGTCTTATCAAGCGATTGGATTTGACTTAGATGATACACTTTATGATCGTTGCGAGATTTATCGTAAAATATTTACGGTGATGCAAGCAGCAGTGACTCATTTAGAAGTAGATTTTGAGACATTTTATCCTATATATTTAGATTATTCAGATGCTGAATATGAACTGTTTATTCGTCATGGAAAAGAAAAAGAAGCTTACAGAAACGACCGAGTGATTGCTACTTATAAATACTTCGGAAAGAGCATCAATCAAGATGCAGCGATTACGTTTAATGCATTATATTTGTACTTTAGAGATGAATTAGAGCTAAGACCAGGTGTCAAGATGCTGTTAAATTATCTTAAACAGCAAGAGATTAAAATGTTTATTTTGACGAATGGACCGAGTGTTGAACAAAGAAATAAATTGCATCAGTTAAAACTGGAAGAATGGATTCCAGCATCTTGTTGGTATATTTCGGATGAGCTAGGTTACAGTAAACCCGATGTAGATATATTTAAATTAGTAGAACGAGATTTGGATGTTGAGAACATATTATATATCGGGGATGACTATCACAATGACATTATCGGGGCTCAGAGTGTAGGGTGGAAAAGTTTTCATTTAGCTAAACAAGTAACTAAATATTCATTGGCTACTCAAACTGTAGGAAATTTTGACGAAATTCTTTCAGTGTTGAATAGAGTCTAAAGTAATCTTTAAATTATGTTTAGCATTGATTTAACGAGGTTTATAATTCGATCAGCTTATTGCCTTTCCAAGGTGGTGCTCGCTTTCAAAGCCTCACTGATGTTCGTGCTTTTCCAGCTCAATCGGATATGATCTGTCTACTTCGCATTCTTTATTGATAGTCAGAGCAAGTGATTCTATTCTTAGCGATGGGTTGTCCTTTATACCGCTGTGGAAACTAATTCGCTAAGTATTCCAACTCAAGTAAAGCGGTATAATCAAGTTAAAACTGCTAAGCAGAATTTATTGGCCTAGGATAAAAGTCTGATGTTATCTTATACAAATGATTTATGAAAAATATATGAATAATTAAAGCGAAATTACACCAAAAGATGCAAGCTTTCATCTTTTTTGGTAAAATATACAAGAATCGTTGAATTTGAATTGAAGATAGTGAGGGAAGTCAATGGATAAAAAACGAAGATTTAAAGCAAAAATTGCGGGTAAAGATTATACAATTGTTGGATCACTTTCAGCAACACAATTGAATACTGTCGTTGATCTAGTTAACCAACAAATTGAACAATTGACGGAACTTGCACCTGAACTTACTAACGCAGATCGCTGTGTCTTAATGGCTGTAAATGCAATTTCTGACCAATTAACCAAAGAGAAACGCATAGTAGAACTTGAAGAAGAGATAGCTAAACTAAAGAATGAACCTGGTCCAGATAGCAACGTAAAGGATAGTAGGTCGAGACCAACACTTAATGGGCGTTCTACAAAAGGGATGATTGCTGAAAGTAATCAGCAAACTCAAACTACTGCCTCATTGGAAAATTCAAATCAACCATCACAAGGCAGAATGGAGCAAGTAGAGTTTCCATTTAGACGAAAGTAGGGATTTTCAATGTTAACAATTTTAATTATTATTGCACTCGCGATAGGCTTTTATATGGGGTATCGACGTGGTTTAATTATGCAAGGTATTCGTTTGGTCGGCTATATTATAACCTTTATATTAGCAACTAAATATTATGAGACAATTTCAAATTATATTGAAATGTTAATACCTTTTCCGGCCGTATCTCAGGGAAGTAATTTAGCATTCTATACAGAGTCTGAAAGCTTCTTACTAGATAGAGCTTTCTACAATGCCATTACCTTCTTATTAATTGGTTTAGTAGGTTGGCTAGTGACTAACTTTTTAGCAATGTTTTTTACAAGAGTTACCTATTATGAAGTTTTAAAACACGTTAACTATGTTGGAGGCGGTTTAATTAATGCCTTAGTAACGTATGTTATTATTTTTATTTTTCTGTACATATTATCCTTAATTCCAATTGAATTCATACAACAACAGTTTGTTGATAATCCGATTGCATTCTGGATAGTCGATCGAACACCATTTCTTGCTGATTTCGCGAAAGATATGTGGATGCAAGTGGGAATGGGGAGTTAAAAAATTTACCTAAAGAAACGTTATCATTGATACATGATGACGTTTCTTTTGTTATAATAAAGAGTGTACTTTTTATTACTAGATTTTATAGAAAGGAGCTTAGCTCGCGTGAATAACGAAAAAATATATGAAACACTAGAATTCGATAAAGTATTGCAGGCAGTTCAAATATTTGCTCAGACTGAATTGGCAAAGCACTTGATTGCTAAAATGCGCCCAAGTTCTGATCGAGAACGATTAGAGCAGTGGCAAGCAGAAACAGAACAATCTTTATCAATCTTAAATCAAAAAAAATCGATGCCAATCCCTCGTTTGAATAATCTAGGCAATGCCTTGAAACGTTTAGAATTAGGTGCAAGTTTAAATGGACTTGAGATTGCACAAATTGGCCGGTTATTGATTACGACCCAACAAATCATTAACTTCTTCGATGCATTAGCAGAAGAGGATAAATATTTCCCAGCTTTAACACATTGGGCTCATCAAGCAATTAGTTTGCCAGATTTGATGAAATTAATCGAACAATCCGTTACGGAAGAAGGATCAGTTTTATCTTCTGCTTCAATCAAATTAGCAGGTATCCGTAGAGGGCAGCAACAGGCAGAACAACAGATTCGTAATCAATTAAGTCAAATGCTTAAAAGCAAAGCTAATCAATTGTCTGATAGTTTGATAACTGTGAGAAATGGTCGTTATGTATTGCCGGTGAAAGCAGAATATCGCCATCAGTTTGGTGGAACAATTCATGATCAGAGTAGTACTGGACAAACTTTATTTATTGAACCACAAGCGGTGATGCAACTAAATAATAAATTAGCTGAATTGCAAGTCGAGGAAAGGCAAGAAATTGAACGAATTTTACAAGAAATTACAGAGAGTTTAATGCCATATCATCAAGAAATTTCTCAAAATCAAGCAGTTATTGCGCAACTTGATTTTATACAAGCCAGGGCAGAATATGCACGTTCGCTTGAGGCAACTAAACCTGTATTCTCGGATAATCGTCACGTAGCGATGTGGCAGGCTAGACATCCGTTGCTTGATCAAACACAAGTTATCGCAAACGATATAATTTTAGGTGAAAACTATCAAGCGTTGATTATTACCGGGCCTAATACGGGTGGGAAAACAATTTTATTAAAATCCTTAGGCCTTATTCAATTGATGGGGCAATCAGGTTTACATATTCCTTGTGATAAAGGCAGTCAATTAGGCATATTTGATCAAGTATTTGCCGATATTGGTGATGAACAATCGATTGAACAAAGTCTAAGTACTTTCTCTAGCCATATGACCAATACGGTGAGAATTTTAGACAATATGACTTATGAGTCATTATTGTTATTTGATGAGTTAGGTTCAGGGACAGACCCTCAAGAAGGCGCAGCATTAGCAATGGCAATTTTAAGTTATATCAATAAAGTTGGTTCAACTGTAATGGCTACAACGCATTATCCAGAGTTAAAAGTTTATGCTCATGATGCACCGAATACGATTAACGCGAGTATGGAATTTGATAGTAATACGTTATCTCCTACTTATCGTTTATTAATCGGCATCCCTGGTCGCAGTAATGCATTAGATATCTCAAAACGTTTAGGCTTGCGTGACGATATTCTTCAAGAAGCGCGTCAAGGCATCTCGCAAGATACTCAATCGGTTAATGAAATGGTGGCCAATTTAGAGAGAGAACGTCGTGAAGCAGAACTAAACCACGCTGAAGCATTAGAGCAATTAGCAGCAGCGGAACAACTTCATCAAGATTTAAGAACTGAATATAATCGTTGGTTAGAACAAAAGAATGAAATCGTTGAAAAAGCTAAACGAGAAGCAAATGAAAGAGTCATTGCATCACAAGAAGAAGCAGCTAAGATATTACAAGAAATACGTGATTTACAATTAGAACAAGGGCAAAATAAGACAATTAAGGAACATATCTTAATTGACAAGAAGAAAGCCTTTGACGATCTAAAATTACCTGAAAATTTGAAAAAGAATAAAGTATTAAAACGTGCCAAACTAGAGCAGCAATTAAACGTGGGAGAAGATGTAGAAGTTTTATCTTACGGTCAAAGGGGAACCATCATTGAACAAGTTACTAAAGACGAATATATTGTTCAAATGGGCATATTAAAAATGAAAATTGACGTTAAAGACTTATCACCAATTAAAAAAGTTGAAAGTAAAGCAAAAGTTAATGTTCAAAGAAATGCCGGGACTAAAGTTAGTACAACACTTGATATCCGTGGCGAACGTTATGATCAAGGGATTCGTCGATTAAACCAATATCTTGATTCAGCTCTTTTGTCGAATCATCCAATGGTAACGATTATTCATGGAAAAGGCACGGGTGCACTTAGAGAAGGTGTGCAATCTGTATTGAAAAGACATTCACAGGTAGATAGATTTGAGTATTCGGCTCCTAATGCGGGAGGGGATGGGTCAACTGTGGTGTATTTCAAATAGATTCAAATATATATTTGATTGTCGGGCGATTTTGTGGTAACATGTTCTTAAGCATGGTATGATATCAATATTAATAAAAGAGAGGGTTTTTTATAATGGCAAATATTATTACAGATAAAGATTTCGCAACAAAAACATCAGAAGGAGTAACTTTAGTAGACTTTTGGGCACCATGGTGTGGTCCTTGTCGTATGCAATCTCCAATCGTTGATGAGTTAGCAGAAGAAATGGAAGGTCAAGTTGCGGTATATAAAATGAACGTTGACGAAGAACCTCAAACAGCTCAAGGATTTGGGATCATGTCAATCCCAACATTATTAGTTAAAAAAGATGGCGAAGTTGTTGAAAAATTAGTTGGTTTCCACGACAAAGCTCGTCTACAAGAAGTATTAAATCGTCACATATAATCATCAATTCATAAAATTTTAAGAATTCTTATGCCTCATATAATCGCCTATAGCATAGTCTTTGGTGTATTATTATGAGGCTTTTTTGTATGCATTATTTGAAAAATGAGTGATTTATGCTAAAAAAATGAGAAATGCATGGTATAATAGTCGGTAGCCACAAAGTCACAAATATCAAGGAGGATTATATTTTGATAATCGGAGTACCTAGAGAGATTAAAACAAGTGAGAATAGAGTGGGCTTAACACCAGGTAATGTCGCTACCTTAGTAGCTGAAGGGCATACAGTTTTTGTTGAAGAAGACGCCGGTTTAGGTTCAAATTTCACAAATGATGAGTATTCAAAAGCTGGTGCTGAAATTAAAAATAATATTGCAGATGTTTGGTCTGCTGAAATGATCATTAAAGTTAAAGAACCTTTAAAAGAAGAGTTTCAATATTTCCGTGAAGGACTAATATTATTCGCATATTTACACTTAGCTCCAGAATATGAATTAACACAAGAGTTATTAAATAGTGGTGTCATTGCTATTGCCTATGAAACGATGGAATACCAAGGAACATTACCATTGTTAACACCAATGAGTGAAGTAGCTGGAAGAATGGCTATTCAAATTGGAGCTAATTTATTAGAACAGCCCAATGGTGGAAAAGGGATTTTATTAGGTGGAATTCCAGGAGTATCAAGCGGTAAAGTTGTTATTATTGGTGGTGGTACAGTAGGATATAATGCTGCGAAAATGGCGTTAGGTATGGGAGCTCAAGTTTCAATACTTGATTTAAATCCAATTCGCTTAGCTGAATTAGAAAATTTATTAGGTGACCAAATCGAAACATTGATGTCTAATACTGAAAATATTGAACGTTCAGTGGCTGAAGCAGATCTTGTTATTGGATCTGTTCTAATACCAGGTGCCAAAGCCCCCGTTTTAGTTACTGAAGAAATGATTAAACAAATGTCTGAGGGATCTGTTGTGATTGATATTGCGGTAGACCAAGGTGGAAACTTTGAGACAACCACGCATGCAACTACTCATTCAGACCCAACCTATGTTAAACACGGGGTAGTTCATTATGCAGTCGCTAACGTACCAGGGGCAGTTCCAAGAACTGCTACTTTTGGTTTAACCAATGTTACGTTAAGATATGCACAATTGATTGCTTCTAAAGGAGTACGTTCTGCAGCTTTGAATAATAGTACTGTACTAACAGGAATTAATACATATAAAGGTAAATTAACTAATAAAGGTGTTGCTAGTTCTCAAGACCGAGACTACACAGAAATATCTGATTTAATCTAACTCTTGAAGTAGCACAATTTTATGTTAAATGACAAGACCCGTCTATTTATTAGCCGGGTCTTTATTTAGCTATCGTTAGCTGATTTAGAGATAAAACGGTACAATTAATAATATATTATTAGTATTTGGGAGTGATAGCGATGGAATTAATAAAATCATTGATAGACAATTTGAATACATTGAGTCTACTCACCATATTAACGCGTGTTATTTTGGCAGTGATAATCGGTGGAATTATTGGTTTAGAAAGAGGAATTAAAAGCAAATCTGCAGGTCTGCGTACTAATATATTAGTTTGTTTAGGCTCTACAATGGTGATGATGACGAACCAGTATATTTACGAGACGTTCGGTAGTGTTGATCCAACTCGAATGGGAGCTCAAGTAGTGAGTGGTATTGGTTTTTTAGGCGCTGGGACGATATTAGTAACGAGAGGCAAGCAAATAAGGGGCTTAACGACAGCAGCAGGTCTATGGGTAGCAGCTTGTCTAGGTTTAGCAATAGGAATTGGTTTTTATTCGGGAGCGATTATTGGAGGCATTTCAGTCTTGTTAACTTTAACCTTATTTGATAGCATAAATGAATATTTCATAAATCGACCCTATACAATTGATTGCTATATTATATTTGAAACGACGAATGATTTTTATACTTTATTGAAGAAAGCTAAAAATGATTCTTGGTCAATTATAGAAATTGAAACGAATCATTCGGTTATTGATGCGCCACATTATACATATGAAATTACATTTCAGTTAGCATCAAAAAAATCAGTAGATGGTTTTATAGAAGAATTAAACCATCAAACAGGAATATTGTTTATTAAAGAAGTCTGAAAATATTGAAATAATCAGATTAACAAGAACTTTAGATGGTGAATAATATTGATTGTATTGTTTTTACGAATGATAGTATTTTGTAAAATAATAAATACGAACTTATACTTTCAATTTGCCAAATCTAATGTATAATAGGTTTTGTTAATCTAATTCTAATTTTATTAGTTGATTTTAACAAAAATATTTTAAGGAGCGATATCGAATGACAGTCTATAACTTTTCTGCAGGACCGGCAATACTACCAAAACCTGTGCTAGAACAAGCGAAAAATGAATTATTAAATTACAGAGGTAGCGAAATGTCCGTAATGGAGTTGAGTCATCGTTCCTCCCTATATGATAATATCATTAAAGAAGCAGAGGCTCTATTAAGAGAGGTAATGGAGATTCCGGATAATTATCATGTGCTATTTCTTCAAGGTGGAGCTAGTTTGCAATTTAGCATGGTTCCTTTAAATTTAGCTGTAGGGAAAAAAGTTTTGTTCGTCAATACCGGTGCATGGGCAAAAAAAGCCATTGCGGCAGCAAAGAATGTAGCTGGAGTTGAAGTAGAAGTCATTGCTTCAAGCGAAGACAAAAACTTCTCATACATACCTGAAATTAATCCAGAAATGATTGATCAAGATGCGGCTTATTTACATATTACAACAAATGAAACAATTGGCGGTATTGCATTTAAGGAATTACCTACTACTGGAAAAGTTCCAATTGTAGCTGATATGTCTTCAAATATTTTGTCGAATGATTATAAAGTTGAAGATTTCGGTGTGATATACGCTGGAGCTCAAAAGAATATAGGGCCGGCCGGCTTAACAATCGTCATTATTCGTGATGATTTATTAAATGCTGAACCTGTTTTCGCACCCATGTTAGATTATCGTGTACAAGTAGAAAATGAATCAATGTATAACACACCCGCAACATATAGCATTTACATTGCTAAATTAGTGTTTGAATGGTTAAAAAATTTAGGTGGACAAGCTGAAATGTACCGCTTGAATCAATTAAAAGCAAAAATTCTCTATGATAAAATTGAAGCATCTCCATTGTTTAAGAGTCCTGTTTCAAAAGAAAATCGTTCAATTACGAATATTCCTTTTATTACTGGCGATAGTGAACTTGATAAACTCTTTTGTACTCAAGCTGAAGCGGCAGGTTTTAAGAATATTAAGGGCCATCGCTCTGTTGGGGGTATGCGAGCGAGCATTTATAATGCCTTTCCGATTGAAGGAGTAGAGGCTTTGGTTGAATTTATGACACAGTTTGAACTTGAAAATGGAAATGGAGCGAAGTAAATGTTTCAAATTAAAACGTTTAATGCAATTGCATCAGAAGGTATGAATCGCTTTGGGAAAGATAAATATGCAATTAATGAATCAGATCAACCAGATGGTATTATTCTAAGAAGTCAGAATTTACATGATTTTACTTTACCAGAATCACTTCTAGCAATCGCACGTGCGGGTGCAGGAACCAATAATATCCCAGTACCGTTATGTACAGAAAAGGGTATTGTTGTGTTCAATACTCCTGGTGCGAATGCAAACGCAGTTAAGGAACTTGTTTTAACAAGTTTATTAACGAGTGTGAGACCTGTATTAGCAGGTGTAAATTGGGTGAAAACTCTTGAAGGTTCTGATATTGATACGCAAGTAGAAGCAAATAAGAAACAATTTGCTGGTAATGAACTCGTGGGTAAGAAACTGGGCGTTATTGGTTTAGGTTCAATTGGAGCGATGGTTGCCAATGATGCTTACCGTTTAGGCATGGAAGTAATGGGCTATGATCCGTATGTATCAGTAGATACTGCTTGGAGTATTTCACGTCGGGTGCAACGTGCAACTGATCGTGATGAAGTATTCAAAAACTGTGACTTTATCACAGTTCATGTGCCACTAACAGATGAAACCCGCAATTTAATTGGCGCAAATGAAATTTCAATGATGAAATCTACAGCCAAACTATTCAATTTTGCTAGAGGGGAAATCGTCGATACTGAGGCAGTCATTGCTGCTTTAAAAGAGGGACGTATTGGAGGCTATACTACTGATTTTCCAGAAGAAAAATTGTTAGATTGTCCAAATGTTACAATGTTTCCTCACTTAGGTGCTTCTACTGAAGAAGCAGAGATTAACTGTGCGAAAATGGCAGCCAGAAATTTAAAACGATATTTAGAAACGGGTAATATTAAGAACTCTGTCAATTTTCCTATGGTTGATATGGTATTTAATTCACCTTATCGAATTACCGTGGTGAATAAAAATGTTCCGAATGTATTGGGACAATTATCAACTAAAATCGCAAATGGTGGCATAAACATCGACAATATGATTAATCGAGGTAGAGGTGACTATGCGTATACACTATTCGATATCAATGAGACAGATGTTGATAAAATAACAACTGTAGCTCAAACATTACACGATATTGATGAAGTAGTGCGCGTAAGAGTTATCCCACAACCTACAAGTCAATATTAATAAAAAAAACAGTAGCCTTTATTTGTGCTACTGTTTTTTCGTATTGTAAGGTATTTTAAGTTTTATGTTGATTTACAAAGCTTATTGTTTTCAAAGGCGTTGGTCGCTTTCAAAGACTTACGGTTGTGAGGACTTTTCCAGCTCAATCGGTTAGGCTCTGTCTATTTCACTTTGCTCTTAGGCAAAGCAAGTGATTCTATTAGTAGCGATGGATTGCAATTTTTTCCGATTTGGAAAACAAGTTGCTGAGCTACTCTTAATGGACTAAATAGAATTATTGAGGAGCATGGTCGAGATTTTATTCTGTAGTTCAGAAAATCCAATTCAATGTTCAAACTTGCTGTTTGAGTTTGAACATTGAGGGCTTCAATCATCAAACTCAGACGCCGAGTTAACCCATTGAAAGATAAACATCACATGTAGGGTGGTACCTAGCACATATTTTTACCCTTGAAGTGTAATATTTCATCAGTTTTCATGGCTAAATCAGTTAAAATCCAATTCAATGTTCAAACTTGCTGTTTGAGTTTGAACATTGAGGGCTTCAATCATCAAACTCAGACGCCGAGTTAACACATTGAAAAAGAAACATCATTTGTAAAATGATGTCCAATTCATTTTTTATATTCTAGTTTAAGGGGATATACGTTTAGCGCTGATTTAAGAGGTCTTGTGCTTTCTTTAAGGATAAATATTTGTACCACTTTTCCAAACTGAAACTCGTGGTAGTTCAGCGAAAAAGATCGAAATATATTAAGGATAATGAAGCTAGGCAAGCCATAAATGCTCAGAGTGTAGCTCGAGATTTTCAATTTGAAAAGTATATTTACTGAAAACTTTGTTGCATCAATTGATAAAGTAATCGGATTGCTTTATCAATCTCTGTTTCTGGAATTGAAGAAAAACTAAGAAATAGCGCTTTTCCTTGAGGATACTGTTGGTCCAACATGTAATCTGATAGCATCGTAATTTTAATCCCTTCGAGTTGACAGAGCTGTTTGAATTGTTTCTCATGATAAGGTTTAGAAGGGATAAGCAATATATATAAACCAGCTTCCTCACCCAATATATCTGCATTAGAATCATTAACAAGAATACTTTTGATTAATTTTTCACGCTTTCTTTTATAGAAGCTTCTTGAACGATTAAGATGACTATCAAACTGACCAGAAGCCATAAATTTATAAATTGCCCATTGATTAAGTGTGTTCAGACTACTAGTTAGGTTGCTTAAGATACTACGGTATAACGTTAGTAAATTTGGAGGTAAAACCATATAGCTAATACGAGTTCCAGGTGAAATAATTCTAGAAAAACTTCCCATATAAATCACTTTATTTTGTTTGTCTAATTGCTTTAAAGGAGGGATAGGTATCCCAGAATATTTAAATTCACTATCATAATCATCCTCTATAATATAATGATTTTCACTTTGAAACGCCCACTCTAGGATGGCACGTCTTCTTTCTAGTGGCATTATATTTCCGGTAGGGAATTGATGATTAGGGGTTAAATACAATAACTGAGCTGGTGAAGTCAATAAAGCTTCTGGTTTCAGCCCCAATTCATCTAATGGAATTGGATGGATTGTATAGCCGAGTCCCTTTAATAATTGACTAGCACCTAAGTATCCGGGAGATTCAGTACCAATATGTTTAATTGCTGGTAATAACTGGGTTACTAATTGAATTAGATACTGGCTACTAGGTCCAAGAATGATTTGATTGGCCTGACAAGGAATGCCTCGAGAATTATTTAAGTATTTTTGTAAAGTATAGCGCAATTCGAAAAGACCTTGAGGATGAGTTTGAAATAACAAATCTTCTGTATGTGTGTTTAACAAATCTTGATATATTTTCTTAAAACTTTTGAATGGATATAGGCTTTGATCAGGTATAGATTCAGTAAAATTATACCGATAAGAAGTTTGAATAATAGGTAACGAACAATCTTTTGTAATGTTAAGGGAATCTTCAGTTGGTTCACTTTGAAAGAGATACTTTACATCAGCGACAAAATATCCACTTCTCTCAATCGCTAGAATATAGCCCTCTGTTAATAATTGGTCATATGCATTGAGGACAGTGTTCTGACTAACCCCATTTAATTTTGCCATTTGTCTTTTGCTCATCAGCTTTTGCCCAGTTGTTAATTTTCCATTTTGAATTGCATCTTTAAGTTGCTTGTAAATTTGCAAGTATAAGGGTACCTCTGATTGATTTTGTAAATTCAACAACATATAAAAAGACCTCCATCCATTTTGTTGGTACCATTATACTGTTCTAATCTGGAGCTTTCAATAGATCCAGAAATTAATTAAACTATTAATAGTGAGTGATTGAGGAGGAACATTGTGAATAAGAAGTTGTTATTAGTAAATGATATGCCTGGTGCAGCGAAGGTGGCTGCAAATGTTAATTTTCCAGTTCTTTCTGCTGGTCAAATAGAAGTAGCAATATTACCAACTTTAATATTATCGAACTACGCTGGTAGTCCTGGACCGGTTGTTAAACATCAAATAGGTCAAGATTTTAATGCCATGTTGAATCACTGGGAGTTTTTGGGATTAAAATTCGACGCTATTCTAACAGGATATTTCGGAGAAAGTAATCAAATTGATGAAATTATTTCTTATTATTTGAAGCAAAGCAATCAACCGAAATTATTGGTTGATCCTACAATGGGTGATTTAGGAAAATTGTATAAAGGTTTTGATGCTCATGTAGTTGAGAAAATGACACGACTTATTCAATTTGCGGACTTGGTGATGCCCAATATAACAGAGGCTTGTTATTTAACGAATACACCCTATAAAGAAATCTTTACATTAGAAGAATTGACCGATATTGGAAATAAATTACTTGCACTTGGCGCAAAGAACGTAGCCATCACTGGCGTTTCCGAAGTTGACACAAGTAATGATCAAATAGGATTCTATTTAATAAGAGAGAAACAAAAGCCTGTATTATTATCCCATCAAAGATTTCCAGATCGATTCTTTGGTACGGGAGACTTAGCTGTTAGTTTAATGGCAGTCTTTTACTTAGCAGGTTTTGATATTGAAGCGTCATTGGTTAAAACTGGAAAGTTGATTGAAGAAGTACTAAAAGTAACATTAGAAGTTGGCCAACCTAAAGAAGCAGGTTTGGTGTTTGAACCAATTTTAAGCGAATTATATTCAATGATTTTAAAAGAAAAGGAGTTAAATTAAAATGAAAAAACAAACTAATACTTTTCAATTAATTGAAATTAGTATGTATGCTGCTTTAATTGTAGTAGCAATCTACTTTGTGAGGATTCCAATGCCTACAGCGTTTGTGCATCCAGGGAATGCTTTGGTAATATTGGCAGTTTTACTAATGGGGTTTCGTAGAGGAGTAGTAGCAGCTTTATTAGGCTTATTTATTTTTGATGCTACTGCAGGTTATATCACATCCGTACCCTTTACTTTGTTAGAAAATTTTATCGTCTTAGTGGTTTTAGAAATTATATATAAATATGGTTATCGCCGTGAAGATTATTTCCTATCAATTGTTAGTTTAGGTGTACTTGGAGCACTTACAAAAATAGTCGCTATTTTTATTAAACATACTATAACCCAATTATTACTAGGCAATGCAACGGCTGCAGCTTTAAGTATTGCACTTAGCAAGATGCCAGCATCGTTTATGACTGGTGTCGTGACAGCAGTACTCGTTCCTTTGTTGTATTTTCCGATGAAGAAGGTAGTTGAAAGATTTCATCCAGTGGGCGAATAAGTTTGTTGATGTCTTAACTGCGAATTTTTGTTTTTTGGCGTATAATAGACTAAAGAGGTAGTAAGTGTAGAGGCAAAGGAGGAGTTTTCAATGAGAAATATTAAGTATTTGAAGCAAGTATTCAAAATTCGTCGCATCTTTACTCTAGTTATGATGTTAATAATCGGCTTATTAAGTATCCGTCATTTTATTCACGCTCAAGAATCGGTTGATGGTTTAGATTATGCGCCTAATGTTTTTTATCAAACCTACCAATATGAGGGTGAAGGAAATGAATTTGCTGGCTTTGAAACAACGTTACAGTACTTTCCAGACGAAAATGGTATCTATCAATTTAGTGTGAGTAGCAGTGGAACTACCATTGTGTATATATACCAGATTACGTCGGATGGAATTTATGAATTGGCATATTTCCCAGAAACATATGATAAGCAGGATCTCCGGCAACATGCGGATGCCAACGATGAATTGAAATCGTTGGTATTACCAGCTAAGCTCACAGTAGGACAAAAATTTAATCGTGGTTATCGAAATAATCAAGCTTATCAAGTTGTAGATATCCTTGATACATTCGAACTGCTAGATATTACTTACTATAATGTTGTAGTAATTGAACCCGTGAATCATCCAGAAGGCGCGACACAACGTTTTTATTATGCACCACATATTGGACACATTATGGATGAGTTCATTTTTACTGATGAAGAATCTTACCCGATTACTTCTAGTTTGTACACTTTAAGAGGCCCAACTTATATTTGGCCGACAGATTTTGATTAAATAGGTCAACATCCGATTGAAAGTTCTAGCTGACTTTTGATTGGATGTTTTTTCAAAAATAGGACTTAAGTCCGGATTGCTAAACAAGATGAATATGTTTACAATTAAAGAGTGTAGAATTAAATTAGGAGGTTTTGTATGAAAGATGTAACCAATTCAGCTCAAACAAAAGATAAAAAGACTAAAAAACCTAGTGGACGTGTGCGTCTATTGTATATTATGCTGTTTATTATCATGGTAATTTATTATTATGTGACTTTACCAGCATTTCATTATGCAGCCATTGATTTTTGGTTATTTATTCTAATCTTTTTAGCTGGAGTTTTAGTTATTGAAGTTCTTGCTGATAGCTCTAGTTTTATCTCTGAATTAAAAAGTGGCGATGTAAAGAACATTAATTGGCGTTCAGTACCGAAGAAATATTTAGCAATTATTTTACCATTACCAGTTTTATGGGTAATAGCTATGGTAGGAAATCTTATTTTCTCACCATTTTTCTTCGCTGAAAGTTACGCTAATATGATTCAAATTGAACAAGCAGATTTTGAAACAGAATTCCCAGAAACAGACTTAAACCAGATCACGTTAATTGATCGTGATACAGCAACGCGATTAGGAAACCGTCATCTGGGTGCACTTACGAATTTAGTATCTCAATTCGAAGCTGCAGACGATTATACGCAGATTAACATTGAAAGTTATCCTTATCGTGTTACGCCATTAGAATACGCTGGATTCTTTAAATGGTTGAATAATTTTAGAGAAGGAATCCCTCACTATTTTAAAGTCGATAATGTAACTGGAACCGTAACGGTCGAAACGCCTGAACAACCAATTAAATATAGTTATTCAGATAAATTTGGACGCGACGTCATGCGTAAATTACGATTTAGTAATCCATTTACTTTATTTGAATCACCAAATTTTGAAGTAGATGATGAGGGGAATCCGTATTATATTGCAACAACCTACACACGAAATTTCTTCTTACGAGAACCCGAAGCAAATGGTTTGATTACATTGAATGCGATGACAGGAGAAACAACCAAATATTCGCTTGATGAAGTACCGGAATGGGTTGACCGTGTCCATAGTGCGGATCTAATTTTGCATCAACTTGAAATGAATGGTAAGTTCCAAGGTGGTTTTTGGAACTCAATTTTTTCAAAGGTTGGTGTTACGGAACCAACAGCTGGGTATAACTATTTACCAATCAATGATGATTTATACTTGTATACTGGGATTACTTCTGTTGTGTCAGATGAATCGAACATCGGATTTGTATTAGTTAATATGCGTACCAAAGATACTAAATTTTATCCGTTAAATGCTGCCGAAGAGTTTTCAGCTATGCAATCAGCTGAAGGTAGTGTACAGGAGACAGGATACGTCGCAACTTTTCCATTATTAATAAGTATTGAAGGTCGTCCGATGTATATCTTGAGTTTGAAGGATAGTTCAGGTTTAATTAAAGAATATGCTTTAGTTGATGTTCAAAATTATCAAAAAGTATACATTGAATCAAGTGTAGAACGATTAATGTTGAGTTATGCTGAAGATAACCCAATTAATATTGAGGAAATTGAAACTGAAGAGGCACTTGAAACAATTCAAGGCCAAATTGAAGAAATTCAAGCGGTTGTAGTGGATGGCAATACCATTTATTACTTTATGTTAGATGGTCATGTTTATCGCGCGAATATTAATTTGAACGAAGCTTTACCATTTATTGAAGCTGGTCAAGACGCTGAATTCATTACTACAGAAGATGGTGTGGTAAGAGAAATTCAATTCGATTAACGTATAATCCTTAAGACTCTTTACCTTTATTATTGATAGGTAAGGAGTTTTTAGTATAAGGGATGATAAATTTATAATTGATTTATCGCGCTTTATTACAGGCTCTCATTGGTATGGTGGATTTTCAAGGCGGTGGTCGCTTCCTAGGCTTTATGACATTCGTGCTTATCCAGCTAAAATGTCTAGGTTTTGGCTAATTCGCTTTGCCTATACTCAGAGCTATCTACACCTATTGCCCTTGGTATCGCTTTGGAAAACCACCATGATTAACTACGCTGGATTTTTCAACTTTGAGTAATGGTCTCTAATTAAAAGAAGAATGTTACAAAATCCTAAATATTTCGACCGCAGTTCGAGGGTGTAGTATAAGTGTTTAAAATTGACGTATTTTGAAAGCGTATGATATATTGAATTTGTATTGAACAGGAAGTGGGGTGATGATATGGCAAGAGGAGGCGGTAGAGGTTCACGAGGCGGAGGTGGTTCATTTGGTGGCAGTCGAGGCAGTGGCGGTCGAACTAGTTTCGGCGGTAGTAGAGGAGGCCGGTCCTTCGGGAATAGCAAATCTGGTCGCTCATCTAGCGGAGGAAGCTGGGGCAATAGAACTCCGCGAGTAGGGCCAATTTTTAGCGGGGGTCCTACTTATCGAAATTATGGCAGTGGGCCTGGTTTTGGAAGAGGACTAAGGGGTTCTAGTGGTTGCGGCTGTAGTGTTTTGATAACTGTAATTATCATTATCATTGGTATAATTCTATTTATGTCGTTATTTACTTCATCAAATAATAACTCAAGTGGAAATCCGAATAATATTACAGTTTCTACAATTGAAAGAGAAGCGCTTCCTAAGGGGGCTGTAAATGAAACTAGTTATTTTACAGATCAAGCAGGTTGGATTAGCAATCAGACACAGATGACGCAAGGTTTACGTCATTTTTATCAAGAAACAGGTGTTCAGCCTCATGTTTATATAACAGATTATATCGCTGGCGAGTCAATTGAAACAATTAATGAATTATCAGAATATGCAAATGATTTATATGATGAGTTATTTACAGATGAAGCACATTTACTACTCGTATTTTACGAACCTTCACCAAGTGATTATATGATGGCCTATATAACAGGAACAGCAGCTAAACAAGTGATTGATACAGAAGCAGCCGATATCTTATTAGATTACCTAGATCGAAATTATTACGACAGTAATTTAACAGATGAACAATTCTTTAGTAATTCCTTTAGAGATGCAGCAGATCGTATTATGACAGTTACTACTTCACCATGGATTCCAGTATTTACTATTGGTGGTATTATATTGTTAGTGGGTATTTTATTTGTTTGGTGGAAAAAACGCCAAGAGAAAGTAGCCATAGAGCAGAAAAGAACAGATGAAATACTTAATAGGCCAATCGAAACTTTTGGAAAGAATTCAGAAGCTGATGAATTAGCAAAAAAATATGAAGAATAGTGTTGATTATAAGGAGGATTTATTATGTCAGTATTAGCAAGATTTAGTAAAATTATTAGCGCAAACGTGAATTCAATGATTGATCGGATGGAAGACCCTGAGAAAATGATTGATCAATACTTACGTGACATGATGGAAGATTTAGCTGAAGTTAAAGAAAGTACGGCAGGAGTAATGGCTGAAGAGACACGTTCAAAGCGTGCAGTGGATGAGAATGAAGCCGAGGTAAATAAATATCAACAGTTGGCTAAAAAAGCATTGGAAGCTGGTAATGAAGATGATGCGAGAGTATTCTTGAGTAAGAAACAGGAATTAGAGAACGTAGGTGCTGGCTTATCAACAGCGTATGCTTCTGCTCATGAAAATGCTGCTAAGATGCGTCAAATGCATGATAAATTAGCATCAGATATTGAAACATTACGTAATCGCCGTGCTATGATTAAAGGGAAAATTTCTGTTGCTGAAGCTCAAGGTAAAATTAATGAGGCAACTCAATCTGTATCTAAATCTCAAGGCGCAATGAGTAGTTTTGAACGAATGGAAGAGAAAGCTAACCGCATGTTGGACGAAGCCAATGCAATGTCGGAATTAAATAGTGAGCCTATTGATAAAGCTAAAGATTTAGAAGCGAAATACGCAAGTCAAACAACTGCTTCTGTGGAAGATGAATTAGCTAGAATGAAATCAGATTTAGGCTTGTAATTCGAATAAAAATTATGAACTATGTGATAAAACATAAGGAAATGATCACCACAAATTTGTTTTTACAGATTTATGGTGATCATTTTATTTTATAGTAAAAGGGATTATAAATTTTATGTTGATTTATCAAACTTTGTACTACGCTCAGTTTTTGTTTTCCAAGACGGTGGTCGCTTTCAAAACCTCACAGACGTTCGTGCTTTCCCAGCTCAATCGTTTAAGCTCTGTCTACTTCGCTTTGCTCTTAGGCAGAGCATGCTACGCCGATTGCCCTTTGTACCGCTTTAGGAAACAAGTCATTGAGCTAAGTTAAGAATACCAACAAATAATTAATGTAGTTGAGCTTCGTTTTTGTTAGTAATTAAAAAAATTATATATTTTTTATATTGATTTAACGAGCTTTATTCTTAGTTCAGTCTATTATTTTCCACGGTAGCGGTCTCCTTCAAACCTTTTTTATAAGTTCGATCGGCTAACTTTAATATGAACATGGTAGATTTGTAAGTGGCAATTCAAATGTCCTTTATGTCGCTTTGGCAAACCAGCATAGTGAGTTACGCATTTTTAACTTAATTTTAAGCTATATTACACAACAACGAGACTAGCAAATTTGAATTTTTTAATCTAAACTTTTCCTCATAATTATTAGAAATGAGCTTAGTTTACGTGATATACTGTAAGCAGTCAATAGTATTGTTTGACATAAGAGAAACATATATTGCAAACTGTAATTAGAAGAATATTAAAAATGAGGTGGTTGATTTTGTTAGAAGTTAATAATTTAGTCAAGACATTTGGTGAATTAAGAGCAGTCGATGGCGTATCGTTTAAAATTGAACCCGGGCAAATTATGGGAATGATTGGGCAAAATGGTTCCGGTAAAACAACTGTTTTTAGAATGATTCTTGATTTTTTAACGCCTGAAGAAGGTGGCAAAGTTTTATGGGAAGAGCAAGAATTAGGAAAGCGGTTATATGATATCGTAGGATATCTACCGGAAGAAAGAGGACTTTACGAAAAATTGACAATTGAACAACAAATTTTGTATTTTGCTCGATTAAGAGGAATGAATCGTAATGAAACTTTGAAAAAAATTGATTATTGGATGGAGCGCTTTGCAGTAAAAGGCAAAAGGTCTGATAAAGTGAAAACATTATCTAAAGGCAATCAGCAAAAAGTTCAGCTTATAGCTACTTTAATTCATGAACCTCAGCTAGTTATTTTGGATGAACCATTTAGCGGTTTGGATCCAGTGAATTCAGATTTACTAATGCAGGGAATTTTGGATTTGAAATCTAAAGGTAGTAGTATTATTTTTTCGAGTCACAATATGAACAATGTGGAAGAAATATGTGATAAGTTAGTGATGATTCATAATGGAAAACAGGTTTTATATGGTGGCGTAGAAGAAGTTAGGGAAAGTTTTGGACGCACCAAAATTTTTGTGGATACCGATAATTGGACTGAATCAGATTTAAATGCTTTAGATGGTGTATCTAAAGTTACAAAAAGAGGAGAGCAACGTTTTGTACTGGAACTGCTTAATGCTAATTATGGAGAAGCAATATTTAATCATATTACTAAAGGTAGATATATTTCAACATTCAGTCAGCAACCACCAACTTTAGAAGAAATATTTAAGATGAAAGCGGGGGAAGCAAAAGATGAGTAAAGCATGGATTGTCATAAAAGAAGTTTACCGTAAAAACGTTTTATCTTGGTCATTCTTCTTCATGGTTCTTGGCCCGATTATAATGTTACTTGTTATTACAGGGATTGGATTTTTAATCGCTCAAGACCAAATGTCTTCAACTGCGGGAACGGTTGCGTTAGTCAATGCTGATGACGAAGTAAGAGAGGTTATTCTGGCTGGCGACGTGAATAATGCATTTGTTCTTGATTTAACTGAAGAAGAAGCTAAAAGCGAGTTGAATGAAGAACATATAGATGGTTATTTAGTGATTGAAAGGACTGAAGAAAGTTTATCGGGAAATTTCTATCGTAAACCAACGAGTAAAGATATTAATGTTGGATCAATTCAACAAGCATTAGCGACATTTCATCTAAATAATACAGCAGAACTAATGGGCTTGAATCAAGCGCAATTACTACAAATTCAATCCAGTACTGTTGAAATCGACACAATAATATTACAAACTAGCGATGCTGGATTAACCACAGAAATTTCATCACAAGATCCAACAGTCATAGTTCGACAAGGCGTTGCATATGGTGTAAGTTTTATTGTGTTTATGTTCATTATGACGTATGTGAGCATAATCTCTCAAGAAATCGCAGCTGAAAAAGGGTCTAGAATAATGGAAATTATTTTATCAAGTATTTCAGCCAGTACACATTTTATCGGGAAAATGGTTGGAATAGGTTTGGTAATTTTAACGCAATTGCTGGCTTATGTCATTCTGTTTTTCTTGGCTAGACTTTTTATTCAACAACTAGATTTCTTTAATTTTCTTGAACAATTTAATGTTGGATATTACCTTAATCAAAGTGGGAATGTACTACTATTAGGAGCTTTCTATGCAATTATTGGTATACTTATTTACACAAGTATAGCAGGCTTCCTAGGATCTTTAGTCTCAACAACAGAAGATGTCAATAAAATGATTACACCAATAGTTTTTACGGCTTTAGCTGGATTTTATATTGGTTTGTATGCGAATGTTTCAACAAATAATCCAGTGGTACGAATTGGTTCACAGATACCGTTATTTACGCCTTTTGTTATGCCTTTTAGAATTGCTGCTGAAACAGTAGGTAATACGGAGATTGTTATATCCTTCATTGTTTCAATCATATTTATGGTTATCTGCTTATGGGTGTCTATTATATTCTACAAGAGCAATGTCTTGGTTTATAGTGATAAAGGTTTAATCAATACTTTTAAACGTTCTTTTGCGCTTTGGAAATCAGAGCGAGAAGCATCCTAGAAGTTAAAGTTCATAAAAATAAAGATCCAATTCAAATTAATTGAATTGGATTTTTTTTTTACATAAAGAGTTTTTCTTCTAAGGCTTCCGTTAAAGTAGCAGAAAAATTTATTTTTTTCTGTTCAGCTAAGACAGCTAAATACTCAGGGATTAACGTATTCTTTTTAACTTTTTTATGACTTTTTTTCGCTCTGAAGTCATTTAAATCAATATTAATCAGTACAATTTTATCACTTGATTTTAAATCTATGTGGGTAAAATCTAAAGTAGCTTCAGGTAAATTTGCTTGATCATATAATGCTTCGCCTAATAATTGTTGAGCATACTTAAAGGCCTCGGATAAATTCTCTCCAAATGTTACGGCACCCGGAACATCTAGAAATTGTACAGTGTAAGCTCCTTCTTTATCTTGAAAAAATATGGCAGGGTAAAACACTTCTTTTTGTGACAAATCTGAACACCTCACTTTATTTAACAACTAATGTCTAACTTTCCTTAATTCTACCAAACTTATAATCAGCTTAATAGTCCGACTTATCAAATTCTTATAAAAAAATAATGTGATAATGATTCTATTTTAGGTTAGAATTCGGTAAAATTAGAAGGATAGCTCCTATTAGGGGCTATAATATGGTAGAATTATTGTATTAATAAGTGAGGTTTTTTATGAAAAATTTACCAATAGGATTCATCGATTCGGGTGTAGGCGGTTTAACTGTGGTTAAACAAAGTTTACGTCAATTACCTAATGAATCGATTATTTATTTAGGCGATAATGCGAGATGTCCATATGGACCTAGACCTTTAGAAGAAGTAAAAAAATATATCTGGCAATTAACTAATTTTCTCAGAGAAAAAGGTATTAAAATGTTAGTGATTGCTTGTAATACGGGTACTGCAGCTGCCTTAGATGATATTCGAGCGACTTTAGCTATTCCTGTAGTCGGTGTTATTCATCCGGGAAGCCGTGCTGCCATTAAACATACTGTTAATAATCGTATAGGTATAATTGGAACACAAGGAACAATTAATAGTGAATTATATGAACTAGTATTAAAGGAGAAAGTAGAACACTTGTCAGTTACAAGTGTAGCTTGTCCAGAATTTGTTGAAATAGCTGAAAGTACGATGTTTAATGATTCTGATATTCAAACAATCGTTGAAAAAAGACTAAAAGCTTTTGAGCAAACGGACATTGATACCCTAGTACTAGGATGTACTCATTACCCATTGTTAAGTGAGACGATTCAGTCAACTATTGGAGACAAGGTACATTTAATTGATTCTGGTAAAGAAACAATCAATGAGGTCAGTACATTACTGGATTATTTTAATTTAAGTCGCTCAGCAGATGATGCGATCAATGAACCTGCGACTCAGGAATATTATACTACGGGGAATACCGAACAATTCTCTAAAATTGCGAGTCAATGGTTAGAACAAGCAAAACCTAATGTTAAACAAGCGTTTATTAAAGGAGAGATTGTAGTTGAAAGTGATTATAGCCAGCCATAACAAAGGTAAAATTAATGAATTTAAAGCAATGTTTGCACCACTGAAGATTGAAGTTCAATCTTTATTAGATTTTCCAGAATTATCAGAAGTTGAAGAGACAGGTGTTACCTTCGAAGAAAATGCTCGTTTAAAAGCAGAACAAATCGCTGAAACGTTAAATTGCATAACTTTATCAGATGATTCTGGTTTAGTTGTTAATGCATTAAATGGAGAGCCTGGCGTGTATAGTGCACGTTATTCAGGCGAACCTAAAGATGACAATCGAAATAATTTAAAATTACTTGCGCGCTTAAAAGAAGTGGAGGCAACTGATCGCTCAGCGTATTTTGTCTCATGTATTGTGGTTGCTCATCCTAAAATGGACAGCTTAGTTGTAGAGGGGCGCGCATTCGGTGAAATTTTACCAGAACTTCGTGGAGTTGAAGGGTTTGGATATGACCCTTTATTTTATGTTGAAGCTGAAGGTAGCACATTTGCTGAAATTCCATTAGAAAGAAAAAATCAAATTAGTCATCGTGCTAACGCAACTAAACAATTATTAGAAGCATTACCAGCATGGTTAGAGGAGTTGAAGACTAAGTGAAGTTTTTAGTTATGAGCGATAACCATGGTAGATGGCAAAAAGTTCAAGAAATTATTAATATATTAAAAGAACAAGTTGACTTTATTTTTCATTGTGGAGATTCTGAATTTCCGTCAGATGATCCGATTTGGGAAGATGTAGATAGTGTTGTTTCAGGTAATATGGATTATGATCCACAATATCGTAAAATCCAAACTTTAGAAACACCAGCTGGTAAAGTTCTAGTTCTGCACGGTCATCGTCATGGCGTCAATCATTCAAATACACAAGTCTTAGATTTAGCACAAGAAATGGGAGCTCAATTTGCATTTCATGGTCATACACATCGTTTGTATGCAGAATACAAAAATAATGTATTGTTGTTAAATCCAGGAAGTTTGAATCATTCAAGAGGACCAATAGAAGAGAAAACTTTTGCGATTATTACACTTGAATCGGATGCAATTTTAGTTGATTTTTATGATGATTTATTAAATAAAATACCGCGATTAAGCCAATCGTTTAACCGCTAGAAAGAAGATTAAAGATGATACATCCAACTATTGAAAGTTTTATCTGTTCTGATGTTAGCAGTCTGATGATTCCAGCTGACGATGTAGCGAGTGTCATTTCAACTCATACGTTGAGTCATGGTTTATTGGTACTTTCACAAGTGAAATATTCAATGATTCCGGTATTATCACCTAAGTCTCAGCTTGTCGGTCTCATTAGCATGCCGCTAATTTTTAATGCTGCTGTAACAATTGATTCAATCGATATCGAGCGACTTGATACGTTGAAAATTTCAGATGTGATGCGCACAGATGTCAAAATGTTACCATTGGATACACCGTTTGAATTAATTTTAAGAGATTTAATTAATCATAACTTTATTTGTGTGATTGATCCATGTCAAAATAACGAATTTTTGGGGTTAATAACACGTCGAGAAATTTTAAAACGTCTTAATCATTTGGTTCATAAACTATCAACTGATTCGACTATCATAGAGCAAATTGAACAATTACAACATGCGCTAAGTCTTTAAAGTAAAGAATAAAAGCTCCGCACCTGTTAACAACTTAGTTAACAGCTGTGGAGCTTTATTTTGTTTAAATTATGTGATTCTAAGGTGTAAAGGTACTAATTGGAAATTGAATATTGTGTTCCTGCAAAGCTATGAAATATCGTTCATAGAACACACTATTTAAGCGATACTGCTCTCCATTTTTGACATAGAAAGTAATTCGATACATAAAAGTTTGGTATTCTCCTCGAATCATTCCGGTAATCGAAGGTTCTTGAGTTAAGTATTCTGCAAATTCACCCTTAATCTCTCTTGTAATTTTACCGATAACCTCTTTAAATAAATTAAGATCCATATCATCATCTAAAGGTAAATCAATTAAAACTCTCATGGCTTGGCGACTTTGATTGTTTACTATCGTAATATAACTATTGGGTATATAGTAAATGTCACCATTTGCAGCTTTTACAGTTGTTGTTCTTACACCAGTACTTAAAACCGTTCCAGTAATGCCTTCTTGAGGAATTGTGACTACATCACCAGTTTCAAATTGATTCTCAGTGATTATGAATATACCATTCAATAAATCTTTGACAAAATTTTGTGCCCCTAAACCAAAAGCTACACCAACTATACCAGCACTTGCAATTAAAGTTTCGACTGGAAAGCCCAGTAACTTCAACAGCGCATAGGCATAAATGAAATAGAGTGCATAAGTTGCGGCATTATGCATTAAATTATTGATGGTCTCAATTCTTTGTGGGGATGTTTTCTTGTTTATAAGGCTAATACGAGAATTATAGCGATTTTTGAATATGATTCCAATTGCTTTTTTAGCTAATATGAATATCGCAGTAATCATTGCGAATGTAAGGATGAAAGACAAGGTATCAATCGCAATTGTGTCCCATTCTTGTCGTAGAATTTGATTAATCCAGTTGTTCAAATTAAAACCTCCTATTATTTTTTACAACTTTCATTTTATAGGAAAATCAATCGGATTTTCAAGTTATTAATAGTGGCGAAATGGCTTACAAACTATGCATTAGTATAGGACAATTGAATAAATGTCTAGTTTTAACCTGTATAAACCCTAATTTTCAAGTTGACTAAAATTGATGGGAAATATAGAATAACATAGAAAACGATTACACAAGTGACGTTGAGTAATCTATAAGTTTAATCATTGATTAAAGGAGAAAATATATGACACAAATGATTTTTGTAAACGAAAGTTCAACGCCGAGTTTTCATTTAACGAATGGTAAAATTAGTTACATTTTTCATGTTTTAAAAGGAAGCAAAATCTTAGAACATTTACATTATGGGGCTGCGATTCGTCCAAGAGACAACTATGATTATTTGATTGAACGAGAAGTGAGACCCTCTAATAATTTGTATGCCGATACACACACGACCTCATTGGAACATATTAAACAAGAATACCCAGTTTATGGAACGACTGACTTCCGATACCCTGCAATAGATATTGAGTATCCTGATGGAGATCGTATTTCACACTTTTCTTATACGGGTTACTCCTTAATCAGTGGGAAATTATCATCTGATAAACAGCCCATGCTTAGAGCTAATGTATTGGAAGATGAAACGTTAATTATCCACTTAAAAGACATTTATTCAGAAATTAGTATTGACTTACATTATACAATTTATAAATCACACAATGTAATTGTCCGCCGTTCGGTTATTCATAACAAAGATGCAAAACCCTATAAGTTAAATCGAGTTTTAAGCGCATCGATTGACTTTTCACATACTAATTTTGAAGTAGTTCATTTATACGGTGCTTGGGCTAGAGAAACACATATGGAAAGAAGCCCACTATTAAAAGGTGTGCAAAATTTTTCAAGTACAAGAGGTGCCAGCAGTCATGCTCATAATCCTTTTTTTGCTTTAGTTGATCCAAACACTACAGAACAAATAGGGGAAGCGTATGGCTTTAGTTTAGTTTATAGTGGTAATTTCTTAAGTCAAATTGAAGTGGATACTTATAACGTTACACGTGCTTCAATGGGGATTAATCCTTATCACTTTGCTTGGGATTTACAACCTGGAACGAGCTTTCAAACACCAGAAGTTGTCATGGCATATAGTAAAGACGGTTTAAATGGTATGAGCCAACAGTTTCATAATGTTTATCGTGAGCACTTATTGCACAATCAAACACCATTTAAGAAAGCCCCTGTATTGATTAACAGTTGGGAAGCAAACTATTTTGATTTTGATGACGCCAAAATACTTGAACAAGCGCAATTAGCGAAAGATTTAGGTTTTGATCTATTTGTTCTGGATGATGGATGGTTTGGTTCGCGTGATTCTGACAATGGTTCACTTGGAAATTGGACAAGCGACTTGCGTAAGATTCCTCAAGGAATTGCCGATTTGTCGGAAAAAATTCAAGCAATGGGTATTCATTTTGGTCTATGGTTCGAGCCAGAAATGTTATCTGTGGATACACCTTTATTTAAAGCACATCCAAATTGGATTATTGGTAATCCAGATAAGAATATTTCCCATGGTCGTAACCAATTTGTATTAGATTTTAGCAATCCAGACGTTGTAGATAATATATTTGAGCAAATGTCTGAAGTTTTATCGACATCTAATATCGACTATATTAAATGGGATATGAATCGCTATATTTCTGAACCGTTTTCTAATTTCTTACAACGTCATCAACAAGGTGAAGTATTCCATCGCTATATTTTAGGTGTTTATGATTTATTAGATCGTATTCGCAAAGAGTTTCCAGAAGTGTTCATTGAAACGTGTGCTGGTGGAGGTGGACGTTATGATCCTGCGATGCTTTATTATGCCAATCAAAATTGGATAAGTGATGACACGGATGCAGTCGAAAGGTTAAAAATACAATACGGTGCATCGATGGTCTACCCAATTTCAACTATGGGAAGCCACGTTTCAGAAATACCTAATCATCAAGTAGGAAGAATTACTAGCTTAAAAATGCGCAAAGATGTTGCATTATTTGGCACATTTGGTTATGAATTAGATATTGTAAAATTATCAGAACATGATCGTGATGAGATTCGTGAACAAATCAAACAATTTAATCTATACCAAACATTAATCCATCAAGGTGATTTCTATCGTTTAAGAAGTCCTTTTGAAATTGGTTTAACTGCTTGGATGGTTGTAAGTAAGGATAAGAAAGAAGCATTGGTAGGTGTCTTCCAAAGTCAAGCAAGTGTGAACCCTGCATATGACAGAATGAAGTTAGCTGGCTTAAACACTGATCTAGAATACTCGATAAAAGAGCTAGACAGTGACATGAAAGAATTTTCATCTCGATATGGTGATGACCTAATGGAAATTGGTCTATTATTAAATGAAAACTTCACAGGTCGTGCAGATGAATATTGGGGACGAGAAAAACCAGGCGAGTATAATAGTCGCGTATTTTATTTGAAAGCCTAAGAAAAGGAGTAAAAATTTATGAGTTTATTAGTATTTGATATAGGTGGACAAGGCGTTAAATATGCCATATGGCAAAATAATGAATTAATTGAAAAATCATCATTCAAAACTCCTGATAATTGGGAAAGCTTGCAAGAAGAATTATTCAACGTCTACGAACAACTGAAAAACAAAGCGGAAATTACTGGAGTTGCATTTAGCTGTCCAGGTAGCGTTGATAATAAAGCGGGAGTCATTAATGGAATTAGTGCAGTCCCTTATGTTCATGGATTTAAAATAGTTGAAGCTTGGGAAAAACTATTCAATTTACCTGTCACAATGGAGAATGATGCAAACGCAGCGGCGTTAGCTGAATTAGGTTATGGGGTGGCTAAAGATTATCAAAACGTTGCCTTCATGATTATTGGTTCAGGCATTGGAGGAGCTGTTGCGATGAACGGAGAATTGGTTAAAGGCCGTCATTTGTTTGCTGGAGAGTTTGGTTATATGCTAATGGATGACACGAATACATTAAGTAATTTAGCAAGTAGTCTCTTACAAATTTCACGTTACAATGAAAATAATTCAGAAGATAGAATTGAAAATGGATTGGAATTGTTTAATTTGGCCGAGAGTGGTCACGCAGAAGCTCAAGCAATCGTAGAATATATATTTGATTCTTTAGCTCGTGGAATATACAACTTATCTCTAGTGATTGACCCAGAGTTAATTGCAATTGGGGGAGGAATTTCTGTTCGGGAAGATATCGTTGATCAGTTAACTAAACGCACGAAACTGTTATTAGAAAAGCAAGGTGCAAGTGAAATTAAGCCGAATATTCAGGTGTGTCATTTCTTCAATGATGCTAACTTGATTGGAGCGGCTGTAAATTTTGAACGAACAATTACATTATAATCTTAGTACTCCTTTGTATGTCTATTGACCTACAGGGGAGTTTTTTGAATTATAAGTTTTCTGTTGATTTATCAAACTTTGTGCTTTGCTCAGCTTATTATTTCCCAAGGCAGTGGTCGCTTCCACAGCCTTACTGACGTTCGGACTTGGCTGGGCTTTGTCTAATTCGCTGTGCACATATTCAGAGCAAGCTGTGCCAATCGCCCCTAATACCGCATTAGGAAAACTAGTCGCTGAGCTACGCATAGTATCGCAGTATTATCGAGCTCATACTGCTAAAAACAAATTTAAAAGAATAATATACTTTAAAACAAACTAAAGTATATACTTTATAAAAAGGATGTGGTATTATGTTCTTGTAATCGTTTTCCAATTCAGAATTATTTCTAAAGGGGTGACGCACATAAGAATTCATAACTAAGTTGAAGTCGGAAGAGGAAGGTATAGAGCAAATGGAGTTTACATATGAAGGTGTTAAAGCACAATTAATTGAAGATATATTACCATTTTGGTTAAAACAAGTAGATACTACACATGGTGGTTTTTATGGTTTAGTTGATGAGAATTTAATAGTTGATGAGAAAGCAGATAAAAGTGGAGTATTAATGTCACGGTATTTATGGGCTTTATCAGCAGCTTATCCATACGTAAAAGATTCAGAAATTCTGAATGCAGCCCGTAATGTTTTTGATTTTATCGTCAATCACATGGAGGATAAAGAGCATGAAGGGATTTATTGGTCAGTAACATATGATGGCAAACCATCAGTAACTCAAAAACATGTTTATGTCCAAAGTTTTACTATTTATGCATTAAGTGAGTACTATAAGATTTCTCAAGACCCAGAAAGTCTTTCTTTAGCCGTTCGTTTATTTAACTTAATAGAAGAAAAAGCCTATTTAAGTGATAAGAACGGCTATCATGAAGAATTTTCAAAAGAATGGAAATCCTCACCAGCGACTTTAATGGGTCCTAAAGGTACGGATGAATACTTTTCTACCAATACGGTATTGCACTTAATTGAAGCTTATACAAATTTATATACAGTTTTTGCTGATGACCAACTTTTAGCGTTAATAAAAAGGTTATTGGATAATATATCACAATATATTATTTCACCTTTAGGCCATTGTCGATCTGAATTCCATCGTAATTGGACTGCCTTAAACGAAAATATATCTTACGCGCACGATATTGAAACTGCTTGGTTACTTTATCGTACGTTAGAAGTTATTAATCAAACAGATGAGACCTACTACACACATAAAATCAATCAAATTGTTGAATCTGTTGTAGAAGAGGGCTTAGATAAAAACGGAATAATTATTGACCAACTTAAAGAAGGAAAAAAAACAACAACCAAACAGTGGTGGAGTTTAGCTGAAAGTGTTATTGGATTCTATGATGCTTTTATGCGAACTAGCAATAAAGATTATGAAGAAATGGCAGAAAAACATTGGTGTTTTATTCAAAATTACTTGCTTAATCCTGTTGAACTAAGCGAATGGTATCCACATGTTGATGAAGACGGAAAAATTGTTCAAGATAAATCAACTAATATATCAGATGCTTGGAAAGGACCATATCATACCGTCAGAATGTACGTTGAAATGATTGACCGATTTTCACGATAAGGAGTGAGCGCATGGAATTTATTAAAGGTATAACCTTTGGCTATATGAGTCAACGCGGTGACTGGGACACAGTAGCTGCCAAGGAGTCTTTAGTTCTGCTTAAAGAAAAATGTGCTGCGAATACAATTATTTTAACGGTGGTCGTAGAACAAGCTAATCCGCAATCGACAACCATAGATTGGCAATCAGAAACCGTTCTTTCTGATACTGAAGTGAAACAAATGATTCATTATGCCAAGAGTTTAGATTTAAACGTTATTTTAAAACCTATGGTAAATGTTTCAGACGGGACATGGCGAGCACATATCAACTTTTTTGATATGGATGTCCCTTGTGAACCTAAATGGTCAGATTGGTTTAAAAGTTATAATGACTTTATACTTCATTATGCCGATATTGCGGAAGAGACCGGATGTGAAATGTTTGTAATTGGTTGTGAGCTGGTTAATGCCGATCGACGAGAATTTGAATGGCGCCAACTAATACACTTGGTTAGAAATCAGTATAAAGGATTGATTACGTATAATTGTGATAAATATCAAGAAGACCATCTAAAATGGTGGGATGCATTGGATGTTATTTCTAGTTCAGGTTATTATCCAATTGATCGATGGCAACAAGAATTAGATCGAATTGAGAAAGTTGTTGATAAACATCAAAAACCATTCTTTTTTTGCGAAGTAGGTTGTCCAAGTCGATCAGGAAGTGAATATTTACCGAACGATTGGACAAAAGCCGGCGAATTGGATTTAAACGCTCAAGCTAATTGGTATAAAGCGATGTTTGCTGCTTGTGAAGGTAGGGAATGGGTAGAAGGTTTTGGTTTATGGGATTGGAAAGCTCATTTACATGGTAATGAAAGCGCATTAACCAATGAGGATTACGCTATATATGGTAAACCTGCGGAAAAAGTAATCTATAAAAATTATAAAAAATAGAGAGGAATAAATTAAAATGAAATTATTTAAAAAAGCGACGTTATTATTAGGATCAGCATTAATGTTGGCAGCTGTAGGAGCTATCACAAGTACTACAACAGTTAGTGCTCAAGAGGGAACTATTACATTTATTAACCATAAAACTGACTGGGAAGGTAATGGTAAATGGGATGAATACATTGCTGAATTTAACGAAATTTATCCAGATGTAGAAGTTAAAATTGAAACAATCACAGATTATGCAGGTCAAATTAAAACTCGTATGAACACTGAACAATACGGTGATGTTTTAATGTTACCAGCAGACATCAACCCAGAAGATTTCCATTATTTCTTCGAACCATTAGGGGATAAGGAAGAATTATCCGAAACATATCTAGGTTTAAATGACCGTTCATTTGATGGCGTACAATATGGTATCCCAACTCAATTAAATGCGACAGGTATGGTAGTAAACTTTAAAGTGTTTGAAGATGCAGGTATTACAGAGTTTCCAACAAATACAGAAGATTTTATTGCAGCTTTAGCAACGATTAAAGAAAATAACCCAGAAGTAACACCGCTTTATACTAACTATGCAGCGGGTTGGACATTATCAAACTGGGATTTTGCACGTTCAGGTGTATCAGGTAATCCAGATTTTACAAATGAATTAACAACAGATGTTGCACCTTTTGAAGAAGGTAAAACGATGAATGAAATTTATAAATTGTTATTCGACGTGGCTAATCAAGGTTTAATCGAGGCCGACCCAACAACAACAGATTGGGAGCAATCAAAAGTTGATTTAGCTAACGGAAAGATTGCAGTAATGGTATTAGGAAGCTGGGCAGTACCTCAAATTCAAGAGATTAACCCTGATACAGCAGAAAACATTGCGTTCTTCCCATTCCCAATGACAGCGGAAGATGGTAATCAATATTTAGCAGTTGGCGGGGATTACAACTTAGCAATTAATGTTCACAGTGAAAATAAAGAAGCAGCGCGTGCATTCTTAGATTGGTTAATCAACGATTCTAATTATGCAGAAGAAAACGGTGGTATTTCACCAGTTATCGGCGCTGAAATGCCAGCTTCATTAGCGAACGCAGAAGCGGCAGGCGTTTTATTATTAGAAGAAAATCCAGCTGAGCCTGGAAAAGAAGCTTTATTCAGTACAATTAACGACTATTCTCAATTAGGTGTGGGTTCAACCGATAACGAGAAACAACGCATTATTGATGCAGCAGTTGGTAATACAAACGAAACGTTTGAAGACATGATGGCAGAATTTAATGCACGTTGGGCAGAAGCAATCGAAGCAGCTCAATAAGCAATAACTGGATTAAATTAATTAAGTAGCGCTCTTTCATGGGCGCTACTATTTGATAGAAGGAGTAGTATATGAAAAAGCTCAACGCAAATACTGAGAAGAAGATTTTAATCTTCACCTTTACAATTGTACCAATAGCATTATTGATTTTATTTTCTTATTATCCTCTTGTTAAAATGTTTGAATACAGTTTAACAGACTGGAATGGCTATAGCCCAAATCAAAAATTTGTTGGTTTAGATAATTATAAAACAGTCTTAACAAATCCACGTTATTTTTCTGTATTTAAAACTAGTCTTTATTATTTTATCGCGACATTCTTCCAATTAGGTATAGCACTTTTATTTGCGACGATTTTAACGTTTAAAGTAAAATTTGCAAACTTTTGGAAAGGTATATTATTTTTCCCATACTTACTTAATGGTGTAGCTATTGGTTTTATCTTCCTTTACTTCTATAAAGGCGGTGGGACTTTAGATACTTTATTAACAGCTATAGGTTTAGAAGATCAAATTCAATTATGGTTAGGTAACCGTTCAATCAATAATATATCGTTAGCTTTCACATCTGTGTGGCGTTATACAGGCTTTAACTTTTTAATTTTCTTAGGAGCAATTCAATCGATTAATCCGGAAGTTTACGAAGCAGCTGAAATAGATGGTGCAAACAATTGGCATAAATTCAAATACATCATCATCCCAAGTATAAAGAATATAGTTTTCTTAAATATTATTCTAGGAGTTTCTGGATCTTTAAGTGTATTCGATATTCCTTATATTATGACTGGTGGATCAAATGGAACAACGACATTCGTTATTCAAACGATTGAAACAGCATTTCAATATAACCGCGTTGGATTAGCTTCAGCTATGGCCGTTATCTTATTAATAATTGTCTTAACTGTAACCGCGATTCAGAAATGGCTAATACGCGAAAAGGAGTAAGCAGATGGAACAATCAATCAAGAAAAAAACATTTTTAGAAACAATTAAAATAGGCAGTGTATTCAAATACGGTACACTATTAATCGGATCCCTAGTGGCAATTTTGCCTGTCTTAGTTGTTTTTATCGGATCATTTAAAACAAACGATGAATTTCTTAATAGTGGCGTACTGAGTTTACCAGAAACATGGACGATTGAAAATTATACTCGTGCTTTTGTTGAAGGCGATATGTTAGTTGGTTTCAAGAATACTTTAATAATTTTTATTATTAGTATGATTGGAAAATTAATTCTAGGCGCTATGTTTGCGTATGCTATTCACCGTTTTGATTTCAAACTGAAAAAAATTATTATGGGTCTCTATATGGCTGCGATGCTTATACCAAGCATTACTAGCCAGGTTGCTACATTTCAAATTATTAACTCATTAGGTTTATTTAATACGATGTGGTCAGTAATCATTCTGAGTTTAGGTACAGATGTTATTTCAATCTATATATTCTTACAATATTTAGATGAAATTTCTGTGAGTTTGGATGAATCAGCGATTATTGATGGGGCATCCTATTTTACAGTATTTTGGCGTGTTATATTGCCAAACTTAAAAGCACCTATGGTAACAATTTTGGTTATTAGTGGTGTTGCAATTTATAACGATTTCTATAATCCATTTTTATATATGCCAAGCCGTGAATTAAAAGTTATCTCGACTGCTTTATTCGCCTTTAAAGGTCCTTATGGAACAAACTGGCCGGTGATTTTGGCAGGAGTTGTGATTGTTATCGTACCAATCTTAATTTTATTCTTGTTGTTACAAAAACATATTTATAATGGAGTTTCAGGGTCAGTGAAAGGGTAAGTAATCATGAAAAAAAATTTAGTGAAATGGATAAATAAATTATATACGTTGATTCATCAATCTATTTATTTTTGGTTTAGTATCCTGACTAAAGGGTTCGTTCAAACGTCTTTTGATAACTATGTAGAAGAGGGTAAGAACGAGAAGAAATACAAAATGTTATATGATAAGGCACTATCGTTTGTCTGGTTCATTTTGTTAGTAAATATCATTTTAGCCAGTACATATTATGTAACTGTCAATCAGCCCTTGCTAAATTTTCTAACTTATATTTGCTTGCTCGTTTTTATCGTCATCACAGTTTTTATTAGTTGGTTAAGTTATCTAAGGGGGAATTTAAATAATAATTCTGATATGGAGACGACTATTTTAGCTTTTCATAGTATGGTGAGGTTTTGGTCAATTTCCTTAAGCTTAGCATTATTTATATTTATCAGCATTATTATAGGTTACAGTAACTTGATTGTGCTCATATGTATTTTACCAGGGATATACTTTCAACTAAGCAAACTGTTGATGGAACGATTTATTGAAAAAATTAAAGAGATTCAAACACTATTAAATACAAAATATTAAGGAGTATTACACTATGAATTTACAATTTCCAAACGGCTTCTCATGGGGAGCAGCTACATCAGGACCACAAAGCGAAGGGCGCTTCAACAAGAAACATGCAAACGTATTTGATCATTGGTTTGAAGTAGAACCAGAAAGTTTCCACAATCAAGTTGGACCAGATGTCGCATCTAACTTTTATAATAGTTATAAAGAAGATATTAAATTAATGAAAGAAGTTGGCTTAAATAGTGTTCGAACTTCCATTCAATGGACTCGGTTAATTGATGATTTTGAAACAGCAACTTTAAATCAAGACGGTGTTGATTTCTATAATAATGTTATTGATGAATTACTCGCTAATGATATTAAACCATTCATAAATTTACATCATTTTGACTTACCAGTCGAATTGTATGATAAATATGGTGGCTGGGAATCTAAGCATGTTGTCGATTTGTTTGTGAAATTTGCGGAACAATGTTTTAAATTATTTGGAGATCGTGTTTCAGAATGGTTTACACACAATGAACCAATGGTTGTAGTAGATGGACAATATCTGTATCAGTTCCACTATCCAAAAGTAGTTGATGGAAAAAAAGCTGTTCAAGTAGCGTTTAACTTACAGTTGGCTTCATCAAAAGCAGTTGCCAAATTCAAGGAAGTGAATACTAATCCTGATGGACGAATCGGAATCATCCTTAATTTAACCCCTTCATATCCAGCATCAGATGATCCTGCAGATCAAAAGGCTGCAAATTTTGCGAATCTATGGTTTAATCAAATTTTCTTAGACCCTTCAATTTTAGGTGAATATCCAGCTGAATTAGTTGAGATATTAGAAAATGACGGTGTATTGTTTGAGGCAACAAAAGAAGAACTAGCAATTATTAAAGAGAATACGATTGATATTCTAGGGGTAAACTTTTACCATCCTCATCGCGTGAAACAACCAGATGTTTCGCCAGATAGTTTAAGATTCAATTGGATGCCTGTTAAATATTTTGATAATTATGATATGCCTGGCCGTCGCATGAATATTGATCGAGGATGGGAAATTTATCCAAAAGCTTTATATGATATCGCAATTAACGTAAAAGAAAACTATGGGAACATTGCCTGGTTCGTTGCAGAAAATGGAATGGGTGTATCGAATGAAGAGTTATTTCAGGATGAAACAGGCGTAGTCCAAGATGATTATCGTATTAACTTTATTAAAGAGCATTTAACTGAATTGCATAAAGGTATTGAAGAAGGTTCGAATTGTATTGGCTACCATTTATGGACACCAATTGATTGTTGGTCATGGTCAAATGCTTACAAAAACCGTTATGGTTTCATTGCGAATAATATCCATACACAAGTTAAAACAATTAAGAAATCTGGACATTGGTTTAAAGATGTCGCTGATAATAACACTTTAGAAATCTAAACGAGGGATTGTATGTTAAAAGAAGTTGCACTTGAAACATGGGGATCTTTTCATTCGAATAATAGAAAACCTCATGATTTTGAAAGTTTTTGGCTCAAAGGTAAAGAGGAAGTTGAAGCACTGGGGTTAGATTATCGCTTGGTTGAACATGAACTATATTCGACAGTGGCTGAAGCCTTTGACTTGTATTTCATCGGGGTGAATAATGCTTGTGTGCATGCACAAATTGTTCGACCTAAGAATATCACTAAAAAAATGCCTGTTCTTTTTCAATTTCATGGTTATCATACAAATGCTGGCGATTGGGGAGACAAAATTGCAAATGCCGCTGAGGGAATTTTGACAGTTGCATTGAACGTCCGAGGGCAAGGCGGACCTTCACAAGATACGACAGTTACTAAAGGTGGAACGCTAAAAGGTCACATTATTCGCGGTGTTGAAGATGGACCAGAACAGTTATTATTTAGACAAGCGTACTTAGATATCTATCAATTAACACGTATTGTAACTAATATGGATCAAATTGATTTAAATAATATGTATGCATATGGTGCGTCTCAAGGTGGGGCTTTGGCCTTAATCTGTGGACATTTTGAACAAAGAATCAAAAAAATCTTTACTTTGTATCCTTTTTTAAGCATCTTCCGAGAAGCTTACCGATTGGATGTTGAAAATTCAGCATACGAAGAGTTAGCTTATTGGTTCAGATTTAGAGATCCACAACATAAGAATGAGCAAGTATTTTTTGAAACTTTAGATTATATTGATATACAGTATTTTGTTCCAAGTATAAAGTCTGATGTAATTTGGGGGATTGGATTAGAAGATCGTATTTGCCATCCTAAACTTCAAATGGGTGTTTATAATGCAATCAAATCAACGAAAGAAATGTTGTTTTATCCTGAATATGCACATGAATATATTCCAGAATTTTCTGATATAATGAGAAAGCAAATGTTTTTAGATTTGAACACGAAATAAACAAGATTTGAATGATAAACTATGATAAAGTAATAGAGTAACATTAAATGTACACACAAGTTTCATATGATTATTTTAAATGGGAGTGAACTGAATGCCTAAATATATGCATATCGCAAATGTTTTACGAAATCAAATTATGTCGGGTGAATATGTTGCTAATCAGCAACTCCCATTAGAAAAAGAGTTCTGTGAAGTGTTTTCGGTTAGTAAAATGACTGTAAAAAAAGCATTGGATATACTTGTTAGCGAGGGTTTGATAATCAAACGAAGAGGTTACGGAACGTTTGTTAAAGATTTAACTCAAGTAGAAATTCAAAGATTGATGATGTCTCGTCAATTTATCGGAACGTCAGCGTTGTATACTAAAAGTGAAGTGCGTAGTAAAGTGATTAATTTTACGGTTGATGCGGCGCCCGCTGACATAGCTGAGCACTTAAATATTGAAGAAGGAAGCTTCGTGTACAATATTTATCGTGTCCGCATTGTTGACGGTGAACCATTAGCGATTGAGCAAACTTACATGCCGATTGATGTCATTCCAGGTTTAAAAATAGAAAACGTCCAAGGTTCAATTTACGAGTATATTGAAGTGAAGTTAAATTCTGCAATCCAAAGTGCTCATAGAAAAATTAGAGTCCGAAAAGCGACTGATTTTGAAGCGAATGAATTAGGGCTAGAATTAGGTGATCCAGTAGGAATAGTTGAACAAACAGGTTATCTAAATACAGGTGAATTATTTGAATATTCTTTTTCAATTCATAAATATGACTCTTTTCAAATTGAATTTGTCTTAACACGTGAATAATTATTATGAATTGCATAGAACATTAAACGTTGAAAGACCCAAAGGTAAGTAGTGCTATTATAAAGATATAGCTACTTACCTTTTTCTTTATTAAAGTGATCATAAATGTAAAAATTGATTAATTCAATTAAGAATATTCATAAACAACACAGAAAAAATTTACATTAATCACATAAGGAAGTATAAGTTTGATATTGATGCAGCAAACTTTATGCTTAGCTTAGTATTCAAAAAATGTCTGTATTATCAATTGAAACCGAGAAAAGGAATTTAATGGACTCGAATGTAATTCAGTTTTTGATGTACTAACAAAATATAAAACAAACGTATAGGATTATTATTTATATTAATAGCTAAAACATAGAGTAAGTAAGCATGATTTCAAAAAGTATGTTATTCTTGTAAACGTCTCAATTTTTCTGAGAATTAAAATTGACAGATGAATGATAAAACAAATTAAAGTCAATATAGAGTAGTATTTTGTCGATTATATTTGTGATAGTTAAATTTAAATGGTATATTTATATTATGAAAACAGTAAAGGAGTGATTTTCTAGCATGACTATTGGCGAAATTGCAGGCTTAATTGCTGCGTTATCTTTTGCTGTCTTAGTTGGCTTTATAAGTATCAATCTTTCACGTTTATCAAAGATCATGAAAGATATCAGTGATACAGTTCAAAGGTTAAACTCAACAATTGATATTGTGACTAAAGATGTCGACAATCTATCAATTGAAGTGGAAGGCTTGTTGAATAAAGCAAATACGTTAGTGGATGATGTTAATGGTAAACTAAGTAAAACGGATCCGTTGTTTACAGCAATTGGCGACCTGGGTGTGACAGTTTCTGATGTAAATCAATCAACGAAACAATTAACATCTAATTTAGTGAGTGGCGTAAGTAAGAAGAAAAGCTCACCTTTAGAACGTTTTATTAAATCTACTCGTACAAAAACTAAAACACAAACAAATAATAGTTCAAATGATACTGTACAAAATGAGACGAGCATAAATATTTCTGATGCAATTCAAGAATCTGATTTAGTTTCTTTAACAAAAACTAAACCATCTTCTACTGCTGGTGAAATTAGTTTAAAATAGAAAGGGTTGTTGAACTTGAGTAAAAATAATAGTGGATTTTTTTTAGGAGCACTATTTGGTGCGGCTGTAGCAGGCGTTACGGCACTATTGTATGCGCCTAAGTCAGGTAAAGAATTAAGAGCAGATTTACAAGATGAATTAGACACTTTATTAGAGCGTGCTTCAGACTATTCTGATTATGCTGTAGAACGTGGTGTTGAAATGTATGATGCAGCTTCAGAAGCCACAGAAGACATTAAAGTAAATCTAAAAGAATCAGCACAAAACTTTAAATCACAAATGAATGACTTATCTAAAGAAGCATCAGAAGAGTGGACTAAAGTTAAGGATGAGTTGAAAAATTCAAAAGAAGTTGCTGAAGAAGAAGCGGAAGATTTAGCAGAGACAGTATCAGAAGCAGTTGATAATGTAACAGACGAAATTAAAGATTAATTTTTTATTCTTTTATGATTAATCGTTGTAGCTTATTAAGTCTTCAACGATTAATCATTTTTATATTCTTTATTAAATCAAGCATTTTCTAAAGAGGAATTAGATAAGTTGCTATAAAAATGGCAACTTTTTATAAATAAATAGCAACGCGTTTTATAAAATAATATTTTCAAACAAACATTGTTAATTAAATGTTTAAATGTAACTAAAACGCTTGCAAAAAATAATTTACTATGATAAATTATTTTTGAATATATGATTTTCTGAAAGCGAGGATTAATTATGGAAAAACAAACCATCACAATTTATGATGTGGCCAGAGAAGCTGGCGTTTCAATGGCGACTGTTTCGCGTGTTGTGAATGGTAACCCAAATGTGAAGCCAAGTACACGAAAAAAAGTATCGGAAGTAATTGAACGATTAGACTACCGTCCTAACGCTGTTGCTCGTGGCTTAGCAAGTAAAAAAACTACAACAGTTGGTGTTATTATTCCAAACGTCACAAACTTATTTTTCTCTTCATTAGCAAGAGGGATTGATGATATTGCTTCAATGTATAAATATAATATCATCTTAGCAAACTCAGATGAAAACTCTGAAAAAGAATTACAAGTTTTTAATACATTATTATCAAAACAAGTGGATGGCATCATTTATATGGGGCATAACATTAGTGATGAAATGAAAAAAGAAGTTCAAAGAACAAACACACCGGTAGTTTTCGCGGGAACTGTATTAACTGAGGAAGATTTCTATACGGTTAATATTGATTATCGTGAAGCTGCAAAAGAAGTAGTAGGGGAATTACTAGAAAACAAACGTCGAGTTGCATTGGTAACAGGACCAAACGAATATGTTATTAACCGTAGTCATCGTAATGTAGGTTACCTTGATGCCTTGAAACAATACGGTCAAGAATTAGACGAAGATTTATTATTCCAGAAAACATATGCTTATAAAGACGGTGAAAAACTAGTTGATCAATTATTAGAAGTTGATGCAACGGCTGCGTTTGTATCGCAAGATGAAGTTGCTGTAGGAATTTTAAATGCTTTACAAGATCGTGGTATTAAAGTACCAGAAGAATTTGAGATTGTTGCAAGCAATAACTCACCGATTACTCAATATGTACGCCCACAATTAACGAGTATCCAATTTCCATTATACGATGTTGGTGCTGTGTCAATGCGTCTGTTAACTAAAATCATGAATAGTGAAGACATTGATGAAAAACAAATTATTTTACCTTACAAAATGATTAAACGAGGAACGACTAGATAAGAAGGGTGCGGATACCTGTGAAAAATACTTTACAAAAATTGCAAGTTTACTTTGCTTTGTTGGTACTTTTATACCAGGCTTTTCAATTAGTTAAGTCACTTCAACGTCAAACTCAAAATAAATAAAAAAAGTTCCTAGCTAATTTTAATTGGCTAGGAACTTTTTTACTATAAGGAATATTGTGTTTTATTTTGATTTATCAAGCGTTGATATGCTCCCCCTAAGTAGACATTAGTGTGGTCGATCTGGTTACTTTAAATGGTTGAACTGGAAACCAAGTCAAACACCAACCCGTCTATAGAAACTTATAACGCTCATTCAAGAAGTATATATGGATGAGGGCATCTAAGGTTACCGTCGCATAATTATCTGTTTAAATCACTATAAACAAGCAAACGTAAACCATAAATGTGTGTATCGTCTTATGAAGTTAACGGGACTACAGGCTGTTATCCGTCGTAAACGATACAATTATAAGAAGGGTCAATCCTACCATGTTCCGGCTAATAAATTAAATCGTAAATTTGATAAGGCTTACAAACCATGCATGTACTTTTAGCAGATATGGCAGAATTTAATTATGGGAAGGATCGTAAAGCTTATTTAAGTGCCATTCTTGACTATGGTCAAAACAAGATTGTTGGCTATCAGCTTTCGACGAGGCAAAAACAAGCACTCATTATAGACACTTTTGAGCAAGTTGTGAGTGATATCATTTCAGAATCACAATGGTTCATACCTACCGTGGATACCAATACACTTCCCGCTCTTTTAAACAATTCGTGGAGAATAAAAAATTAGAATAGAGTATGTCTCGCGCAGGAAAATGCATAGATAACGGCCCTATGGAGAATTTTTTTGGGGTGATTAAGGTCGAGATGTATTACCGTAAGCATTACAAGACCTTTGAAGATTTAGAAACTGAGATCAAGCGTTACAATATGTTTTACAACACTGAAAGAGTGACGCTTAAAATGGGATTGAAAATTCCAGCATAAATTACCTTGAGAGAATGAATCACGCATGGTACAAATTTTTTTGTTTATTTACCTGTCTAATTGACAGGGGGCAGTTCAGTTATAAGAATACAAATGGAACCATATCTTTTTCTACTTTATCCTTACCAGTTTCACCTCAAATAAAAATTACTGATTTTGGAATGATGGATGTTCATAATCATGAACTAATACCGATAGTGGAGCGATATTTATGAGAATATTAATTAAGAACGTATGGATTTTAACAATGGATTCAGTGTATAAAAATGGCTATCTTATAATTGAGGATAAAACAATTCTATCCTTAGGTGATATGAAGCAATGTCCTGACGTCCAAGTCGATAGAGTAATTGACGGTCAAGGGGGATTGTTAATGCCTGGTATGATTAATACACACACTCAGGCGGGGATGATACCTTTCAGGTCACTGGGAGATGACATACCCGACCGTTTAACGCGTTTTCTGTTTCCTTTAGAATCACAAGCAATGACGGCTGAACTTGCCTATCATAGTACGAAAGTTGCAATTGCAGAAATGCAATTAGCAGGAATTACTACTTTCTATGATATGTATTATTTCAAAGAGTCGGTAGCTCAAGCGACAGCAGAGATGAACTCCCGTGCGATATTAGCTGAGACAGTATTGGAAGATGGTTGTGATAGTGATGAGAAATTTAGCGGCTTAAAGATAGCGGAAGAATTTATAAAGAAATGGTCTCATCATTCACTGATTACGCAGGCGATTGCGCCACATACTCCTGACACAAAGTCGACTGAATCATTAAAAGAAGCGGTTAATTTATCGACTCAATATGGCGTTCCACTATCAATACATTTAAGTGAAATGATGTTTGAAATTGAGAAATATGCTCAAGAATATCAACAAACACCGGTTGAATACTTAGAAGCAATTGATTTTCTAAGTAATAAATTATTAGCAGCATATTTGATTTTTGTCAAAGACGAAGATTTAGATATTCTGGCCAAGTATAATGTTTCTGTTGCACATTGTATAGGCGCCAATACTAAATCAGCGAAAGGTGTAGCACCTTTGCAACAAATGATGGACAAAGGATTGAAGGTTGGTTTAGGAACAGATGGTCCAAGTAGTGGGAATACATTAGACTTATTTACACAAATGAAATTACTGGCCAATTTCCATAAAACCTATACACATAATCGATCGGCTTTTCCTTCTCGTGAAATCGTCCGTTTAGCAACATTTGGAGGAGCTGAAGCTCTTGGTATGGAAAAGCTAGTTGGATCTCTAGAAATAGGTAAAAAAGCTGATATTACGTTGATTAAGACTGATTCGATTAATATGTTTCCAATTCACGATCCGTATGCAGCAATTGTTTATTCAGCGAATGCCGCAAATGTTTGTGAGGTTTAGATTGATGACAAACATATCGTTAGTCAAAAGCGCCTTAATAATCACTATGAAGTGACACTTACGAAAAACCTCTCTGAAGCAATGACACTTTTCAAACAAAAAGCAGAAAACATCTTACAGAATATGGATTGAAATGAAGAGGCATGACAAAAATCTATGGAAGTTAATGCTAAGTTTAAATAACATTTAACAATTTCTCCAATAAAAAGGTGGGAAAATGTAGATAGAATCAGACATCTTATTCTAATCAAATATGAGCAATTCTTGTTGGAGAGGCATGAACCTAAAAAGGATGACTAGCAAACAGAATAGTTTGATTCAGAAAATCATGCAGTTGGATAAAAATAAAATCCAAGGACCACATGTGAAGACCAAAAGCCTAGGATAGGTGATGCAGATTCAATAGTAGTTGCCTATTTTGATTTGAACGGAGATAATTTAGAGCAATCAACTGAATCGATTGTCGAAAAAGATAGTAATGAAACAGTCTTATAAATTATTAAAATTCTATAACTGATGCAATATTCAGCTAGTAAACTATTATCAGCTGTATGGTTATATAGCTTTAGAGACAGATGATATTATCTCCTAAGAATTTGTGAAAATCATTTAACTGCTAAGTTAGAATTCTCAGAGGTAACTAGTTTGTTAATCGACAGCGTAATATGTACGTGCACTTATAAACTTGTTAGCGATATAAAACTTAGGAACACGAGCCAAATCGAAATGGGATATCAGACAATTTGTACTACTTTTTTTGCTTTATTAAGAATATTATTGTTATCCACTTGTGAAAATGAGATCAAAGAGATAAAATAATAGTTGAAATTTAAAGTAATGAAAGAGGTAAAAAAATGATTGAGTTGATTGCAACAGCTGAATCACTAACCCAAGGTATAGAGTTGCTCAAAAGTGGAGTAGATCGGGTAGTGGTGGGTGAAGAAGTATTTGGATTACGTGTTCCAGGCTATTTGTCTTTTGAAGAGATATTAGAATTGACGAATTTAGCGCACCGTTTAGAAAAGAAAATTATTGTAGCCGCAAATGCCATTTTACATAATGATAAAATTGACAAGGCGCGTCCTTTTTTAAGAAAACTTAAAGAAATCGGAGTAGACCAACTTTTAGTTGGTGACACCGGACTTATTCAAATCATGAAGGAAACGGAATATTATATTCCTTATATTTACGATGCTTCAGTCTTGGTAACGAGTCATGGCCAAATAAATTTTTGGAAAAATTATGGTGCTATTGAAGCAATGGTAGCTAGGGAAGTGCCTTATGTTGAGTTAGAAAAATTAGCACCAGAAGTACAAATTCCGATTATTGTTCAAGTTTATGGCGCGCAATGTATTCATCAAAGTAAACGTAATCTTCTTGATAATTACTTTAGATATATTGAAAAAGAGCCGATAGATTTCTCGAAACGTCATTTGTTTTTGTCAGAGCCTACAAAGAAACAGACACATTACTCGATTTATCAAGATAGTCATGGAACGCATGTCTTTGCAAATAATGACATTAATTTAATTAAACACTTAGATATGCTTTTCAATATAAAAGCTAATATTTGGTATCTTGATGGAATTTACACGCCAGGGAATAACTATGTAGAAATCGTTAAACAATATTTGAATGCTCGCGAGTTATTAGAAAATTATGAGTGGTCTGAGCATAAAGTTGAGCATCTATCTAATAGAATTAATGAACTACACCCTGTTAACAGGGAATTAGCTACGAATTTCTTCTTATATTCAGCGGAAAAAGTAAAGTAATGAAAGGAAATAATCTGATGTTAAAACAATTAAAAAAACCTGAATTATTGGCCCCAGCAGGTACTCTTGAAAAATTGAAAACAGCCATTCATTATGGGGCTGATGCGGTATATATTGGTGGCGATGCCTATGGTTTAAGAAGTAGGGCAGGGAATTTCTCGTTTGAGGAGATGGCTGAAGGAGTGGCTTTTGCACATGAAAGAGGTGCAAAAGTATATGTTGCAGCTAATATGGTTACGCATGAAGAAGATCAAATAGGTGCAGGTGAATTTTTCAGAACTATTCGTGACATAGGTATTGATGCAATCATTGTCTCTGACCCTACGCTAATGCAAATTGCTGCACTGGATGCACCAGGATTAGAAATACATCTATCAACTCAGCAGTCTGCAGTAAACTATGAGACGCTAAATTTTTGGCAAGAGGTTGGTTTAACACGTTGTGTATTGGGACGTGAAGTATCAATGGAAGAAGTTGCGGAGATCAGAAAGAAAACAACTGTAGAAATTGAAGCTTTTATTCATGGTGCGATGTGTATTTCTTACTCTGGACGTTGTACACTTTCCAATCATATGGCCTTTCGAGATGCTAATCGAGGGGGGTGTTGCCAATCATGTCGTTGGAAATATGGCTTATTTGAGATGACAGAGTTTGGAAATAAAACGATGGTTGGGGCAGGTGAAGAGGGGATTAATGAACCTTTCTCTATGAGTGCAGTCGACTTATCTATGATTGAACATATACCTGATATTATAGAAAATGGCATTGATTCTTTAAAAATTGAAGGACGTATGAAATCAATCCACTATGTGTCGACAGTATGTAACGTTTATCGTCAAGCCATTGATAGTTACTTAGCTGACCCTGAATCTTATGAATTAAAAGATGAGTGGTTAGACGAATTATGGAAGGTAGCACAAAGAGAATTAGCGACAGGCTTTTTTTATGGAGCACCAACTGATAAGGAACAATTATTTGGACCGCGTAGACGAATGCCGAAATATTCATTTGTTGGAGAGGTAATGGCATATAACCCAGATACTCAAATTGCAACAGTTCGTCAAAGAAACAAGTTTAAAGTGGGCGATACAATTGAATTTTATGGACCAGGTATGCGTCATCATGAAGAGAAATTAGAAGCTTTGTGGAATGAGGAGGGTGTGTCTATCGAAGTTGCTCCGCATGCAATGCAAATTATAACTATGGAAGTCTCACAAGCGGTACAAATAGGTGACATGATTCGTAAATCATTATTAAGTGTACCTAGAAAAGTTAAAATATAGTAAGTGCAAAATGGGCTATGTGCGAAAGATAATGGTCAATCCATCTTGGAAGTATTTCAAAGCCAAACAACGTATGCATTTCTCTAACACAGAATGTCAAGCCATGTATCAGCACATAAAAATAGATGGTGAAACATAAGAGGCAAAGAAAAAGTCAGTCAGGAGATTAGTATCGTTTTAATGGCATGAAACCTCCATAAGCTATCACTGAAGCTCAAAAAAATAAACTAACTAATGAAAAACAAAAGATCTAGCGATTAAGAAGATGTGATTGCCTTCTATCGTTAGATCTTTTGTTCTATATCATCTTATAAAAGGGACTTATGACACAGTCCCTTTTTAATAATTATGCAGCAGGCGGAGTATCTTCAGTAGTTGATTCGTCAGAATTTTCCTCAGATGTTTCATCGCTTGAACTTTCTTCTGATTCACTTGAACTAGAAGAACTTTCTTGCTGTTGTTGCTGTTGTTGCTGTTGTTGCTGAATTGCTTGAACAATGCCAGCCCAGAACGTTTGATGGTCTGAATCAGTTGCATTAAACATAAAGTTATAACTTAATGCAGGTGCAGGATTGGATGTTTTAAATAAATCCTCATAAGTTGGTGAGGTGATTTGATAAGTTCGGTTATTAACCTGAACACTACCTGGCAATGTACCTGTGGACTGTAAAACAGTTTGAGCTTGTACAGTTTCAGGTTGCGTGAAGGTTTGATCGATACCGAACATTTCAGGTCGTAAAGCATATAAGTCATTTACGATATTTCCCCAATAAGTTTGGCTTCGAACTGCTTCACGGTCAAAACCATCATTTAAGTCAAAAACATATTCTGCGTATTGACTATCGTAGCCAATCCAAGAGCCAACTGTAATGCTTGGTGTTGACCCCATAAACCAAATATCTTTGGAATTTTCACTAATACCTGATTTTGAAATCCAGTCACCACCAAAGTTAAGTGTAGCTGCTGCTGTTTGACCAGAACCACCATTCATTGTATCTCTTAACATATCGATCATTAAGTAGTTACTGTCCTGTGAGAAAACCTCAACCGGTGCTTCATCTTGTTGGAAAACGACATTTCCAAATACATCTTCAATTCGTTCAATATAATAACCATCAACATATTGACCATTATTAGCAAAAGTAGAGAATGCTCTTGTTTGTTCAAATACTGTTGGACCTGTCAGGACACCACCTAACGAGAAAGGTAAGTTCTGTGTATCAGATTCTGTATAGGAATCAACGGTATTAAAGCCCATTTTCTCTAAATAATCAATGATTGGCACTTTACGATTTAAAAGTTGTTCGTAAATTCTAACTGTCGGAATATTATCAGACTTCATTAATGCAGTTCGAGCTGAATAGAATGTACCACTGACAACACCACCATAGTTAGTAGGTGCATATTCATTTCCGTTACTTAAAGTGTAAACGTAAGCTGTATCTGGGATGATTGTCGATGGGTTGATTAAATTCTCTTGGATAGCAGGACCATATACAGCCAGAGGCTTAATGGTTGAACCAGGTTGACGTCTCATATTAAATGCATGGTCAATTTGATTATTCTCGAAATCTGTACCTGATACAAAACCAAGTACTTTACCAGTCGCATTCTCAATTACAACAATTCCTGTTTGAACATCCTCTATGTAATAAGTTTCTGCGCCTGTTTCTGGATTAACAAATACTCCGTCGTAAGTAGCCCCTAAATTAGAATTATGGGTAATAGCTGAAACTTGTAATTGATCATAGATTTCTTTATCAATAGTTGTATATACTTTGTAACCGCCAGTTCTTAATTGTTCTTCAGCTTCAAAGTAATACTCATTGTACCAATCGACATCTTCATAAACTTTCTTCCAGTCGAAGCTATCCTCTTGAATGTTTAATAACATTAATTGTTCGATAGCTCCGCCCATCATAGCGTTATATAAATAGGATTGTCTTTGTTCATCACGAGTTTCTTGTGGCATGAAATCTTGAGTAATATCATAAGCAATGGCTGCTTCATATTCATCTTTATTTATCTTTTCTTCACGGTACATTCTATACAATACTTCTTTCATACGCTCAATACCAGGTTCGAAATCTTCAACAAAATTCCCTGTCTGATCGTAAGGTGTGTAAGTGTATGGATCTTGTGGCAAACCTACTAAGAAGGCAGCTTGTGGTAATGAAACTTCACTAGGTTCAACCCCGAAAATTCCTTCGGCAGCTTTCATAATACCTGCTACATTATCCCCATTATTGTTTCGACCGAAAGGTGAAACGTTAAGATAAGCCGTAATAATTTGATCTTTGGTGAAATAATTTTCTAAGCGTAGAGCTAATAGAATTTCATTTGCTTTCCGGAAAAAAGTGACATCAGGACTTAACAATTGTTGCTTCACTAGCTGTTGAGTCAATGTAGAACCACCAGTACCATCACTAGTCAGAATTGTTTCGATTACAGCACGGAAAATTGCCTTAGGCATGACACCCGGATGATTATAAAAATCTTCATCTTCAGTTGCAACTAAGCCATCTATGATATAATTCGAAATTTCATCAATATTCGTAATAGTTCTGACAACATCTGCTCTTACGTTTGCAATGGGTTCACCACTCGCATAATAAAGCGTACTTTGTTGTTCTAAACGATTAATAGCAGAGGCCATATCTTCCTGGCTTGGTGGTTCTGTTTTAGACACTAAGTTTGCAAAGTAACCAAATCCAGCACCAGCTGCCATTGCACCACCAAGGACACCAATAAGAACAAGATATAGTATAAGGCGCTTCACGACGTTAAACGTTATATTGATACCAAAGAATACTTTTTCTTTTTTAGAGAAAGAGTCTAGAGAATAGATTTCTTTTTTTGTTTCTTTGTTTTTACGTTTATAAACAGGAATCACTTGTGGAACTGTACTTGACTTTGTTTCATCATTTAATTTAGTTACCGCTGATTCAACATCTACAGGTTCATGAATAACAGTGAAATGAGCATTTTCATTATCAGTTGCCATTACTTGAACTTCGCTTAATTCAATTGTCTCGCCTAAATCTGGTTTAGATTGATCAATTTCTTCAATAGTTGAATTCAAATTACTGATTTCGTGATCAGAATTTAAAGAAGCATCAATGAGTGTTTCCGCGTCAGCTTCAGTACCAGTAGGATTAATATTTAAACTTAAATCTTGAATGTTTTCATCTTCTGACGGAATATCCTCTGAAATTTCTTCATCGGGTTCAATCTGAACAGTTTCAACTAAACGATCTTCTTCTTGTGTTTCAACAAGGGAATTAACTGGTATATCTTCTACTAGTTTTTCGACCTTATTAATTTCATCAAGTTGTTCACCTGAAGAACTTGATTCAAATAGAGAAGGGGAAGTATCAAGAATAATTTCGTTCAAACGATTTTCATTTTCATGAATGTTATTTGGAACGGTGTGTTCAACTGAGCTATCGTCATCCATCTGAGCATTATCTTGAATTGTGTCCTCAAAAATCGGGTCATTTATATCTTCAATAATGGTGTTATCAATATTGTCATCAACCTGAATATCATCAGTCTCTGTATGAATGTCTGCTTCAATATTAGCGTCAGAATCTAAAGTATCTGTAAAAGAAATTTTATCGTTCGCTTGATAATTTTCAATATCTGAATCAGATTGAGTAGTTTTTTTACGATTAAAATCTTTTAACCAATCCGAATAACTTTGCTTATATGATTGCTCGACTTCTTCAGAACTTGTCATTTGTTCAAGTTCTTGCACACGCAAACGACGACGTCTTTCACGTTCTCTACGTATCTCTTCGGGAGAAGGTAAGTCACTTGAATATTGACGACTACGGCGAATTCTATCAGACTGAGAGTCTGTATTAAACATAAATTGATTTTCATGAATAGAATTATGATCAGCGATTTCGTCATTAACAGATAAAGGATTGATGGATTTGCTTAACGGAACATCAGGCGCAGTCTCTAATAAATCTGTGTCGTTATTTTGAGATGAAGCACCTTTAGGTGATTCATCAAAGGATATCGGCTCACTCATTTCAGCTGTAAACGCCTTTTGAATAGGCATCTGCTCATCAAAAGAAGTCGATTTGCGATTAAATGGATTTATTTTTTGATACCACTTAGAGTTAATTTCATCATTAGACTCTTTCGAGTTTATCTGAACTTCGACATCACTTGCTCCTGATTCTGGTGTCGTTTGAGGTTGCTCTTCTTTTTCTACAAAAGTAGGGGAGAGTAATTCGTCCGACACAGGAGTAACAGTATTTGTTTCCACTTCAGTAAGCTCTGATATAAAGTCTGATTGAACTGAGCTAGGTGTTGTAAATATATTTTTTAATGCATTAACACCTGTTAAATCATCTGAAACTAAATTAGGATCAATTTCTTTAGAAGAAAGTTCAGACTTATCTTTACTCCAAGGTTGAGTACGTATGCTTTCTCTCTGATTCGTATCTAGAACATCGTTTTTCGTTGAATTTTCAAAAGAATGTGTCAGATAATCACGCTTATCAACGGGTGTTGATGAGCGATCAAGCTTAGTCGACTTAATCTTCTCAATCTGTTCAGCATCTTGATAAACGCCAGCTTTCTGATTGAATTTCTTTGTCGCATCTGATTTGTAAGGATTAGCGACAGGCGCTTCAAAATTATCAAAATCAGCAAAAAGCGAGCGAACACGTCGAATTGAGCGGTCTAACATGAGTGAAGATTTGGCTGCTTCACCTTGAATGGCTTCTTCAGAATTTTCTTCAAGATCATCCAGTTCTGTTTGACGACTAATTTTTGCTAACTCTTCTTGTTCTCGCTTAGCACGTTCAAAATTTGCTTCTTGTTCTTCTTTAAACTTATCGTAGAAACCCTCCCATTTAGAAGGACTCTCACTAATATCTTTATCTTGTTGATTGCTTGTTGCTTTTGGCGATGAATGACTATCGTCATTATTACCAACGGGCAAATCAAAAGAAACATCGTAAAAAGAATCGTCTTGCTTGTCTGGGTATTGCTTATCTTTATCATTAGAAGAATATTTTTTAGTCATTCATTCACCTCCTTTGACTTAATAATAGGGTAGATTATGCAGTTTCGATATCAGTTAATGATTCACCGATTGAGCTTAAACGTAATTCCCATTCTTCAGTTGAGAGGTTATTTTCTGCAATATAACGATTGCGTGGGTGGCGACGACATTCAGGTGAACAACCACGAACATATTTAGCTTCGTTTTCTTCAGATGCTAAAATTTGCTCATTACATTCAGGATTGCCACAGTTAACATAACGTTCACATGGAGTACCATCGAACCAATCTTTACCAACGATTGTTGGATCTTTATGGTTAATGTCTACAGCAATACGTTCGTCAAATACGTACATTTTACCATCCCATAATTCTCCTTGAATTTCAGGGTCTTTACCGTATGTTGCGATTCCGCCGTGTAATTGACCAACATCCTTGAAGCCTTCGCGAACTAACCAACCAGAGAATTTCTCACAACGAATCCCACCAGTACAGTAAACAACAACTCGTTTTTCCATGAATTTCTCTTTGTTATCAATTACCCACTGTGGTAATTCACGGAAGTTACGAATGTCAGGACGTACAGCGCCACGGAAGTGACCTAAGTCATATTCGTAGTCATTGCGTGTATCTAATACAATTGTATCATCGTCTAATAAAGCTTCTTTAAATGCTTTAGGGTCAAGATACTCACCAGTAGTTTCTAGAGGATTGATATCTTCTTCTAAATCTAAGCTAACGATTTCTTCACGGGGACGAACGAAGATTTTTTTGAAAGCCATGATATCTTCTTCATCTTCCTTAAACCATAAATCTTCAAAGCCAGGTAATGAATGAACGTAATCTTTATAAGCTTCAGTTTGTTCAACCGTACCTGAAACAGTTCCATTAATTCCTTCTTTCCCAACTAATATACGGCCTTTGATACCGATACGCTTACAGTTGGCTAAGTGTTCCTGTGAGAAAGCGACTGGATCTTCAATGTTTGTGTACTTATAGTAAAGTAATACTCTAAAAGGTTTTGACATAATAAAATTCCTCCTTGTAGTTGCATGCTACAATTATTTAAAATCTAACTCTAATATTATACTTAAAAACTCTAAAAGTCTCAATAGACGAGCTTTTTTCATCAAAATTTAAAGAACAGAACACAATTCATTAATATAATAATTTTATTACCAGGATATGACAAAAGATTGTGCTTGCATTATTGTGTTTTAGGCATTGATAGCTTATACTGTTCTTTGTTTACCAAATAAGAAAGTGGGTGTTTTATGAAAGGTATGACTAAAGGTTCGCCATTAAAAAATATTGTGCTTTTTTCAATTCCTTTAATCATCGGAAATTTTTTCCAGCTATTATATAATATGGTCGATTCCTTCATTGTAGGTCGTACACTTGGCGTTAATGCGCTTGCAGGTTTAGGCGCCTCTGGAAGTTTAATGTTTTTTATATTAGGTTTTTCGCAAGGTTTCACATCTGGTTTATCGATTCCAACTGCTCAAGCATTTGGTGCAGAAGATTATCCAAAAGTTAAACGGAGTGTTTTTATTAATTGGTTGTCTTCTATTTTGATTGGTTTAATTTTAACCTGTATCAGCACTTATTTTTTAAGAGATATCTTGCTTTTCATGAATACACCTACCGAAATTATTGACTATACCTATGATTATTTAAAAATAATCTTCGGCGGTATGTTGATGACGATTCTATATAATATGCTAAGTAATTTAATGAGAGCATTAGGCGATAGCCGTACACCGCTTTACTTCTTGGTAGTCGCGATGTTAACCAATATCGTATTAGATTATATCTTTATTGTATACTTCCATTGGGGGACGTTTGGTGCTGGCGTTGCGACAATAATTTCACAAGGCGTTTCAGTTGTATTGTTAATGTGGACAATAAGACGAAAATGGCCCCTCTTACAAATCGATTGGAAGCATCTTAAAGTCGAGAAAGAAGAGTTGGTGCATCACTGGAAAATTGGCTTGCCGATGGCTTTTCAAGCTTCAATTATTGCCATTGGATCTTTATCCGTTACCTTTGCATTGAATCAATTGGGTCCTTTAGCAGTAGCAGGATTTACAGCTTCGCAAAAAATTGACCAAGTGGTTAACTTAAGTCTTATGTCTTTTGGAGTTGCGATGGCAACATATGTTGGTCAAAACTATGGAGCACATCAGTTTGATCGAATTAAACAGGGCGTTCGTTCCGTAACATTTTTAACTTTAACTGTCGCAATTTTCGCAGGGATTTTCTTAATTTTCTTTGGAGGTAACTTAGTAACTATTTTTGCTGATGGGAATTCTCAAGCTGATATTTATGCATATGGCCAGCAATATTTCCGATTTACAGCACCATTTTACTGGTTATTGAGTTTATTGTTTATCTATCGTTACACTTTACAAGGATTAGGTGATAGTTTTATTCCAACTGTCGCCGGTATAATGGAATTGATTATGCGTGTTATCGCAGCCTTTGTGCTCAGTCAATTTATGGGATTCAATGGTATCGTATTAGCAAATCCGCTCGCTTGGCTAGGGGCACTATTGCCATTATCTTTTGCCTATCATAAACGCAAGAATAGACTGGCTGAACAAGCTCAAAAAGATATTGTTCAATTACAAGAGTCATAATAGAGTGAGTATTTAATGAAAAGACCTTTCGAGCCAATGTCAAATCGGCTTGAAAGGTCTTTTGAATTTGATAGATGAATAAGATATATGTTGATTTTAAAACCATTTTTGTGAATTTCGGCAATTAAACGATTGAAAATGTAGTGATTAAAAATAAGCTATAAGGGCCTAAGAGATAGTTCAAGCCCTTTTAGCCTTTTGAATTGTTAAAATTGATATTTTTGAAGTAATTTTTTGATAGTAGGGTTCATCAAGATTAAACCTAATAAAATCGTGTTTAATGGTAATGATACAAGGTTCTTAACGACTCTTAAAGGTAGAAACGCCATCCATGCGCGATCAAACATTATTTTAATCCATAATGAGTTAAGGCCTAAGTTAATAATGATTGTGACTAATAGCACTGCAATGAAAATTCTTTTCCTTGAGATGGTTTGACGCCACAAAACTTTGCCGTAAAAATAACCACCCAAAGCAGCACTTAAGACGAAGCCCAGAAAGAAATTTTGACCATGTAGTAGGGAAGTGATTAAGTCATTAGCGACTGAGACAATTAAAGCATACCAAGGACCAAACAATATACCACTTATGGCGGTTCCGATAAATCCAAAACCAATTTCGGCATAGGAACCAAACTTCATTGAAGGCACATAACTTAATACGATTCTTGCTGCTAACACAATTGCTAGCAAAGTTAATTGATGCGTTTGCAATTTACCAGGCTTAGTATAGCGAATCGACGGACGACTAGTGTTGTTATTCATTTTTTACTCTCCTTAGACACGAGAGCTACATTAATATGCAGCGAATGCAAAGATTAATCGCAAGTCCTTACCGAGACTTTTCGTTCGCTAGCAACATTCCATCTAGCAACACTTTACGCAAATCTTCTACTCTGTCAATTATTATTTGAATCTATTATAAAACTAATCCTAAGAATAATCTAGGTTAGCTTTATTGAATATAGATTATTTTCAGTAATTATACATGGTATCACTTGATCGTATTGATTCATAGGAATATCATTCACCATCAACTTTTCAAAATACGGCAATATTTTGACAGCAGAAGTTTTCGCTAAGAAGCGATCATAAAAACCACCACCATAACCTAAACGATGTCCCTGTGCATTACAGGTAACACACGGAACAATAATCAAGTCTATTTCTGAGGGAGCCATTTCAGGACTTGTGGCCAAAGGTTCAGGAATACCAAACGAACTTACTGTCATTTGATCACCATGATTATAATAATGAGCACGCATATCACCTTTGCCATGAATGCGTGGAAGGGCAATTTTTTTATTCTGACGAAATGCTTCAGAGATAATCTTACTCGTATCTAATTCACGATTGACACCATGGTAGATAAATATGTTGTTCGCCGCGTGGAAAGCTTCGCAATTTATAACTTTATCAACAATGCTTTTATTAGCAGCTAATAAGTATTCTGTTGATAAACTTTCTCTTCTTTTGAATATATCGTGTCGTAATGTCTTTTTATCCACTCTGATTGCCTCCTTAATTCTTTCTTTCTCTCATAATAGCCCTTTGTTATCAAAAAATCAAAAAGTCGTGCAACATCTGCAAAATATGCTACTATTAAGTTAATGAAAGTTATAATTGGGGGTGCCAACATGTTAAATAATGTTTTAATTATACCGAATCCAGGCTCAGGAAAAGGAAAAGCTGTTGAATATGCTGAAAAATTAAGTAAGCTTTTAGAGGAGACTTATCAATCTCAAACAACGGTTAAACCGACTACAGAGGTAGGGGATGCACGAAATTGGGCTGCTAATGCAATAGCAGATGGATTCGATACAGTAATATGTTTAGGTGGAGACGGAACGGTTAATGAAACAGTTGATGGACTTTTACAAAATGAAGAAGTTCCTCTCTTCGGCTTTGTACCTTTGGGAACGGTCAATGATTTGGGACGTGTGTTAGGCTATGATATGCAACCTGAAAAAGCAATTGAACAATATCGAAAAGTTAAGACTGTTCCATTAGATGTTGGTCAAATAAATGAGACGACACATTTTATTAACGTTATTGCGATTGGTGCTTTACCTGAATCTGTCATGCATACGGACTCTCAAGATAAAAACAAACTTGGCGTCTTGGCTTACGTCCGTGATGGCGTGAAAGCTTATTTCAAAAAAGATCTCTATCAGCTCGAAATTACAGATTCATCAGGTAATAAACGCGAACTTGAAACAGATTTAGTGCTAGTTGCTTTAACAAATAGTGTTGCTGGTGTTGAGAGTATGATTCCCCATGCTAGTTATGATGATGGACTCATTCATTTATTGGCACCAAAAGAAAATTTAGCAGTGACAACATTTTACACTTTATTTGAAGGGGGCATTCAACCTGAAGAGACTGACAGTATGTTTGTATTTTCTGACAATCGCATTCAAATTAAAGATTTAATAGGTAAAAAAATTGAGAGTAATGTGGATGGGGATCAAGGCCCTAATTTGCCTCTTGATATTAAAGTTTTAAAACATCGTTTACAGGTTATTGTACCGGAATAGTTGGTATAATGCGTATTGTTTCACTTGATGAATGGAAGTATGATATAATGATACATGTAGCGTATAAGCCAACAGAAAAGAGGGGAAGCGATGGCAGCGAAGCTATCTAAGGATCAACGTGCCTTAATTGAAAAAGAATTAAGACGTGGAACGAGTAAATCAAGAATTGCGACCTTATTAAACGTTGATTATGACGAAGGGTTGGAAATGATTGAGAAAGTTAAAGCCTCAATTCGACCAGACATTGGAGATAAAATTACATTTACTTTCCGCGGGATGGATATGACTGGAATAATTGTTAAATTATTAACCAATAGTGCTGTTGTTGAGATTTATTGGGATAAATCAGATAAAACTCTCCATGACATCATTGAAGAAAGAACAATTGTCAATTTCAAAGATATTATTGATTTTGTGACTTTACCACCTCAAGATGAGGATGAAGGACTTATTTTAGATTCACAACCAATTGTAAGCGATATTGACGAAGCATAGGAATAAATTAATACTGAAATAAATAATACATAATACATAATAAATAATAAATAATAAATAATAAATAATAAATAAGAAGAGTGTATCTAGTCGACAATAGTTGTTACCGGATACACTCTGTTTTTGTTTAATGACTAGGCGGTGTGAGTAGCACGAATAATTCTTCGTTGGCTAATTGATAATAGTCGAAGAGTGTTTCGTCTAAAGTAGCTGTGTCTGCTTCTTCTTCAAGTCCGTTTTGAACTAAGAAAATATCTAACCATTTTGAAGCTGAAGAAATAACTTCCTTTAAAAATGGATAATAAATCATGACATGCATCGTGAATTGTTGACTAATATCATTTACCAAATGAGGATTGTGTGTATCACAATATTGTTGAATGGCCCATAAGCCTTTTTGGTAAGTGGAATCTTCGCGATAGGGCTTTAAATCGGGTATTGAAAATGAAAAATCTTTTCCAAACCAACGATATTCAAATGTATCCTCAATTTTCTGATTAATTAAGTAATGTAATAAGTCGGATTTAATATAGTGTAAAACTTGATCACTCTTTAATAGTGTACGAACCAACATCTCAATGTCGACGTAAGGCATGTCGTAAAGAACTTTGATTCGTGATAAAAGATAAAAACTACCTTTTTCTAACAACTGATCTAAAAGTTGTTCGCTAGTTTGTTTATCAACCGCTTTACGAACAGAATTTTCAAATAAATTTTGATCGTTTAATTCATTAATGGATTTAATCAAATGTTCTGTAGCCCAACCTGATTGATGCGCAATTTCTTTAAGTTGATATAATGCTAAGAGTGCAGTTTGGCTCTCATATATTACCGGAAGCGATAAGCCGTAGAGAAAACTTAATTCCTCATCAACATAAATATCCTCTTGATTAGGATAATAACTTTCCCATAGAGTTTGGAGTTTATCTTTAATCTTAAAGGATAAATAGAGTTTGACTAATTCATTGAAGACGATAAAATTAGGTTGAAGCTGATAACTTTTTTCCAATAAATCTGCAGCTTGTAGATACTCTTTTTGTTCGATTAAATTTTGAGCTTTACGATAATAACTTTCTGCATTATTAGGCATTTCAAATACATCAGACATTTAGATGCCCCCCTTTATAAAATATACACGTAAATCTTCAAATAGTTCGCATCCAAGGCGTCACAAGAAAGACTATTTGAATCACAATTAATCATACCATAATAAAAAAAGGATGGAGATAAAATATTGCTTAAAATTTATATTGATGCGGCATTTCAGTCAAAAACTCGAACAGCGGGCCTTGCAATTATCATCAATGACGATGGCCAACAAACCCCTTACAAAATAAGAATTGAAGATGTTTACGACAACCACCAAGCTGAATTTTTTGCTTTGGATCAGGTTTTGAAACTGTTAGAAGTTAATGAACAGTTAGATGAAACTCTGTTTATACATAGTGATAGTAAAATTGTAGTGCAATCAGTCCAGAAGTCGTATGTAAAGGAAGAACATTATCGTGAAATACTGAAAAGAATTCTTATGAGTCTTGAAAAAGCACCTTTAGCCTTTGTTAAATGGATTCCCGAAAAAGAAAATCGTGGTGCTGATCAGTTAGCTAAACAAGCCTTACATCAACAAGGAAAGTTAATGAGTTGGATAGAGTAAATTGTGGTGATTTCAATGTTAGATAACACATTATAAGTAAAGTCATTTACGCTAAATCGATAGCCCCTCTAGTACAGTTACTAAATTAGTAACTGTACTAGAGGGATTTTTTATATTGTAAGGGATTAAACGTTTATATTATTTTACCAAGCTCTGTGCTTCGCCAAACTTATTGTTTTCTTAGGTGGTGGTCGCTTTCTTTATTAATAGTCAGAGCAAGCTATGCCGATTGCCTTTTATACCACTGTGAAAACAATTCTCTGAGTTACGTTGAGTATTCCAACAAAAGCAAAGCGATATAATCAAATAAAAACTACTAACCGGAATTTGATGTACTCGGACTCGTCCTAGGTTGTCTGATACTTATTGAGACGAAGAAAAATGTAATATAAAAGTTGCAATAGCTAGCCTAATACAAAAAAAAATGTTAAAGTATCAAATGTTAATGAAATTTTAATCTAAATATTATTATTCTAATTTTAAGGAGTAAAATGATGAAAATTGGTATTCAAGGAATTGCAGGCTCATATAGTGAAATGACTGCAAGGGATTATATAAATACTCTATTAACTAAGCAATTACATACAAATTGTGACTTGGAAAATGACTTCGAAGTAGTCATGTATTCAAATTTTTGCGAGACGACTCAAGCGCTAGTTGATGAAGATGTAGATTTAATCGTGGTACCGGTTGAAAACTCAACAACAGGTGCTATCACAAAATTATTGGATCAACTTCGATATAAACCAGTAATGGGAATTGCTGAAGCTTATCAACCTGTCAGCCATAATCTCTGGGGAGTCGCTGGTAGTACGATTGAAGAATTGACAACTGTATATTCTCATCCGGAGGCATTGTCTCAATGCACCAGTTTTTTTGAACAACATCCATATATTGAAGCTAAAGCGCATGATGATACCGCAAGAGCTTCATTACATGTTCAAGAATTAAAAAATCCTAAGGTGGCAGCTATTTCGAGTGCGAGAGCTGGAGAATTATACGGCTTGACGCCATTATTAAAAGATTTTCAAGATGAGAAAAGTAATATGACACGTTTTTATACTTTAGAAAAGTATCAAACGAGTAAACGTTATGAGGGAAATGTATTAGCTTTTTATATTGAAACTCGTCATGAGCCAGGAGCCTTATTAAAATTGTTACAAGTTTTTGATATTTATAATGGAAATTTACTAAGTCTAACCGCTCGTCCAATCCAGAATCAACCTTTTACGTATGGATTCTTTTTGGAAGTTACCGCAGATAAAATGATAGTAAGTAACGAAATTTTGATTCAAACACTTAAGCAAGTGGCAGAACATGTACAGTTATTGGCACAATTTGATCAGGTTAAACGACCGAATCGTACTTAGTGCATATGAACTAAAAAAGGAGTAGATTATGAAACAAATTGCGATTGTTGGTTTAGGTATTATTGGTGGATCATTTGCTAAAGCATTAGCTAATCGTTTGCCAGGGCGTTATCAGGTGTCGGCAATTGACATTAACCAAGACACTTTAGACGAAGCTAAAAAATTGGGCTTTATTGAAAAAGGAGAAACAACTAATAAAAGCATCCTACAGAATGCAGATATTGTGATTATTGCGCTTTATCCTAATTTGGTGACTGAATTTGTAGTAACTCACCAAGAAGATTTTAAAGAGGGAGCTTTAATTGTTGAAACCTCTGGCATCAAAAAAAGCATTATGCAAGAATTATTGCCACTTATTCCTGAGCAAGTAGAATTCATTTTTGGTCATCCAATGGCAGGACGTGAAAGTCAAGGCTTTGCCTTTGCTGATGATCGTGTCTTTCTGCATGCTAATTATGTCATAACGCCTTCTGATAAAAATAAGGCAGCATCCATCGAGTTTTTCAGTCAATTATTGAAAGATCTAGGCTTTGGTAGAATTACCATCTCTTCACCTAAAACTCATGATTTGATGATTGCCTATACGAGTCAATTAACCCATTTGATTGCTGCAGCTTTAATTAATAGTGATAGTACAGGGCAAAACACGGTTGAGTTTATTGGAGATAGTTTTAGAGAATTAACACGTATTGCCAAAATGAATGAAAAACTTTGGTCTGAGCTGATGTTGAATAATCGCGAACCTTTGTTGGAAGTGATTGAGTCTTTTGAGAAGCAATTAGCTAATTTAAAACAAGCTATTTTGACAAATGACAAAGAAGCACTTGAACAAGAATTTATTCATTCGACTCAGAAACGTTTAGCTTTGGAATCAGCGGATCAAGCACATGAATTTGCAAAAGAACGCGGCAAATAATTATAAAGTGAGATCATCAATATTTTATACATACAAGAAAAAGAGGTTATGACTATGCCATGGAATAATCAAACAAGTAAAAAAAACGTTGTATAGCTTTTATAGATAGAATTTATATCTATGAAGGCAATCGTTTTGTGCGCGCCCATAGATTTTCAATGCAATCTAAGTGGCCTAAATAACCTTTGAAGGAGCCAGTTAGATAGGACTAATGGCTCTTTTTTGGTTTGAGGAAATACTTAAGAATAATAACTCTGAAAGAAGGATAACAATGAGAATGAAGCATAAATTACGGTTCAGTATAAACATGGTCTTTTTAACGATTTTAATTTTAATGGGTGGCTCTGGTTTTGGGAATCATCGGGTAAATGCTCAAGAAACCGTTAAAGTTGGGGTTTCAGCACAATCAAAACCCTATAATTATTACGATGAAAATAATCAATTAACTGGGTTTGAAATTGAACTTTTGGAAGAAATAGACCAACGACTTGAAGAGTATGTATTTGAATACAGTACGACAGAATTTGCCTCACTTTTTGCGGGCTTAGATGCAGGAACATTTGATATTATTACGAATAATATTGGTGAAAAGACTGAGAGACGTGACAAATATCTTTTCTCTAAATATCCTTATTTAATTACGCATAATGTGATTATCACTAGACCGGATGAGGGGGAAGTCGTGACTTTGGCCGACTTAGCAGGCAAATCAATCGGATTAGTGGCAGGGTCTTCTCAAGCTATTTTCTTAGAACAATATAATGCTGAACACCCTGATCAACTCATTAAATTAGAATATATTGATGCCGATGCTTCTACGATTATTCGAGAAGTTGAGTCTGGTCGCTATGATGCGACCATTTATTCAACAACTTATCTAAACGATGTAAAAGATACATTTGGAATTAACTTAAGTGGACACCCCATTGAGGATGAAGATGCGATACAACCCCCTGGCACATATGCTTTATACCGTGATGATGCAAAAAGTTTAACCCTTAGAAATGCAATTGATGAAGTTTTGGCAGAAATGCGTGAAGATGGCTTTTTAGCTACATTAAGCGAGAAGTATTTCGGTCAAGATGACACAAAATTAACGACAGACATTCTTGAAAAGAATGATTTGATTGAAGCAGAAAGAGTAGCACTTAATGGAGAGAATTCGGATGAAGTAGAAAAGAACTATGTTGTCGGAACATCAGGGCAAACAAAACCCTTGAATTTCTTCAATGATAACAACGAATTGGTAGGTTTGGAAATTGACATCATTCAAGAAATTGATAGAAGATTAGATGACGTGAGTTTTAGCTTTGAATTAACAGAATTTGCATCGCTTTTCGCTGGTTTAGACGCTGGAAGTTTTGATTTGCTAGCGAACAATTTAGGGGAAAGCGGTGATCGTCGAGAACGATTTTTATTCTCGCTATACCCGTATGTTATCACGCACAATGTAATCATTACTGGGCAAGATGCTGACGATGATTTAAAGATTGAAGATTTCGCCGGTAAAAGTTTTGGTGTTGTGCCTGCATCGCCTCAATCTTTATTCTTAGAAGCATGGAATGAAACTAATCCAGAATCAGCAGTTAAAATTGAATATGTGGATTCGGATCCCTCAACCATTATTCGAGATGTATACAATGGTCGATTTGATGCGACAATTTATGCAACGACATATTTATATGATGTAGAGCAAACGTTTGGCATTCAGTTAAAAGCCCATCCAATTGAGAATGAAGACGAAATACGACCACCAGGCTCATACTTTATCTATCGTACAACGGATGTTGAACTAAGAGATATGATGGATGAAGTTCTAGCAGAAATGCGTGAAGATGGCACTTTAGCGACCATTAGTGAGAAGTATTTAGGTCAAGATGATACTCAACTAACAGAAATAATTCTCGATAAAAATAATGAGATTGAAGCCGAAAGATTAGAACAAGCAGTTAAAGAAAATGATGAAATCATTGAAGAGAATACGAACTCATCGAATGGGAAAATATTTGCACCAGAAGTCATTCCGCAAATAATACCTGCTATTCTCGATAAATTGCCAATTACGTTGTTAATGACAGTTGTTTCTGCGTTCATTGGCTTAGTACTTGGCTTTGCCATAGCTTTAGTTAAAATTCGCGAAATCCCTATTTTGTCTCAAATTTTTAGTGTCTTCGTTTCCTTTATGCGTGGAACGCCTCAATTAGTGCAACTATTCTTAGCTTTCTATGGATTTCCGCTTATTGTTCGTTGGTTAAATCAACAAATGGGTTGGGGAATCGATGTAAATGGCATTCCGGCCTTACTATACGTATTTGTGGCATTAGGGCTAAATGAAGCAGCTTATAATTCAGAAACATTCCGTGCGGCTATCCTGTCAGTCAATAAAATTGAAATCGAAGCAGCGAAGTCGATTGGATTAACAAATGGTCAAACGATGCGTCGTATTATTCTGCCTTCTGCTTTAATCGTGGCGATTCCAAACTTAGGAAACAGCTTAATTAGCTTACTAAAAGGGACATCATTAGCCTTTACTGTGACAGTTATTGATATCATGGGACAAGCGCGAATTATTGCAGGATCAAATCTACGTTTCTTTGAGGCATATATAGCAGTAGCGCTCATTTATTGGTTGATTTGTATTGTTATTGAGCAACTCATCAAGCGATTAGAAAAGCGCCTTAATGTAGATCAAAAAGAAGTAGAACATATTGAGACAATTCAAACTGAAAACAGATAAGAGAAGGGGGTAACACGATGCTGAAATTAGAAAACTGGTCAAAATCATTTAACCAAAATACTGTATTAAATAATATCAATTTAGAAGTACCAACTGGCAATGTTCTGTCGATTATTGGTTCAAGTGGATCTGGAAAGTCAACCTTATTGAGAACTGTGAATTTCTTAGAACCTGCTGATCAAGGAATCATTCAAATTGGCACAACTACCAAAGATGTAGCAGAAATTAATCAGCAAGAAATATTAGCTTTAAGAAGACAAACAGCGATGGTCTTTCAAAACTATGCCTTATTCTCTAAAAAAACTGCATTAGAGAACGTTATGGAGAACTTGTTAATGGTAAAGCGTATGACTTTATCAGAAGCTAAACCTATTGCAGAACATTATTTAGAAATAGTAGGGATGAAAGATCGCATGAATTACTATCCTAATAAACTATCTGGTGGACAACAACAAAGGGTTGGGATTGCGAGAGCACTAGCGATTGAGCCGGAAGTAATTTTGTTTGATGAGCCGACATCAGCTTTAGATCCAGAGCTTGTTGGAGGAATATTAGATTTAATTATGAAAGTTGCTCATGAAAAAACAACGATGTTATTAGTAACACATGAAATGAACTTTGCTAAACAAGTATCTGACCATGTTATCTTTTTAGATAAAGGAAATATTGCTGAGGAAGGAACACCTACACAGATTTTTGATCATCCACAAAACGAAAGAACTCGTCAATTTATTAGAGGATTCGACTCAATTCAATAACTTAAAAAAACTTTCGGGCCATTCTTTAAGAATTGTTCGAAAGTTTTTTTGTATAAGGTTTTATAAGTTTTATGTTGATTTACCAATCTTTGTATTTCGCTCAGCTGATTGTTTTCCAAGGCGGAGGTCGCTTCCAAAGCCTCACTGACGTTCGTGCTTTTCCAGCTCAATCGGCTAGGCTCTGTCTAATTCGCTTTGCTCATAGACAGAGCAAGCTACGCCGATTGCCCCTTGTACCGCTATGGAAAACAATTCGCTGAGCTACGTTAAGTATTCCAACAAAAGTAAAGCGATATAATCAAGTTATACTGCTAAACAGAATTTAAAGTCCTCGGACTCGCCCGAGGTTTTCTAATTGTAGTATATGAGGTTATAAGGTTTTTGTTGATTTGTCACGCTTTGATATGCTTCGCTCAGCTTATTGTTTTGTAAGGCGGTGGTCGCTTTTAAAGTCTCACTGACGTTCGTGCTTTTCAGCTCAATCGACTAGGAACTGTCTAACTCGCTTCGCTCATAGTCAGAGCAGCTGCGCCGATTGACCTTTAAACCGCTAACTCGCTGAACTACGCATAGTGTTCCAACAAAAGTAACGCTTTATTATCAAGCTGATGCTATTAAACGAAATATAAAGACTTCAAACTAGTCTGAGGATTCCTTATTTACTTGTTGCTTTACTTATAAATTAGGAGGAAGAAGTGTCTAGGGAGATGATTGCGAAAATAAAATCATGTTGGTGGGGAATTTAAAAATTGTGAGAGTGAGCGGAATGTTGAAGGTGCTAAGTTGCGGGTATCCAGTTTGTAGCGAACCAAGTTAAAAGGATTATCGACCAACTAACCTCGATTGTATTCGAAGTTTCATTATGGGGTGATTGAAGCTGTTAGTTTCTGCATAATCTATTTGATAGAGCAAATATGGGGAAAACAAGTATTTGGTCATTGGTGGCTCCTCGCTGATTGAACGACGTGCTTTTAAGGTGGAGAAAGTCCCATACACGAAAAACGAGGGTCAAAAGTCGCTAAAATAGCTATTTTCCTTCTTTTTTTATTTTTCTTGTTTCGGTTAGCAAATGAAGAAACGTCAAATAAATATGATTGAAAAAACGGAAAGCAGATAAAAAGTGCCCCTTATTTAAACAGGGCACTTTAATTATTTTATATAGCTTGTAGTAACTTTTGATCAAAGATAAGCCTTGATAAAGCAACGTTTTCACGCGTTAGTATTTATCTATTTACGTTTTCCCCAGTATTGGTAATAGTCTACTTTTAATGCACCATTATAAAGCTTACGTTTTTTGGTTGCACGTTCACCGTAGTACTCTTCGAAGTTTTCATCACTTGTTAGAATGTACTTACTCCAAGTAGGCATTTTGCGATAGACTTCACCCATTTGACGGTAAAGCTCATGAACTTTTTCTTCGTCCAACAAACGGTCACCGTAAGGTGGATTTGAAATTAAAATTCCGAAATCTTTAGTTGGGACATAGTCACTTAATTGCATTTGTTTAAATGTGATGCTGTCGTGAACGCCAGCTTCTAGTGCATTCGTTTTAGCAATTTCAATCATGCGGTGATCAATATCAGTGCCGTATAAATCAAGCTCAACATCGTAATCTGCAGCTTCTTCAGCTTCATTACGTACTGTTTGCCATACTTCGGGGTGTAACATGTGCCATTCTTCAGCCGCGAAAGAACGGTTGAATCCAGGGGCAATGTTATGTCCGATGAGTGCAGCTTCGATTAGAATTGTACCAGAACCACAAGTAGGGTCATAAAGAGGGCGATCTGGATGCCAAGTGGTCAGTTTAATTAATGCAGCAGCCATATTTTCTTTTAATGGAGCGCCACCTTTATCAACCCGATAACCACGTTTAAATAAACTTGAACCACTAGTATCTAATGATAAGATGACGTGGTCTTTTAAAATGGAAACTTCGATTGGATATTTGGCGCCTGTTTCTGGTAAGTTTTGACGACGGTGATAGTAATCCATTAAACGTTTTGAAATTGCTTTTTTTACAATTCGTTGACAGTTAGGCACACTGTATAAAGTTGATTTAACGGATTTGCCACTAACTGGGAATTCAGCATCTAAGGGTAGAATATCTTCCCAAGGTAGGGCGTAAGTTTGATCAAATAGAGATTCAAATGTTTTTGCTTTGAATTCACCGTAAGATATTTTGATACGGTCAGCAGTTCTTAACCATAAGTTAGTAAACGCAATATCGCGTGCATCTCCTTCGAAACGAACACGACCGTTCTCCGTTTGAGTTTGATAACCATGATCTTTTAATTCGCTTGCTACTAATGATTCGATACCAGCAGCAGCAGTTGCGATTAGAGAATATTTCTTCATATAGCTTCCTTTCATTTGGGAATAAATAGTAATGTCTTTTAAAATAGTTTGCGTTATATATCGTTAAAAGTCCAATAAAAAAGACTCTTTTTCAGAGTCTAAAAGCCTATGTAGTGAGTTTCGATAAGCCATGTTTTGTCAATTGTTAAGAATAGGCAGCTTAACAAAAGGGTAATCATCTATCTACAATTACTTGTCTCTTTCTCTGTTAAATTCCATTGAAAAAGTGCCCCTACCGAATGTTTGGGTTGCTCGCTCGAGGGGTTTACCCGTTCCACCTTAATGTTTCCATTAAGAATCGTCACTGTGGCACCTTAGGAAGTACTCCATCATAGCTTGCGCCTTAGATGTTTTCTTCGCCGTTAGCATCTCAAGGATACTACCTCAGCTTATTGTTTCGCTGAGCACGAACACTACAAGCATCTCAGCTTGTGCGAGCATGGACTTTCCTCAGCTAAATCTAGTTTAGCCGCGATTACCTGAAACTCACTAATTGATTATTTAACTTAATATTTTGTTACTTCTGAATAGTCGATTGTATTATCTGTGTTGTTGATTTTTGAACCAAAAACATGTTTTTCTAAATTTGATAAACGTTTTAGGATATCAAAGTTAGTGACGCCACTTCCAGGAGTGGTTGGTACATTTTTCTTAGCAAGGGCTAATTGTTTTGTTAACTCGTCCACTTTACTAATTAATCGTTCGTTCTCGTTTTTTAAGTAAACAACGTCTTTTTGGTAAGAGTCGTAATCGCGAATAATGTTATCTAAATACTCATCCACCTCAGCGGTATTATAACCACGCATTGTTTTAGTGAATTCTTTTTGTAAAATATCTTTTGCTGTTAGGTTTTTTTCAGCCATTTTGGTCACCTCATAAATTTTATTCTATGTTATGAAAAATATTCATCATCTATATAATCAATTTGTTTCTATTATGCCCTGATGGCAACTATTACAGTGTACTACCATTCTCAACAAATATCAAAAGAAATTATGATAATTAAGAGCTTTTTAACAATTTACTTTGTATATTTCATTATGACACGCTAGGAAATATTTTTAAAGCGAATGGATGTTCTAAATATAGTGTACTATATTTTGTTAGAGAATCTGAAGTCGTTAGGAGTTTTAATTGAATTTTATTAATTACTCCTTCATAATATGATTGCAAAGTAGGTGAAGATATTATGGAAAGAAATAACTTGTTAGTTGTTGTAGATAAATTAATCAAAGAAAATTATTTTCATTGTGAATGGGGAATCGAATGGCGCGAACAACGTCATTATTTAGAGCTTATTTTTCAATTTAATCTACCCAATCCCAACCATTTTGAATTAATTGATATTTATGGTAATCAATACAATCAAAATCCAGTCCCATTTGAAGTAAGAGCGATTATTTATGACGAGGAATTGATTAAAGTTGAGGGGAAACACTATTTAAAGACGGTTCCGGTTAGTCGTGATACTGGGATTATGTATGGAGAGTTGTTTGCCTTAATACGTTATTTAAAAGTCCTTACTGCGGAGGTTCCGTTGAAATGGACTGAGTATTTAGCGAACATCCCAACTACTCGCTTCTCGATAGAATGGCGTGAAGATGAATTTCAGAAAATGAGAGAAACTTTAGTGAACACATCTCGATATAGTGAAAGCCAAGTATTCTTTCCACAATTTAATTAACTACAGCTAGAATCTAAATATAAATAGTCTGAAAAAAAGACAACTTGAAAAGGGGAGAATGCTTTGACTGAAATTTTATGGCAAAAGGTTATTGTATCGGTTGATACGGTAGATACACAATTAATTGATTGGATTAGTTATTTATTATTAGAGCAAGAAGCACAGGGGACAGAAGTGAACTACGCGTATGGTTATTTAGAAAATCATCCGGACTTATTTGGTGAAATGCCTCAAGAAATTTCAGATGAAATGCTAAAAAAAGATACTGAAATTATTGGATACTATTCTGAAGAGCAAGTAATCGACTTAGAAACGTTAGACAAAGCTATTAAAGATGCTTTGTCAGAAGTGCAATATTCAATTAAATTAGAGTCTTTTGAAAACGAAAACTGGCAAAAAAATTGGATGCAACATTATCATGTACAACGTGTAAGTCGTTTTATTACGATAGCGCCTATTTGGGAAAAGTATGAAGGAAGTAAAGACGAAAAAGTGATTCGATTAGATCCAGGTTTAGCTTTTGGAACTGGAACGCACCCCACAACACAGTTAGGTGTTCAAGGGTTAGAGATGTATATACGTGGTGGTGAAACGGTTTTAGATGTAGGAACGGGTTCGGGAATATTAGCTTTTGCTGCAGTGGCATTGGGAGCAGAAAAAGTTGATGGCTTTGATTTAGATCCGCAAGCGGTCGAAAGTGCAATTCAGAATAAAGATTTTCAAGCAGATATTGATATTTCTAATGTAAACTTTGCGGTTAATGATTTATTAGTTGGTGTGACCCAAGAAGCAGATTTAATTGTCGCGAATATTTTGCCACATATATTGGTTAATATGTTTGAGGATGCGAGAAAATTACTTAAAGACGATGGTTATCTGTTGTTAGGCGGAATTATTGAAGATCAAGCTACTAAATTAGAAGCTTCACTTAAAGAGCATGGCTGGAAAGTCGTTCAAAAGAATATTCTTAATGGATGGGTTGGTTATGTAACTGAAAAGGAACGTGATGAATAGTGCAACAATATTTTATCGACAAATTAGAAGTGTCTTTAAAAGAACGCATACCTTTATCTGAATTAGATAGTCATCATTTTCTTAATGTAATGAGAGCTAAAATAGGTACAGAAATAAAAGTAGTTGATAGAAAAGGTTTTGCCTATGTGGCACAGTTGGTCGAAATTAACGAACAAATAGCTTTACTTGAGATTGTTCGGTCTGTTGAAGCCATTTCAATCGAATTGCCAGTTAATGTGACGATTGCTTGTGGTTTATCGAAAAACGATAAAGTAGACACGATTGTGCAGAAAGCTACAGAATGTGGGATGAATGTATTTATCCCTTTAGCGTTGAAACGTGACGTAGTGAAATGGACAGGGAACAAAGTTAAGGCTAAAGTGGATCGTTTGGCAAAAATATCTAAGGCAGCTGCTGAACAGAGTCATCGTCTTGTAGTACCAGAAGTAAGTGATTTACAAACGTTGGATCAATTGATAAAAACAGCAGATAGTTTTGATGTAAAGCTTATAGCTTATGAAGAAACGGCTAAAGAAGGCCTCCACTCTCAATTAGCAGAAGTCTTTCGCCAATTGGAACCTAGTCAGAAAGTATTGATGGTATTCGGTTCTGAAGGTGGTTTGGAGAGCAAAGAAGTAGAAAAGTTAGAGGCCGCTGGTTTCTTAGCGTGTAGTTTAGGACCCAGAATTTTACGTGCCGAAACTGCACCAATTTATTTCTTAAGTGCCTTGAGTTTTGCTTTAGAATTAGTTAAGGTATAATAGCAATATAATATTTATATGGAAGAGGTATTTTTATGGAATTAAGTAAATATATTGATCATACTTTGTTGAAAGCAGATGCGACAGTTGATCAAATCAAAACATTATGTGAAGAAGCGGCTGAATACAATTTTATGTCTGTATGTATTAATCCAGTTCATATTCCACTGGCTAAAGAGTTATTAGCGGATAGCGATGTAAAAGTTTGTACAGTAATTGGCTTCCCTCTAGGAGCTAATGCTACTGCAGTTAAAGCTTTTGAAGCTAAAACGGCTGTAGAAGACGGTGCAGATGAAGTTGATATGGTCATCAATATTGGCGCAGCAAAAGCTGGTGACTGGGAAACTGTTGAAAAAGATGTGCGTGCAGTTGTTGAAGCAGTACCAGAAGAAGTGGTTGTTAAAGTGATTATTGAAACTTCTTTATTAAATGATGAAGAAAAAACATTAGCTTCACAAGCAGCTCAACGAGGCGGAACAGACTTCGTTAAAACTTCAACAGGCTTTTCAACTGGTGGAGCAACATTAGAAGACGTTACCTTAATGCGTCAAGCTGTAGGACCTGATTTGGGTGTTAAAGCAAGTGGAGGCGTATCTAACTATGCTGAAGCAATGGCAATGATTGAAGTAGGGGCAACACGTATTGGAGCTTCTAAAGGTATCGCAATCGTAACGCAAAAACCAGCAGAAGTTACTTCAGACGATAACTATTAATTAATTTAAAAGATACAATAAGAAAGACAGTCTAACTGAAATAGTTGGGCTGTCTTTTTCATAGTATAAGGTTTTATAAGTTTTATGTTGATTTATCAAGCTTTATACTACGTTCAGCTGATGGTTTTCCAAGGCGGTGGTCGCTTTCAAAGCCTTCGCTAGCGCTTCATACTTTTCCAGCTCAATCGGCTAGGGTGTGTCTAATTCGCTGCGCTCAAAGTCACACCAAGCTACGCCGATTGCCCTTTATACCGCTATGGAAAACAATTAGCTGATCTACGTTAAATATTCCAACAAAAGTAAAGCGATATAATCAAATTATACTGCTAATCAGAATTTAAAATCTTTGGACTTGTCCGAGGTTTTCTTATTTCCTATTTTATCTTGATGATCCTATTGATTGATAAGAACAATGTTTGTATTTAAAAAGCAATATAGTGTATAATAATTCTAATTAATTGTAGTAAAGGATGAAAGCTAATGGCTCGCAATCAAGAATTAACAGCACAAGAAGTAATTGATATTTGTGCAAGTTATATGAACGAAAAGAATACTAATTATGTTAAGAAAGCACTCGACTTTGCTACTATGGCGCATGAAGGTCAAGTTCGACTTTCTGGAGAAGAATATATTAACCATCCCATTCAAGTGGCGGGTATCCTTGCTCAACTTCAAATGGACCCTGATACTGTTGCAACTGGTTTTCTTCATGATGTTGTTGAAGATACAGAGTATACCTTAAAAGATATTACCAATGAATTTTCAGAAACCGTTGCATTATTAGTGGATGGTGTAACAAAATTAGGGAAATTTAAATTTCAAAGTAAAGAAGAAGCCTTAGCTGAAAATCATCGGAAAATGCTGTTAGCCATGGCTAAAGATATTCGAATTGTGATGGTTAAATTAGCTGACCGTTTGCATAACATGCGTACGTTAAAGTACCAAAAGGAAAGTAAACAAATTGAGAAATCTCAAGAAGCGATTGAGATTTACGCGCCATTAGCTGATCGTATCGGTATGAACTTAATTAAATGGGAATTGGAAGATATTGCCTTGCGTTATATTAATCCAAGCGAGTATTATCGAATTGTCCGTCTTATGGATAGCAAACGTGACGAACGTGAGAAATATATACAAGAAGCGATTGTCGATATCAACGATGCGGTGGAAGAATTAGAGATTACCGCAGAAGTCTATGGTAGACCGAAACATATTTATTCAATTTATCGCAAAATGGTTGATCAGAATAAAGACTTTGACAATATATATGACTTGTTAGCAATTCGTGTCTTGGTTAGTACCATTAAAGATTGTTATGCCGTTTTGGGTGCCATTCATACTAAGTGGAAACCAATGCCAGGCCGTTTCAAAGATTATATTGCGATGCCGAAAGCCAACATGTATCAATCCATTCATACGACTGTGATAGGACCTTATGGTAAACCAGTTGAGATTCAAATTAGAACGTTCCAAATGCACGAAGTTGCTGAGTACGGGGTGGCAGCTCACTGGGCTTATAAGGAAGGTAAAACTGAAAAAGTTAATACTCAAGATAATATTCAGAAACAGTTGAACTGGTTTAGAGATTTAGTAGAACTTCAAGATGAAGCCCAAGACGCGAGTGAATTCATGAATTTTGTTAAAGAAGATATCTTTAAAGACCAAGTTTACATCTTTACGCCCAAAGGCGATGTGTATGAATTACCAAATGGTTCAGGCCCTATAGACTTTGCTTACCATATTCACTCTGAGATTGGGAATAAAACGATTGGTGCTAAGATTAATGGGAATATTGCTCCTTTGAATTATAAATTAAAAAATGGCGATATCGTTGAAATTTTGACAAACCCAAGTTCAAACGGACCTAGTCGAGATTGGTTAAGCTTCACTCAGACTAGTAAAGCGCGGAACCGTATTAAACGATTCTTTAAACTAAAAGATCGTGATCAGAACTCAGAACGTGGACAACAATTAATCGAAAAAGAACTCAAAGAGAGTAATAATAGTATTAAGTTAATTACCAAAAAACAAAATGAAAAAAATCTACTTGAAAGATTTAATTTTAATAGTTTAACTGATTTATATGCAGCCGTTGGTTTAGGGGAGTTATCTGTTTCGGCAGTATTGAATTTCCTAGGTATACTCCCAGAAAGAGAACCAGAGAAAATACCGACGCAAAATGAATCCCATCAGGCACAACGCAGTAGAACTGTTCATGAAAGTGGAGTGGTAGTTGAAGGTGTAGATAACTTGATGATTCGTTTGAGTAGATGTTGTAGTCCGGTGCCGGGTGATGAAATTGTTGGTTATATCACACGAGGACGAGGGATTTCTGTTCACCGAGCAGACTGTGCAAACTTACAAAACGAACCCGATTTAAAACAAAGAACGATCCATGTAGAGTGGGATATTGCTGATGAGTTAAGTACAGAGTATGAAACAGAATTATCTATTACAGGTTTTGATCGAACGGGATTAATCAATGACGTCCTACATGTTGTCAATCATACGGTTAAAAATCTTCGTAACGTGAATGGAAAAGTTGACGCTAATAGTACAGAGGTAGTTGTCATTAAAGTTGCGATTTCAAATGTTAATCAACTAGAAAACTTAATGACAAAATTAAAAAATATTCCAGATGTATACGAAGTATCCCGAGTTAAATCTTAATCTGAAAGGGCGTTTATATGCGAGTTGTTATTCAAAAAAGTCTTGAAAGTTCTGTTATCATTGATAAGCAAATGGTAGGGAAAATTGACAAAGGCTTTGTCTTGTTAGTAGGTGTGACACACGAAGATACTCAGGCGGATGCAGAATATTGTGCGCGAAAAATTGCTAAAATGCGTTTGTTTGAAGATGAGAATGATAAAATGAATTTATCATTGGCTGAGGTAGAAGGGCAAATTCTGTCAATTAGCCAGTTCACGCTGTTTGCTAATACTAAAAAAGGGAATCGTCCAAGTTATACTGAGGCTGCACGACCAGAGTTAGCAGAAGAATTATATGATTATTTCAATGAACAATTAAGAGGTCATGGATTTGAAGTTGAAACAGGAAGATTCGGAGCTATGATGCAGGTGTCGATTTTAAACGACGGCCCCGTAACAGTTTTAATTGATTCAAAAAATCCATAATATACAAAAACGCCAACTTATCGTTGGCGTTTTTTATATGTTGTTATCTAAGTTGTGAAACTTGATCAAAGTAATTGATTAAGCCTTGTGTGATTGCTTGTGCAATATTTTGGTGATAATTATCATTAAAGATATATTGAAGATCATATTGATTACTCATATAACCAAGCTCTAATAGAATGCTTGGTCGAGTATTCTCACGTAGAACATAATAATTTCCAAACAAAATACCAATGTTTTCTAAAGGCAATGGGGCAATCTGATCATTGACTGACTGAGCAAGTAACTCATCAGATTCATGGTAATAATAAGTTGTTGTACCACTCCAAGTGGTGTCTTCAGATCCATCAAAATGTAAACTAATAAAGGCATCGACTTGATTCAAGTTGCTAGCAGTTACTCGATCTTCTAATTCGATAAATTGATCATCAGGTCGAGTTAACATTACGGTTGCGCCTTGAGCTTCTAAAGCTGCTTTAAGCGCCATAGCAGTATCAAATGTTGCATCTTTCTCGAAGGAATCATTAATACTAATGGCTCCCGAATCTTCACCACCGTGTCCAGGGTCAATCATGATCGTCGCTTCTGACAAGCTGTTTGCACTTGGTAAGCCGATATGTCCTATTGAATATGTAGAGATTGAAACTCTTGTTGAATCAACGTAAGCTCTAATTCCAGTACTGTCCTCAACTAAGTAGAACTCATTACCTAAATCATCTTCAGCCGAGTCAATTAATGTGAGTTGTTCGCCATAAATTGCATAAGCAATTGGCTCAGCATAAAAACTTGGACTGTCTAGCAGTGGTTCTTCATTAGAACGAATACTTACAACAGCCTCAGCCTCAGCTCTTTGTCGCTCGATCTCATTCTTGTCATATGGGGCTTCTTCTTCAATCTCTTCTTCTGAATCAGGTACTACACTTTCCGAAACCAAATTAACTAAACGTGTCGGAATGTAACCATAGACCCCATCAAAAGTAACACTTAACCAACCATTATCTTCAGCTTGAACATGTAAATATGAACCCGGTTCAATATTCTGAATAACTTTTGAAGATTCATCGGTTGAAGAATAGAGTGGGGTGTTAATTAAAATTTGAGCAGCTAAATCTTGGTCGTTTTCCAAAGTTGTATTCTCTAATAACCATTTGGGAATCCAGCCTTCAGTTTTACCGTTTACTCTGACCTTATACCAACCATTTTGTTCTTGTTTTAAATTAACTTCGATGCCTTGATCAAGTTGAATAATTGCTTGAGCATTCGTTGCAGGTCTAGTTCGTAAAATGACATTTTCTCGTTCGATTGAGAGTGTACTGTCAGTTAGTAGAAAAGTTATACATAATGCACTAACTGAAAGAATTACGAATGTCATAAATGGAGGGAAAAACTTGCGAGAAAATAATAATTCAAAAATACGACGAACTGATTGTATATAAATCCCTCCTTCGTTTAACATTTTTATAAAAAACATAAACTTATTATATAAACTTATGACTATTAATTCAAACCTGTTTATCATCTGTTATCTAACAGTAATATAACTGAGAAGTAGATGATATAAAAAGTTTTTTACCTTTAATAGTAGTGTGCACATCAAGCCGAAATATTAGTCCTAAATTTCCTATAAATACGAATGATTAAAATTCACTGAGAAAAAACACTTGACTTTAGGCGTGAAAATCAGTAATCTATACACAGTTAATAGTTCATTCGATGAAGTAGACAAGTAATTAAGACATTTTTAGAGAGCTAACCCCTTAGGCTGAAAGGGCGCAAGACTTAATGAAGACACTACCGAGAAGAGTAATGCAAAGTTACTCCGTTTACCGCGTTAAGGTTTGAGGTAATGTAAATTACAAAAATAGGTGGTACCACGCAAATTCCGCGTCCTATGACAATTATTTGTCATAGGCGCTTTTTTTATATCCAGGAGGGAAATTATGACAATTCAAAAAATGAAAGGGACAGAAGATATTCTGCCTCAAAATTCATATAAATGGCAATTTGTAGAAGATTCAGCAAGGGCTGTATTTGATACGTATCAATTTAAAGAAATCCGCACACCGATGTTTGAAGCATATGAGCTGTTTAGTCGTTCTGTCGGCGACACAACTGATATTGTGTCGAAAGAAATGTATGATTTTAAAGATAAGGGTGATCGTCGTTTAGCACTTAGACCTGAGGGAACAGCGCCAGTTGTTAGATCTTATGTTGAGAACAAATTATTTGGACCTGAGCATCCGCAACCATTAAAAGTATATTATATGGGGCCAATGTTCCGCTATGAAAGACCTCAAGCGGGTCGTCAACGTCAATTTAATCAAATTGGTATTGAGGTTTTTGGGAGTACAAATCCAGCTACCGATGCTGAGGGTATCGCACTAGCTTGGGATTTCCTACAGGAATTAGGGCTTGAAAAATTATCAATTCAATTAAACTCATTAGGTAGACCAGAAGCAAGAGCTGCTTATCGCCAAGCATTAGTTGAATACTTTACACCATTGCAAGATCAATTAAGTGCCGATTCTCAAAGACGTCTGACTGATAATCCATTAAGAATCATTGATAGTAAAGATCCTAAAGATAAAGAGTTGGCTAAAAACGCACCAATTATTTTGGACTTCTTAAGTGAAGAAAGCAAACAACACTTTGAGCAAGTTCAGGCAATGCTAACAGCTTTGGATATTCCATTTGAAATTAACCCAACAATTGTTCGTGGCTTAGACTACTATCAAGATACTATCTTTGAGATTGTAGTAGAAGATGAAACAATCGGTTCACAGTCAACTGTATGTGGTGGTGGACGTTACGATGGATTGGTAGAACAATTAGGCGGACCTCAAGCACCAGGTTTTGGCTTTGGTATGGGAGTAGAACGATTAATGTTGTTACTTGAAGATCAAGAAGTAGAAATCCCAGCTGAGGAACCAGTAGACGTTTATGTTATGGGCTTAGGTGAAGCGAGTAATATTATGGCTTTACAAATTGTTCAAGCAGCACGTTCTGAAGGATACTTGGCTGATAGAGATTACATGGGGCGTAGTATGAAGTCTCAGTTTAAAACAGCTGCTAAATTAAATGCAAAATTGATTATGACCGTTGGTGACAACGAAGTTGAGCAACAAGTGGTTCAAGTGAAGAATCAAGAAAATGGTAAAAAATCAACCGTTAAATTATCGGAAGTTTTGGATGATTTTGTTGGGGTATACCGTCGAGCAACGGTAGATACAAGTGAAATTGATAAGTATTTTGGAGGAGAATTTTAATGAGTAAACAACGAACAGTTTATTGTGGCTTAGTTAATGACGAATTAGTCGGCCAAACAATTACGTTAAAAGGTTGGGTTCAAAAGCGTCGTGACTTAGGTGGCGTAATTTTTGCTGATGTCCGTGACCGTGAGGGCTTTTGTCAAGTTGTCTTTAATGCTGAAAACCTAAGTGCAGAAGAAATGGAAATGGCAGATAAATTACGTAGTGAATATGTTGTTGAAGTGACAGGTGTACTAAACGAACGTGATGGTGCACAAATCAATCCAAAAATACCAACTGGTCGTTTTGAATTGTTTGCTGAATCTTTAACGGTATTAGCAAAATCTAAAACTCCACCAATTTATATTGAAGATGATTTAGATGCAGATGAAGAAGTGCGTTTACGCAATCGTGTATTAGATTTGCGTCGTCCGAAAATGTTTAACAACTTTAAATTAAGACATCAAGTAACGCGTTCAATCCGAAACTACTTAGATAACTTAGAGTTTATTGATGTTGAAACACCTTATTTAACTAAATCTACACCCGAAGGAGCACGTGATTATTTAGTTCCGACAAGACGTGAAGCAGGAAAATTCTATGCTTTACCACAATCGCCACAACTTTTTAAACAATTATTAATGGGTGCTGGCTTTGACCGTTATTACCAAATCGTACGTTGTTTCCGTGATGAAGATTTACGTGGTGACCGCCAACCTGAATTTACTCAAGTCGACTTAGAAACGAGTTTCTTAAATCAATCGGAGATTCAAGCAATCACTGAAGAAATGTTGAAGGAAGTTGTAAAAGCGACTAAAGGGATTCAAATTGAAGAAGCTTTTCCTACTATGACATATGCTCAAGCTATAAATGAATACGGAGTAGATAAACCTGACATTCGTTTTGAAATGAAATTAGTAGATTTTACAGACTTTGCTTCAGAATCTGAGTTTGGCGTATTTAAATCTGCTGTTAGCAATGGTGGGCAAGTAAAAGCGATTAACTTAAAAGGTCAAGCAGATGCTTATACGCGTAAAACGGCTGATGCATTGATTGATGTTGTGAAGCCCTATGGCGCAAAAGGTTTAGCTTGGATGAAGGTTACTTCAGAAGGCTTTAATGGACCAATTGCCAAATTCTTCGCTGATGATAACTCATCAAACGTTATTTCAGAACGTTTAAACGCTGAAGAAGGCGATATCTTGTTCTTTGTTGCAGATAAAGCGGATGTTGTTGCAGCATCATTAGGAGAATTACGTGTTAATTTAGCTAAGCAACATCAATTATTTGATCCAAATGCTTTAGCTTTTGTATGGATTACAGATTGGCCAATGTTTGAATATGATGAAGAAGAAGGACGCTATGTTGCAATGCACCATATGTTTACGGCGCCTCAGAATGCTACTCCAGAAGAGGTTAAAGCGAACCCTGCTGAAGCACTCGCTCAAGCTTATGATATTGTGTTAAATGGTTATGAAATTGGAGGCGGAAGTATACGTATTAATAACTTAGACATGCAAGAACAAATTTTTGATTTAGTAGGCTTTACAAAAGAACAGGCTGAAGAGCAATTTGGCTTCTTATTAAATGCTTTAGAATATGGTTTCCCTCCACATGGTGGTTTGGCATTAGGTTTAGATCGTCTTGTAATGCTTTTAGCTCAAGAACCTAACATTCGTGAAGTAATCGCCTTTCCAAAAACAGGTCGCGGAATTGATTTATTATCAAATGCTCCAGGCTATGTAGAGAACGCGCAATTAAGTGAATTACATTTAAATATACGTAGTCAAAAAGACTAAAATAAATCGCCTAGCTAGTATAAAAACTAGTTGGGCTTTTGTTAAAATATAAGGTTTTATAAGTTTTATGTTGATTTACCAAGCTTTGTACTTCGCTCAACTTATTATTTTCCAAGGCGGTGGTCGCTTTCAAAGCTTTATTGATGAGCATGACGTTCGAGCTATTCAAGCCCAATCGGCTAGCCACTGTCTACTACGCTTTTTTTATTCATAGATAGACCAAGTTATTCTGTTAGTAACGATGGATTGTCCTTTATACCGCTATTGAAAACAAGTCGCTGATCTACGTTAAGCATTCCAACAAAAGTAAAGCGATATAATCAAGTTAAAACTGCTAAACGGAATCTAAAATCCTTGGACTCGCCCGAGGTTTTCTCAAATTTAGCTGTACTATTACATAGTAGAAATGTTGTAATGACTAAAAGACTTTAAGGAGAATGATAAAATTGTTTTTAGGTTCACATGTATCCATGAGTGGGAAAGAAATGTTACTAGGTTCAGCGCAAGAAGCTGCTTCTTATGGTGCCAATATTTTTATGATTTATACTGGAGCGCCACAGAATACTCGACGTAAGGAAGTTTCAGCTTTTCGTCTTGAAGAGGCAAGTGTTTTCATGCAAGAAAATGGCATTGAATTTTTAACAGTGCACGCACCTTATATTATAAATTTAGGTAATACAACGAAAGAAGGTTATTTTGAATTTGCAACTGAATTTCTTGCGAAAGAAATTGAGCGTGTTGAATATCTTGGTGCTAAGCAGATGACGATGCACCCTGGAGCTCACGTAGGAGCAGGGGTTGATGTTGGCTTAGCGCAAATTATACGAGGTTTAAATGAAGTGATTACGCCACATCAACATTCACAAATAGCTCTAGAAACAATGGCGGGCAAAGGGACTGAATTAGGTCGTACTTTTGAAGAATTAGCCATTATTATTGATGGGGTGACCCATAATGAAAAGCTAAGTGTTACTTTGGATACTTGCCATATATATGATGCTGGTTATGATATAGTGAATGACTTAGATGGAGTTCTAAATGAATTCGATAAAGTGATTGGTTTAGAACGCTTGAAGGTTCTTCATATTAATGATTCAAAGAATCCAATTAAGAGTCATAAGGATAGACATGCTAACATAGGACAAGGGAGTATTGGGTTTGAAACATTGGATAAAATTGTTCATCATCCTCAATTAATAAGTGTCCCAAAAATTCTTGAAACACCGTGGGTTGAAGTAGGGGAGAAGAAAAAAGTTGCTCCTTATAAACATGAGATTAACATGTTACGTAAGAGAACATTCAATCAGAATTTAATGCTAGATATAATTGAAAACAACTAAAAAAAATCACTTGTCTTAGTTAAAAGGGCAAGTGATTTTTGATTTTTAAAATGCATGCGGTGTTAATTTCATGATTTCAGAAATGATATGAGCGGTTTCTTCAATGCTGCGATCTGCAACATTAATTACTGGGCATCCAAGAGTACGATATACTTCATCTGCATAATCTAATTCTTGTTTAACACGATTTTCAGAAGCGTAGCGTGAACCTTTAGGAATGCCATACTCTAGCATTCTTATTTCTCTGTGTTTATTGACGACTTCGATATTATTGGTTAAACCAATTATTTTGTTTTTATTAATTTCAAACACAATGCTTGGCAAATCATTTTCTGGAATTAAAGGTAAATTACAAACTTTATAGCCTAAAGTCGCAAGATACATACTCAAAGGTGTTTTACCAGTACGAGAAATTCCTAATAGGACAATCTCAGCTTCTCCAATCCCTTTAGGATCTTTGCCATCATCATATTTCATACAAAATTCCATTGCTTCAATACGATCGAAATACTCATCAGAAAGCTCATGTTGTGCTCCCGCCAGTGAAGTAGGATTGACACCTAGTCGGCGTTCAATCTCTAAGGTAAAGGGTTGAATTAAATTATAACAAACAAGGCCGGTTTCGATACATTTTGCTTCTACATAGCTAGCTAATTCTGAATTTGCGATTGTCATAAATAATAAACCGTCATATTTAACCGCATCATGAATAATCTCGTCAATTTTTTCTGTGTTTGAAATAAATGTGTATTTATGTAATACTGTTTTTGCTGAAGGGAAATGCACCAAGGCAGCGCGAGCTACTTTCTGTGCAGTTTCTCCAATTGAATCAGAGAGAATAAAGTAGTGCAAGGTTTGATTCTTTTTCTCCATGTCAATCCACCTCTTTCTATTCACACATCATAGCATAAAATTCGAAAGGAGTAATGAAGTTGGGACAAAATAATCAAATTCAAGAGCTTGTTGCAGCGGGAATTGAAAAATTAAAAGAAGCAGGTTTTAAATCTACAAAAAAACGTCAAGAAATTATTGAGCTATTCGCTGAAAATCAAAGGTATCTAAATGCCGCGTTTATTCATCAAGAAATGAGTGAACGTTACCCAACAATGAGTTACAATACGACCTATCGTAATATTTATGATTTTGTTGAGGTTGGTTTACTAGAAGCCACTGAATTTAATCAGGAACAACTTTTTAGAATTAATTGTCATATACTTGATCAACACTCACATCACGATCATCATCATCACTTTATTTGTCGCAATTGTGGATTAACACTTTTGTTAGACGCGTGTCCGATGCAACAAGTTACCACTGACTTATCAGAAGTAGTGATTGAATCTCATCGTTTTGAAGTGTTTGGTTTATGCAAAAATTGTGCTAGAAAATAATTTTTTAGTTAGTTTACATTCGCTAAAGTAGCTAACTAACTACATTCTTTGATGAATATTTACTTTTTTGATGAAATTTTGTTTTTTTGTTAGTCAAAATGGCTTGAAAACAATGTGTTTTTTGCTATAATATTAAAAGGACTTTATTTAGAAATTTAATTTCTAATGAAGGGTTACTATTAGCTCGGAGGGAGGGGAACCATATGTCAAAAACAGTAGTTCGTGATAACGAATCATTGGATGACGCTCTTCGTCGCTTTAAGCGTAACGTTTCAAAAACAGGTACTTTAAGAGAGGCTCGTAAACGCGAGTTTTATGAAAAACCAAGTGTTAAACGTAAAAAGAAATCAGAAGCAGCTCGTAAAAGAAAGTTTTAATATCTGTTAATTTGTAATGTAATTTACAAGAAAAACAGGACGTTAAGCAAGCGATGAAAGCTAAAGACAAGGCAACCTTGAAAGTCATTCGAATGCTGAAAGCAGCACTGCAAAATGAACAGATACTTAATCTGCTCCCTTATCTACCGAACAGGAGATAACCAAGATTGCGCGCGAAATGAAGCAGCGAAGAGATTCTTTGGCTGAATTTGAAAAAGCTAATCTGTTAGATTTGTTGAATCAAATTCTATAAGAAATACCTATCGTGGAACGATACTTACTAAAAATTAATTGGAAAAGATATTTCAATTGTTAATCAAATAACTATTGATGGAATTGAACCTACTGAAACAGTTGATTTAAGTACAGCTATGGGCAAGCGATGTCAAAACTTAAAGGACAAGCAGATAGAAACATTGTGAACTGCACTACGCAATCACTATTGAGCTAAATGCTGCTTTTATAAGAAGGCACCTCTTTGGAGGTGCCTTCTTTGATTTATAGACAAGTCATTGAGGAGAGTATATCAAATACACATTGAAAAATATGGAAACTATTAAACGTATTTTGTTCAATTTTAAGCTTAATTGTGCTATTGTTAGGATATTGAAAACTAAAAAGGAGTCTACTATTTGAGCGAAATAAGAGAGTTTTCCAGTCAACTAATTGTAAGTAATCCTAATTGGTTAGTTGCATTATTGGGAACACAAGACAAATATGTTAATTTAATAGAAGAGAATTTTCCAGTTATCATTGCTAATCGCGGTGAAGTGATTAATATTTCTGGAGATAATGAAAATGAAGTCGAAAAGGTTCGTCAGGTCTTATTGAATTTACTTCAATTACTCGAAAGAAGCATTACACCTCGAACTATGGACGTAATGACTGCCATAAAAATGGCCCAGAATAATACACTTGAATTTTTTATTACTTTATATGATGAAGTAGTCGGACGAGCTGCAGATGGCAAGGCGATTCGAGTTAAGAACTTTGGTCAGTTACAATATGTTAAAGCAGTTGAAAAACATGACGTTGTATTCGGGATTGGACCAGCGGGTACGGGGAAAACGTTCTTAGCTGTCGTATTAGCTGTTCAAGCTTTACGAGAAGGGACGGTTAAGAAAATAATATTAACTCGACCAGCAGTTGAAGCGGGTGAAAATTTAGGTTTCTTACCGGGTGATTTAAAAGAGAAAGTAGATCCATATTTGCGCCCTATATATGACGCGCTTTATACGATTTATGGTACTGAGCAAACAAATCGTTTGATGGAAAGAGGCATCATTGAAATTGCACCACTTGCCTATATGCGTGGTAGAACGTTAGATGATGCGTATGTAATTCTTGATGAAGCTCAGAATACCACAATTGCACAAATGAAAATGTTCTTAACTCGTCTAGGATTTGGCTCTAAAATGATTATCAATGGAGATAAAACTCAAATTGATTTACCTACAGGTGTAAAATCAGGTCTAATCGATGCAGAATTTAAATTGAACAACGTACGTCGAATCTCTTTCGTTGAATTTGATGAATTTGATGTCGTACGCCACCCAGTGGTAGCTGATATTATTAGAGCATACAGTAAATAGGATAGTTTGATGTAAATGGGAATGGAGGAATGTTATGAACCGTAAATTGCAGCGCTTTCAAGCTTTGCTCGGCAATTATTATATTCCACTAATTAGTTTTATATTATCAATTGCGATTATTATGTTAGGTTACTCAAATGTACAACCACGAGAGTATGATTTTCAGCTTAATCAGGTGGCTCAAGATACTATTTTAGCACCTATGACAATTGAGGATACTGAGCAAACAGAATTAAACAAGCAACGTGCACGCGATGCCGTCAATGATGTTTATTTATTTCAAGGGGATATCAGAACACAACAATTAACTTTAATCGAGCAGTACTTTAGTTTTATCCGTCAACTGAAAAATGAATCTTACTCCAAAAATTCGATTCAGACATTAATTGACAAACATACTGACCTTGTGGAATCAGGTGAGATTGAACAAAGTTTATTAAATCAATTTGATAATGTTGATCGCTTGGATGGTCAAGAACTCACCTTTGTCCAGCTAGAAACAGTTGAGCAACTCTTACTTTATGAAATTTTGTTATCAGAACAAACAGATGCCATAAAGTATTTGGGTAATAACATCGGCACGACAACCTTGACCCATGTTCTTTCGATTGATCCAGAGACCTTATCAGAATTTCAAAATAAGCTAACAGAGTTAATATCTACTGCTTTAGAGCAGGAAATTCAAGCGAATAATATTGAGAGCTTTATTTCATCTGTAGAACAAACAATTAGCAATATGCCTTATAGCTTAGATGCTAGACGATCTTTAATTGATTTATCCAATCGACTGATTGTCCCAACGATGACTTATAGTGAGACTGAGACTGAACGACGTAGAGAGGAAGCAGCAGACTCAGTTCAAACAAGTTATATATTACAAGGTCAAGTGATTATTCAAGAAGGGCATATCATTGGTGTAGATGCCAAGCGTCAATTAGATTTATATGGATTCTTGGATCTATCCTCACAGAAAACATTAGCCTACGCATTCTATGCAACGGTTTTATTTCATGGTATTGTGATGATTGCCGTATTTTCCAAATTTTTAAATAAGTCTAGCGAAGAACTTGGTCAAAGAAGTATGCAAGCAACAGCCTATGCTTTAGTGATGTTTTTTGGATTTTCATTATTGAAACTGTTCCATCTAATGCAAACTAGTGGTTTGTCCTATTCAACCTTAGTTTTGCCAGTGTTTTTGATACCTTATATGATCATTCCGAGAACTAATGCTAGAGTGGGAACAATTGCGGTGTTATTTTTCAATTTATTAGCGTTGTTCGTAATAAATAGTTATGATAATATGACGGTCATCACATTAACGACATTGTTCTATTTCTTTAGTAGTATACTAGGCGTTATGTTTGTATTACGTCAAGAAATGCATCGTTACAGTATTAAAGAATTTTTCGTACCATTATTTTTTTGGCATATAACAATCGTTATACCACTATTACTAAGTTTAAATGTTAATATACTGTCTGAACAAGGCTTACATATAATTTTATTAATCATTGGCAACTTGTTATTAGTTAATATGATATTATTTTTCGTGACACCTTATTGGGAACAATTATTGATCGATAAGGCAGCTTTAACACTCAATCAATTAGGAAATTTAAATCATCCTTTATTGAAATTACTAATTGAAAAATCACCAGGGACTTACCATCATAGTATTCTAGTTGCAAATCTTAGTGCAAATGCTGTAGAAGCAATCGGGGGAGACTCTTTATTAACAAGAGTAGCTGCTTATTATCATGACATTGGGAAAACAATTCATCCACGATTCTTCACAGAAAATGTGGCATCTGGTATGGAATCACCACATCAAATGATTACCGAGCTTGAAAGTGCGAGGATTATTATGGGACATGTGTCTGAAGGGGCACGTATTCTAGAAGAGCATTGCTTACCTAAAAGTATTATTGATATTTGCATGCAGCACCATGGCACTACACTTGTAAAGTATTTCTATTATCAAGCTAAGGCTAAGAATCCAACGCTTAACGAAGCCGATTACCGCTATCCAGGACCGAAACCTCAAACTAAAGAGGCAGCAATCATTATGATTGCTGATTCTGTTGAAGCTGCTTCTAGAACATTAAAAGAGTATAACCAAGCTTCGATAGAAAAATTGATTGATGCGATTATTGCAGATAAAACGAATGATAATCAATTTTCAGAGTGTGATTTAACGGTTCATGATTTAAAAATAGTTAGACGCTCCTTAATCGCAGGAGTTGCTGGCATGTACCATACTCGAGTAGAGTATCCTAAATAATTTAATTCGGAGGAATAAGGATGATTATTGATATAATTGATGAAGATAGCTATTTAACTGTAGAACAAAGTAAATTAATAGAAGATGTTGTGAGTCTTACAGCCAGTTATCTCGGATTTAAAGATGAAGCAGAAGTTGATATTTCTATAGTTTCTAACGAAGAAATTCATCAATTGAATTTAGAGTACCGTCAAATTGATCGTCCAACGGATGTATTAAGCTTTGCATTGGAAGAAGTTGCTAGTGAATTCGATTTACCTGACCTAGCATCCTTTATGGCAGAGTTTAATCAAAATAAGGATTCGGATTCAGATGAGGATAATTCAGATGTTGAAGAAGTACAAGGACTAGCTCGTCACTTGGGCGATATCATTATTTCTTTTCAAAGAGCTCAAGAACAAGCTGAGGATTATGGTCATTCGTTTGAAAGAGAGTTAGCATTTTTAGCCGTTCATGGTTTTTTACATTTGAACGGTTTCGATCACCAAACTGAAGAAGAAGAGGCACAAATGTTTGGTATTCAAGAAGAGGTGTTGAGTCAATATGGTCTCACTCGATAAGAAAAACAATCGTACAAAACGAGCGTTGTTTTCATCATTTAAAGACGCCTTTTCTGGAGTTAAATTTACATTTAAAAATGAACGAAACTTTAGAATCCACACTGTCGTAACTCTCTTAGTTGTTACGGCAGGTTTTGTTCTAAAAATCAGCCTTTTTGAATGGACAATTATAGTTCTGTGTATTGGACTAGTTTTGGCAATGGAATTGGTTAATACAGCAATTGAGCAGACTGTTGACTTAATTGTTGGTGAGTCCTTCCACGAACTTGCACGAAATGCTAAGGACGCTGCAGCGGGAGCTGTTGTATTGTCCGCGGGTATATCCGTGATAATAGGATTAATTATATTCCTTCCGTACGTATGGGATCTGTTCATGAAGTTAATTGAGTCAATTATTTAACCAATAAAGATAAAATGACTGGCTAAAGGTAATCTTACTACAAGATGTAGTTGAATAAAAAGGAGATAAAATGAAAGAATCAAAACAATTTAAATCAGGCTTTGTTGCAATAATTGGTCGACCGAATGTTGGAAAATCAACACTATTAAATAGAATAGTCGGCCAAAAGATTGCAATTATGTCGGATAAAGCACAAACAACACGTAATAAGATACAAGGTGTTTATACAGATAATGAAACTCAAATTATCTTTATTGATACACCTGGTATCCATAAACCGAAACATGCTTTGGGAGACTTTATGTTAAAAACAGCGTTCAGTGCACTAAAAGGTGTCGATGCAGTTTTAGTCGTGGTGAATGCTAGTGAAAAAATTGGACCTGGAGACCGTTTGGTTATTGAGAAAGCTAAACATAGCACAGTACCTGTTTACTTGTTAATTAATAAGATTGACTTAGTTCATCCAGATGAGCTTTTAGCGATTATAGATTCGTTTAAAGTAGAACATGATTTCGATGAAATATTCCCAATTAGTGCCAAAGAAGGTAGTAATGTTCCGGAATTACTAAATGATTTAAAGAGCAAGATGCCAGAAGGACCACAATATTATCCTGCAGATCAAGTAATGGATCATCCAGAGTACTTTGTTGTGGCAGAGTTTATACGTGAAAAGATTTTGATTTTAACTCGCGAAGAGATTCCACATTCAGTTGCGGTTCAGGTTCAAAGTATGCAAAGAAATGAGAATGATAAAATAGAAGTTCAAGCGACAATAATAGTTGAACGAAAGAGTCAAAAAGGTATGATCATTGGTGCGCAAGGTAGTATGATTAAAAAAATTGGTCAAATGGCTCGAAGAGACATCGAATTATTGTTAGATGATAAAGTGTATTTAGACTTATGGGTTAAAGTTCAAAAGAATTGGCGTGACCGTCAGTCTGACTTAATGGAGTACGGTTACCGACCTGATAATTACTAATCGTTAATTAATTTGGAGGGCTTGCCAATGAGAGAGCGATTTGAAGGTATTGTCTTATTTAAACGTAAGCACCGAGAACACGATGCATTGGTGAAGATATTTACAGCTGCTTACGGGACTAAAATGTTTTTCATTAAGCGATTAGAAAAACCTAATCATCCAATGGGAAGTCAGTTGATTCCGCTAACGATGAATGAGTATATTGGAACGATTAATCAAGAAGGGTTATCTTTCTTAACAGAGGCTTCAACTATTCAATTTAATCGATTAGTACAAAGTGATTATACCGTTCAAGCTTATGCGGCTTATATTTCGCAGCTTGTAGATTCGGTAGTCGATGATAATGTACCCAATTTACTTGTCTACGAACTATTTAAGCTGGCTTTAGCATTACTAAATGAAGGGAAGTCTCCGGAAATAATCGCGACTTATATTGAAATTTATCTTTTAAAAGGATTCGGTGTCCAACTTAAATGGGATGCCTGTGTAATATGTGGGGCTAAGCAACAACCTTTTGATTTCAGCATTCGTCAACATGGAGTCCTCTGTCAACAACATTTTTCTGAAGATGAATTTAGATTACATATTTCTCCTAAAGCGATGTATATTACTAGCTTGTTAGCACAAATTAAGCTAGAACAAGTTCAAACCGTGAATGTTTCTCAAGAAACATTAGCTGAAATCCGGCGTTTGATGGATGAAATTTATAAAGAATATGTTGGAATACGTCTGAAAAGTAAAAGTTATTTAGACCAAATGTTAGAAAATGATCGTAAATTTATTCAAATACTTAAAAGAGACAAGCCGACAGAAGAGTGATACACCAATCGATTTTTAAATAGAAATAGCTGTTCTTTTGATTGACTTTTGAAAGTGAAGTTAGTAAAATGTATATCATATCAAAAACTATATAAAAGATAGTAAAGCGACTCTAGGATGGTGAAAGCTAGGGCAGTTTCGAGGCAGTTTTTGAATCAGTTTAATCTTCTAAATTAAGTGCTAGTATATGCTAGAATTAGGGTGGAACCGCGAAGATAATTCGTCCCTATGATTAACAGTGAAGTTTTTCTCTGTTAATCATAGGGATATTTTTGTGGTTTTTATTAGGTAATTAAAAGTACTATGTTGCTTAATCAAGTGAAGATGAAGTTGTTAATCTTATATTGAAGATAAGGAGTATATAATAATGAAAAAAAGAACCGTTCAATCGATAATTTTAACTTTACAACAATTTTGGGCTGAACAAGGATGTTTAATTCTCCAAAGTTATGATACTGAAAAAGGTGCTGGAACAATGAGTCCATATACTTTCTTACGTGCAGTAGGACCAGAGCCTTGGAATGCTGCTTATGTAGAACCGTCAAGAAGACCAGCTGATGGTCGTTATGGTGAAAATCCAAACCGTTTGTATCAACATCATCAATTTCAAGTAGTCATGAAACCTTCACCACTAAACATTCAAGAATTGTATTTAGAGAGTTTAGTAGCGATTGGTATTGATCCACTAGCACATGATATTCGCTTTGTAGAAGATAACTGGGAAAATCCATCTTTAGGTTGTGCTGGTTTAGGTTGGGAAGTATGGATTGATGGAATGGAAATTACACAATTTACTTACTTCCAACAAGTTGGTGGATTAAAGTGTGATCCGGTAACAAGTGAATTAACCTATGGATTAGAAAGATTAGCGATGTATATTCTCGATGTAGAGAATGTTTATGATCTAGACTGGGTTGAGGGCGTTAAGTACGGTGATATCTTCTTACAACCAGAGCGCGAACATTCAACATATTCTTTTGAACACAGTAACGTTGAAATGTTAATTAATCAATTTGAAGCGTATGAACAAGAGGCTTTAAAACTAATTGAGTTAAAATTGGTTCATCCAGCTTACGACTATATTTTGAAATGTTCTCATACGTTTAACTTGTTAGATGCAAGAGGTAGAATTTCTGTTTCGGATCGTCCGGGTTACTTAGGTAGAATCCGTAAAATGGCACGTAGTATTGCTCAAGCTTTTGTGGAAGAGAGAGAAGCGTTAGGCTTTCCTTTACTACATGACAATCAATTGGACGCAGAATAAGGAGGAAATGAGATGGCAAAACAATATTTATTAGAAGTTGGGCTAGAGGAAATACCAGCTCGTTTTCTATTGAACTTAAGTCAACAATTGAAAGAAAGAGTAGAGAATTTTCTGAGTGAAGAACGCATAGCGTTCGAGGCTGTAAATGCTTATTCCACACCAAGAAGATTGGCTGTAATTGTAGATGGCTTATCAGATAGACAAAGTGATTTAAATGAACGAGTGAAAGGTCCATCTCTAAAAGTTGCGAAAGACGATCAAGGTGAATGGAGTAAAGCTGCGCAAGGTTTTGCTCGAGGACAAAAAGCAAGCACTGACGATTTGATTATTGATGGTGAATACGTATACTTAGATAAACACATTGAAGGTTTAGCGACTAAGGAAGTCCTGACTAAGATTGTCGATGTGGTTTCTCAGATGACATTCCCGGTTGCTATGCACTGGAGTAATGTTGCTACACCTTATATTCGTCCAATCCATTGGATTGTTTCTTTATTAGAAAATGAAATTGTTCCTTTCACTTTCGTAGGTGTTGACGCAAGTAATGTTACAAAGGGGCATCGCTTCTTAGGGAATGATGCGACAATTATTCATCCGAATGAGTACGTTAAACAATTAAAAGAACAATTTGTACTTGTTGATTTTGAGGAAAGACAGGCAATTATTCGCAAACAAATTGAAACAATTGCTGAAGAACACAATTGGAATGTACCAATCAATGAAGATTTGCTGGAAGAGGTTACTTCAATTGTCGAATGGCCAAATGCTTTCTATGGTGAATTTGAGGAAGAGTACTTAGATGTTCCTGAAAGTGTATTGATCACCGCAATGAGAGATCACCAAAGATACTTTTATGCTTTGGCAAAAGACACAGAAAAATTATTACCTGTATTTATTTCAGTACGAAATGGTAATGCGGATCATATTGAGAATGTCATAAAAGGTAACCGCAAAGTACTTAAAGCACGTTTAGAAGATGCCTTGTTCTTCTACCGCGAGGATTTAAGCCATGAACTATCGTATTATTTAGATAAGTTGGCGACGGTGAAGGAACATGTAAAGATAGGTTCATTCTCAGAAAAACAAGCGCGAGTAGAACAAGGAATTAAACTAGTTGCGAAGCAATTAGTTCCAGCTCAACTTGAAACATCTGACGTAGCAATTGCTGAAAGAGCCGCTCAACTCTATAAGTTTGATTTGTTAACTCAAACAGTTGGTGAATTTGATGAATTACAAGGACAGATGGGGCAAATTTATGCAGAGTACTACGGTGAAAGTGCTGAAGTTGCTAAAGCCATTGGTACTCAATATTTGCCAGTAACTAGTGGTGGAACATTACCAGATACTAAAGCAGGTGCTTTGCTTGCTTTGGTTGACAAATTAGATACACTTGCTAACTACTTTAATATCAAGTTAATTCCAACAGGTTCAAACGACCCTCACGCCTTAAGACGTAAAGCATTGGGAATTGTTGAAATAATTTTAGACCAAGCTTGGGACTTTGACTTATTGGATATCTTAGATGCGATTGTATTACAAGAAGAATCATCTGAATGGTCAGACCTTAAAGAAAAATTAGGGAACTTCATCCAAGCGCGAGTGCAACAGCATTTAGAAATAGATAGCATTGATCATGATATCATTCAAGCTGTTTCAAATGTGGAGCATTTAAATGTATACTATATTGTAAAGAGTGCGCATGAGTTACAACAATTTAAACAAGCGCAGTCTAGTGAATATCGTGCAATGGTCGAAGCGATCACTCGTGTTGTGAACTTGGGAGCTAAAGTATCAAAAGTTGAAGCAATTGATTTAACAATCCTTGAAACAGAATCGGAAAAAGCTTTAGTAGAAAAGATTGAAGGATTAACTTCAGGTAGTCCCAAAGAAGTAATTCAACAATTGCTTGATTTAGTAGAAGTCATTAATGCATATTTCGAGAATAATATGGTAAACGCTGATGATGAAGCGATTAAACGCAATCGTCAAGCAACAATGAAATTGTTGACTATTTTTGTAACTGAAATGGTTGACCCACGTGAATTAATTAGTAAATTTGATTAAGATAAAAATAATATTAAGAAGGGAGTGGAGAGTATGTCTACATTCTTAGATCGTGCGAAAGTTGATGTTAAAGCCGGTAAAGGCGGCGATGGCATGGTAGCTTTTAGACGCGAAAAATATGTACCAGACGGTGGTCCGGCTGGTGGTGATGGAGGAAAAGGCGGTAGTGTTATTTTCCGAGTTGACGAAGGCCTAAGAACATTAATGGATTTTCGTTATAATCGCCACTTTAAGGCAGATAATGGACAAAATGGGATGAGTAAGAGTAAATATGGCGCGAGTGCTGAAGATTTAGTCGTGAAAATTCCACCAGGAACAATTATTAAAAACGTTGAGACTGATGAAGTCTTAGGAGATTTAGTCGATCATGGACAGGAACTCGTTGTTGCTAAAGGAGGCCGTGGAGGTCGAGGTAATATTAAGTTTGCTACTCATAAAAATCCAGCTCCATCCATTGCAGAAAATGGAGAGCCAGGAGAAGAAGTAGAGTTATCATTAGAATTGAAAGTATTAGCAGATGTAGGACTAATTGGATATCCAAGTGTTGGGAAATCTACGTTATTATCTGTTATCAGCAATGCGAAACCTAAGGTCGCAGATTATCAATTTACAACCTTAGTCCCTAACTTAGGTGTGGTTAAGTTGAAAGTTGACCAAGAATTTGTCGTGGCCGATATGCCAGGACTAATTGAAGGTGCATCAGAAGGTGTGGGGTTAGGGATTAACTTCTTACGTCATATCGAAAGAACGAAAGTATTACTTCATGTTCTGGATGTTGCGCAAACACATGGCCGTGATGTATTCCAAGACTTCTTAGATATCATGCATGAATTAGCGAATTATAATGAAAAATTATTATTAAGACCTATGATTATCGTTGCTAATAAGATGGATGAAGCAGTAGCTGAAGAAAACTTAGTAACTTTAAAGGAAAAATTAGCAGAGTATTATGCTAATTTAGATCGCGATGTACCGGAGATTTTCGAAATTAGTGCATGGCAAAACAAAGGCATTAAGCCATTGTTACAAAGAGCTTATGACCTTGTACAAAACTCAGAATTTATTTCATTACATGATGAAGTTGAGGAGAAAGTTCATTATACGTTGGAAGAAGAAACACCATTTGAAATTGAAGAAATTCAACCTGGTCATTGGTTAATTAGTGGAAGTAAAATCGAGAAGCTTTATGCCATGACGAATATGGTTCATGATGAAAGTATCGCTCGATTTGCTAGACAATTACGTGGTATGGGTATAGACGAACAGTTGCGTAAATTAGGAGCTGAAAGCGGCGATACAGTTCAATTATCAGATTACTTCTTCGAATTTATGGATTAGGTGGCTTCATGATGGAAAATAAAGTTAAAGCACCCGTTAAAAGACTTGCAGTTTTTGATGGTTTAAAAGGTGTGTCAATACTAACTATTATTGGTTATTATTTCTTTGAGCATATTGTGCCAGGTGGTTTTCTAGCCGTTAACTTGTTTCTATTCATTGCTGGATTTTTAAATTTCCGTAGCCTATATACTGCTAGCGTTCGAGGAAAATCAGTAAAACTTTGGGAGTTTTACCGCGGGCGTTTTTCACGCCTGTTTTTCCCAATGCTAGCGATGATATCAATAACCATTACCTATATATTACTGTTCGCTCGAGATTATTTATTTAATATTCGAAACATGGCGATTTCAGCATTGTTATTTTTCAATAACTATTATCAAATTGCTAATGAACAGTCTTATTTTGTTCAGGCAGCGAATCCGAGTCCTTTTACACATTTGTGGTACGTTGCAATATATGGCCAGTTAATTATATTAGTACCGCTTATGATGAAATTATTCTATTCATGGCATAAGAAACCAGGGATAACGACTAATATTTTGTTAATCGTTTCTTTATTGTCAGCTGTACTATTAGGTTATTTATACAAGGCTGGAGAAGATCCAACTAGAATTTATTATGGTTTATTGACAAGAGCGTTCGCATTTACTTTTGGTGGAGCAATCGGTTTACTTTATCCAATCAAACTTCAACCTAAACCAATGCAAACTAAAGCCAGAATAATCTTTAATGTCACGGGATTAATTTCGTTAGTTTTGGCCTTTTTTATGATTAAGTTTATGTATGGGACGCATGCATTTGCTTATCAATTTGGAATGGCTTTGTTTACCTTAGTCTGTGCCGTACTTGTCATGTGTGCAATGCACCCTGCAACAATTTGGCATAAAGTATTTAGTTTTAGATTATTTACCTTTTTTGGTAAAAGAAGTTATTCTTACTATTTATGGTATTATCCTGTATATTTAATTATTTCGAAAAATTTAGTTGTGTTTAAAACAAACATTTATTTAAACTTTGCACTTCAGTTTTTAGTCATTATGATATTAAGTGAGATTACTTATCGATTATTTGAAATTAAACAATGGAGTTTGCCAATCGGGCAAGATTTTAATTGGAAGAAAACAAAACATCAGTTTGCTTACTTAAGAGATAATCCGAAAAGTTTAAAAGTGATTAAGACACTGACAGGTGTGTATGCATTTGTTCTCATAATGGGTTTGGTTGGTGTAATCGCATCACCTGAACAACGAAGTGAAACAGCACAAATTTTACAACAAACGATTGAAGAGAATAAAAAATTAGCACAAGATACTCAGACACAAGAGACTGAGACTGTTAAAGTTGTCAACAATATTGAAGGTTTAAGTCAGCAAGAATTACTATTTGCGAATGGCTTAGATATTAGTTTTATTGGAGATTCAGTTTTACTAGCAAGTGCAAGTGAAATTCAAAGTGTATTTCCAAAAGCGGTAGTAGACGGTTCAGTAGGTCGTCAACTTTACAATAGTTATTCGGTCGTTCAAGCGATGCAACTTAATGGCACTTTAAAACCAACAGTTGTAACGATACTTGGTTCAAACGGAACTTTTACTGCAGCACAATTGAATGATTATATTGAGGCAGTGGGAACGGATAAAGATCAATATTTCCTATCTGTTCATGTCGATCGAGCTTGGACGAATAATGCAAACACTCAACTATTTGCAGCTGCCCAAAGATATGGTAATGTAAAAATAATTGACTGGGCTGGTTTTGCGAATGATCATCCTGAGTGGTACTCTGATGATGAGGTTCATCCTAATGCTGAGGGAGCACTGGAATTAGCGAAATTTATTGCGCAAGAAATCTACAGACAACGTTAAGCGTAAACCAATAAAGGTGATGATTAATCCGGACTTTTATGATAATAGACTTGATTGCATGCCAATCATCTATTTATCTAGAGTCCGGTTTTGTTTTTACCCCAATTAGTAACAATTGAATAGAAAGGGTTAAACATATGAAATTACAATTTTTAGGCACTGGTGCAGGTGTGCCAGGTCGAATTCGTAATGTTAGTGCTTTAGTACTAAAATTATTAGATGAAATAAATGAAATTTGGTTATTTGACTGTGGTGAAGCCACACAACATCAAATTCTTAAAACAACCATAAAACCTAGAAAAATTACCAATGTGTTTATTACACATATGCACGGTGACCATATTTATGGTTTGCCTGGCTTTTTAAGTAGCCGTTCTTTTCAGGGAGGCGAAGGTCCGCTTACAATTTATGGGCCTCCAGGAATTCGTCAATTTGTCCAAATGACCTTAAAACTCTCTAAAACAAAGCTGTTGTACAAACTTAAAATTGTCGAGTTAGATCCAAATGGTGGTAGTATCAATTTAGACAAAGGATGGAAAGTTGATTATTTACCATTGGAACATGGTGTTTTATCATTTGGTTATAGAATTACAGAACCGGATTCAGTCGGAGAATTACTTGTTGATCGATTAGCAGAATATAAAATCCCAAATGGTCCAATATTCGGCCAAATAAAACGAGGGGAACAAGTTACATTGGCTGATGGAACTGTACTGAATGGGAAAGATTTTGTTGCTCCAGACCATAAGGGGAAAGTAGTGACGATTCTTGGCGATACACGACAATGCAATAATATTCATCAATTAGCTCAAGGAGCAAATGTTTTAGTCCATGAAGCAACTCATGATAGTAGTGAAGAGAAAATGGCTCATGCTTATTTTCACTCAACTAATCAGCAAGCTGCAAAAGTTGCACTAAAAGCTGGTGTCGAACAGCTCTACTTGAATCATATTAGTGCAAGATATTTAGGACAAGATGTGAAAGAGCTAGAGAAAGGTGCACAATCTATCTTTAAGCAAAGTAAAGTGGTCTTTGATTTGGAAGAATATGATTTAAACTCATTGAATTAGGAGGAAAAAGTCAATGAAGTTAAACAATAAAGTGGTCATAGTTACGGGTGCAACAAGTGGCATCGGTAAAGAAATTGCGTATCAACTCGCTAATAAAGGAGCTCATTTGGTTTTAGTAGCGCGCCGCCGTTCATTGCTTAAAGAATTAACACAAGATTTACATGAACGATTTAATGTTCAAGTGCTGATAGTGGTAGCAGATTTAAGTGAAACGAAACAAATCGAACGTTTAGTTGTTAAAGCTAAGAAATATTTTGGCCGCATTGATTATTTAATTAACTCTGCTGGGTATGGTGAATTTAAGCCCGCAGTTGAATTTTCGTATGAAGAAATTCAAGAAATGTTTAAAATTAATACCTTTGCGATGATGTACTTGAGCCAATTAGTAGCTCTGGAGATGCTAGAGCAAGCATCCGGTCAAATCGTGTTTATTTCATCAATATCCGGTAAGTTATCGTCGCATTCTTCAAGTGTGTATTCAGCTAGCAAATCTGCTATAATCGGTTATGCTGATGCACTTAGATTAGAATTAAAGAAATATGGTATTGGTGTTACAACCATCAATCCTGGCCCAGTAAAAACGCCATTTTTCACGCGCAATGACACTTTACAAGCTTACTATAAACGTATTGAGTTGTTTGCATTGGAGACTGAAACTGTAGCAAAACGAGTAATCGATGCTATGGTTAAAGGAAAACGAGAGGTTAATATGCCATTCATGCTAAAAACGGCAGCTATCATTTCGCCTTTGGTCCCTCATATTAGTGATTTCTTAAATACTAATCTCTTTAACTTTAAGGAGGAGTCAAGATGAAAGGTCCATGGAAAATATTAATTTCTTTATTCAGTTTAATTTTTGTCGTTATCTTTGCGATTCAAAATACTGCGAATGTAACGGTGAACTTATTTTTGACCAAAATTACGGTGCCGATTGTTATGGTGATTCTAATCACTTTAATTATTGGCGTGATTATTGGTTTACTTGTTTCATTTGCCTCTGTAAGCAGAGCTAGACGCAATACGAAAAAAGTTGAACAAGAACTATCAGATTTAAAACGGAAGCAAACGACTAATGTTCAAGCAAAGGAATCTAAACTAGTTAACTAGTAGCATATGAAAATAGAATGTAAGTTGAGGTTTTAAAATGAATTTAGCAAAATATAATTGGGAATTACCAACTCATTCTCAAGAAGAAACAAAATTAATTGAAGAATTACAAATGGCAGGATTGAAATATTCACCTGCTTTTTTGCGTTTGTGTATTGAACGAGGTTTTACTAGTAAGGACCAAGTTGAACAAGCCATCAATCAAACACCACAATTGTATCATGACCCATTTAATTTATACCAAATGGATATTGCAGTTGAACGATTGCAAGAAGCCGTTGCTAATGGAGAACAGATACTAATCTACGGAGATTATGATGCAGATGGTATCACGAGTACCTTAATATTGTTTGAAACATTAGAAACAATCGGAGCCAATGTTGACTATTATTTGCCAAATCGTATAACAGATGGTTATGGGCCAAATGTCGCAAGATATGAGGAATTTATTGCGAATGGTGTGCAGTTGATTTTAACCTGTGATAATGGAATTGCTGGGCACGAGGCAATTGCACGAGCTAAAGAATTAGGCGTTGATGTGATTGTCTCAGACCATCATGAAATGCAAGCAACACCCCCAAATGCGTATGCCATTATTCATCCTAAACATCCAGAAGGAGATTATCCATTTGCAGAGTTAAGTGGTGCAGGAGTCGCATTAAAAATTTCCCATGCACTTTTAGATGAAATTATGCCAGAAGTAGTTGAGTTAGCAGCAATTGGGACTCTATGTGATATGGTGTCACTCACTGATGAAAATCGTACGATTGTTTTAGGTGGCTTGCAATTTCTAAAAGATACTCAACGTTTAGGATTAAGGCTGTTATTAGAAACCCAACAAGTAGAATTTGATAAAATTGATGTTGATACGGTTGGATTCGTTATTGGGCCTCGATTAAACGCAATTGGTCGCTTAGGAGATCCAACACCAGCTTTAAAGCTATTACAAACTTTTGATGAGGAAATGGCCCAACAGCTAGTAGTATTAATCAATGAGAAGAATAGTGAGCGTCAAGCTATTGTCAAACAAATTCAACAAGAAGTGGAAGCTCGAATTGATTTGTTACCTGAATTACCCAATGTGATTGTTGAATCGGGTACAGATTGGCATGCGGGCGTATTAGGAATCGTCGCCAGTCGACTTAAAGAGAAATACAACCGCCCAACTATTTTATTTCAACATTTGCTTGATAAGCAAGAATTGAAAGGGAGCGGGCGAAGTGTCGATCAAGTAAATATCTTTGAGTGGCTTCAATCAATTGACCAACACATTAGTTACTATGGTGGTCATAGTCAAGCGGCTGGTTTAACTGTAAATGAAAATTCTTGGGAAAATTTCAAAGAAGCGTTACATAGTCTTGCGAATAAACATGAAGACAAAATTAATCAACCAGAAAGCTTAAAAATTGATGCTGTCCTTCCAGTCTCTGAAATTGAAGTCGATTTTATAGAGGAAGTTGAATTGTTAGGGCCATTTGGTATGGATAATCCAAGACCATTATTTGTTTTTGAAGATGTACTCGTTAAGAATATACGTTTAATTGGTGCAGATAAAACACATGTTAAATTGTCTGTCTCTGAGAATCAGCATGCTGACACTATATTAGACTGTGTTGCGTTTTCAAAGGCGACTCAGTTTGAAGGCATACAGAACGAAGATACACTGTCGCTTGTTGGAACTTTGTCTCTTAATGAATGGCGTAATAAAGTCAGTCCGCAAGTCATGGTGACTGATATGGGTATTGCTAGAACGCAATGGTTAGATTATCGATCAAGTAGAATCGCACCGGAATTATTACAAGAAACAGCTGCTATTTATGTTTTCCGACATTCAAAATTAGCTGCTTATTTCAGTGAACGCATTCCTAGTAGTAGTCAAGTTATGCTATACCAGGAAGTTAATCAAGAGAGTTTAGAGACTAATACCAAAGAAAAATTAATCATAATGGAACCACCACAAGATATAGAATCACTAGAGTTCTTAATTAAGCAAACTGAATGGAGCAAAATATACCTAGGATCTTTTGTCCAAGAGTCCAAATATACGGCTGGCGAACCAACCAGACAAGAATTTGCAGTTTTATATCGCTGGTTGTCTCAACAATCAAGTTTTCATTTTAGACAAAGTCTGTCTAAGATGAGTGAAGTATTAAAAATTCATCAAACTAGATTAAAATTGATGATTGTTGTGTTTTTTGAGGCAGAATTTGTTACAATAAAAGATGGCTTTGTTTCGTTTAATACGGCACACTCAAAAGAGGCAGTAGATTTATTTGCACTACCTGCAATTGAAAAGTATCGAAGAGAAATGCAAACAGAAGCATTATTGAATTATCAGACAATATCTGAAATAGAGAGATATTTCGAGGAGAATGAGGTAAAATCATGAATTTAAAAGATTATATTGCAAAAGTAGATAATTATCCAGAAGAAGGTATTATTTTCCGTGACATTACGCCATTAATGGCTAATGGTGAAGCCTTCAAAGAAGCGACACAACAAATTGTTAATTACGCTAAAGAATTAGGTGCAGACGTTGTTGTTGGACCTGAAGCACGTGGCTTTATCGTAGGGTGTCCAGTTGCTTACGCTTTAGAAATTGGTTTTGTACCAGTACGTAAAAAAGGTAAATTACCACGTGAAATAATTGAAGTTGACTATTCATTAGAGTATGGAAGCAACACTTTAACGATGCACAAAGATGCTTTGATCCCAGGTCAAAAAGTTTTAATTACTGACGACTTATTAGCTACAGGTGGAACAATTAAAGCAACAATTGATTTAGTTGAAGCTTTAGGTGGTGTAGTGGTAGGGTGTGCTTTCTTAATTGAATTAGAAGACTTAAACGGTCGCGATAAAATTGCAGGCTACGACATTAAAACTTTAATGACGTACTAATCACTAACTAGTTGTATGTGAAGAATTTTTAATTTTTCGCATTAAAAATAATACAGTAACGTCTGTTCAATAACTGATAAAAGAAAAAACGAACAAAGCTGTTGTAGCTATCAACTTAGAAGGTTGATTACTACGTGCTTTGTTCGTTCTTTAAAAATGTAGGGAAAAAGCTTAAAAACGACGGAATAAACTGACAACTTTACCAAGTAAAGTGACTGATTTTAGGACAATGTCCTCCATATAGTCATTTTCAGGTTTTAGTATAAAGTGATCGGATTTTTTGAAAAAAGTCTTACAAGTTACTTCATCATCATCGGTCATTGCGATGACAATTTCGCCATTATCTGCTGTTGTTTGACGGCGTACAGTGATGATATCACCATCCATAATACCAACATTCACCATACTATCACCTTTTACTTCTAGCATAATAAGTTCGCTAGGATCGTAATTTAATTCTGGTGGTACTGGATAGAAAGCAGTAGCATCTTCTATTGCTAAGATAGGTGAACCAGCGGCTACTTTACCTAACAAGGGCACTTCAACGGGGCCAACACCTAGTAAATCGATGGCTAGTTGAGTTAGCTCTAAAGCACGTGTTTTACTCGAATCTTTAATTAAGTAACCGCCTTTTTCTAAGCGAGATAAATGCCCATGAACGGTTGAGGTAGAAGATAGACCAACTACAGATCCAATTTCACGCACTGTTGGTGGATATCCGTTTGCTTCGATGTTATCATAAATACATTGGAGAATCGTCAATTGTTTAGTTGACAATTTAGCCATTGGAATCAACTCATTTCATTTAGTATTAAGCTTATTATATCAGATATAATAAGCGAAAACAAACAAACGTTCGCAAAGGAGGACATAAAATGTTAGAGAAAGACAAAATTGAACGAATTAATCAATTAGCCCGCAAAAAGAAAGCTGAAGGTTTAAATGAAGCTGAATTAGCAGAACAAAAAGCTCTAAGAGAAGAGTATATTGAAAATCTACGCTTTGGTATGCGTAATCATATCGAAGGCATTAAAGTAGTCGATGAAGATGGTACAGACGTCACTCCGGATAAAGTTAAAAATATCCAAAAAGATCGTAAATTACACGGTCGTCATCTTCAACATTACTTCTATCAAAATAAAAAAGACTAGAATTTTCTATTATTTTGCAAGACTTCAAAAAATTGCTATGAAAAACTATTAAATTTTAGTAAACTAATACTACATGAAATTAGAAAGTGAGGTATATATATATGCCAACAATAGCTTGGATTTTTATTGTTTTATTAGCACTAGTTGCTGGTGCAGTAGGTGGATTCTTTCTTGCGCGTCGTTACATGATGAAATACTTTAAAGAAAATCCACCAATTGATGAAAGAATGATCACGCAAATGATGGCCCAAATGGGACAAAAACCATCTAAGAAGAAAGTTGAACAAATTATGCGTTCAATGAAAGGTCAATAGATTTTTTTACAGGAGATTTACCATATTTTGGTAGTCTCCTGTTTTGTATCTCTCTAAGAAATAGCTATTATAGAGTATACACTTACAACATTTTCTTAGCGTATGCCGGATAAGATTTAAAAAAGATTATTGACACGATATAAAATATAAGTGTTGTATTTATAAATGATTTACTTTGTTTAGTTTTCGAAATAATGATAGACTTTATAGTGGACTTATTTAACAGGTTTAAATTTGTAAGTATTAAGAAAGGGTGAATAATTTGGATATATTTTCACGACTATCCTGGTTTTTTAAGCAAGAGAAACGCGCCTATATATTAGGGGCCTCTATGTTAATTCTTGTTGGTTTATTAGCGGGTATAGTTCCGATGATTATTGCAAGAGTGATTGACGAGATGACTAATGGAACCTTAACGTATTCTGCTTTGCTGTTTTGGGTAGCAGTGGTAGCAGGGATTTCGTTATTACAATATGCGATGCGCTATGTATGGCGTACTAACATATTTGGAACATCCGCAAAATTAGAAAAGATTTTACGACAACGTTTGTTTAATCATTTTACTAAAATGGATTCTGTATTCTATCAAAAATACAGAACAGGCGACTTAATGGCTCATGCCACTAATGACTTGGGATCAATTCGTATGGTTGCAGGTGGTGGAATCTTAACTATGGTCGACTCGCTTACTCAAGGAATTATCACATTATTTATGATGTTCTGGGCAGTCGATTGGCAATTAAGTTTGATGGTGATTATTCCTTTACCAGTTTTAGCGATTGCGATTCGCTTTATTGGTAAGAAAATGCATTTTCACTTTAGACGAGCGCAAGAGGCTTTCTCTTCGTTAAATGATAAAGTTCAAGAAAGTGTGACAGGTATTAAGGTAATTAAAACATTCGGCGAGGAAGAATTGGACACGATTGATTTCAATAAAATGACTGCCAATGTTGTTAAGAAGAATCAGTCAGTTTATTTCTATGACGCGTTATTCCGTCCGACAATCCAAACGATTATGGGAATTTGTACCGTTATCGGTTTGTTCTATGGTGGTTTCTTAGTATTAGAAGGACAAATTACGGTTGGTTTGTTAGTAGCATTTCTAAATTATATTACACGTATGTCTTGGCCGATGGTTGCGATTGGGCGCTTACTGAATATTATTGAACGAGGGTCTGCAAGTTATGATCGTATCATGGATATTCTTAAAGAAGAGTCGAATATTCTGGAAGCAGAGAACCCAGTTACAACACCAATAGATGGTGATATTCAATTTGAAATTGATAGTTTTACTTATCCGCAGACTTCAGAAGTCATGTTGAAAAATGTAAAATTTACTTTACCTCAAGGCAATACCTTAGGTGTGGTCGGTAAAACTGGTTCAGGTAAAACATCAATCTTTAAATTGTTGATGCGAGACTATGACCAGTATCAAGGTCGTATTAGTTTTAATGGTGTCGATATGAAGGCTTATTCGTTAGATACCTTATTAGGTTCTATCGGTTATGTTCCTCAAGATAACTTCTTGTTCTCGACAACTGTTCGAGATAATATTCGCTTTGGTAATCCGAGTGCTAGTCAAGAAATTGTGGAAGAAGTTGCACGTTTAACGAGCGTTCATGAAGATATTATTGGTTTTCCTGAAGGTTATGACACAATGGTAGGTGAGCGAGGTGTTGCACTATCTGGAGGACAAAAACAAAGAATTTCAATGGCAAGAGCTATTATTAATTCTCCTTCTTTATTAATCTTGGATGATTCTTTATCAGCAGTTGATGCAAAGACTGAAGAGGCTATATTAGAAGGAATCAAAACGAATCGACAAGATAAAACAACCATTATTTCAGCACACCGAATCAGTAGTGTTATGCACGCTGATGAAATTATTGTGTTAGATAATGGAGAAATTATTGAAAGAGGTACCCACTACGAATTATTAGAACAAAATGGTTGGTACAAACAAATGTATGAAAAACAACAGTTAGAAGCATTATTGGAAGGTGGGGGTGAGCAATAATGGCAGAAGCAAAAGATTATCAATCAGCATGGACACGTAAGATAACATTAAAAGAGCAATATCACGTGACGAAACGGATTATGAAATATGCGAAACCCTACTGGAAAGAATTTTTGCTTGCGCTTATTTTCTCTGGTGGGCAAATTATTGCAACAGTCTATATGCCACAAGTCATTCAGTCTTATATTGACGATTATTTGGCAACTGCCTCTGCAACTGTTCAATCAGCAGCGATGTTCACTGCTTTATATGCATTCTTATTAATTATCCAAGCGTTATCGAATTATTTTTCAACGTATATATTTAATATGGCAGCAGAAAAAACAGTCGAAAACATTCGAAATGTAATTTTTGATAAAGTGATTCATCTTGGCATGCGCTATTTTGACCAAACTCCAGGTGGTTCAATTGTGTCACGTGTAACGAACGACACGGAAACAATTAAACAATTCTGGAACGTGTTTTTCGCTATATTTGAGGGCTTTGCGACAATCATTGCAGTATTTGTTGGGATGTATAGTTTAAACCGTACAATGGCCTTATACTTCTTGTTATTTGTACCATTGATGATTTTTGCGATTTGGCTGTATCAAAATTATAGTACACGAATTTACCGTACTTTGCGTGAAAATTTAAGTCGATTGAATACTAAAATTAATGAATCGATCTTAGGCATGTCTGTTATTCAGCATTTTAGACAAGAGAAACGTACAATGGATGAATTTGAAGCTCAAAACGAAGAACAATATGCAGGGCATTTAGCGATGGTTAAAATGAATGCACTCTTACTGAATACTGTAATTAGTTTGCTTGAAGGTTTATCGATAGCGTTAGTTTTCTATGTGTTAGGTAATCAATATTTTGATGGATTAATTGAAGTTGGAATTGTTTATGCATTTACTCAGTATTCTGCGAACTTCTTTAGACCGATGGGGATGATGATGGATAACTTGTCATTCTTACAAGATGGTGTAGTATCGAGTTCGCGTATTCTTAGAGTATTGGATCATGATGAACATGTTCCAGAGCAAATTGTCATGAAGGATGCAGAAATTTCGGATGCTAAAATTGAATTTAAAAACTTATCTTTTTCCTATGACGGTGAAATTGATGTGTTGAAAGATATCAGTTTTACAGTGAATCCTGGCGAAACCGTTGCTTTGGTTGGGCATACTGGTAGTGGTAAGAGTTCAATTATTAATGTTCTAATGCGCTTTTACGAATACCATTCGGGTGATGTCTTGATTGACGGTCACAGTATTAGAGAGTTTGATTATGAAACGTTAAGGGAACAAGTTGGTCTTGTTTTACAAGATTCATTCTTATTCTACGGAGACGTTTCAAGAAATATTCGACTGCTAGACAAAACTATTTCGGATTATACCGTAAGAGAAGCGGCACGTTTTGTTAATGCGGATACGTTCATTGAAGTTGACCCAGCTGGCTATGGAAAACGAGTCATTGAGCGTGGAGCGAGTTATTCAAGTGGTCAGAAACAATTGATTTCCTTTGCACGTACGATGGCACGTGAACCTAAAATCTTAATTTTAGATGAAGCAACGGCTAATATCGATACAGAGACAGAAGAATATATTCAAAATAGTTTACAAAAAATGCGTAAAAACAGAACGACCATTGCGATTGCTCACCGTTTAAGTACAATTCGTGATGCTAATCAAATTATTGTTCTCGATAAAGGAAGGATTATTGAAAAAGGTACTCATGATGAATTGATTGCCTTAGGTGGAACTTACTTCCAAATGTATCAACTACAAAGTATGAATTAAAAATTAATAGCTTAACATCAATGTTTGTTTGACTTCTTCAAGTCATCAAAAGTCTAAAAGGGGCAATAAAGGGGCAACTAGAATAAATCATCTAGCCTTTCTGCCCCTTTATTTTTTAATTTCTCAGTAACATGATTGTAAATTTTTAATGTTGTTTCTGGGTCGGTGTGACCAACTCGGTGCATGATATACCTTAAAGGAAATTCCTGTTCAGCGAGTAAACTGATGTGTGTGTGTGACGCATGACGTGGGAAGAGTAGTTAGGATTAACTTTTTTTAATTTCTTGTTTAAATTTGAGTGTGCTATAGGCACGTTATTTCTCGTGACAAAAACAAAGTTGCTTTCGTCAACAAATAAAACCCTGTTTAAATTTATTCGCCTACTTAATATCTCATTAAGCCGATCGCTGCTATCGATAATTCTATGAGAAGAAGTATTCTTGGTAGATTTAACCTTGCGTTTATCCGATGAGTCAATCGACTTGTTAATGGAAATTTTGTTTTCCTTAACTAACCAATCTTTTTCAGTAATAGCGGTAGCTTCACCAAATCTCATTCCTGTGTGTATTTGGAATTCCATTAAGTCAGCTTCAACCTCATTTAATAACTTACGCATTTTTACTATCTCATCTTTTATCACTTCTGAATCGATATACCCATCAAACGACTTGGGGGCCTTATCCTTAAATTCTAACAATCTAAAATCAATTGGTGTAATAAACTTATATTCTTTTTTAGCAAAAAACATTACAGAAACTATTAGGTTTTTGATACCCAGGGCGGTACGCTGTGACAAGTTCTTTTCAAATTGCGCTATATCCACTAGAGTTTGAACGTCTTTTAGATCAATAGCTGTCAGCAGATACTTTCTAAAATCATAAGGTTCAATGTGATTACGGTAAGTACTTTGCGCTGAGATAGCAGTTGCATTAGCCCAACGTACCTGCTTAAATTTGTAATAAGCATTATAAGCCATTTCGAAAGTGACACCTTTGGCTTCAACAACTTTCCCATTTAGTTCCGCAATCCTTTTATTCAATATCTGAGTTGCTTTTTTTTGGCTTGCGGGCTATTAGCATTGAGAGTAGTCGACGTCTTTCTGTATTTACCAGTTTTTTTATCGAGATATCGTTCAACATATTTATAACCTGTTATTACTTCTTTGCCATCGACCTTCTTTTTTGCGGTTCAATCCACATATAAAACATCTCCTATTTTATGATAATTTGTGCTAAAATAGGGTATAACAAATACCGCTATTAAAGCGTGTTTGTTCAGAGCTCACTCTTATTAGCTTGCCGGCGATAGAGTGGGCTTATTTTATTAATCTAAGAACGCTGGGTGCCAACTGTAGGCATCAGCTAAGTTTTTTAAATTGTTATAATTAAAATTTGTGAAGTTGATTTTGTCTATCTCGTCTTTTACTATTTCCATTTTTAATGTCAATTAAGCATATTGTCGATAACCGAAATGAAAAATCAGTCTATGCTGAAGATGTGTCAATCAGCTTGATTAACTCAGTAATAGACGGTATGGAGACACCAACCGAACCTCAATTAATTGAATACTACTTAACGCCTGTCTTAGATAAGACGGGTTTTTTAATTGGAAATAACGAATCAATAGATAAGAAGATATTGGAGCTATCAGGCTATCAGAATGCATTGGAGCGTGTGAGATATATCATTCACAGTTTCGAGATGGAGTTTTATTTCAGGGTAGAATTTACGGACTTAAAAGACCCGAAATTCTATATTCACATCGTGCAGCAACGTTTGGAAGGTGATTTAGGCTTTAGAATATCATCCGATGATGTAGTTAGAGGTATTGAACGAACTGTTAATACCGACAATATTATTATTAAACTGATTGTAAGAGGGCGAGCTAAAGAAGTTGAATCAACTGAAGTTGAGGAAGAAGCCGAAGTTGAAGAACCTAAGAATAACTATGTTGAAGCTGTAATCACTGAAGCGATGCGCATTAGAGATATGCGACTGCCTTATAAATGGGGTGGGAATGGTTTAACGGGATTTGACTGCTCCGGCTTTGTCAACTGGTGTTTCAGAACTGCAAACTATCCAGGTTATCCAACAGCGGGCCGATCATACACTAATAGCATGTGGGACCAAGGCGGCGCTCATGCACATTACTTTAATCGTATAAGTCGAGCAGAGGTAAAACGTGGCGATATTGTATTTTGGGATACAGGCTATACCTACCCGAATGACGCCAACCATGTAGGTATCGCATTAGATAACGAGCAATGTATTCACAGCGGAAATCCTAATGGCTTAATTCAAAAAATAAATTCAATGAAATTTATCGGAGCTGTTCGAGTGAAAGGAGGCTAATATATGACGTTTATCTCAAAAGTAAAGCAAGGCGCAATTAACGGATGGCATACACATCAAATATTGCCTTCTATCTCGATTGCACAAGCGATTTTAGAATCTGCATCGGGCGCATCACCGCTAGGCGCTAAATATAATAACTTATTTGGTATCAAAGCAAGTGAGGATTGGACCGGAAAGGTCATTAATTTACCAACTCGTGACTATGGCGCTAATGGCTCTTATCAAACTAATGCGAATTTCAGATGGTATGACAGCTGGAATGACTCAATGCTAGACCATGCAGCGTTTTTCACCAATACACCATGGCGTGAAATTAATTACGCAGCGGTAGTAGGAGAAAAAGATTATAAGAAAGCAGCTCAGGCACTACAGTCTGCTGGCTATGCTACTGACCCACAATATGCGACTAAATTGATACAAAGAATTGAACAGAATAATCTCACGCAATATGATACCGAAGCGTTTAATGGACAACCATCGAATGTAGGAGTAATCAAGAAAACGGTAGGTGGCACGCTCACAGAACTCGCTAAATCAGCGGTTAAGCAGTACGATGTAACACTGATTGGTGATTCGCTTGGTGTAGGCACTCAACCTAAATTAGCAGGTGCTTTTAAGTCATTTACGCATGATGTACTTGGTAGCAGACAGATTACACATGCTACTAACAGCTTAAACGGCACGTATGTCTTGCAATCGCTAAAAGATTATGGCCAGCTTAAAGATATCGTGGTGGTCATTCTTGGAACTAACCGAGGTGTTACAGATACTGAAATTGATAACTTTGTGGCCATCGCAGGCAATCGCAAGGTTATTTTTGTTGATACAAATTCCAATGTTGCACACCGTCAATCAGTATCAGACGCTTACAGAAGAGCGTCTGAACGTCATAATAATGCATATTTTGCTAACTGGATGGCTCACTCAAGCAGTCTAAGAAGTCGCTATTTTGGTAGTGACGATATCCATATGACTAATGAAGGTTATCAGGCTCATGCTAACTTTATTAAAATGGCAGTGTATGAAGCTGGTGTTGGCGTTAAAACCACATCGGGAACCATCGGAACACTAACTGAGTACATAGGCATTGAAGATATTGATTATAAAGGTGGTAACTTGGTTAGTCCAAAAGGTGAATCGGTTATTTATAATCATCCAGCTAATGAATTGTGGGGAAGCAAGACCGGCGAAAGAGTTATCTGGATTGAATCTATTTTAGAGGTTGATTCCGATGACCCGCAATTTATCCTAGAAACCGCTGTGAAAGTCATGAAGGAAAATGGCCAACCTGCAGCTCAATACGTCGTGGACTTAGCTGAATTACCTGATGATGTTTCAATCGGTGAATGGGGCCTTGTTTTAGATCATGAATTTAATCCGCCTCTTTATATCCATGCTAGGGTGTTGGAGATCATCACATCTGAGACTGATATAAATGCCAATAAAGCAGTCATTGGAAACGTGACCGAAGTCTTTCCTGCAGATAAATCAGATATTAAGTTGATTCAAGCAGAACTAAAAAAAACTCGAACTGAACTAATGGGTGAGTGGAGACAAAGCATTGAGACTACAGCTGTGATGTCAGCCACTAATGGATTTATTCTCAGTGATTACATCCAAGAAACGCAATTAGTCGTATCAATACCAAGTACATCTCAGATGCCTGCTTATTATACATGGGAACGAGTGTCCGAAGATTCAATTGCTGATAGGGAGTTTAATGACATACTTGAAAATACTGAAGAAACAAACAGGTTGACGCTCTATTTAAAAGATGTCGTTGGAGATGAGAGCATGTTCATTTGTATTGCTTTAGATACGAAAAGAAAAGTAATAAACATAGCAACTACAATGGTTAGATATCAGCTTCAGGGCTTATCAGAAGCTGACAAAAGCGAAATTCAAAATGGCACCGTTAATAACTTAAAACGTGGAGAGGTCGTCACAGAAATCAACAATAACAATGCATTTAATATAACTAACAATGGCATTAGCATAGGTGGAGTGGAGCTAACAAGCGTTCAATTGCATCAGTTATTAGAATTGTTAAATTAAGAGAGGAGAATTTATTTGTTAGAAAATTTTAGAAAAACTCAACTGATTTGGGATAAAGCGTCGACCAAAATAAAGGATTATCTAAGAGCGAACTCGTCGGACAATCACGGTAGAAAACTAAGCGTCACAGTAACAGATGATGGTAGAGTCGTTGATTTAACAGGGGTTTCTTTGATGCTATACCGGGAATCGCAAGATAAAAAAGTAAATGGATTAGATTCATTTACTGCGGTTCACGCACAGACTGGACAATTTGAAATTTATTACACACCTGAGCTACTAAGCAATGTAGGTGATCTAAATGCACAGCTAGTATTGATTGTGGTTCAGGTCGAGTGGCTAGTGAAACTTTTGAAATTCGAATTTTTAAAGGTGTTGATGATGGGGCTGTTGTTGGACAGGCTAGTTTTACTGCGTTGACAGTCGCATTATTAAACGCTCAGAATCTTGAAGAAAACTATGCACCAAGATTAAATGTGGTAGAGATTAACAAAGCTGATAAGTCAGAAGTGAATAACCTTACCGCGCAGTTGGTTCTTACAGAGCGGTGTCATAGATCTGTCTGGCGAATTCGTAGAAAGTAACACAGGCGCACCACAAGGTGGCGTGATTTCGCCCCTACTCTGTAACGTATACTTACATGAACTGGATAAAGAAGTGAAGCAGAGAGGACACCGTTTCGTCCGGTTCGCTGATGACTTCGTCATCTTTGTGAAGTCAAAACGAGCCAGTGAACGTGTGCTCCAAAGTATCACTCGCTTCATTGAAAAACACCTGAAACTAACTGTCAACCAAGAGAAAAGTAAAGTGGGTTCCCCAACGCGTTTAAAGTTCTTGGGTTGTCTGATAACCACAGTGAATGGGGTCTGTCGCTACAGACCTTCGAACGAAGCCAAAGCGAAATTCATTCGCACCTTGAAACGCTTGACCAAACGTAAGCGAGCAGGGACATTTGATGAGATTGTCAAAGAGATAAACAGCCGAACAAGAGGCTGGGTAAATTATTTTGGCACAGGTTTCATCAAAACCTTCGTAACTAAAGTAGAGCAATGGCTCCATCACCGAATCAGGCAACTAATTTTAAAGAGATGGAAAAATCCACGTACTAAGATTAGCAGATTAATGCGTTTAGGTCTAAATATGGACAGTGCTAAACGCATTGGTTACTCCAGAAAGAAATACTGGAGACTGTCAAAAACACCTGAGGTTCATTGGGTTCTTACAACGAAAAGACTCTACCGGTGGAACGTAGTTTCACTACGTAACCTGGCAGAGTCTGCTTACTTAAGATATTGAACCGCCGTATACGGAACCGTACGTACGGTGGTGTGAGAGGACGGTAAATAAATTAATTATTTACCTCCTACTCGATTTTTTAGACCTGCTCAGCTAAGAAAATCTGAACGAAACCGTTCATGCTTATCGATTGTGATATGCTCACCAGAAATCCCGTATTCACGCAGGGTGGCGATGGTTTCTCTAAGGAAGTCATCGCTGCCGACGATATAGAAGAAGGCGTTAGTATCAACAGCCAGTCTGTTCACTTCCTGATAGTAAGCCGGACGGTCAGTGACGTACTGAGCTGTCAGAGACGGATCTGACTCTTGTTCAAACAAACTAGAGAAGAGTTGCTCACCAGACGAGTCGATATTTAGAGAATGAAGCGAATCTATTCTGTTAGAATCATTTAAGTACTGCAGAATGAGAGGTCTGAATGAAGCGATGCCGACCCCGCATGACAACAGGTAAATGGGTCTGTCTTCTCGCTTCAATGGGATATTTGTATGTGTCTTGAACAGGGCAACTGAGCTTCCGCTTTTAAGTTCAGCCAGATGAATCTTGTATCTTGAGCGCTCTGCTCTAAGGCGAGTCGTGATGCCGATTGTGTTTTCTTCTGGAAGAGTTGCGATCGACATATGCCGGACCAGCCCTTTGTCAGGTTTTTCTTCGCTATTGAATCCTTCCAGTGCCAGGTGAGTGTGCGCGCCTTCTTCCCAGGTGAAGCCCTCTGGGAGGTCGAGGTAGAATGTTTTTGTGTCTGTGGCCTCATCAATGACGTCTACAAGGGTTGTCCAGTATATCTGCATGTGAATCATCTCCTAAGTGTGAGTCTGTCAGCGAATTGTGTTTATTTAAGTATAATTTAATTGAGAATTATTCTCAATTAAATTTTGCGAATAGTTTTACGAACTCTGATCTTAAAATCACTATTCAAGGATAAATAGTCAGCAATGTTCGTTAATTACAAAACATTAGAATATTTTAATCTTTAAATTCAGCTTTATAAACATGAAACACGAACATTATACAAAATGTCAATCATAAATAGACGCTCAAAGATGGACTCTATTCCTTAGACAATTTATGATAAGGCTATATCGATAAATTGGAACGATTGAAAGTATAGGTGTGTTTAATGTTCGTGTTTAACCAAGTCCTGAAAGGGGTATTCAGTTGATAAAGAAAGACCTGTTATATGAAGGCAAGGCAAAACAATTATATGAGACCAGTGAACCCAACATCCTTTGGGTCACGTATAAAGATCAGGCCACAGCTGGGAATGGAGCCAAGAAAGAAGCCATAGCCGGTAAAGGGCAGCTGAATAACCAGATTACCAGCATGATCTTCAAAAAGCTGAAGGAGAAGGATATTCCAAGTCACTTCATCATGGAAGTGTCTGAAACGGATCAGCTGATTGAAAAAGTGGATATGTTCGATCTTGAGGTTGTCGTCAGAAATGTCGCTGCTGGAAGCTTTTCCAGACGCCTCGGTGTAGACGAGGGGACGGAGCTGGCCTTTCCGGTTCTGGAATTTTACCTCAAGGATGACGGACTGAACGATCCGCTCATTAATGATGATCATGTGCTTGCACTTAATCTGGCTGACCAGAAAGAAATTGACGAAATTAAAAGACAGGCTCACAACATCAACCAGTCGCTGATTGAGATTTACAGTGAGGCCGGCATCAGATTGATCGACTTCAAGCTGGAATTTGGAAAGGCTGCGAAAGAACAAATCGTTCTGGCAGATGAAATTTCACCGGACACATGCCGTCTATGGGATGAAAAGACGAACGATCGTCTGGACAAGGATGTCTTCAGACAGGATCTCGGCGACATTATCCCACTATATCAGGAAGTACTCGACCGTCTGACGAGAGATCAAAAGGAGAAGTGACTCATGTATAACGTAAAAGTATATGTAACCTATAAAGAATCAATTCTGGATCCTCAGGGAGAAGCGGTAAGAGGAGCCGTTCACCGTATGGGCTTCGATGAAATTGAAGATATTCGTATCGGGAAGTATTTTGAAATCAAAGTGTCAGATACTGCCGACCGTTCAGTTGAAGAAGTCATAGAAATGATCTGCGACAAGCTTCTGGCAAATGTCGTGATGGAAAGCTATCGCTATGAAATCGAACGAGTAAAGGAGACGGTCTAAGCATGAGATTTGCAGTGATCCAGTTTCCAGGTTCCAATTGCGATGTCGATCTGCTTCATGCAATCAGAGACGGTGTAGGAGAAGCAGCTGAATACGTGCCTCACACTGCAGAAAGTCTGGACGGCTTTGATGGTGTCCTGCTTCCTGGAGGTTTTTCGTATGGTGATTACTTAAGAAGTGGTGCCATCTCCCGCTTTTCAAATGTGATGAGTGAAGTGACTCGCTTTGCAGAGGAAGGCAAGCCAGTCTTTGGTACCTGCAACGGATTCCAGATTTTAGTTGAAGCAGGACTTCTGCCTGGGGCTTTGCAGCGTAACGAAAACCTTCATTTTATCTGTAAGACAGTGGAACTGGAAGTGGTCAATAACCGGACGAAATTTACCTCTGAATATGACAAGCAGGAACTCCTCACCATACCCGTCGCTCATGGCGAAGGGAATTATTACTGTGATGAAGAGACACTTGCGGAACTGAAAGCCAACAATCAGATCGTATTCACCTATGCGTCAGACAATCCGAACGGCTCAGTTGAAAATATCGCAGGGATTATAAACAAACAAGGCAATGTTCTGGGTATGATGCCGCATCCTGAGCGGGCAGTCGAAGATCTTTTAGGCTCAAGTGACGGGCTGCGCTTTTTCGAATCGATGGTCAAGAACTTTATAAAGGAGACTGCAGAGGTATGAAGACATTACATGAACCGACGGCCGAACAGATCAGAGATCAGAAAATCTATGCTCAGTGGGGACTGACGGATGAAGAATACCGCATGATTTCCGAGGACATAATCAAACGTCTGCCTAACTATACGGAAACTGGCCTGTTTTCAGTTATGTGGAGCGAGCACTGCTCGTATAAAAACTCCAAACCGGTGTTGAGAAAATTCCCGACAGAGGGACCTCAAGTGCTTCAAGGTCCTGGTGAGGGTGCCGGAATCGTTGATATTGGAGACGGTCAGGCCGTTGTGTTTAAAGCGGAAAGTCATAACCATCCATCCGCTGTTGAACCTTATGAAGGGGCGGCGACAGGTGTCGGAGGCATCATTCGTGATATTTTCAGTATGGGTGCCCGTCCGATTGCGATGCTGGATTCTTTACGGTTCGGTGAACTCGACAACGAACGGACAAAGTATCTGCTTGAAGAAGTCGTGGCAGGAATCGGCGGCTACGGCAACTGTATCGGGATTCCGACAGTCGGCGGAGAAATTGCCTTTGATCCCGTCTACAGAGGGAACCCGCTGGTTAATGCCATGTGTGTCGGTCTGATCGACCATGAGGATATTCAAAAAGGCCAGGCTAAAGGGATCGGTAATACGATCATGTATGTCGGAGCCAAAACAGGTCGTGACGGCATTCACGGCGCAACCTTTGCTTCGGAAGAATTCAGTGATGAAGAAGAGGCTGAGCGTTCAGCTGTACAAGTTGGCGATCCGTTTATGGAAAAACTTCTGATGGAAGCATGCCTGGAACTGATCCAGGACCACAGCGATATTCTCGTCGGTATACAGGATATGGGAGCCGCGGGACTGGTCTCATCCAGTTCAGAAATGGCATCAAAAGCGGGAAGTGGACTGATCCTTAATCTGGACGATGTGCCGCAACGTGAAGCAGGCATGACGTCCTATGAAATGATGCTCTCGGAGTCTCAGGAACGGATGCTGATCTGTGTGACGAAAGGCTCTGAAGATCGTGTTAAAGAGCTGTTCTCACGTTATGAACTGGATGCAGTAACTATTGGAGAAGTGACTGGTGACGGGCAGTATCGTCTGTACCATGAAGGAAGACTGGTCGCTGACTTACCGGTAGACGCATTGGCGGAAGAAGCACCTGTCTATCATAAACCATACACTGAGCCGGAACGTATTCAGGCATTTAAAAAGCTTGATCCATATAAACCGGACATCACTGATACAGAAGAAACATTGAAACAACTCATGCAGCAGCCTACAGTTGCTTCAAAAAAATCGATTTTTGAAACATATGATTCAATGGTCAGAACAAACACCGTGGTCGGTCCAGGAAGCGATGCGGCAGTTCTGCGCATCAGAGGGACCCGCAAGGCGCTTGCCATGACGACTGACTGTAATGCCCGCTACCTTTATCTCGATCCGGAGAAAGGTGGACAGATGGCTGTAGCAGAAGCTGCAAGAAATATCGTGGCAAGCGGGGGCGAGCCACTGGCAATAACGGACTGTCTGAACTACGGGAATCCCGATAAGCCTGAAGTGTTCTGGGAGCTGTGGACATCCGCGGATGGGATTGCCAAAGCCTGTACGACATTAAATACACCTGTCATTTCAGGAAACGTATCGCTATACAACGAAACAAATGGGGAAGCGATCTATCCGACACCTATGATTGGCATGGTCGGACTGGTCAAGGATCTAGATCATGTGACAACATCAGAATTTAAACAGGCTGGGGATAAAATTTTCGTCATTGGGGAAACAGAAGCTGACTTTAACGGATCTGAACTGCAGAAAATGCAACTGGGGAGAATTGAAGGAGAGCTTTTCGATTTTGATATAGATAAAGAAAAAATGATTCAGGATAAAGTTCTGCAGGCGATTCGTGAAGGACTTATTCAAAGTGCGCATGACTGTTCTGAAGGTGGACTGGCCGTGGCGCTGATGGAATCAGCCTTTGGGAATGAGCTGGGGCTGTCTGCGACACTAGATATGCCCTCAGAGTGGCTGTTTTCAGAATCGCCGTCCCGTTTTGTTCTATCTGTCAGACCTGAAAACGCCGAAGCAGTCAAAGAAGTATTTGGACAAGATGCCGTTGAAATCGGTGAAGTAAAAGATACACGAATCGCTGAAATCCGTACGCAGACGGAAGAGCTGACTATTGATGTTAAAGAATTGAAAGACTTATGGGAAGGAGCCATTCCTTGGTTGCTGAAATCAAAAGCTTAAATGAAGAATGTGGCGTATTCGGTGTGTGGGGACACCCGGATGCAGCTCAGCTGAATTTTTTCGGTCTGCATAGCCTGCAGCACCGCGGTCAGGAAGGCGCAGGGATTGTGACCAATCGCAATGGGCGTCTGAAAGGACACCGTGACTTGGGACTTTTATCTGAAGTGTTTAAAGATGAACGTGAACTGATCCGCCTGTCGGGAGAAGCTGGGATTGGACATGTCCGTTACAGCACTGCCGGTAGCAACAGTATCTTAAACATTCAACCGTTCCTGTTCAAGTTTCACGATGAGGAGCTGGCGCTGGCCCATAATGGGAATTTGATCAATGCAGTGAGTCTGCGCCAGGAACTCGAGCAGGCTGGGGCGATTTTTCATTCAAACTCGGATACTGAAATCCTGATGCACCTGATCCGTAAAAGCAAGCAGGATACACTGATCGACCGAATCAAAGAAAGTCTGAATACCGTAAAAGGTGCGTTTGCTTATGTCATGCTGACGCCTGATGCATTGATCGGTGCACTGGATCCGAACGGTTTCCGTCCTTTATCCATTGGACAGATGGAAAATGGTGCCTACGTACTTGCAAGTGAAACCTGTGCCCTTGATGTTGTCGGAGCAGAATTTGTCCGTGCCGTTCAGCCGGGTGAACTGGTTATTATCGATGATTCGGGTTACCGAATCGAAACCTATACTGACCAGACACTGCTTCAGATCTGCTCCATGGAATTTATCTACTTTGCTCGCCCGGATTCAAATATTGCTGGAGTCAATGTCCATACTGCACGTAAGAATATGGGCAAACGTCTGGCTGAAGAAGCACCGGTCGATGCAGATATGGTTATCGGTGTCCCTAACTCATCTTTGTCCGCAGCTAGCGGGTATGCAGAAGCGAGTGGGATCCCTTATGAAATGGGACTAGTCAAGAACCAGTATGTTGCACGCACATTCATCCAGCCGACTCAGGAACTGAGAGAACGAGGTGTAAGAATGAAACTCTCTGCTGTTCGAGGTGTGGTGGCCGGTAAGAAAGTGATCATGGTGGATGATTCCATCGTTCGCGGCACGACTAGCCGACGCATCGTTCAGTTATTGAAAGAAGCTGGAGCAGCGGAGGTACATGTCCGCATTTCATCTCCACCTTTGAAATACCCATGTTTCTACGGAATCGATATTCAGAACCAGAAAGAACTGATTGCTGCAGATTATTCAGTGGAAGAAATCCGAGTGAAAATCGGTGCAGACAGTCTGTCATTTTTAAGTGTCGAAGGGACAGTGGACTCGATCGGACTGAAGTTCGATGCGCCACATAATGGTCTGTGTATGTCTTACTTTACTGGAGACTACCCGACACCTTTATATGACTATGAAACAGACTATTTGAATACTCTGGCTAAACTCAGAGAAAGCAAGCCGTTAAGGGTATAAAAAACAAGACAAGACCGGGCGAAAGATGGGGCACGTGACCATACTGACGGCTGATACCGAGAAGACACTGAAAGACATTGAAGAAACGAAAATCTGGAATTAGGAGACTGGTATAATGATCGAACGCTACACGCGACCTGAAATGAAAGAATTATGGTCAGAGGAGAACCGCTACAAGTCATGGCTGGAAGTTGAGATCCTAGCTGATGAAGCCTGGGCCGAACTGGGAGAGATTCCTAAAGAAGACGTTCAGAAGATCCGAGCGCATGCCTCTTTTGATATTGCCCGTATTCTGGAAATCGAAAAAGAAACGAAACATGACGTGGTCGCTTTCACACGAGCCGTTTCTGAAACGTTGGGAGACGAAAAGAAATGGGTCCACTACGGATTAACCAGTACAGATGTCGTTGATACAGCTTACGGTTACCAGCTGAAACAGGTCAATGATGTACTCAGAAAAGACCTTCAGCAGCTGCTTGAAGTTATCGGTGAAAAAGCGAAAGAGCATAAGCATACGGTGACCATGGGACGCACGCACGGTGTTCACGCTGAACCGACTACCTTTGGTCTGAAGCTGGCGCTCTGGTATTCAGAAATGAAACGCCACATCGAACGGTTCGAACACGCAGCTAAAGGCGTAGAAGCCGGAAAAATCAGTGGAGCAGTTGGAACGTTTGCCAATATCCCGCCATTTGTTGAAAAGTATGTCTGCGATAAACTGGGAACGCGTCCTCAGGAAATTTCGACCCAGGTTCTGCCGCGCGATCTGCATGCGGAATATATTAGCACCATTGCCCTTATTGCAACCAGCGTTGAAAAGTTTGCGACCGAAATCAGAGGCCTGCAGAAGTCGGAAACTAGAGAAGTGGAAGAAGGTTTTGCTAAAGGTCAGAAAGGCTCCTCAGCAATGCCTCACAAACGTAACCCGATCGGATCTGAGAATATGGCCGGACTGGCGCGTGTGATCAGAGGGCACATGGTGACAGCTTACGAGAACGTCAGCTTATGGCATGAGCGTGATATTTCGCACTCATCTGCGGAACGCATTATTTTGCCTGACAGCACGACCCTGCTAAACTACATGCTGAACCGAATTGCCAATATCGTCTGCAATCTGATCGTGTTCCCTGAGAACATGAAACGCAATATGGATGCAACACTTGGTCTGATCTACAGCCAGCGTGTATTGCTGAAGCTGATCGATAAAGGCCTCAGCCGGGAAGAAGCTTACGACCTGGTTCAGCCCAAAACTGCCATTGCTTGGGATGAACAGACAGCATTCCGACCACTGCTTGAAGAGGACGAGAAGATTATGTCCATTCTGAATGCTGAAGATATCGAAGATGCTTTTGACTATAACTACCATCTGAAAAATGTAGATGAAATATTTGAACGTGTTGGACTGAATTAATTAAAGCACCTGTCGGGACAGTAAAAGGGATTGTTTCGGCAGGTGTTGTTTTTGTTGCGGATTGACTGGAATAATTATGACTCTATCTAAGAATAAAAAGGTGTTCAAATCAGGTAATGCAAAACCATTCCAAAAAAACGCTTACAGGTTTTTTTCTCACATGGTATAGTTTATTCAAAGTTAAATATCTGGAGCATAACTGGATTGTTACTGATCTGAATTTAGATGCAGGCAAAACCTGAATTGATCCGAGAGCTTTACTTTGAGACGACTATGTCTTTCAGTAGATATCTGGGATGAGTTTAGGTTTATTTTTTTGGATAAGTCGATCAAAATGGAAGACGGGGATCTGGAGATTATTCAAGAAGGAACAGTTGACTTCATTTCGTTCAGCTACTACATGTCACTTACCGATAAGAAAGAGAAAACACCTGAGGAACTGGGTCAGGGCAATCTGATCGGCGGAGTGAAGAATCCGTTTCTTGAAGCCAGTGACTGGGGATGGGAAATCGATCCAGTCGGCCTGCGCCTTGCATTGAACGAACTTTACGGACGCTACCAGGTGCCTTTGATGGTCGTTGAAAACGGTCTGGGTGCACATGACAAGTTTGAAGAAGATGGATCGATTCAAGATGACTACCGTATTGACTACCTGCGTGAGCACATCCGAGAAATGGGCGAAGCCGTCAAAGATGGTGTTGATCTGATCGGGTACACCAGCTGGGGCTGTATTGATCTAGTCAGTGCATCAACAGGAGAGTACTCCAAACGATACGGGTTCATCTATGTCGACAAGCATGATGACGGATCCGGAACTATGGAAAGAAGAAAGAAAAAATCGTTCGACTGGTATAAACAAGTCATCGAATCCAACGGAACTAAGTTGGATTAATTAATTTAGCATTAAGCGGAGAAGAGGTGTAGGTGCCTTCTCCGTTTTTTCTGTATTTGCTTGACTTAAAGTCGACTTTAAGGGGTAAAGTTAACCTATCAATTGAAGGAGAGGGTACAAATGGAAACAGTAAAATTTGGTCGAACAGGGTTGGATGTCAGCCCAATCTGTCTTGGAGCAATGAGCTTTGGGGATCCCGAAAACTGGATACATGACTGGGTCCTCAATGAAGAAGACAGCCGTCAGATCATCCGGGAATCACTGGATCTAGGGATTGATACAGCCAACATTTATTCTAAAGGTGAGAGTGAACGTATTCTTGGACGTGCACTGAAGGATTTTGCTGACCGGGAAGACATCGTTGTAGCGACTAAACTTTTTTCATCAATGCGCGACAGGCCGAATGGTAGAGGATTGTCCAGAAAAGCAATCATGCATGAAATCGATCAGTCTTTTGACCGCCTGGGGATGGATTATGTCGATTTCTACATTATTCACAGATGGGATTATAACACGCCTATAGAGGAGACTATGGAAGCTCTCCATGATGTAGTGAAATCAGGAAAAGCCAGATATATTGGAGCTTCGGCCATGTATGCTTGGCAAGAGAGTGGTCAGTAGAAACAGAACGGTCAAGAACCGATAAGATACAGGAAATGAAATACGGGAAAACGGAAGAACAGGATAAAATAGTGGATAGGTTACACTAAGTTGGACAGATTTATTAAGGTCAGTTAAGATTGAGTCATTAACTGCTCTTAGGAGAGAAAACATGACAAAAAGAAAACGACGAACATTTTCTAAAACATTTAAAGAACAGGTGGTTCAACTTTATTTATCAGGCAAACCAAGTGCTGAAGTCATCAAAGAATATGACCTTACGGCCTCGGCATTTGATAAGTGGGTACGCCAGCATAAAGAAAGTGGTTCATTTGAAGAAAAGGACAATCGTACACCAGAACAAGAGGAGCTTATCCGCCTCAGAAAACAGAATCAACAACTTGCCATGGAAAATGATATTTTAAAGCAAGCAGCGCTGATCATGGGACGAAAATAAATGTGATCAGAAATAACCGTCACAAGTATTCGGTATCAGCAATGTGTAGATGTCTACAGGTCCCTCGAAGTACGTATTATTATGAAGCAAAAAAGCGTGATCATCAGGATAAAGAAATAACGAAACAAATCATTAAAATCTTTAAGGATAGTCGCCGAATTTATGGACAAAGAAAAATAAAAGAAAAATTAAAGGATTTAGGCTTTATTGTCTCGCGACGGCGCATCGGGCGAATCATGGCAGAACAAGGACTTGTATCAAAGTATACAATTGTCCAGTATAAACCAATGAAAACAGTCGTTAATGAAGAGAAAATAAGTAACAGATTAAAGCGTGAATTTGATGAAAAAGATGAACTAGAAGTCGTCGTCAGTGATCTGACTTATGTAAGAGTCGGTCGACGTTGGCACTATATTTGTGTACTGGTTGATTTATTTAATCGTGAAATCATTGGTTATAGTGCTGGTCCTCACAAGACAGCCGAATTAGTAAAACGCGCTTTTGCGTCTGTGCCATATAATCTAAATCGACTCAAATTATTTCATACCGATCGCGGAAGCGAGTTTAAGAATAAAAGTATTGACCAGTCTCTTGAGGCTTTCGGCATTGAACGTTCATTAAGTGTCAAAGGGACACCGTATGACAACGCTGTAGCAGAATCAACATTTAAGACACTAAAGACCGAATTTATTTTTGGTGAGCATTTTGAAACACAAGAAGGCTTGGATTTAGGATTATTTGATTATGTCAATTGGTACAATAATGTACGTATCCATGGATCGTTAGGATACATGACCCCCAAGGAAAATAAGAAATTTAAAGCGATTCTCACAGCATCATGAAGTGCCGTGCACTTTACTTGGAGACGCGAGTATGCCAGCCTGTGTGGCGGAGCCAGATATATTTATTAGCTGGCTTCTCGGCTCAGAAGCATACGAGCAAAGGGTCCAAGTCAAGTGACAATGAGTTATCACTGTTTAGATTAGAATTTAAAAATAAATGAGCGAGATTGACAACTGAACACCTTATAAAAATTGTACAGTTTAGTGTTGACATACCATTAAGCCAAAATAATATCCCAGTCGTTGGTTTGACTGGGATATTTATTATACTTATTTATCTTTTTTAATAGGTGGTATATACTGGTAATTAGGCGTCAATTGCTGATCTAATTGATCAAAACGTTCTGCAATTAAACGATCCACTTCAGCTAGTTTTTCTTTATCATATGTCATCGTTTCATCGTATTCAATTGGTGTTCCGAAAGCAACTTTGATCGTTTTTCGTTTTAAAAATTGACCAATTGATAAAGTTGGTTGAATAGCGACTGGCACAATATCATTTTTACTTAGGCGTTGGATGAAAGCCGTCCCGCCTTTAATTTCAGTTGAATAGCGTGTACCTGAAGGGAAGATACCTAGATTAATCTGATCTTCATTCATTACTTTCACCGCGTGTTTAATGACTCTGGGTGAAGTTTTCTCACGATTTACTGGAAATACATTTAATTTAGGCAGAATATAAGCCATAAATTTATTTTTAAATAATGTGTCTTTTGCCATAAATGCTACCTTTTTGTTAAAAGGATAAACCGCAAAAGCTAAATAGATTGGGTCAAGCAGTGAGCGGTGTGTGGCCGCAAAGATAACTATTTTATCCTCAGGTATATTCTCTAAACCCTCATAATGTGGTTTACCATTAAAGATATAAAAAACTATGCGAACCAATTTTAAAACAATATCATAAAATGTCATTCGTTTGTTCCTTTCGTCATTACATTAGTCTAATTTTACCAATTTTTAGAGGATTAGCCAATAGTTATCATTGGTTTCATATTGAGGAGTTATTATTATGTTTTATAAAAAGTATATAATTAAGGTAACGGCGTTGTTAATACTTGGGATATTCTTTGTTCAAACACAAGTAAGTGCAGAAACAGAGGTTAAGTTGATTGAACTATACCCGAGTGATTCAGAAGCTTTTACGCAAGGCTTTGAGTTGTCTACAGAAACTAAGGAGCTAATTTTAGCAACAGGTTTATATGGTAAATCGAGTATTGGTTTATTAGATTTGGAAACGGGTGAATATTCTATTAAGGCTAACTTATCTGAGGAATACTTTGGCGAAGGAATTACTATTGTAGATGATTTCATTTGGCAATTAACTTGGAAAGAAGGCAAAGCATTTAAGCGAGACTTAGAGAGTTTCGAAATAATTGCTGAACAAGCATATCAGGGTGAAGGTTGGGGGCTAGCCTATGATGCGACGGCTGATGTTATGTGGATGTCGAATGGAACATCTGTACTTCAACAACGTGATCCACAAGATTTTACTAAAAGGGGCGAAATAGAAGTGACTTATAATGGTCAACCGGTTGTTAATCTTAATGAATTAGAATTTGCGAATAATCTAATCTATGCCAATATTTGGTATAGTGATAAAATTATTGCAATCAATCCGACTAACGGTGAGATTGAATATGTCTACGATTTGGGAGAATTATTACAACGTGTTGACAATGAAATTGCTGATGAGCTCGGTGATCAAAAGGATGTATTAAATGGAATTGCACATATTGAGGGCGATCAATTCTATCTCACTGGAAAAAGATATCCTTATGTTTTGGAAGTTGAATTAAACCGATAAGTTTACTATAATAATACGTTGAGTAATATTGGAGTTAGAGAAAGGAACTATTATGACTGAATCACCAATTCGTTATGAGTTAATTAAAGAAGAAAAGAACACTGGCGCACGATTAGGAATCTTGCATACTCCTCACGGGAGCTTCGAGACACCTATTTACATGCCGGTTGGAACATTAGCAACAGTTAAAGGGTTAGCACCGGAAGAATTAAAAGATATGGGTGCAGAAATTGTTTTAAGTAATACGTATCACCTATGGTTACGACCGGGTGAAGATATTGTAGAAGAAGCGGGCGGTTTACATAAATTTATGAATTGGGACCGAGGAATTCTAACCGATTCGGGTGGTTTCCAAGTCTTTTCGTTAAGTGATATACGTCGGATTGAAGAAGAAGGCGTTCATTTCCGTAACCATATTAGTGGGGAGAAATTATTCTTGTCACCAGAAAAAGCGATTCACATCGAGAATGCTTTAGGTGCGGATATTATTATGAGTTTTGACGAATGTCCACCATTTAATGAATCGTACGACTATGTGAAGAAGTCGATTGAACGAACAACACGTTGGGCTGAGCGTGGGCTTAAAGCGCATAAAAACCAATCAACACAAGCCTTATTTGGTATTATGCAAGGTGCAGGGTATAAAGATTTACGTATTCAACACGCACGTGATTTAGCTTCAATGGATTTCCCTGGATATTCAATTGGTGGTCTTTCAGTAGGAGAGACTAAGCAAGAGATGAACGATGTTTTAGACTATTTAACACCTGAAATGCCTAAACATAAACCACGTTACTTGATGGGTGTAGGTTCACCTGATGCATTAATTGATGGAGTAATTCGTGGTGTGGATATGTTTGACTGTGTGCTTGCCACACGGATTGCTAGAAACGGTACATGTATGACTTCTACAGGCCGATTAGTTGTTAAAAACGCTCAATACGCTCGTGATTTTAGACCGATTGATGAACATTGTAATTGTTATACTTGTCGCAACTATACACGTGCATATGTGCGTCATCTAATTAAGACGGATGAAATTTTCGGTATGCGATTAGCATCGATTCACAATGTTCACTTCTTATTACAATTAATGAAAGATGTTCGTGAGAATATTAAAAATGATTCACTATTAGAATTTAGACAAGATTTCTTTGAACGCTACGGATACAATAAAGAAAACGCTCGTAACTTCTAGACTAAATTTAGTGATAATTCTTAATAACTAATAGCAACTATGCTTGATTTTTGTTAGACTATTGAAGTAAGCAATTTTATTGAAAGTAGGTGAAGATATGGACCTAATCTTAAGTTTGTTACCAATGATTGTACTTTTTGCTGTGATGTATTTCTTGATGATCCGTCCACAGAAAAAACAAGCAGACAAAAAACGTGATATGCTTGATGCAATGAAACGCGGTGATGGAGTTGTTACAATCGGTGGATTACACGGTATTATTGACGAAGTAAATCATGCGGATCGTACAGTAGTTTTAGATTGCGAAGGTATTTATTTAACTTTTGAATTGAGCGCAATTGCATCTGTTAAAGTAAGCACGCCAACTAGTGAAGAAACAATCGAAGTATTAGAAGAAGACTATGCTAACTCAGATGAATTAGCAGAAGAAGGTAACTAATACCTATTTGATAGCGTCCTTTGGGCGCTTTTTTTATTCTTATAAGGGATTATAAGTTTAGGTTGATTTATCAAGTTTTGTTCTTCGCTCAGGCGTTTGTGTTACAAGTAGAAGGTCGTTTTCAATGCCTCACAGACATTCGTGGCGCTCTGGATTTACCAACTATTTGCCGAGACTATAATTGAAGAATAGGCTACGATCATAATCAGAGCAATCTAATCTCTTATAATAATCCAATGTAATGAATAGTATAATGTTGAATCAATATAATGAGTGATTGTATATTAAGTTTTAATGGGAGCATTCTAATCCGCAGTATTTTTCTAAAAAGAATATATTTAGACTGATGGTTAAAATGTTTGTACTTGGAGTGAAAAAATAGTGTCTTGACAGGGTGATGTGTTGCATATTTATTCGAAATTATGCAGGAATTACATTGGATTAACTCTAATTTACAAAACTTTGACCGAGTTGTCACAATGTAGATAAATATACAGTTTAACAAAAACTTATCGTTTTGTTCTCTTGAAATTGTCATTGGAACTCATACTTATGAGCTTTAATTGTTGAAACACGAACACAATAAATTTGGCAATCAAAGAGTGTATGTTCGAATTATAAAGACTATAGATTTATATGTGCAGTTTTAAACATGAAATCGAACAGACTTTTCATTTGAAGTGTAAACATGTAAGTTATTTCATCCACTCTTGTAATATACGTAAAAACTCTAGTTGATATTTTATTTCTCATAAACTGTTCATTTATTAGAAAATTTGACAGTTTTTGTTTTCATCAGTACTATGCAAATCATAAAGAAAGCGCTTCTTTAAAGAGAAATAAATTTAATATAATAGGGGGTATTCAAGTGGTGAAAAAAGATACTCAGTCAAATGTTGTTTTAGAAGAAAAGATTGATGTTGTGGGAAATAACGTTCAAGAAACTATCGATAATCTTGTAGGGAAAGCGCAAGGAGCTCTAGAAAAATTCTTGTTACTTGATCAGGAAGCAGTTGATTACATTGTAACTAAAGCAGCGACAGCTGCTGTAGATCAACATGGTCCATTAGCAGTTTTAGCTCAGGAAGAAACACAAAAGGGTGTATTTGAAGATAAGGCGATTAAGAACCTTTTTGCTGCAGAGTATGTTACAAATAACATGATTAATACAAAAACTGTCGGTGTGATTAATGAAGATCCAATGACTGGCATAACTGAAATTGCGGAGCCAGTAGGCGTTATTGCGGCTTTAACTCCTACAACTAACCCAACATCAACTGTCATTTTTAAAGCGTTAATTGCGTTAAAAACTCGCAATCCAATTATCTTTAGTGTCCATCCGAAAGCTGAAAAGGCTTCACAGGAAGCAGCACGTGTACTATATGAAGCAGCCGTTTTAGCAGGAGCACCCGAAAATTGTATTCAATGGATTGAAAGTCCATCATTAGAGAAAACAGATGCTTTAATGAATCATCCGGGTGTTGCGACTATTCTAGCTACGGGTGGTAGTGGAATGGTAAAGGCAGCTTACTCTTGTGGTAAACCTGCTTTAGGTGTAGGACCCGGAAATGTTCCAGCGTATGTGGATCATACCGCAAATATCAAGCGAAGTGCATACGATATTGTTTTATCTAAGGCTTTTGATAATGGAATGATTTGTGCTTCTGAACAAGCGGTTATTTTAGATAAATCAATCCATGATAATTTTATTAAAGAAATGGAACGTTATCATACTTATGTTGCAACGGATCGCGAAAAAGAACTTCTAGAACAATATTTCTTTGGTGATAAAAAATCAGATGGTACGCGTGGTGGCTTAAATGCAGCAGCAGTAGGGCAACCAGCAGCGAAAATTGCAGCTAATGCTGGTTTTGAAGTGCCTGAAGATACAGTTGTAATTGCTGTCCATTGTTCGCATGTAGGTTATGATGAACCCTTAACGAGAGAGAAATTAGCACCAGTGTTAGCTGTTCTAAAAGCGAACAATCGCGAAGAAGGAGTATCTCTAGCAGCACAGATGGTTGAGTTAAATGGATTGGGTCACTCAGCATCTGTCCATTCTGAAGACGAAGCATTTGTCAAAGAATACAGCAGTCGGGTAAAAGCAATGCGAGTTATTTGGAACGCGCCTTCAACATTTGGTGGTATTGGAGATGTTTATAATGCCTTTATTCCTTCCTTAACATTAGGTTGTGGCTCTTATGGTGCGAACTCTACTTCGGATAACATTAGCGCCAACAATTTACTTAATATTAAACGAATCGGAAGGAGAAATAACAATATGCAATGGTTTAAGATTCCACCGAAAATCTACTTTGAACCTAACTCAGTCCATTATTTGGCTGAAATTGATAAGATGAGTCGAGTTGTCATTATCACAGATGAAATGATGGTTAAGCTAGGATACGTTCAAAGAGTCTTAGACGTATTACATGTACGTCCAGACAAACCAATTATTGAAGTTATTTCAAATATTCTCCCAGATCCAACAGTCGAAATGGTAATTGATGGTGCAGAACGCTTGCGAGAAATTCAACCTGATACAATTATTGCATTAGGTGGGGGTTCTCCAATGGATGCCGCCAAGGTAATGTGGTTATTATATGAACACCCTGAAGCAAACTTTGATGATTTAAAACAGAAATTTATGGATATTCGTAAACGTACAGTTAAATTCCCTAAACTAGGTTCAAAAGCACAAATGATTGCGATTCCTACTACTTCAGGAACGGGTTCCGAAGTTACTCCGTTCGCTGTCATAACGGATAAGAGTGTGAATAAGAAATATCCATTAGCTGATTATTCACTCACACCAAATGTTGCGATCATTGATCCAGAGTTCGTACTAAACTTACCAGCAAGAGGTACTGCTGATACAGGATTAGATGTATTAACACATGCGGTGGAAGCCTTTGTATCGATAATGGCAAATGATTATACAGATGGTTTAGCGTTACAAGCTATTAAGTTAGTGTTCAAGTATTTACCAAGAGCTTACAAACTAGGTTCAAAAGATCCTGAAGCTAGAGCAAAAATGCATAATGCTTCTGCGATGGCAGCGATGGCCTTCTCAAACGCCTTTTTAGGAATTAACCACTCCTTAGCGCATAAGATTGGTGGTATGTTTGGAACAGTCCATGGTAGAACAAATGCTATTTTAATGCCACATGTTATACGTTATAACGGTACGGTGCCCGGTAAATTGCACATTTGGCCTAAATATGAAAGTTATGTTGCGGATGAAAGATATCAAGAAATCGCTCAAATGTTAGGCTTACCAGCTTCTTCACCCGCGGAAGGAGTAGAATCATTTGCTCAAGCATGTATTGATTTAGCAATTGAATGTGACGTTGAGATGAACTTGAAATCATTTGGAGTAGATGAACAAGCGTTTATGGATAACTTGAATTTACTAGCAATGAATGCCTATGAGGATCAATGTTCACCTGTAAACCCTCGTCAACCATTGATTAAAGATTTAGAGCAAATATTATTTAATGCTTATTATGGTATTAACACACCGCATGATGTTTCTGAATAATAATTAAGATTAGTTCATACTGTTTATTAATCCTATCATCGAAATTTCGGTGATAGGATTGTTTATTATTTTGGCCATGTTTTAGAATGTATTTGTACTTTACAACAATATGGTGTGTAAGTCAGGATGTAAAACTGGTATAATTTTTATGAATTACCGTTTTAGTCTATCTAGTTATTGAGAATTTTTTGCTTCACAATTAAGCCTTTCATAACCAGAACAGTGGGTGAAAATAAGTTTGGAGGATGTGAAAGATGACACATAGGTATGTAGCAAGGCCAAATGAACTATCATTCTTGATTAAGAATATGAATCAGCCAGTCATAAAAGTGATTAGTGGTGTTAGGAGGTCTGGAAAATCAACATTATTGCTACTTTTTCAAGATTATTTGATTGAACAAGGCGTTATGCCAGAACAAATTATTTCAGTAAATTTTGATGATTTTCATTTCCATGATTTATTAAACCCGTACGAATTACATCAATATCTACTTAAGAGAATTCGATCAAATCAAATGAATTATTTATTTTTAGATGAAATTCATTTAGTACCAGATTTTGAAAAATTACTTGATTCCTTACTGTATCGTGGGGATACGGACATATACATTGTTGGTTCCAATGAGTACTTTATAAAGAAACTAGCCAACTCTCCTTTGGAGGGGAAATATATTTGCAATAATATGTTACCGCTTTCTTTTAAGAGTTATCAAAATTGGCATAAACTTCATAAGCATTTTGCGACTCAACAGCATTTATTTAATCGATATTGTCAGAACAGTTTTCCTTTTACACTTTTCTTTGATACTGACTTTGAGAGGGTCCATTATCTTGAGGGCGTTTATTCGACGGTGGTATTAAATGATATTGTCAAACGTCTTCAGGTTCAAGATGTAAGAGTGCTGGAAAGGTTAATCGAAGCATTAGTTTCTTCAATTGGAAATTTAGTCACGATCAATAAATTAAAAAATAAGTTAAAACAACTGAATACGCCTATCGCTAACAATACGATTGATCGTTACATAACTGGAATTCTTGAAAGTAATATTATGTATCGGGCCCGTCGATTCGATATCCCTTCAATGAAAATTCTCAGTACGCAAGAGAAATATTATATGGTAGATCCAGGACTTCAATATTTGGTACTAAATGGTCAAGTGGATAATATTCAAAGTATTATTGAGAATGTTGTTTATTTGGAATTATTAAGAAGAGGTTTCGATGTCTACATAGGTAAGTCTAATCAATATATGGTTGATTTTGTAGCGATTGATGCAGATTATGAATACACTTATTATCAAGTTGTAGAGTCAACCTTAGATGACAAGGTATTAAAGGGTGAGCTTAAGTGTCTTCAATCGATTCATGACTACTATCCAAAATATCTCATAACATTAGATGATGTCCCGCAGAAAACCAGTTACGGTGGTATAAAAAAGATGAACTTATTAGATTGGTTAGTAAATGATGACTAGTCCAGTTATGATTGTTAGAGTTAAAGAAAATCAAAAGTTAATAGTAAAACGGAGGTGTTCGCATGGTTAAGCGTGACGATTTTAATAGCGAAAATGGAAATAAAGCAAAAGAATTGAGTCATGAATATATTAAGCAATTAGTAAGTAACTCACAAAAAGCTTCACAAGAATTTTCAGTGTTTACCCAAGAAGAGGTGGATGAAATTGTCGCAGCAGCTGCTATATCTGCTTCTAAAGCAGCTTTCTTGTTGGCTCAAGAAGCGGTCGAAGAGACCAAGCGTGGAATAGTAGAGGATAAAGATTTAAAAAACAGATTTGCGACAGAAAATATATATAATTTAATTAAACATGAGAAGACAGTAGGGATTATTAGTCAGAATAAAACAACAGGCCAAGTTAAAATAGCATCACCATTGGGGGTTTTAGCTGGAATCGTGCCAGTAACGAATCCAACTTCGACGACTATATTTAAAGCTTTATTGACTTTGAAAACAAGAAATACAATTATTTTTGCTTTTCATCCACAAGCTCAAGCTTGTAGTAGACATGCTGCTGAAATAATATATAAAGCAGCAGTAGCAGCAGGTGCACCAGAGAATGTGATTCAGTGGATTGAAGTGCCAACAATAGAGAACACTAATTTATTAATGGAGAATCCTGATATTTCATCAATAATTGCAACTGGGGGTCCTGATATGGTGCACGCTGCACTAAATTCAGGAAATGTTTCACTAGGCGTAGGTCCAGGTAACGGAGTTGTTTTTGTTGATCACACAGCCTACTTGCACAGAGCAACAGAGGACTTACTATTATCCAAAAGATTTGATAATGGAATGGTTTGTGTGGCAGAAAACTCAGCTGTAGTAGAAGAGAGCATTTATGATGAATGGTTAGCGTTACTACTTGAAAAGGGGGCTTATCTGGTACCGAAATCTGATCATGAAATATTGGCGAACTTTGTTTTTAATGAGAAACATGGAGTGAACGGCAAAGTTGCAGGTATGTCAGCGCGATGGATAGCTGATAACGCGGGCGTTTATTTACCTGAAGATAAGGATGTAATGCTTTTTGAATTGGATGAAGCAAATATTGGCGAAAAACTCTCATCAGAAAAATTAACGCCACTTTTATCTATCTATAAAGTAGCAAATCGACAAGAGGGAATAAAAGTAGTCGATAAATTATTAAGCTATCAAGGTACTGGCCACAATGCAGGCATTCAAATTGGTTTACACAATGACCCTTTTGTTAATGAGTTTAGCGATAAAACTAAAGCCGCGAGAGTCTTAGTCAATCAACCCGATTCGTTAGGTGGCTTGGGGGATATTTATACTGATGCATTGCGCGCTAGTTTAACATTAGGAACAGGATCATGGGGGAAGAATAGTTTGTCACATAATCTAACTACAAATGATTTTTTAAATATTAAAACAGTTGCAAAACGACGCCATAGACCTCAATGGATTCGCTTGCCAGAGAAAATATATTATGAACAAAATGCTATTTCATACTTACAAGAAACTGAAGAAGATATTCAACGTGCTTTTATCGTGGCTGATCCGGGAATGGTTCAATATGGATTTGTTGATTTAGTATACAGTCAACTAAGCTTTAGAGATGGGAATGTGACCACTACAATCTATGGAACAGTTCGTCCAGACCCAACTTTAAGTCAAACCATCGAAATCGCAAGACAAATTCAAGACTTTCAACCAGATACAATCATCGCCATTGGTGGGGGTTCAGCATTAGACGCAGCTAAAATAGCGCGTTATATATACGAGTATTCAATTGATCAAGAAGATGGCTTTTTAGAAGATTATGACAAAATTCAGCATTTATTTAATGATTTACAGCAAAAATTTATGGATATTCGCAAAAAAATCACACGTTTCCATCGTCAAACTCAAACAAGATTAATTGCCATTCCAACCACTTCCGGAACTGGATCGGAAGTAACGCCTTTTGCTGTCATTACAGATGATGTTAATCACGTGAAATATCCTTTGAATGATTATGAATTAACACCACAAGTTGCGATTGTGGATCCGGAGTTTGTGTTGACTGTTCCGAAAAGAACCGTAGCTTTATCAGGCATTGATACTCTGGCTCATGCGATTGAAGCTTATGTATCGGTTATGTCCTCAGAATTTACTAGACCTTGGGCTCTACAAGCGATTGAATTAGTGATGAATAATTTAGAAGAGTCATTCAAATATGATGCGAAACACCCTACGTTAGCGGGTGAAAATGCTCGAACGAATATGCATTATGCTGCTACTTTAAGTGGAATGGCATTTGCAAATGCTAATCTAGGATTAAATCATTCTATCGCCCATAAAACAGGTGGAGAATTTGGATTGCCTCACGGTTTAGCAATTGCTCTATCATTAATCGAAGTCATTCGTTTCAATGTAAGTCCTGGGCCAATTAAACGAACGCCATTCCCGAGATACGAAGTATATCGCGCACATCAAGACTATGCTGAAATAGCTAGAACACTGAAATTACCAGGTGAATCTGATGAGGAGTTAATAGAATCACTCTGTCAAAAAATTAGTGAATTAATGAAATCAGTAGAGATAGAACCCAAATTATCAGCAAATGGTGTGACACGTGCACAATTTGACCGTAATTTAGATAAATTAATTGAGTTGATTTATAATGATCAATGTACAGCTACCAATCCAAGACAACCAACATTAGATGATATACGAAATTTATTAGAAGTGCATTTTTAAGTATAATAAAGTTTGAAAGTTTATGATAATATGCTATTATATAAGCAATAGGGAATGAAGTTCTCCCAGTGCTAGCAATAGCCGAACCGCTTAAAAAAAAGCTGATGACTTCTGCAATTATTATTTAATTGCGGGAGTGTCAGCTTTTTTTCATTCTCGCGCAAAGGAGAAGATAAAATGTTAGAAAGTTTAGCCCTTATGGTTTTGTGTAGTATATTATTAAGTTCGCTAATGCAAAAATTAAAGCTGCCTGGTTTAATCGGTATGCTTTTGACGGGGATTATACTGGGTCCTTATGTATTGAATCTAATAGCCCCTCAAATATTAACAATTTCTACTGATTTAAGACAAATTGCCTTAATCATTATACTAACGCGTGCAGGCTTGGCTTTAGATATAAGCGACTTAAAGAAGGTAGGTCGACCAGCTTTCTTAATGTGTTTTTTACCAGCCAGTTTTGAGATCATTGCGACGACCTTATTAGCGCCGATGTTTTTTGAAATGAGTTATTTAGAAGCGGCCATTCTAGGGACAGTAATTGGGGCTGTTTCACCTGCGGTAGTTGTTCCTAAGATGCTTCATCTGATGGAAAAAGGTTACGGAAGAAAAGCGGGCATACCGCAACTCATTATGGCTAGTGCATCAGTTGATGATATTTATGTCATTGTGTTGTTCACTTCTTTTTTAGGTATGTACCAAGGCGAAGCATTTAATGTTACTAGTTTAATCAAAATACCAGTATCAATCCTATTAGGCGTATTGCTAGGTTGGTTAGTTGGAAAGGGATGTGTTGCCTTTTTTAAAAGGAATCATTTAAGAGATACTGTTAAGATATTAGTTATTATCTCTCTCGCTTTTCTATTTGTAACTTTAGAGAATAGAATGGTAGCCTACGTTCCGATTTCTGGTTTGATTTCGGTAATGGCGATGGGAGCAACGATTTACCAAGATTATTCCATCTTGGCCAATCGATTATCACACAAATTTTCCAAAATATGGGTAGCAGCAGAATTGATATTATTTATTTTAGTAGGAGCAACTGTAGATTTAAATAATCTTGCTAACGCAGGGATACTAGCGTTAGTATTGATTGGCTTAGTGTTAAGTGCTAGATTTATAGGCGTGTTTGTCGCTTTACTTCATACTCCGTTGAGTATAAAAGAAAGATTGTTCTGTGCCATTGCTTATTTACCTAAAGCAACGGTACAAGCAGCAATTGGCGGTATTCCATTAGCCGCAGGTGTTGAAGCAGGTAATACAATTTTAACCATATCAGTTCTTGCGATTATATTAACGGCACCTCTTGGAGCATTAGGAATTGATCTAACATACCAAAAAATCTTGAATACATCAAATGAGTGACCTAGAACTAAAAGACTCACTTGATAATGCGAACTAACGTTTGTATAATTGAGGGGGAGGTGAGCTGGATGCAATATGGAATACTAAATTTCACAGAACCAGAACCAGATACATCAAGAAAAATTCTCCATGTTGATATGGATGCTTTCTATGCAAGTATTGAAATGCGAGATAATCCTAAATTAGCAAATCAACCAGTTGTCATTGCAAAACACCCTAATCTAACAGAAGGGCGAGGCATTGTCTCTACTTGTAATTATATTGCGAGACAGTATGGCATTCATTCAGCCATGTCATCTTTAGAAGCATATAAAAGATGTCCTCATGCAGTTTTTATTCATGGCAATATGGCTCATTATATAGAAGTCTCTGAACAAATAAGACAAATCTTCTATCAATATACGGATAGTGTAGAACCATTATCTTTGGATGAAGCCTACTTAGATGTTACGCATAATAAAAAAGACATCAAAAGCGCGATAAAAATAGCTCACTTAATTCAACAACAGATTTTGGACGAAATCGGACTGACATGTTCGATTGGCGTTTCCTACAATAAATTTATAGCAAAAATTGCTTCAGACTTTCATAAACCGTTTGGTATTACATTAGTAACTCCCGAGGAAGCAGTGGAGTTTTTAAAGCAATTACCGATTGAAGATTTTTATGGTGTTGGGCGAAAATCTGTTCCGGCATTTCATGCTTTGAAAATTATGAATGGCGCAGATTTATTCGAATGGAACCTTGATGATTTGATTCAACGATTCGGAAAGATGGGGCATTCTCTTTATTTTAAAGTTAGAGGTATTCATAATTCACCCGTTAAATCAATACGAGAGCGTAAATCTATCGGTACTGAGACGACCTTTGCTAAATTTTTAGATAATGAAGCGGATGTCCTAACATTTTTTGAGCGTCTCACTTTGAAAGTAGTTCAAAAGTTGAAGTTAAAAAACTTGAAAGCCCAAACCATAACAATTAAAATTAGGTTTGACGATTTTGAAACAATTACACGACAATTGCAGTTGTCAAAACCGTCAAATGATTTCGAAGAATATTATGCTGTCGTTCAAAAATTATGGCATAAACATGGTAATTTAGAACGAAATATTCGTTTGTTGGGAGTTTCTGTGTCAAAATTTGAAGACTTAAAGTATTCAACAATACAGTTAGATTTGGAGTGATTTAATGGAGTTTTTTGCAGAGTTACATCCTATATATCAAGCTCTGATTGGAGGGATTTTTACTTGGCTATGTACGTTGATTGGTTCAGCAACTGTTTTCTTAACAAAAGAAGTTAATGAACGTTTATTAGCCATTATGCAAGGTTTTGCAGCTGGAGTTATGATTGCTGCATCATTTTGGTCATTGTTGTCACCAGCACTTAATTTTGCTGAAGTAAGTGACTCGAATTTTCCAGCTTGGGTGCCTGTGACCATCGGTTTTATAGCCGGAGGTTTGTTTTTAAGGTTATTAGATTTAGTAGTCCCTCATATTCACTTGTCGGGTGATCATGGCGATACCAATCCTCGTGAAAATAATTTAACACGAACTACGATGTTATATTTAGCCATGACTATTCATAATATTCCTGAAGGTCTCTCAATTGGTGTAGCATACGCAGCAGCCTTCTTAGATTTAAATGGCGCAACTTTAGCGAGTGCAATTGCTTTAACAATTGGTATTGGAATTCAGAATATACCAGAAGGTTCAGCCTTATCCATGCCAATTAGAGCAGAAGGAAAGAGTCAAAAACGAGCTTTTAATTTAGGACAATCATCTGCACTTGTTGAACCAGTTGCTGCTGTAATTGGTGCAGCTGCTGTTCTTACAGTTACGGCATTATTACCTTATGCTTTAGCATTTGCGGCTGGTGCTATGATTTTCGTGGTAGTAGAAGATTTGATTCCAGAGTCACAAACATCTAATCATACTGATCAAGCAACGTTGGCATTGATGGTCGGATTTTGTGTAATGATGATCCTTGATGTAGCATTAGGTTAGTTTGAAAAAAGCCCTTAGGGGCTTTTTTTAATAATATAAGGTTTTATAAGTATTATGTGATTTATCAAGCTTTATACTACGCTCAGCTTATAGTTTACCAAGGCGGTGGTCGCTTTCAAAGCCTCACTGAAGTTCTTGCTTTTCCAGCTCAATCGGCTAGGCTCTGTCTATGAGCAAAGCGAAATAGACAGAGCAAGCTACGCCAATTGCCCCTTGTACCGCTATGGAAAACAATTAGCTGATCTACCTTAAATATTCCAACAAAAATAAAGCGATATAATCAAATTATACTGCTAAACAGAATTTAAAGTCCTTGGACTTGTCCGATGGTTCTTAATGTAGGCGATTATAATCTTAGTATTGGGTTATTATTGTTTGTTTTCTTGCTTGAATGATAGCTGTCAGGCATACTGTTGCCCTCGCTAATTGAGCGAGGTTCCAAAGTTCCAGTAAAAGAACTTCACACCAAAAACGAGGAAGCGTTATCCAAAAAATTCAGTTTATACGTTATACGCAAAAAAACTAAACAAATTTTAAAGGGCTTCAAATAAAGTTCAAGCTTTTTTATTAAAAATAATTAACTAAAAACGACTTTAAAATGAAAATGTTCGTGTTTAATGGGTTTTTCTTGGGATTTAAACTGAAAACATTAATAGGATAGGCATCCTAAGGGGTTTTTGCGAACAATAATAGTGGGAAAGTAAAATTTGTTAACGATTGGTCGAGAAAGTTTAAAAGTCATTAGAACAATGAAGTAAGCGTGTTCTCTAAAATAAAGCTAGCAATTATAAAAAAAACAACATAGAAAATGATGAGCTGTGAAAACCCTTCCAAACCGCTATTAAAAAATATCCTTTCATGTTAAACTAAAATTAAGATTTATATGAGGAGGGATTTAATGTCACAAGTTGACGGGTTAAAACCAACACCTTTGTTTGATTATTATCAAGAACAAGGCGTTATCATCAATGATTTTCATGGTTGGGCACTTCCGATTCAGTTCACCAAAATTCAAGAAGAGCATGAAGCTGTACGCGAAAACGTTGGTGTATTTGAAACATCCCACATGGGAGAAATCTTAGTTACAGGTTCTGATGCGGAGTCGTTTATAAATTCAGTGATTACGAACGATATTCGTTTAATCGAAATTGGGCAAGCACAATATACGACTATTGTTAATGAAGATGGTGGGATTTTAGACGATTTAATTATTTATAAGTTGTCTTCTGACCGTTTCATGTTTACACCTAATGCTTCGAATTCTGATAAGATAAATTCATGGTTAAACAACCACAAAAAGGATTATCAGGTTGAAATTCAAGATATATCCAATAAAGTTGGTCTAATTGCAATTCAGGGACCTAATTCAGCTGCGGTATTAGAAAAAATTACGAACGTTCCTTTACAAGATATTAAAGGCTATCATTTTGTTGATAATGTTCAAGTTGGTACTGTAGGAAATATTTTATTATCTAGAACGGGCTACACTGGAGAAGATGGATTTGAGCTGTATTGTGATTGGGCAGATACAACAACATTATGGCTTGAATTGTTAGCTGCTGGATCTAGCTTTAAAATACAACAATGTGGCTTGGGAGCACGAGATACACTTCGATTAGAAGCTGGCATGTCGCTTTATGGTCAAGAATTAAATGAGGAAATTAATCCAATTGAAGCTGGTTTATCTTTTGCAGTAAAACTTAACAAAGATGTACCTTTTATTGGACAGAAAGCTTTACAAGTAATTAAAACTTCCGATAATCAGAGAATTTCTCGAGGGTTTGAATTGCTAGAAAGAGGAATTGCACGTCAAGACTATCTTGTGTTTAATCAAGAAGGAGACGAGATTGGCTTCGTTACATCTGGAACACAATCCCCGACATTCAAAAAGTCGATTGGTTTAATGTTAATCGATAAAAAATATGCTGCTTTTGATACAGAGGTTTTTGTTCAAGTTAGAAAAAAGAAAATATCAGCATTAATAACAAAAAAAGATTGGCTAAAAAGAAAATAATTAGGAGTGAATAATATGGTAAACAAAAATGAATTATTTTATACAGAAGAACACGAATGGATTGCAGTTTTAGATGATAATACTATCAGAGTAGGTATTACAGAATTTGCAGTCGATCAATTAGGCGATATTGTTTATGTTGAATTACCAGCAGTCGACGATAAATTAGATGCGGAGGAAGAATTCGCAACTGTTGAATCTGTAAAATCAACTTCTGGAATTTATGCACCTGTTGCGGGTGTTGTGTCTGATATTAACGAAGCCTTGGAAGATGAACCTGAGTTATTAAACGAAGCACCATTAGAATCAGGCTGGTTAGTTGAAATTAAAACAGAAGGTGCGATCGACACTTCTCACTTATTATCTTTAGCAGCTTATGAAGCATTAATCGAAGACTAATTATTATACTTAATTGAAGGAGTGAAGTTTAGTGACAAAACAGCATCGTTATTTACCATTAACCCCAACAGATAGACAAGAAATGTTAGAAGTTATTGGTGTTTCAGAAATGGAAGCATTATTAACTGATATTCCAGCAGAAGTTAGATTAACTACTGCGTTAGATATACCCGAGGCTTTGAGTGAATTAGAATTAACAAAGCAAATGTCCTCATTAGCTGCTAAGAATATTTCTACAAATGAAGCTAGTTTATTTTTAGGTGCTGGGACATATGATCATTTTATTCCAAGTGTAGTTAATCATGTTTTGTTACGTTCTGAGTTTATGACCGCTTATGTGCCATATCAGCCAGAAGCTAGTCAGGGTGAATTGCAAGCCTTGTTTGAATTTCAATCAATGGTTTGTGAGTTAACTGGAATGGATGTTGCCAACTCAAGTTTATATGATGCTTTTACCTCTTTAGGTGAAGCTTGTAACTTAGCAATTGGTCATACTAAGAAGGGTCGTATTCTAATGTCGGAAGCGGTTCATCCACAAGCTCGCGAAGTGGTAGATACCTATGCTTATGGTATGGAATACGATGTTGAAACGATTGGACTCAAAGATTTATCAACTGATTTAGAGTCTTTAAAAACTCAAATTGATGATGATACTGCTGCTGTTGTGGTTCAATACCCTAACTTCTTTGGTTCAATTGAAGATTTAAAAGAAATTAAGTCTTTACTTGAAGGGAAGAAGGCTTTACTAATTGTAGTAGCGAATCCATTAGCACTAGCTTTACTTGAAACACCAGGTAACTTAGGCGCGGATATTGTTGTAGGAGATATGCAGCCTTTAGGAATTCCAATGTCTTATGGTGGCCCTCATTGTGGATATTTCGCAGCAAAGAAAGCCTATATGCGTAAATTACCTAGTCGTATCGTAGGAGAAACCGTTGATTCGGACGGTAAACGAGGCTATGTGATGACGCTTCAAACGCGTGAACAACATATCCGTCGTGAGAAAGCGACAAGTAATATGAGTTCTAACCAAGCCCTTTTTGCTTTGGGATCTGCCGTATTTATGACAGCGATTGGTAAAGAAGGTATTCGTGAAATGGCTGAACAAAACTTGTCCAAAGCTCACTATTTATCACGTAACTTGAAGGAAGCTGGCTTTGAAATTTTGAGCAATAATAACTTCTTCAATGAGTTTGTTGTGAAGTTTGCTAAGCCAGTAGTAGAAGTTAATAAACAATTATTAGCTCATAATATTATCGGTGGCTATGACGTTTCAGAATTATTAGCTACTGAAAATGCGATGTTGATCTGTGTAACTGAAAAACGAACTAAAGCCGAAATAGACCAATTAGTTAAATGTTTAGTGGAGGTGGCAATCTAATGAATAAATTAACCGATCAATTAATTTTTGAAGTTTCTCGTCCTGGAAGACGAGCCTATAGTTTGCCAACTAATGACGTAGAAACCGTTAGTTTAGAAGGAATTGTGCCGACTCATTTAATCAGACAAAAGGCTGCTGAACTCCCTGAAGTTTCTGAACTTCAATTAATGAGACATTATACAAATCTTTCAAACAAAAACTTTGGCTTAGAGACTGGGTTTTATCCATTAGGCTCTTGTACGATGAAGTATAATCCAAAAGTGAACGAGGATATTGCCAGATATTCTGGTTTTGCGAATATCCATCCGCTTCAAAGTCCTGAAACGACTCAAGGTGCGTTGGAATTATTATATGATTTACAAGAATATTTAAAGGCAGTCTCTGGAATGGATGCTGTTTCATTACAACCGGCAGCAGGCGCTCAAGGTGAGTGGACCGCTTTACTTTTATTCAAGCAATATCATGAACAAAACGGTGATGGACAGACCCGCCGTAAGATTTTAATTCCGGACTCAGCTCATGGAACTAACCCAGCAACTGCCGCGATTTGTGGATTTGAAATTGTTGAGATTAAGTCGAATGAAGATGGAACAGTTAGTGTGGACGCATTGAAAGAAGTTGTCGGTCCAGACACTGCGGGAATGATGATGACAAACCCGAATACATTAGGATTATTTGAACAAAATATTAAACAAATTGCTGAAATTGTTCATGAAGCTGGTGGTTTAATGTATTGTGATGGTGCAAACTCTAATGCAATTCTCGGTTTATCTCAGCCTAGCACTATGGGCTTTGATGCCGTTCATTTTAATTTGCATAAAACGTTTAGTACACCTCATGGTGGTGGTGGGCCAGGATCAGGTCCTGTTGCGGTTAAAGAGTTCTTAAGACCCTATTTACCAGTTCCACATATTGAAAAAGAAGATGACAAGTATGTCTTAAACAGCAACTATCCTCAAACAATTGGTCGTGTGAAGGGATATTTTGGTAATTTTGGTGTTAATGTTAGAGCTTATGCGTATATTCGTTCGATGGGTCCAGATGGTCTGCGTCAAGTATCGGAAGATGCAATCTTAAATGCGAACTACTTGAAGGCGCGTTTAGAACCATACTACGATACGCCTTATCCTCAAGTATGTAAGCATGAATTTGTACTTAGTGGTACACGTCAAAAGAAACTAGGTGCAAATACAAAAGATATGGCGAAGCGTTTATTAGATTATGGCTTCTATGCTCCAACTGTGTACTTCCCATTAATCGTGGCCGAAGCTTTAATGATTGAGCCAACTGAAACAGAAGCGAAAGAAACGTTAGATGCTTTTGCGGATGCCATGATTGAGATTGCACAAACTGCAGAAGAGAATCCAGCGTTATTGAATGAAGCGCCACATTCTACTCCAGTTAAACGTTTAGATGAAACAACTGCAGCCAGAAAGCCAATTGTTAAATTTGAACGTTAAATAAATCACGAAAAGTTGCTAGTACAGCCGAAACAAGCTAGCCGACAAATACAAAAACTGTTATACTATTTTGTGTAACAGTTTTTTGCTGTATAAAAGTAGATTTGAAATTGAGGTGTAAAGATGGCGACGAAGCATGAACAAATTATTCAATATATCGAAACATTGCCTGTCGGAGAAAAAATCTCAGTTCGAGGCATTGCGAAACAATTAAATATGAGCGAAGGAACAGCCTATCGCGCAATAAAAGATGCAGAAATCAATGGTTTAGTCTCAACAATTGAGCGTGTTGGAACAATTAGGATAGAGAAGAAAACTGAATATATTCCGGATATGTTGACTTTTCGGGAAGTAGCACGTGTCACAGATGGCGAAATATTAGGTGGAGAGAATGGTTTAGATCATCCATTATCTAAATTTATTATTGGAGCGATGACGGTAGATGCAATGGAGCGATATTTCTCCAAGAATACTTTAATTATCGTTGGTAACCGTGAAGATGTTCAAAAACTAGCTTTAGAAAATGGAATTGCTGTATTAGTAACGGGGGGCTTGAAGACAAGTCAAGATGTGATTGATTTAGCAAATAAGAAAGAATTACCTATAATTTCAACGACACATGACACGTTTACAGTTGCGACTATCATTAACCGTTCAATGACAGAGCAATTAATTAAGAAAGAAATTATTACCATTAAGGATATTTATACCCCAATTGAACAGACAAAGGCACTGAGTCCGCAAGATACGATTAAAGTATTCCATGACTTATCGAATGAAACTGGTTTATCTCGCTTCCCAGTGGTGTATAATAATCGTTTAACGGGTGTTGTGACTGCCAAAGATTTAATTGGTAGAAGCGAGTCTGTTCCAATTGAGCGAGTGATGACGAAAGAAACGGTAACAGTGAAAACGCATATGAGTGTCGCTAACGTTTCTCACCGCATGGTATGGGAAGATATTGAAATGATTCCAGTTGTGGCAGATAATTTACAATTACTTGGAGTGGTTACTCGACAAGATATTATGAAAGCTATCCAGACAATGCAACAACAACCACAAATTGTGAATACGTATGAAGATGACGTTGTGGTACACCTTGAAGAATATCATTCTGATGGCGAGGATCAAAGATACCAATATGCCTTCAGTGTTCAACCTCAAATGATTAATAATTTGGGAACAATTTCTTACGGAGTATTGTGTGAGTTAATTAGTCAGGTAGCTTATCGTCGAATTTATGAGACAACTGGCTTAAATAATATTATTGAATCACTGAATTTTAATTACTTCAACTTAGTTCAGATGGGAAATGATATTCAGTTTAGTGTCGAAATTGTCAATCAAAATCGCCGTTCAGCTCTGAGTCAAGTAGATATATTCCATGAGAATACTTTAGTTGCTAGAGCATTAGTTACAAGTCAAATTATTGGCAGAAATTATACGAAATAGAAGGTAGGAAATTATGTATTTAGATGCTACTCAAATAGAAACTCTTTATTCAAAAATTCAAGAATATGATCGAATTATTATCCATCGTCATGTTCGACCGGATCCAGATGCATTAGGTTCTCAATATGGTTTGAAATATTTAATTGAAGGTAAATTTCCTAATAAGCAAGTTAAAGCAGCTGGGACTGTCTCAAAAGGCTTAAGTTGGTTAGCTTCGACAGAGGAAGTGACGGAAGCAGATTATTCTGGGTCATTAGTCATTATTGTTGATACAGCAAATTCACCTAGAATTGATGGCAAATATTATGCTTCCGGAGCTGAGATGATAAAGATTGACCATCATCCTGAAGTAGAAAACTTTGGAACATTGGAAATCGTTCATACTGAAGCTAGTTCTTGTAGTGAAATAATTGCAGAAATTAGCCATTATTTAGGTGGGCGTTTACCAATGAATCAGGCAGCTGCAAAAATCCTTTACGCGGGTATTGTTGGTGATACAGGTCGTTTTCTATTCAATTCGACCACTAGCATCACATTCAATGCTGCAGCGCGTTTGTTGGCCTTTGATTTTAATGCATTTGAAATCAGTGATCGCTTCCAAACAATGTCAGCTAAAGAAGCTAAATTTCAAGGGCATACGATGAATAATATGACAGTGACAGAATATGGTGTTGCAAGTGTCATGATTACAAGACAAGATTTGCTTGATTTTGATATTACAGAAGAACAGACCAATAGCATTGTCGGTCTTCCGGGTCAAATTGAAGGCGTGGTTACTTGGGTGATTTTCGTAGAACAAGAAGGTGCCAACGAAAGTTACCGTTGTCGTATCCGTTCAAAAGGCCCATCAATTAATGAAATTGCAGCTAATCATTATGGAGGCGGACACCCTAAAGCAAGTGGTGCCAAAGCATACAGTTATAAAGAAGTTGAAGCAATACTTGCTGAATTAAAAGAAGCTAGCATCGCTTACAAATCTAACTAAAAAAAGTCGCTCGTGAATATTGTTCACGGGCGACTTTTATCTTTAAATTGTTTAATAGGTTATACCCATTTGGTATTGCCACGTTTTAATAGTTTGTCAGAGGCTTCAGGTCCCCAACTATTTGCTTTGTAATTAGGGAAGTTTGGTTCAGGCATTTGCTCCCAAAGATCGATGATGTTATCGACGAATTTCCAAGCATTTGCTACTTCTAACCAATGAGTAAAGTTACTTACATTACCTTGAATACACTCGAAGATTAAGCGTTCATAGTCAGCAGGCATTTCATTTAACTGTTGATCACTATAATAGTAACTTAATGGCACTAATTCAGCGTCTAAGTCATAACCAACTTGTTTTTGGTTAATATAAATACGGTAAGCTGTACGAGGTCCGATTTCAATTTTGAAACGGTTTGGTTCTAAATTTGGACCAGTAGGCTTAAAGAGAATATTTATTTCTGTATGTTTATCTGCCATACGTTTTCCAGAACGAATGTAGAAGGGAACTCCTTCCCATTGTGGTAAGTTTACTTCTACTTTCGCTGCAAAAAATGTTGATGTATCTGAATCGTTAGCTACGTTATTTTCGTCGCGATAAGCTGGTAAAGTACCATCTTCACTCGCAGCATATTGTCCACGCACAACGTTTTCAAGAATATCATCAGTAGATGTGTAGTGACGTAAGTTTTCGAGAACTTTAATTTTTTCTTGACGAATTGCTTCAGGACTATTACTTGATGGTTTTTCCATCGCAATTAATGCGAGTAACTGAAGGGCATGATTTTGAATCATATCTTTAGCTACACCAAAACTTTCGTAGTATTCGCCACGATCTTCCACACCTACTTCTTCAGAAAGTGAGATTTGAATATTATCGATCGCATCTTTATTCCATACGTGTTTCATTAACATGTTATCGAAGCGTAAATTATATATGGAGTGAACAATACCTTTACCTAAATAATGGTCGATACGATAAATCTGTTCCTCATCGAAAGCTTTTTCTAATTGGGCTTGTAGTTCACAAGCAGAATCATAATCATTCCCAAATGGTTTTTCGATAATTAATCGATTATAACCATTATCGGTTAATAGATTTTCACCTTTTAAATGTCCAGTAATAACTGGGAATAGAGCAGGTGATAAGGAAATATAGAAAATACGATTTCCACATGCAGCATATTCTTTATCAAGTTTGTCTGCTAAATTGCGTAGTTTAACATAATGTTCAGCATCATGAACGTCGTGTGGTTGATAGTAAAAATGCGTCACAAATTCCTCAGCGTGTTTAGGGTCTTCAATTTCGGATTGAATACTCTCTAAGACCATTTGACGGAAATAATCATCCGACCACTCACGGCGAGCAGTACCAATTAAGGCAAAGTTTTCAGATATTTGTTTACTTTTATATAGGCGATAAAATGCTGGGTAAAGTTTTCGAGCAGCTAAATCACCTGATGCACCAAATAAGGTAACAACTAATTTATTTCTATTCATATGGATCCCTCCGTTTTCACAAGTTTTATTATATATGATTTAGAAAAAATACACAATTGGTTAAATTTAAATGAGAACATTCTTTTATTATTATTTATTTAATGAAATAACAACTTTATGGCTTAAAACAAATTGTTGTTAAGCATGAAAACTTGTATACTAATAGATGGAATGCTTCATTAAAGAAAGTGGAGGAATATCAAATGAATATTGTTATTATTGGTGGATCTTTTGCTGGCATTAGTTGTGCGATGGAAACACGTAAATTACACCCAAAAGCGAATATTTATATCTTAGAAAAGCAATCAACAATTGGATTTATTCCTAGTGGATTAAATTTAACATTAAATGAAGAAATTGAAGATATTACACAGGCCTATTTCGTTACTGAGTCTGATGTGAGACGTGCAAACATTAAATTACATTTAGATTCAGAAGTGACTGCCATTAAAGCAGACGAACAAAAAATTACCTACTATGACCATGTGAATCAAGAACATAAGATAATGGCCTATGACAAATTGGTTTTAGCGATGGGTTCAAGACAAGAATCATCTATACTTCATGATTGGTCACATCCACAATTAGTCACAACGAAAGAATTACAGAATGCAGCTAATGGATATGCTAAAATCGATAAAGCACAACACATTGCTGTAATCGGTGGGGGACAAATCGGGATTGAAGTAACGGAGGCTCTAGTAAATGCTAATAAACAAGTTACTTTAATAGAAGCAGAAACTTCATTACTTTCGAGATACTTCGATCAAGATGTTGTCGATTCAGTTCAAGAAGCAATAGAAATTGTTGGTGTTGATATATTATTAGATGAAAAAGTAATGGATATTAGCGGTAAATCACTTAAAGTAACAACAACTAAACGCACTTTGAACCCTGATTTAGTGATATTAGGTGTCAATTTAAGTCCTCAAAGTCATCTGGTAGCAGATTTATTACCACTAAACGAAGATGGAACAATTGTTGTCAACGATTATCTAGAAACAGCTATTACGAACATCTATGCTGTGGGTGACTTAGTTCAAACACCTACATTTGAAGAGGAGCAGGCATTTATAGCTTTAGTAAATAATGCGGTGAGATCTGGACAAATCGCTGCGTTTAATTTATTTGAGCCCCGGGTAAAACATCAACAATCCTTAAGACTCATTGGTTCACGAGTGTTTAGTCAATACATTACAAGTGTTGGACAAACTGAAATTGAAGCGAGCCAGCATTATGAAGTTAGCACTGTAAATGTTGAAACCCCTTATTCGATAACAATTAGTGATCCCGTAAAATTAAAATTGATTACTGATTCTAAAACAGGTAAAATACTAGGAGCGCAAATCCGTTCGGAACAAGATATTCTATCAATGGCTGACACCATTGCGATTGCAATATCAAATAATTTAACGGATCAGGAATTGGCCTTCCAAGACAGACTATATTATGCTAGATTTACATCTACTCAACCAATCATTTATCTTGCAGCTCTACGTAGCTTTGAAAATCGTCTACGTAATACTAAATAAATAATGGTTAAATAGTCAATGAGGACCAGTTCTCCGCCATGCAGATGGAATATTAACTGAATTTGTTAATACGTTGAGCAAAGAATTTAGGAGAAAAAAATGACATTATATAAAGATTTAAGCTTGAAACCATTTATTCAGAGAGCTTTAAAAGAATTGAGATTTGAAACTTTAACCCCAGTTCAAGAAGAAGTAATTGAACCAGCACTAGCGGGTAACAATTTAATTGTTCAATCTCAGACAGGATCAGGAAAGACACATAGTTTTTTAATTCCTATGTTTAATAATTTGGATCCTGCCAAAAAAGAAGTACAAGTAGTTATAACAGCACCAAGTCGTGAGTTAGCAACTCAATTATATGATTTTGCAAAGCAAATGGCTTCTCATTCAGAAAATGAAATTTCAATTGTTAAATATATCGGTGGAACAGATAAAGTTAAACAAATTGAGAAATTAAAAAACAGTGGCCAACCGCAAATTGTAATCGGAACACCTGGACGTATCTTTGACTTAATGTCTGAGAATGCTCTATGGGTCCAAACTGCTCATACTATGATTATTGATGAAGCTGATATGACAATGGATTTAGGCTTCTTAGAAACAGTTGATGAAATTGCCTCACGTATGCCAAAAGACTTACAAATGATGGTATTCTCAGCAACTATTCCACAACAACTTCAAGTATTCTTGAATAAATATATGGCTTCACCAAAAGAAATTAAAATTGAACCTAAAACAGTTTTAGCGGATAAAATTGATAATTTCTTAATAAACACACATGGACGCGACCGAAAAGAGTTGGTCTACCAATTATTGACAATGGGGCACCCTTATTTAGCATTAGTCTTCTGTAATACAAGACAGTATGCTGACGAAGTAAGCGACTATTTAAAACAACAAGGTATGAAAGTTGCGAAGATTCATGGAGGAGTACAACCGAGAGAACGTAAACGTTTGATGCGTCAAATTCGTGATTTGGATTATCAATATGTTGTGGCGTCAGATTTAGCAGCACGTGGTATTGATATTCCAGGTATTTCTATGGTAATTAATACTGAAGTACCTAAAGAATTGGAATTCTTTGTTCACCGTGTTGGTCGTACTGGGCGTAATCAATTAGCGGGAACAGCTTATACTTTTGTAACACCGGATGATGATCGTTCAATTGCAGAATTAGAGAAAAAAGGGATCGAGTTTACTTCTGTTGAAATTACCAAAGGTGAGATTAAAGAAGTGAAATCACGTCATGCTCGTTTAGAACGTGAGGATTCTAAGAAAGATTCTGATGATCCAGTGGTAAAAGGGATGATTAACCGAAATAATAAACGCAAAGTAAAACCTGGATACAAACGTAAATTGAATGAACAAATCAAACAACACCGACGTTCTGAAGCTAAAAAAGCCGGACGTGTTCAGAGAAAAGAAATTAGAAATCGCAATAAAAATAAATAAACCAAAAAAAGAAGAATCCTAAGCTTAGCGCTGGGATTCTTCTTCGTTTTTATCTAGCTCTTTTTTATTGATTTTTTGCATCAGATTTCGAATGAACTCTGTATGGTTTTTAAAAGCCAAATAGATAATATATAGAGTGATAAACATTAACATAAAATAACTCGAACGGAAAAAGGGTAAAATTGCATCCATTAATTGAAGCAATATTAAGGGAACAAAAGATACGATAATACTTAGTTTTAGACGCATTTTAAATAAGATTTTTTGTGTTAAGCGAGCATTAAACCATCCAGCAACTGCCGCAATCAATAGCATTTGAAACCAGTAGATAAAGAAACTAAATATGAACGCAGTAATGAAAACACTCGTTAACATCGTTGCCTTTTGACTATCGATACTTTGTAGTAAAGTAATTAATGAATCGTGATTACTAAACAAATGATAATAGTCAGGAATGCGATAAAAGTTTCCCGCGATAATCACAATTGTTTGATCTTGTAGCACCAGTAAATTTAGTAATGTATCGGTAGAAAGCTTATTTGCTTTAGTTGTATCAATTGGAATGTAATTTTGCATTCCACGACTGCTAACCGTATCATCAATCACTAATTGGAAAAAATTAGATTGATAATATAATGATTTTTCGTTGTCTTCAAGTTTTAATAACCCATCTTCAAATTGAAATTCTGGGACATGATCAACAGCTGCCGTGACATCATTTGAAATTGAATCAATTAAAGGTAAAGTCTGAACAACGATACTACCTGATAAAGCTAGCATTGCTAACAAACTCAAAACAAATAGATTTTTCCATTTAAGATTTAAGGCTTCAATGTAAAATCTTGGATTTTTTAAGCCTAATTTCAGTAATTTAAACATATATTTCAATTTCAACTTCCTTTGCATCGTGTGATTAGAGAGACACACTTAATTTATTCATCATAGCGAAGTTTTTAAGCAATTTCAATCATTTTTCTTTTTTTGCCTTGAAATATAGAATTCACTACCGATAAATAGCATAAGTCCTGTAATACTATTTGCTAAGCCGAACCAAATTGAACGCGGGAAGTATTTAAGACTGATGTTATGCTTTCCAGCAGTAATGGGAATAGCCATTAACGTATCATTAAGCACTGCTTCAGGTTCTACATTCTTACCATTAACCGTTATTTCCCATTGGCTATCAAAGGGAATTGTAAACAATAGATAACCCTCATCTTGAATGGTTGTTATGGTTCCCTCAATATAATTTTGCGAGAAGAAGCTCACTTCAAATAACTGATCTTGTTTCGAAGCAACTAAATCATTGAAACGATTTTCATCAAATTCATACAGCGAAACTAAGTTAGCACTCAGGCTATCTTCAAGTAGTTTAACTCTTAATACTTGTGAATCATCAATTGTTTGATAACTAGCATTTGTGATTTGGCGACGACGAAATGGTGTATAGAATCGATACCGTTGACCATTCAAACTCAACGAAACATTTTCATCATCATATTGACTAGGGAGGGTGAAATAATATGGATTTTCACTATCCGTCGCAAATTCAAATTCAAAATAAGCTTCATCAATCGTTGGATCAATTACTTCATAAGTCAAGTAATCGCCATCACCTACACTAGTCACTTCCACATTGTGATAAGAGCCGTCCTTAAGTTCTCTCTCTTCAAAATATGCATCGCCAGAACCTTGGAAATCAATTAATTTAAGTAATAATTCTTGATTGTAAATAGGCTGATGTTGAACAAAAGAGTCGATTGTGTCCGAAATTGAAGGGCTTACTTCAATCGCTAATCCGAATCGTTCTTCATTTTCTCTAATTAAGTAACGATTATTCTGTGTATAGATAGGGTAAGACTTGTTGTCTAAATCAGTTGCACGGGGATATAAGACATATTCATGATCGAGTGTATGATTAGCAGAATCATCAGTTGGCTCGATATGATATTTAACATTAAAAAAATCATCCGTGAACAAAGTTCCATTAGTATAGGTAACGAAACCATTTCCATCAGGCAAACCTAAATAGCCAAACAATTCTGGAACATGTGCTTCGATTGTTGAACCAAAATGGTCAAGACCATTATAGTGTGTAAACATTGCTTCATCTTTTGTACGTTGGAAAGTTTTGTTAATTCGATAAAAATCATCATTTCCATGACGGATATTAGTCAAAGAATCATCTAAAGTTGTCACATAATCACGGAATTTTGAATCAACTACATAATTTAGATCACCTAAAATTAAGGTCGCATTTGCCGTTAATTCGACTGTTACAATTGCTAACAAAAGTGTATAACGTAGACTTTTATCTAAGAAATCTAATTGGATGACGATAATCAAGGTTAAAACGACTAAAAGAGAAACAAAAATATTGATAGAATTTAAAAACTCATACTCATTATATAAGTAATAATAGATTGAAAAAGCGAAAATTGTTATGCATGCAAGGACTAGTTGGTAAGTTGGGATTAATTTTGGTTGTAACTTAAATGCTTTAACAGCTAACATCAGTAGAAAGAAACTAGTTACGAATGAGAATCTGAAATGATACCAAATCGGGAATTGCCCGCCATGCCAAAGTTTATCAAGAATTTCAAAATGGAAAGATAGGTAAAAAATTAGGAATATACTTAAACTAACTAGTTTATCAATTAGTTTAATTTTTTTGTTAAAAAAGTACAACAGTACCATTAAGAATACAATCATACCTGCATATAAATTGGGAGAACCAGATGACATCTCGTCAAATGAAAAACTCCCAATAAATAATTTTGATGCAATATCTTTCAAACTATGGGCAGTTTCCCAGTTGATTTCAAAGGTCATATAGCTCCCTTTATTTTGAGTTAAAGAGTAAAAAGTAGGGAGTAAGACAACACCAGCAATTAGAGCTGCAATGATAGAATTTTTTAAGAACAATAAATACTTAATGAGACTTTCTTTTAAATTAACTTTCTCTTGCGTCTCGACAATCTCATATATTGTATAAAATGCTAAGAAGATACAGACCATATAACCGATATAATAATTTGCCATTAATAATAGGGCCAAAGACATAATATAAAGTTTATTTTGCTTTCTCATAATACTTTTATTTAGGCCTAGAACAATTAAAGGTAATAATACTAAGCCATCGAGCCACATGATATTGAGTAAATACACCATAGAATAACTCATAAATGTGTAACATTGACTAAATAGCATTGCTGGAATAGATTCTATTTGATACTTTTGACGAATTAAGTATAAGAAACTGGTGCTAGCAGCAATTAGCTTTAAGTAAGAAATTAAGGTGACGGCTAAACCTAGTTCAGATTCAGGGAACAAGAGAAAAATTAAATTGAATGGACTTAATAAATAATAAGCCCATAAGCCAAGCATTTCACCGCCAAATGCTTTTTCGAAGCTATAAAATAATTGACTGGGATCATTGAAAACTGTATCCCGGAATAAACTATAAAAGTCTATATATTGTTGTCCCAAGTCAATGGTTAACATCGTATTGTCTCCGAAGGGGATAAAACCCATTACTAGAGAAATGGCGATGAAAACACTTGAGGTTAATGCTATATTGAGTAAATAAATTTTACCTGAAGAACGCATATTGTTGACTCCTTTTTCTAATATAGTCTTTCATTTCTCTCTGTGAATGATAAGCTATATTTACAACTTATAGTTAATCATAGCAAAACATTTCAGATTGTTCATCCTAAAAGGTGTAATCCTTTGAAGAAAAAAATATGAATATTTTATTAAATTTGTAAAAGAGTTTGGTCCGTGACTAGTTATTTGATATAATGTCTAACGTACCTGTAATAAATTATAGAATTGAGTGTATGTATGGCGAAATATAAAATTAAAAGTAAAAAAAATCGTTCACATATTCCACAACGATTAAATTTGCTGTTTTTTATAACGTTTTTGGCGTTTACAGCGTTATTCGTACGATTGGGATATTTGCAACTCTATCAAGGCGAAACTTTAACCAATATGGTTCAAAGAACTGAGTCAACTCAGTCAACAGGTTCTGTTCCTCGTGGTGTAATCTATGACAGTCAAGGAAGAATATTGGTTGGGAATCAACCTGAACTAGCAATTCTTTATACTCGTGATCGTGCGTCTCGTGTTGATGCGTTAGATATTGTGAATGTAGCTAAAGAATTAGCTTCGTTAATCGATATTCCAGTCTCAGACTTAACAGAACGTGATAAGAAAGATTATTTTATCGTAGTGAATACGAGTGAAGTCAATAATCGATTAACGGATGAACAGAAATTACTAAGTGGTTCTGCAGCGTACGAGGCTCAACTTGCCGCGGTTACCTCAGACGATTTAGAGTTTTCACAAGGTGAACTGAAAATCATTGCTCTATTCAAAAAAATGAATAGCGCGTATGAGTTATCGACTGTAACTGTAAAAAATAAAAATGTTACAGAAGCTGAAGTTGCGCGTGTTAGTGAGCAATTAGGAAGTCTGCCTGGTATTGAAATTGGTACCGATTGGCAAAGAGTTTACCCTCAAGGGGATATGCTTAAGTCTATTTTAGGTCAAGTTTCAACTGAACAAAGAGGATTACCAAGCGAAAGAGCAGATGAATTATTGACACGTGGCTATGCTATGAATGATCGAGTAGGTATTAGTTATCTTGAACAACAATATGAAGATGCTTTAAGAGGATCAAAATCAATTTATAATATCGTCACAGATTCTGCCGATGATATTCTAGAAAATGAGATGGTCTTTGAAGGAGCCAAAGGAGATAACTTAGTATTAAGTATTGATTCAGCCTTCCAAGCAGAAGTTGATGAAATTACTGAAAATGCATTGAAGAATATGACGAACCAAGGCTTGAATGACAGAATTTATGTCGTGGCTATGGATCCTAATACAGGAGATATTCTAGCGATCTCTGGTAAACGATTCGAGTACGATGAAGCAACGGATTCTTATAATTACGATGTAATTGTGGATGATGCTTTAGGTGCGATCAATACAAGTTATGGTATGGGATCAAGTGTGAAACCAGCGATGGTTGCGATGGGTTATCTAGAAGGTGTAATAAGCACGTCAGATAATATTATTGTAGATGAGCCGCTGAAATTCCAAGCTTCGCAAGAGAAATCATCAGTTTTTAACCGAGATGGACAATTGCCGATTGATGATATTGAAGCATTACAAAAATCTTCAAATATCTATATGATAAAATTAGCGATGAGAATTGGTGGTCAAACAGACTATCAAGAAGATGGACGTTTGAATATTGACTTCGAAACAATCAATATTCTTAGAAATTATTTCGCAGAGTTTGGTTTGGGGACTCAAACAGGAATTGACTTACCTAATGAATCTTCAGGATACACACCAACAAGTGACCAATTAGTTAGTGCGTTAGACTTAGCATACGGACAATTCGATTTGTATACACCATTACAAATGGCTCAGTATGTTGCGACCATCGCAAATGGTGGTACAAGGTATGCACCACGAATTGTGAAAGAAATTAGAGGAACTGATGTAAACGGTGAATTAGGTGCTGTGAAAACTACTGTTCCTTCTAAAGTCATGAATGTTATTAATATTGACCCTAATGCAATGGACCGTATTCATGAAGGGATGCGTCAAGTATCTCATACAGTTGATGGGACAGCTCGTTATTATTTCTTAGACTATCCAATCGAAGTGGGATCTAAGACTGGTACAACCGAGGCGTTTTATTCGGGACCAGTTCAACATGCTTCTAATAAACCGGTAACAAATGCAACTTATGTTGGTTATGCACCATTTGATAATCCAGAAATTGCAATCACGGTAATCGTTCCGTACTTATTAGAAGAATCTTGGGGACGTGAAAGTACGAAAGTAGCACATGAAGTGATGAATGCCTATTTCTTACAGAAAGAATCAACTCGTGAAACAATTGAACAATATATGCAAACATTTGTTGCACCAGCAAACTAATATAGAAATTTTAATATAGAAATGAAAAACCCTCCGATATCGCTGATATCGGAGGATTTTTCATTATTTAATAGTATAAGGGTTTATAAGTTTTCTGTTGATTTATCAAGCTTTGTACTACGTTCAGCTGATTGTTTTCCAAGGCGGTGGTCGCTTTCAAAGCCTCACTTACGTTCGTGCTTTTCCAGCTCAATCGGCTAGGGTGTGTCTAATTCGCAGCGCTCAAAGTCACACCAAGCTACACCGATTGCCCTTTATACCGCTATGGAAAACAATTAGCTGATCTACGTTAAATATTCCAACAAAAGTAAAACGATATAATCAAATTATACTGCTAAACAGAATTTAAAAACCTTGGACTTGTCCGAGATTTTCTTAATTATAAGTTTTTGTTGATTTACCAAGTTTTGTACTTGGCTCAGCTTATTGTTTATCAAGGAGGAGGTCGCTTTCAAAGCCTCACTGATGTTCGGGTTTTTCCAGCTCAATCAGCTAGGGTGTGTCTAATTTGTTGCGCTCAAAGTCACACCAAGCTACGCCGATTGCCCTTTGTACCGCTGTAGAAAAAAACAAGTCGCTAAGCTGCGTTAAGTATTTCAACAAAAGTAAAGCAATATAATCAATTTAAAGACCACGGACTCGATCGAGGTTTTCTGATTTGAAAGATAATGAGTAGGGCAATAAGTCTCATTCAACACTCAAAAGTTTTGAATTACTGGGGTCTTAAGGTTTTAAGGTTATTACTACATGTAACGAGTTGGCGCCATTATTATTAATTTGAATTCAAAAAAAACGGGTTTCTCACAACTAATTGTGGAAACCCGTTTTTCTATACAAGAGACTTTATGCCCAGACCCTGATATTAATAATAATAATATGCGCCGTGTGTAATCTCATTAGCGATGTCATGAATTGTCATATCAGATGAAATTTCATAGCTACCAGCTTGAATAATAGAGTTTAAACCCCATTCATCAAGTAAAGCTTGGAATTCTGCTGCTGATTCGACGAATCCTTGAGCTTCTAAGTTGCTCGCGATATCGACGGATGTTTCTCCTTGAGAAATCACGAAAGTGCCAGAAGTTGAAGAAGTAGAATTTTCTGTTTCCTCATCTGTAGAATCTTCTGTAGTTGTTTCATCTTCAGTTTCGCTTTGTTCACCATCTCCGTCACTTGAAAGTGAACGATTTTCTAATTGTAATTCAGCAATTTGGTTTTCTAGCCCAGTATTTTTTTCAGTTAATGATGCAATTTCTTCATCTTTTGTTACTTGATTTTCTTCCAATGTATCGCGTTCTGCGATTAATGAACTCATTTCATCACGATATTGTGCTAATTCTTCTTCGTGAGTAGCAGAGCTTGAATTTAAGACAGAAGGAATCGTTACACCTTGGATAGGAACGTTCCCTTGAAAGAAAATCGCATAAGCACCCGTTAAAATACCAGAAGCTAAGAATCCAAGTGCTAAAGAGCGTAAAGTACTTTTATTCATAAGCTTGATCCTTTCTTAACGATTTTCGATATAATCATCAATAACATGTTGTACAACTTGTGGACTAACTTTTACTTCATGAGCAATTTCATGCATTGTATACCCTTGAGAGTATAAGCGAATGACGTCTTCTCGTGTCATATCTGAAATTGATTCAGGTAGAATTTCTTCTTCAATTGCAGTAGACAATTCTTCTGCTTCGCTAGAGTAGTCAACATTATTATTTGCTACAACTTGACGTTGTGTGCGTTCTAATTCTGATATGCGACTTTTGATGCTGTACAATTCTTGAGACTGTTGAACAGAAAACTCACTTAATTGTTCCTCGACATTGTTAGAGTCTTTACTATACATTGAAATTACAAATAATATAATCGCAATGACAAGTAGGGCAATAACTAAAATCCATATATCCATGGTTTCACCTCACCTAATTAATTTACCTGTACGTAATTTAATTTTATCAAACGTTTCAAAAGTTTCAACTATTAGAGTGTTACAGTCTAGTTAATTTTTGATACGACCAATAAAATGCTTAATTATTATAGCATACTATTAATTTACTAACATAGCTTATTGCTTCTTTCTGAAAAATAATTTAGTACAATTTTGTAAAAAAGCTCTTGTTATTATTAAAAACTTGAGTATGATATTGAAGATGTTCGATATATACAAAAGTGATGGCGATACTTATATTTGAAAACTATATGGATTTTCAAAAAAAATATAGCCAAATACATTGATTAATGTTATAATACTTTAGTATTGTTTGAAGTAATCAATAATATTACAAATACTAATAATGTTTGGAGGGATATCAATGCGCGTAAACATCAATTTAGAATGTACAGAATGTGGCGAACGTAATTACTTAACTAAGAAAAGTAAACGTAATAACCCTGATCGTTTAGAAGCTAAAAAATATTGCCCGAGAGAGCGTAAAGTAACGCTTCACCGTGAAGTTAAGAAATAATTCATATTTATATGATAAAAATTAGTTAGCAGCATTCGTGTTGCTAGCTTTTTTTTGTATAAACATGAGATTATAAGCTATATAAATCATGAATTATAAACATATTTTGTAATTGGAAGGTGATTAACATGCAAAAGAATTTTCAAGTTTTTAATCGACGTAAAGCTTCATTTCAAGATGAACCTATTATGACTTATTTGTTTCTTGCTATTAACATTATAGTTTATATATATATGTTAATACGGTTTGGGACAACAGAAAACACATTGGTTTTACTAAAAATGGGTGCAAATTTTAGTCCGTTTATTGTTCAAGCACAAGAATGGTGGCGTCTCTTAACTGCTGCATTTCTTCATATTGGCATACAACACATCGTTATGAATGGCATTACGCTATACTTTTTAGGGATGGAATTAGAGAAATTAATGGGACATTGGCGATTTACTGTAGTCTATTTGGTTGCAGCAATCGGTGGTAATCTATTTTCTTTTGCTTTTAGTGAAAGTGTATCGGCTGGCGCAAGTACGGCCATATTCGGTATGTTTGCATCTATTATTGTATTATCGAAGATGTATCCACATTCCTATGCATTAAAACAAAGAGCCACATCCTATACAGTCTTAATTATCTTGAATGTTCTCACGGGATTGACGTCAAGTGGAATTGACAACTGGGGACATTTCGGTGGAGCAATTTACGGAGCATTAATCACTTTGTTCGTGGGATTATCCATAAAAAGTAAAATTTCTTCAAAAGAACGTTTATTTGCTCTTGTAATCGTAGCCATTTTGACTGTATTATTAGTCATGTATGGTATTTATAAATATTATTAAAGGAGCAATTATAAATGAAAGATAAAATTATTGGGATAGATTTAGGTGGAACTTCAGCCAAAATGGCGATTATTTCCTTAACAGGGGATGTTTTGGAAAAATGGTCAGTGAGTACTAACATTTTAGAAGAGGGTACCCATATCGTTCCTAACTTGATTGAATCTTTAAAAGAAAGAATCGAATTATACAAAATGAAAGAAACTGATTTCTTAGGCATCGGGATGGGCTCGCCAGGTAAAGTGGATGCCGATGCTAAAACAGTCATTGGTGCTTATAATTTAAACTGGAGCACATTGCAAGAGATTGGTAAAGCTTTTGGTGAAAAATTTGATATTCCGTTCTTTATTGAGAACGATGCAAATATCGCTGCTTTAGGCGAACAGTGGCGTGGAGCTGGTGAGGGCGCACTAGATTGTATTACTGTCACTTTAGGTACAGGTGTAGGTGGTGGCGTTGTTGTAAATGGGCAATTAGTCCGTGGTGTAAATGGAGCTGCTGGCGAAATTGGTCACTTAACAATCGATACCGAAGGACATTTTGATTGTACTTGTGGCAAAAAAGGTTGTCTAGAAACAGTGGCTTCAGCAACTGGTATTATGCACTTAGCACGTAAATTTGCACAAGAATATGTTGGAGATTCAGAAGTTAAGGCTCAACTAGATGACGGAGCAGACGTTAATTCAAAAGATATTTTCGATGCTGCTAAAGAAGGAGATTACTTTGCATTACAAGTAGTTGATCATTTTGCGCATTATTTAGGACTAGCTTGCTCGCATTTAGCGAATACATTAAATCCATCAAAAATTGTATTAGCAGGTGGTGTAGCGCTAGCAGGAGATTTTTTATTAAACAAAGTTAATGAACAATTCATGGGATATTGTTTCCCACAAATTCGTCATAATGAAACATTGGTCTTAGCAAAATTAGGAAATGACGCTGGTATTATGGGAGCGGCACAACTTGTTAAGTTACAGTCAGTAGAAGGGTAAGGATTTATTTTTATGACACTATTAGAAACAATTTTATTTACTTTAGTATTTATTGCAGCTTTATACGGAATTTACTATGCATGGCTTTGGGTTTTACGTAAGATGTCTGCCAAAATGGTTGATTCGGATAAAATGAATGAGGATATACGTAAAGTTGAAGTCATCGATGTAAGAGAACCGGCAGAATTTGATGCGAACCATGTACTGGGCGCACGTAATATCCCAATTTCTCAATTCAAAATGCGATTCAATGAAATTCGTCGCGATAAAGAAATTTATTTATACGATGATAATTTAAACTACGCTTCTCGTGCAGCGAATATTTTAAGAAAAGATGGCTTTAAGAACATTCATATTCTTAAAGGTGGTTTTTCGAATTGGACAGGTAAAACAAAATCAAATATTAAATAATAAAAAAGCACTGATGACTGGTTAAGCTGTCATCAGTGCTTTTATTCATATTGAGTGTTTGATGCTGCAACGGCAAGCTAATCAAAATTCCAATATGAAAAAATCATTAGTAACATGAAATTATTATTTCATGTTAGCTAGCAAAATTAGATAAATAAGTTTAAGCTAACTGCTAAACTTATTAATAGAGATGAAACCATCGCAATTACCATTAGGATGGCAGTTATTTTAACAATTTTTTCCATTTTGCTTTTCTTTTTCTTTGAGTATTTATTTAATTTTTGAGGCATAATAAGCTCCTTTAAAACATTCTGTAAATACATTTTACCGAATAAAAGATAAGATTTCAATTGTGAAAAGCAATAGAAACTTTAAACTATGATTAAAATTTGGTAAAATAGAATAGAGTTAAAAGTTAAGGAGGAAAATTATGAGTAAACAACAAATTGGTGTAGTAGGTATGGCGGTTATGGGCCGTAACATTGCATTAAATATTGAAAGCCGTGGCTATTCAGTTTCTTTGTATAACAGAACGGGATCTAAAACAACAGATGTCTTAGAGGAAAATCCAGACAAAAATCTAAAAGGAACTTTCACAATTGAAGAATTTGTGGATAGTTTAGAAACTCCGCGTAAAATCATGTTAATGGTACAAGCTGGAGCGGGTACGGACGCGACAATTGAAAGCTTATTACCACATTTAGATAAAGGTGATATCTTAATTGATGGTGGTAACACCTATTACAAAGATACAATTCGTCGTAGTGAATATTTAGCGGAATCCGGTATTAATTTTATTGGTACTGGCGTTTCTGGTGGTGAAGAAGGAGCTTTATTAGGGCCAGCTATTATGCCTGGTGGACAAAAAGAAGCATACGAATTGGTAGCACCAATTTTTGAGAAAATTGCAGCTAAAGCTGAAGACGGAAAACCGTGTGTGACATATATTGGTGAAAATGGTGCAGGTCATTATGTAAAAATGGTACATAACGGTATTGAGTATGGAGATATGCAATTAATTGCAGAATCATATGACTTATTACACCGTGGTTTAGGTTTATCAGCAGAAGAAATCGGTAAGATTTTTGAAGAGTGGAACAATGGTGAATTAGATAGTTTCCTAATGGAAATTTCTGCACAAATTTTACAAACAAATGACCCAGAAACTGGCAAGCCAATGGTTGAAGTAATCATGGACCGTGCTGGAAATAAAGGAACTGGTAAATGGACTTCACAAAGTGCTTTAGATTTAGGTGAGCCACTATCATTGATTACTGAATCAGTGTTTGCACGTTTCATTTCTTCTCAAAAAGAACAACGTGTTATTGCAAGTGAAATCATTCCGAACGTTGACGCACAACTAGATATTGATGATGCTGCAAAAGCAGAATTTATCGAAGCGTTACGAAATGCATTATACTTCAGTAAAATTATGAGTTATGCGCAAGGCTTTGCTCAAATGAATGCAGCGAGTGAAGAATACAACTGGAATTTACCTTATGGTGAGATTGCAAGTATCTTCCGTGCAGGATGTATTATTCGTGCAAAATTCTTACAAAAGATTACAGATGCTTACGAAAAAGATGCTAATTTACAAAACTTAATGTTGGATGAGTACTTCTTAGATATCGTATCTAAAAATCATGATGCAGTACGTCATGTAGTATCAACAGCAATCGCTGCTGGTATACCAGTGCCAACATTCTCAAGTGCAATTAGTTACTATGATTCATACCGTTCAGCAGTATTACCTGCGAACTTAATCCAAGCTCAACGTGACTTATTTGGTGCTCATACATACAATCGTGTAGACAAACCAGGTACTTTCCACTTCTTATGGAATGAAGGAAAAGAAGAAAAATTAGAAGATTAATCTTTCATATCTCTTCTCACTGTGTAGCTAATTATTAGCAAGCAGTGAGAGGTTTTTTTAATTATTTGGTGAAAATATCAAATTATATTAGTTCATTATGAGAAATAAAAGATAAATATATAGCATTGTGTTCACAAATTGTGTAAAATCAATGAAGTAGATAAAATATCAATGAGGAGGAGATTCCTTTTATGGCAGAAAAAACGAAACAACGCATTTTAATTATTGAAGACGAAAAAAACTTAGCGCGTTTTGTAGATTTGGAATTACAACACGAAGGTTATGAAACTGCAATTTGTATGGACGGGCGAAGTGGATTAGAAACAGCGTTGAATGAAGATTGGGATGTTATTCTTTTGGACTTAATGTTACCAGAATTAAATGGTTTAGAAGTTTGTCGTCGCATTCGTCCAGTGAAAGATACCCCAATTATTATTATGACAGCGAGAGATTCAGTGATAGACCGAGTTTCAGGTTTAGATCAAGGAGCAGATGATTACATTGTTAAACCATTTGCAATTGAAGAATTACTTGCGAGATTACGTGCTTTATTCAGACGTATTGAAACAGAAGACGAACAAAGATCTCAACAACAACCGACAGTGAAATATCGTGACTTAGTTATTGAAAAAGCGAACAGAATTGTACGTCGTAATGATGAAGTCATTGATTTAACTAAACGAGAATATGAATTATTATTGTTCTTGATGGAGAACTTAAATATGGTTATGTCACGTGAAGTCTTACTCGACAAAGTTTGGGGTTACAAATCAGAAGTGGAAACGAACGTAGTAGATGTTTACATTCGTTATTTACGTAACAAGATTGACGTTACTGGCCAAGACAGCTATATCCAAACTGTTCGTGGTACAGGATATGTAATGAGAACTTAATTTATGAAATTGCCTAAATTTTTTGACACAAAACAACCCCTTTCCTTGAAATGGAAATGGGGAATTTTGTTATTAGTTAGTTTTTTTATTGTAAGTTTAGCGGGTGTTACTTTTTATCATAAACAAACAATGTATAGCCGTTATAATCATTTAAAAGAAATCAGTCAACAAAGATTTAATATAATAGAAAACATGTTGTCGGGTTTATCTGAACCATTTCAAAAAGAAGACTTTGTGACGAACACCGTTACTGGTGATAAAACAATTGTTGACTATTTGACTTATTTAGAAAATGAAGATATTGTCGTTAGATTATTTAATAACGACAGCCAATTGATTTTTGAGACTAGAAAATTAACAGCTTCGAAATCTGATTTATCTAAAAATCTTACAACTGTGGTGATTGATGGTACCGAAACATTTATCGGCAATACCAATGTTGTATCGAGAGAAACGAATCAGACTCTCGGAACATTTCAGTTTTTAGTGTCTCCTGAAGTCATTGAAAAAATGGAAGCCACACAACAAAAGCATCTCTTAACCGTATTGTTGATTTTGACAATTCTAGCAACTGTAATTTCTATTTTTATTTCGAATCGCTTCTTAAGACCATTGACGTATTTAAATAATAGTCTAGATCTTGTAGAAGAAGAGAATTTATCTGAATTAAGAGTACGAAAACCGTCTAGTAATGATGAGTGGAGTGACTTAAGTATTCATGTCAACCGCTTATTAGATAAAATAGATTTATATGTAAGAAACCAGAAGCAATTCGTGGAGGATGTTTCACATGAATTAAGAACTCCAGTCGCAATTGTTGAAGGACATCTTAAAATGTTAAATCGATGGGGAAAAGAGGATCCGGAAATTTTAGAAGAATCAATTTCAGCGTCTTTACAAGAAATAACTCGTATGAAAGGCTTGGTTCAGGAAATGTTGGACTTGTCCAGAGCTGACCATGTGGACATCGATTATAAGGATGAAATTACTGAAGTTAATTCTACTACTCGACAAGTGTTTAACAATTTTGTCATTTTATATCCCGATTTTCAGTTTTACCTTGATAGTGAAAAAGACGATAAAGAACTTTATGTTAGAATTTTCCGGAATCATTTTGAGCAGATTTTGATTATTTTACTGGATAATGCAGTGAAGTATAGCCGAGAACGCCAAGAAATTCATGTGTCTGTTAGTCAAACGTTAACTAAAGTTGAAATAGCGGTGCAAGATTTCGGAGAAGGTATGACGGATGAGGATAAAGAGAGAGTATTTGGTCGTTTTTATCGCGTGGATAAAGCACGTTCTAGAAATAAAGGCGGCAATGGATTGGGCTTAAGTATAGCTAAACAATTAGTAGAAGGTTATAAAGGTGATGTACGTGTGGAAAGTGTCTTGAATCATGGATCTATTTTCTATGTTGAATTTCCGATTCTTAGTGACACACGTCAAGTTTATAAACTTAAGCAAATTGCTCAAAAGAAAAACTTATAAAACAAAAAACATCTCATTTTTGAGATGTTTTTTGTTTTATAAAAGAATATTTGTAGGGTAATTCATTACAATTGAATAGAAGGCACGAATACCGTATGGAATGATTTCATCAGGAAACACATAATCATGACTGTGAAGTGGTGGTGTCTGAAGCCCGCTTCCGATACCGAAGAATACGCCTGATTTTTCAAGTTGATAATAACCAAAATCTTCTGATGGTCTAAAGGGTTCAACTAATTCATGTATGTGGAGCCCGTCATTCGAAAATATTTTATTTACATGATGAGTCAAACTCTCGGGATTGGTAGTTTCGACAAATTCGTCGTTGACTTCAAATTGTAAGGTTAGGTTATATTGCTTAGCTAGCTGTAGTGAAGTTTCTTTTATTTTTGTCAGTAATTTTGATAAATCTTGTTGTTTTTCAGCTCGTAAAGTTAATTGTAGACTTCCATTACTTGGAGAAATACCAAAATGATTTGCCTGACCAACTTGAATACTTACTACGGTTGCCAATACCATACTTGAAAATGTTAAATCCTTCCATTTAAATGATTCAAATCCATTAAAATATGAGAGTGGTTCTAACATTTGGGTAAGCTGGGAAATGGCAAATGCAGGATTAGTCCCTTTTTCAGGTGTAGCAGCATGTGTTTGGTGTCCAGTAAAACGAACAGTTAGACCTAACGACGCACACATAAACGTTCCAACACGGATAATTATATGACCAAGTTCAAAGCCGGGAAAATTATGTAAACCATAAATACGCTCGACGTTTTCTAAGTCAAAAAGTTTTAAACATTGCTTTGCGCCTTGTCCATTTTCTTCCGATGGTTGAAATAAGAAAATAATTGATTGTTCTAACTTTTCTTTTTGTAATAACAATGCCAAGCCGGCCAGTATTGTGGAATGACCGTCGTGTCCGCATCCGTGAAAAGGGTAACCGTCTGGATGGAGTATTGCATCGTGATCCGCTCGGAATACAATGGCACCACGGCTACTATTAACTCGTTGGATAGCGTAAAACCATGTCCCGAGATCATGTATTTCTAGGTTAGTATTTTGTTTTAAAAACTTAATGAGTAGGGCGCGCGTTTTAAATTCTTTCCCAGATAATTCTGGAATATCTTTTAGGTTGTGTCTTAGTTGTGTTAATTTTTGTAGTAATGATTGATCGATAAATTTCAAAAGGCAAGCTCCTTAAATTTTAATATCATATTTAAGATATTATACCGCTATAAAATTAAAATTCAATTAAAAAAAGAGCCTTGATTCTAAATCAAGGCTCTTGAAAATTATGTTTTATTTCTTATTTTGTTTTCCTGCATTACGACGATTGTTAGTCTCAATACCAGGAGTGTTTTTTGTTGGAACTAAACGCTGAGTCGTTCCATCAGATTTTGTTTGTGTAGCTCTTGGTTTACGAGCTTTACGTGGTGAGTTTTTATGTTTTGCTTCTTCTTCAGCAACTAAAGCTTTAATTTTTGGACGAACAATTTTATTCGTATACATTTGTTGAACTAAAGCAAAAATACCACCTGCTAAGAAGTACAAGCCTAAACCAGCTGCAGATATCCAAGAAATCCAACCAATCATTAATGGGTTCATCAACATCATGGTACGATTAGTTTGAGCCGCTTGAGCGTTATCGGCTTGAGGTGTATTTTTTTGCATCAACCAACCTTGTGCTGCTGTAACTAAGACAACAACAATTACTAAAGGAATGCTTTGTTCACCTAAGTTAATACCTAAAAAGACAGAACTTCTAATTTCTTCAGAAGAACGAATCGCTGCATAAACAGCTGAAATTATTGGCATTTGAATAACTAATGGAAGACAGCCTGATAGACCACCAAACATATCGATATCATATTTTTTATAAACAGCCATTAATTCTTGGTTTAATGCGTTTTGTTCTTGAGGATCTTTTGTAGCTTCTAGCTCAGCTTTAATTTCATCAATCTCAGGTTGTGCAATTTTCATTTTCGCTTGACTAATCATTGAATTTTTTGTCATTTTTAATGATGACGGCATCATAATCAATCGAGTAATGATTGTGACGATGATAATTGCAATACCATAACTACCGCCAAAAACATTTGCTAACCAATCTAAGAAGATTGATGCGGGTCTTCCGAAGTAGTCATATACCCATCCAGAAGGATTTCCAGCCGAATCATAAGATACACAGCCAGATGCTACTAATACAACAAAAGTAAGTAGAGCTATCATTTGGATTTTTTGTTTATTTAATTTAAATTTCTTCATGTTCACGCTCCTAGTAAAATTTCATACTTCACTACTATAGCGAATAATGATAGCTTTTTCAATAAGAAAAAAAACTATGTAACTATGTTAACTAATTATGAATTAATAGATAATTGAGAAATCATTATACTCTTTAACTGAAGGAATAGTTTTTGTATCAACATGTTGTGCATTCATAAATGGGTGTGATTTTTTATGAACGATTTGAAGCAATTTTTTTAAATCTTCTTCAGTACCTTGTAAGATAATTTGTACAGAACCGTCGGATAAATTTCTCACGTTACCATGTAAGTCTTTTTGACTTGCGTTTTGGTAAATATGTGCGCGATAGCCTACGCCTTGAACACGACCTTTAACGATTATTTTATAAGTTTCCATAGTAAAAACTTCCTTTCTCGTATAATATACAAACAAGAGTTCGAAAAAATAATCAACTAATGTTATAATGCTAGATGCTATTATTATATCAAAAATATAATTTAGATTAAAAGATAAGGAGGCAAAGGAGTTGGCCAATCAAACCAAAAAAACGAATGCGACTAAAAAACGCAAGCCAACTAATAAAAAGGATAAACAGACTTATCAAGCATCCTATTTGATTTTAGGTTTAGTTATTTTTTTCTTTAGTGTTGTCGCACTATTTAACTGGGGCTTTTTCGGGTTGATGTTTGCGAACACATTCCGTTTATTCGTAGGGGAAGCTTATACGTTATTATTATCAGTTATTACTATTTTTTCATTTTTATTAATTGTTAAGGGGCGGTTGGTAAATGTTCGTTCAAAACAATTTATTGGTGGAGTGCTTGTTTTATCAGCGATAACGACATTACTGCATTTTAATACATTCTTTTTTACTGAAATTACTGCGAACACAATATTTAATGAAACGTTTGAAATATTTAAGAATGAGTTGCTTACGAGTCAAAATTACCAAAGTTTAGGCGGTGGAATGCTAGGAGCGTTATATTATGCGACGTTCGGCTATTTATTTGGACAATGGGGAACTTACTTATTGGTTTTTATACTTTTTTTTGCGGGTTTCTTCATGTTAGTCGATTTTACTATCGAAGAAATTCTTTCGGCTGGTCGGTCGATTTATAATGGATTGGGTAAAGGATTATCAGCCTTATTCCCTAATTTTGAAAAAGTAAAAAATGTTTTTAATCAAGTTGACACACGTGACAAACATTATGTGCCTGCAATAGAAAAGAAGAAAGCTGAAATTGTTGTTGCGAATGATACAAAGGAAGCTAAAGAAGAGCTACAAATTCAAACGCAAACAGTAGAACCTCAAAAACGTCGTTTAATTGAGAAGTTTTTCAAGAGTAATACGGAATTGTCTCAAGAAGAAGAGGGGAAATCAGCTACAAAATTTGAAGCAAGTTATCAACCTTCATTAGATGTTGAGCCTAAACAAACTTGGGAACCTTATACTACTCGTGATACGTTAGCAAGCACAGCAGCGAGTGAACGTGAAAGTTTAGTGCTAGACTTAGATTATTTTGATGAAATGAATCGTAAAGAAACTAAGGTTTCAGTGGATAAAATTACACCGATTGAACACAATATCCCAATTCAGCAAATGGATTCTCATCAAGCGATTGTTGAAGCTAAGCCCAAGGTAAATCGAGTTGACGAGTTTAATGAGTCCAATATTGAAAAGCCTGTTAATGATGTTAAAGCGATGAATGATGACAACTTTAATTTAGCAGCTGCTCACTGGCAAGAAGGCTCAAATCAAAAACAGGATTTAACACAAGACGAACTTGATCAGATGTTATCAGCTAGTGAAGCTCAGGCTAACACTTCAAAAGTTAAGTCTAAGAAAACAAAATTTGATAGTTACCAGTTGCCATCGACTAAATTACTTAATAAAATACCGCCGGTGGATCAGACGGAAGAGTATGAAAGAATAAATGTAAATATTGATAAGTTAGAGAAAACGTTTGAGAGTTTTGGTGTCAAAGCTGAAGTAGTTAAAGCAAACTTAGGTCCTTCAGTTACCAAGTACGAGATACAACCAGCGATTGGGGTCAAAGTAAGTAAGATTGTGTCATTATCTGATGATATTGCTTTAGCATTAGCTGCTCGTGATGTCAGAATGGAAGCACCAATTCCAGGTAAATCATTAATCGGTATTGAGGTACCTAATAATCAGGTAAGTCCTGTTTCCTTTGCTGAGATTATTGATGCAGGATTAGATAGTCCAAATATTCTGGAGGTACCACTAGGACGTGATATCTCAGGTTCAGTTTGCTTAGCAGATTTAAGTAAAATGCCTCACTTATTAATGGCAGGGGCAACAGGTAGTGGTAAGTCAGTGGGGATGAACGTTATAATCGTCTCGTTATTAATGAAGGCTAAGCCTGAAGAAGTTAAGTTTTTAATGATTGACCCTAAAAAAGTCGAATTAACCATGTATGATGGTATTCCACATCTGTTATCACCAGTTGTCACAAATCCTAGAAAAGCTGCAAAAGCATTGAATAATATTGTCCAAGAGATGGAAAGACGTTATGAACTATTTGCGGCGACCGGTGTTAGAAATGTTGATAGCTATAACGAGCACATAGATGCGTACAATGCTGAAGAAGGTACAGGTTATGAACGATTACCAAAAATCGTTGTCTTTATTGATGAACTTGCTGACTTAATGATGGTCGCAAGTAATGAAGTAGAGAATGCCATTATTCGTTTGGCTCAAATGGCAAGGGCCGCTGGAATTCATATGATTATCGCAACGCAAAGACCATCTGTTGATGTTATAACAGGGATTATTAAGGCTAACGTTCCATCTCGTTTAGCATTTGCCGTTTCAAGTGGTACAGATTCTCGTACCATCTTAGATAGTAATGGAGCAGAGAAGTTATTAGGACGTGGAGATATGTTATTCCAACCTATGGGTAAAAACAAACCAGTCCGGGTGCAAGGTGCTTATATTTCTGATAGTGAAGTTGAACGAATTACTGAATTTATACGTGATCAACAAGAAGCAGAATATGATGAAACAATTATGGTTTTAGAAGAAGAATCTGGAGAAAATGCACAGGTATCGGAAGATGAATATTTCGAAGAAGCAGTAGAGTTAATTCGAGGGGCCGAGACCGTAAGTATTTCTCAATTGCAAAGAAAATTTAGAATTGGTTATAATCGTGCTGCTAGATTGATTGATGATTTAGAAGCAGTGGGCTATGTTAGTGCTCAAGATGGTAGTAAACCTAGACAAGTTCTTTTAGGGAATCAACCTTTAGAGATTTAAAAATAGTATCCTCTATGAAACAAAATCAGTTTCGTAGAGGATATTTTTATGTCAATCTTATGACAATATAATAACAAAACACGATAGGATCTATGTTTTTTTTGGCTTAAAGTCAAAGATAATTCACAATCTGTTTTATAGATTATTGATATAAATGATTTTATGGTTGTGTTATAAAAAATAAAATAATCATTGAAAATTTATGTTGATATTTTCATAATAGTTTAATATAATTGACTCAGAAAGCGTATACATACTTAGGAGGTATTTCATGAAAAAAATTATTACTTTAGCCGCATCAGTTCTTTCAGTGGTGGGTCTAGCAGCGCCAACTATCGTAGCAGCACAAGATGCTTTTTCTGCTGTAATCGTTACTGATATCGGTGGTGTAGATGATAAGTCATTTAACCAAAGTGCTTGGGAAGGATTATCTGCATGGGGTGAGGAACAAGGATTAGAGCAAGGTGTAGACGGATTTGAATATATTCAATCTAACAGTGACTCTGATTATGTTACAAACTTAAACACAGCTGTTCAATCTAATTTTGATATTATTTTCGGAATTGGTTATAAATTAGAAACAGCGATTAACGATATTGCTGTACAATATCCAGATCGTCAATTTGCTATCGTTGACTCAGTGGTAGATCAACCAAATGTTGCTTCATTAACATTTAAAGACCACGAAGCTTCATTCTTGGCTGGTGTTGCAGCCGCTTTAACAACTGAAACTGATCACGTAGGTTTCATTGGTGGTGTTGAGGGTGTAGTAATTGGTCGTTTTGAAGCTGGTTTCGTAGCTGGTGTACAAGCTGTAAATCCTGATATTGAAATTTCTATTGAGTATGCAGGTAGTTTTGCAGACGCTCCTAAAGGTCGTCAAATTGCAGCGGCAATGTACTCAAATGGTGCAGACGTAATTTTCCATGCTTCTGGTGCGACTGGTAACGGTTTATTCTCTGAAGCAAAAGATATTGTGTCTAATGATCCAGAACGTAACATCTGGGTTATTGGAGTTGACTTAGACCAAGAAGCTGAAGGTATTGTGACAATTGATGGTGAAGAACGTCACTTAACCCTTACCTCAACGCTTAAAGGTGTTGGCGAAGCTGTAAAACAATTTACTGAACTTTCTCAAGCAGGGGAATTTGAGGGTGGAAATCACGTGTTCGGTTTAGCTGATGGTGGTGTGGAAATCAGTGAAGGTAATATTGCTGAAGAACACTTAGAGACAATCGAAGAATACAGACAACAAATTATTGATGGGGACATTGAAGTTCCAGAAGTACCAGGTGAATAATTTTTATCTTAGACCATGTGTACACATGGTCTATTTTCAATTAATTTACAAAAAAAAATTGAATTCCACAGGGTAAAGCCATGAAAAATAAGATTCCATAAGAAATTTTAAAAAAACGAACGTTAAGCATTTTTAAATCGTTAATATGTGTATTTTGTTGCGATATATTTCGAATTAGAGTATTATAGAATAGAATTCTAGTGATTCAAAATCAACTTTTTTTGGAGGAAGAAAACAAAATGAAAAAATCATTAGCTTTAGCTTCAACAGCTTTATTATTGGCAGGATTTGCTGCACCAGCAGTAGTTTCAGCACAAGACGACTTCTCAGTTGTTATGATTACTGACCAAGGTGGCGTTGACGATAAATCATTTAACCAAAGTGCATGGGAAGGAATTCAAGCTTGGGGAGAAGAGAACGGTAAAGAACGTGGCGTTGGTGGATTTGATTACTTGCAATCAAATAGTGACTCAGATTACATTACTAACTTAAACTCAGCAGTTCAAGCTAACTTTGATATTACATTTGGTATTGGCTTCAAGCTAGAAACAGCAATTAATGATGTAGCACAACAATTCCCAGATAATCACTTTGCAATTGTTGACTCATTTGTGGATCAACCAAACGTAGCTTCATTAAACTTTAAAGACCATGAAGCGGCATTCTTAGCAGGCGTAGCTGCAGCATCTACTTCTGAAACTGGACATATTGGATTTATTGGTGGTGTTGAAGGCGTTGTAATTGACCGTTTTGAAGCTGGATATATTGCTGGTGCTAAAACAATTAACCCAGATATTCAAGTTTCAGTTGAATATGTTGGTAGTTTTGCAGATGCTCCTCGTGGACGTCAATTAGCTGCTGCAATGTACTCAAACGGAGCTGACATCATTTTCCAAGCTGCAGGTGAGTCTGGTAACGGTGTGTTTTCTGAAGCAAAAGACTTAGTTGCGAATGACCCATCATTAAACATTTGGGTTGTTGGTGTTGATATGGATCAAGAAGCTGAGGGTGTAATTGAAATTGATGGAGAAGAACGTCATTTAACACTTACATCAACTTTAAAACAAGTTGGTGAATCAGTTAAATTATTCATCGAAAAAACACAAGAATCAGGGTTTGAAGCTGGTAATACAGTTTACGGTTTAGCTGATGGTGGTGTAGGTATCACTGATGGTAACATGTCAGAAGAATCTTTAGCGTTGGTTAAAGAATACTCTGAGAAAATTGTTGCAGGTGAAGTAGAAATTCCTGAAACACCTGAAAACTAATCAGGCTTGAATAAATTATTCACATAGCATACAATAATAAGGCTGACTTTTGTCAGCCTTATTTTATTGATGAAACATTGGACAAAAGCTTATTTTTTAACCTATTATTTTTTTTGAGATATTGCTATAATAAACTATATAGTCAAAGTAAGCGTTTGAATACTAAATATGAATGAGAGGATTACGTATGGAAACAAAACAATTCCCCGTAATAGAAATGCGCGGTATTTCCAAGCGTTTTGGTGATTTTTATGCCAATAAAAATATCAATTTGGAATTGCGTAAAGGTGAAATCCATGCATTATTAGGTGAAAATGGTGCAGGTAAGTCTACATTAATGAACATTCTGTCAGGTTTATTAGAACCAACAGACGGCCAAATATTAATGAATGGTCAAGAAGTTGAAATTAATTCACCAACTGTTGCTAACGAACGAGGCATCGGAATGGTTCATCAACATTTCATGTTGATTGAAGATTTTACTGTCGTTGAGAACATAATCTTAGGTAATGAACCTAAAAAAGGTGTAATGCTTGATAAAGCGTCAGCCAAAAATGCTATCGTTGATGTTTCGAAAAAATATGGACTTTCAGTTGACCCTGAAGCTAAAATTGAAAACATTAGTGTTGGTATGCAACAACGTGTTGAAATTTTAAAAACTTTATACCGTGGGGCAGATATCTTAATTTTTGATGAACCGACTGCTTCATTAACTCCTCAAGAAATTGATGAGTTGATTGTTACTTTACGTTCTTTAACTAAAGAAGGTAAGTCAATTATTATCATTACACATAAATTAGATGAAATTAAAGCTGTTGCAGATAGATGTACAGTTATTCGTCGAGGCGAATCGATTGGAACGGTTAATGTAGCTGAAACTACTTCGAAAGAATTAGCAGATATGATGGTTGGACGTTCAGTGTCGTTCAAGACTGAAAAGGCTGCAGCTAATCCAACGGATGTAGCGTTAGATGTTAAAGATTTAGTTGTAAAAAATGAACGTGGCTTAATTGCAGTAGATAATTTGAGTTTTAATGTAAAACATGGTGAAGTAGTAGGGATTGCTGGAATTGATGGTAATGGACAAACAGAACTTATTCTTTCAATTACTGGTTTGTTACCAATTGAATCAGGGACTGCTACATTAAATGGCCAAGAATTAAATAAATTAAATCCACGTCAAATTCATCAAATTGGTGTTGGACATATACCAGAAGACCGACATAAACATGGATTAATTCTAGACATGGCGTTAGAAAATAACATTGTGTTAAAAGATTATCATAAAGAACCATTTGCTAAAAATGGCTTCCTGAACTTTAAGAATATAGAAAATCGGGCTAAACAATTAATCGAACGATTTGATGTGCGCACTGTTTCCGAAAAAGTACTAGCCAGAGCTTTATCAGGAGGAAATCAACAGAAAGCTATTATTGCACGTGAAGTTGAAGGGAATCCAGATTTATTAATTGCAGCGAACCCAACTCGTGGTTTAGACGTAGGCGCAATTGAATTTATTCATAAAGAGCTAATTAACGAACGTGATAATAATAAAGCTGTTTTATTAATGAGTTTTGAGTTGGAAGAGATTATGAACGTTTCTGATAGAATTTTAGTAATGTATGATGGAAAAGTAGTAGCAGATATGCCAGCTGATGAGACAAATGAACAAGAAATCGGTTTGTTGATGGCTGGAACTACCTATGAAGAAGTTTTAGCAAGTCGTACATTAGAGGGAGCTAGCAGTGAAAAAACTGCAGTAAATCCTGAAGATGAAACGAATCATGTGAAGGGAAGTGAATAACACATGCAAAAATTTCGAGGCGTTTTAGTTCCTATTTTAACGGTTATTATCGGTTTGCTTTTCGGAGCAATCGTCATGCTTGCATTTAATTATGATCCGATTGCGGGTTATAAAGCTCTATATCAAGGTGCTTTAGGTACACCTTTCGCAACTGGGCAAACAATACGTGCGGCGACTCCACTTATTTTTACTGGTTTAGGTTTCGCGGTAGCATCAACTGCAGGTTTCTTTAACATTGGTTTGGCTGGTCAAGCTTTGGCTGGTTGGTTAGTGTCAGTGTGGATTGGTGTTTCTTTACCAGATGCACCTAAATTAATTGCATTACCTTTAGCTATTTTAGGTGGTGTGGCTGCAGGTGCAATATGGGCAGCGATTGCAGGTGTCTTAAAAGCTTATTTTAATACAAGTGAAGTTATCGTGACAATTATGCTGAACTATGTTGCGGTTTACGTAAGTGATTATGTTATCCGTAATGTTATGACTGATCGTATGGACCGCTCACCATTTATTGGTGATAATGCATCATTAGATATTCAATGGTTAACTGATTTAACAAAAGGTTCAACAATTCACGGAGGGATTTTCCTTGCCCTTATCGGTGTTGTAGTCGTTTATGTGTTGATGAAACGTACAACAATTGGATTTGAATTTGAATCAGTTGGTTTAAATCGTCATGCTGCTAATTATGCTGGTATGAATGCTAAGAAAAATATTATTTTAGCGATGGTTATTTCTGGTGGATTAGCTGGACTGGGTGGCGTAATGAACGGTTTGGGTGAATTTGGTAATATTTTCATGCAAAATGGTGTAGCGCCAGATATCGGATTTGATGGAATGGCAGTTGCCTTATTAGGTGCAAATAACCCAATCGGCGTATTATTCTCAGCGTTATTATTTGGTGGATTAAAAACTGGTGGTAACTTGATGCCTTTAGCAGCCAGAGTACCTCAGGAAGTAGTCGATATTGTAACAGGTTCAATCATCTTCTTCGTTGGTTCAAGTTATATCATTACTTACTTCTTAGATAAACGTAAAAAGCCAGTCATGGCAAATAAGGAAGTTATTTCTCAAACTGAAGGAGGCGATGAATAATGGTACAAATTCTATCGTTAATTGTATCCTCATCATTAGTTTATTCTGCACCTCTAATTTACACTGCTCTAGGTGGTGTATTCTCTGAACGAAGCGGAATTGTTAACGTTGGTTTGGAAGGTATCATGGTAATGGGAGCTTTTAGCTCGATTGTCTTTAACTTAGCAATGGCACCAATGTTAGGCGATTGGACGCCTTGGGTTGGAATGCTATTTGGTGGCTTTATCGGCGTAGTATTTGCTTTAATTCATGCAGTAGCGACTGTTAATTTAAGAGCAGATCATATTATCTCTGGTACTGTATTAAACTTAGTAGCACCAGCTTTGGGTATTTTCTTAGTGCGTGTTATGTTCAATGGAAAAGGACAAACTGATATTATTCGTGAGTCATTTGGTTACTTTAATTTTCCAGTACTAAGCAAAATTCCGGTAATCGGACAAATTTTCTTTACAAGAACTTCACTACCAGCTTATGTTGGGATTGTTCTAGCAGTTGTTGCTTGGTTTATTGTATTTAAAACAAGCTTTGGTTTAAGACTAAGATCTGTAGGTGAGCATCCACAAGCAGCTGATACATTGGGTATTAATGTTTATAAAATGCGTTATGCAGGTGTGCTATTATCAGGATTCTTCGGAGGTATGGGTGGTGCTGTCTTAGCACAGTCTATTTCACTAGACTTCTCAGTATCAACTGTGGCGGGTCAAGGGTTTATGGCAATGGCAGCAATGATTTTTGGTAAATGGAATCCATTGGGTGCAATGGGAGCAGCTATTTTCTTTGGTTTTGCTCAAAGTTTAGCTGTTATTGGAGGACAGATTCCTTATATCAACACAATCCCATCTGTATTCTTGCAAATTGCTCCTTATATCATTACAATTATTGTTTTAGTTGGTTTTGTTGGAAACTCTAGAGGACCGGCAGCTAACGGAACAACATATGTGAAAACTAAGTAAATATTAAATAGATAAAGTACTTAAAATAACTGGAAAGATGTCTGTTTAGACATTTTTCCAGTTATTGTCTTTTTTTCAGAAGGAGAACTGTATTGAGAGAAATAAAAAATGGCGTTTATTATACGTATACACCTTCCACTAAATATAAATCGAATCTGTTAGTTATTAAACTAATTGCACCCTATAATATAAAAAGAGCGTCGATTAGAGCGCTATTAAGTCGATTGTTTGAAGATGGTTCAGAGGCAATTAAAAATAAAAGTATACTTGAAAAAAAATTAGCTGATTTATATGGAGCGACACTAAGTGTTTCCGTTCAAAGAAAAGGAAACTTTCATGAATTTTCGTTAACTTCTTCAATCGCGAGACCCAAACTATTGAACGATAATATTGATAAATTAGTAGAAGATTGGTTTAAATTAATCTATTCAATCCTTTTTGAGCAAAATTTTGATCAAAATAATTCTGAATTAGTAGCGAGTTTTCAAAGAGAAAAACAGATGCTTTTATCACTCTTAGAAAGAGACAAAGATGATAAGGCTAGCTTGGTAATTGAAAAATTAATGGAGCGTTTATACGAAAATGCTGAAGTTTATTATGCTGAAGGTTTAGGAAATGAAGCGGCAATAAATTCGGCTACGTTAGGTGATTTAAAAAGAGAATATGAAACGATGATTAATGATTCGCTCATCTTAATAGGAGTCCATGGAGAATTTATAAACGATCCTTTAGAACAGGAAATTTCAAATTGGCCGTTACCGCCTCGGAGTTCAAATATTAGTTATTTGGATAATTATATTACGACTAAGCTGATAGAAGAAGAGATTACGGTTGAGAAGGTTGATGGACAACAAACTTATCTAGCATTGGCCTATTATATCCCGATGGCAATCACGCTTAGACAAAAGATTCTTACGCAAGTATTAAATGGCATTCTAGGAAGCTTGCCGAATTCCGTGCTTTTCACAGAAGTAAGAGAATCTGAGGGTTTGGCTTATTCAATTTGTTCTTCGGTAGATTATTCAAGGCATCTATTAATAATTGAAGCTGGGATTGATGGTGAACAAATCGAGACGGTGTTAAGTGCCATTAAGCAACAATTCAATACAATTAATCAAAAATTATTAGATTCAAATTTCTTAAACGAAGCCAAATTAACGTTACTAAGCAATAAAATTCAATCACGAGACTCACAAGCTGTCGAGTTGTATTTAGAGTTTAATCAAATTTTGAAACCAGGAATCGATTTTACTTTTGAAAACTACCATCATATTATTGAAACGCTTCAACCTGATGATATTGCGTCATTATTAGCCAAAGTAAAACCGACTATCGGAGTTGTATTAAAAGGATGTGAAGCAGATGATTAAAACATATTTTGCCGATGTAGATGAAACGACCATTCAAATTCAACTTGAAAATGGTTTACAAGTCACATTAATTCCTAAGAATAATTATCATCGCGTTTATGGTATTTTAACGACGAATTTTGGCTCGATTGACACGTCGCTTCGACATATAAAAAGCAATGAAATCATCACGTTACCTGCGGGTACTGCGCATTTTCTAGAACATAAAATGTTCGAAGGAATGAATGGGGAAGATGCGTTTGTTAAATTTATGCGACAAGGTGCAGAAGCAAATGCTTTTACAACACATTTTCAAACCAGTTTTTTATTCTCAGCATCTTTTGAGATTAATAAAAATATTGAAACTCTATTAGATTTTGTTCAAGAACCCACATTCTCACCCGAAGGTGTCGAAAAAGAAAAAAAGATAATTGAGCAAGAATTATTAATGTATCTTGACGATCCTTATTGGAGGATTCATCAATTAGTACTAGAAGGTTTGTATCCTAATCATCCGGCTGGAGTAGATGTCGGTGGGACCATCGAGACTGTCAATAAAACAAGCTATGAAGATTTAAAACTAGCTTACGAAAGTTTTTATCATCCGTCGCAAATGTGTTTAATAGTATTAGGCGACTTTGATATAGAGGCCACTTTAATGGCTATTAAACAAAATCAGTTAGGAAAAGTTTTCCCGCAACAAATGTATGAAAGATTGTCACTACCTGTAAAAGAAGAGACAATTGCTAAGCAAGCATTGTTTATGGATGTAAGTCAGCCAATAGTGGCACTAGGTTTTAGATTTAAAGAGATTGAAGCTGAAGGTGAGGCTTTACTAAAAAAAGTCTTAGAGGGCGAAATTTTAGCTGATTTAATTTTCGGTCCAACAACGACTCAAAATCAAAATTGGTACGAAAAAGAGTGGATTGATTCTAGTTTTGACTATATGACATCTATTCAAAGGACGATGCATTATTTACATTTAAGTGTTAGTAGCCATTATGAAAAAGAAATACTCTCAGAATGGGAATCACTCTTTAACAATTGGCAAAACTCTTATGATTTAAATGAGCAACATTTCGAGACGGTCATTAAAGGAAAAATTGGTGATTTACTACAAATGTTGAATTCAATGGAGTATACTGCTTATAGTGTAATCGATAGTGTGTTTGAAAACTATGATAGTTTTAATGCACTTAAGTATTTAAAAGAAATGACACTAGAAGATGTTATAGAGTATGGTAAAGAATATTGGGGAGTAGCATCCACAACTCAAGCGGTTATTTTACCGAATGCTTAAAAAGAATTAATCATTCGGACATTAATCTGTGCTATAATATCTTTGTGTTTAGAAAGATGTAAGGGAGCAACCTGAATGAGTGAATTAGGTACACGTTTAAGAGAAGCCCGTGTTGAAAAAGGCTATACATTAAATACATTGCAACAAATGACTAAGATTCAAAAAAAATATTTACAGGCAATTGAAGATGGACAATATGAAGAGGTGCCTGGTAATTTTTATGTGAGAGCATTTGTTAAACAATATGCAGATATGGTTGGATTAAACGGCGAAGACTTGTTAGAAGAGTTCCAAGAGGAACTTGAATCTCAAGCTGAAGAAACTGATGAAACATTAGTTGAAACTGAGACAACCTTACCTAGTCGATTATCTCAAAGACAAGGTAGTAATGAGAAGAATGCATGGGAAGCAGTTTTTTCTTACTTGCCAGTAATTTTCTTAGTTGCGATTATCGTCTTAATTATGCTGACTTTGGTCGTTGCGATTAACCGCATTGGAAACGTGGAACAGAATACAACAGTAAATGAACCAAATTCAAGTAGTGTTGTAAGTTCAGTTGAGCCAGATTCGGTATCGCTGGAGCCAGAAGATGAGTCTTCTGAAGAAAGTATAGAAACTGAAGCTGAATTAGCAGCAAACCAAATTTTAGTGGGAGACCAAGTCTTAACATTAATTTCTTCAGAAGGTGAAGAAACAACGTATGAAATTAGTGGTTCTTTCTCTGACTTCACGTTTGAAGTTGAAGGCTTAGGTTATGTCTGGTTAGGAGTTTACGAAGATGAGATGATGATTGTTGACGATACAATCGCAGAAGGAGATACATACGAAATAGCTGAAGTATCGGAAGGAACAACGAGCTTTAGAATTCGTTTCGGTTATCCAGAAGGTGGACTCTTAATTGTAAACGGAACGGAATTGCCAATCGATAATGCTTACTTTAGTGACACGATTGTCTTTGTGTTAAATGAGGACACTGAAGAAATCGATGGTACAATACAGGAAGAAACAGTGGTATCAGATGAGATTTCTGAAGAAGCAACAAATGAGTTTCAAGGTCCTGCTGTTTTAGATCCAAGTAATAATACTGGAAATGAGTAGTGAGTGTTTATGAATATTGCGAATAAATTGACCTTAGGTAGAATTTTCATGATTCCAATTTTTATTATACTGTTAACAGTACCGTTGGATTGGGGGCAAGTAACTTGGTTAGGCGCTGTGATTCCAATTCACCAGTTAATAGCAGGAATTATCTTTGCGGTGGCCAGCTTTACGGATTATCTAGATGGCTATTTAGCTAGAAAATATAATTTAGTCACATCCTTTGGTGCTTTTGCTGACCCAATGGCAGATAAACTTTTGGTCTTAGCGGCTTTAATTATGTTAGTCGAATATCAAATGGTGCCAGCTTGGGTCACAATTATCATAATAAGTCGAGAGTTATTAGTAACAGGACTTAGAGTATTGTTGGCTCAGCATGACGGGAAAGTAATGTCTGCAGCTATGCCAGGAAAAATAAAAACATTTTCACAAATGTTTGCGATTGTGTTCTATCTGTTTAATGATGCAGGGTTTGTTCTATTAAACATTCCGATGGCTGATATTTTATTATATGTATGTTTATTCTTCACCATTTATTCTGGCGTAGATTATTTCTATAATGCACGATTCGTCTTTATTGACGAAGTGAATTAAATTAGATAAGTTTACAAGGCGAATGATTTTTCATTCGTCTTTTGTTTTTAAGAATATAGTGGACAAACTAACTAGTTTTGTATCTTTTTGAATGAATTTAAGACTAGAAAATATTATTTTGAAAAAAATACGTATTTATATAGAGGAGAGAAAGATGAAGGCAGAAATTATTGCAATTGGCACCGAATTACTAATGGGTTATGTAGTTAATACGAATGCAAGTTATATCTCACAAAGTTTATTGGATATTGGAATCGGGACTTATTATCAACAAGTTGTGGGCGATAATGATGAACGTATACTTGAAGCCCTTGCGTTAGCGGCTTCGCGATCAGATTTAATTATTCTTTCGGGTGGAATCGGACCAACACGAGATGATCGAACCAAATTAGTCTTAGCAGAGTTTTTAGAAGAAGAACTAAGTTATGACGCAGATCAACTAAAAAAAGTTGAAATGCATTATAAAGAAAATAACAGAATCATCACTGAAGGAGATTATCAACAAGCTTTAACGATCTCAGATAGTCAGACGTTTTTTAACGAAGTGGGCTTAGCCTCTGGTTTAGGTTATTCACGACTCAGCCAGAATACGTTAAAATCACAGCATTTTATTGTGTTACCTGGACCGCCATTTGAAATGAAGCATATGATGGAAAATTTCGCTAAACCTTTTATAGAAAACCAACGCGAAGACTATGAACAGATTGAATCTTTGTATATCAATTTTTATGGATTGGGAGAGGCGCGTGTTGCACAAGCTATTGACGATTTAATTGTATCTCAAACAAATCCAACATTAGCAATTTATGCAAAACCTCGTTTAACGACAGTTCGTATAACAGCTAGTGCTTCGAATAAGTTGCAAGCATCCGAATTAAATCAGCAAGCGGCTGATAAAATTATCGCTCGCTTATCAGAATTCTATATTGGAGCAGGGGAACATTTGTCATTTGAAGCATCTGTCTTAGGGCTTTTAAAAGAAAAAAAACAAACATTAAGTGTTGCAGAAAGTTTAACAGGTGGCATGGTTATGGAAGTATTGACAGCTGTTTCGGGAGCATCAGAGGTCTTAAAAGGAGGCTTTGTTACTTATCAAAATGAGCTTAAAATTAACTTGCTGGGCGTAAATGCTGCTACGATTGATCAATATACGGTCGTTAGTGCTGAAGTTGCGATGGAAATGGCAGAACAATGTTTAAGAAAATGTCACACTGATTATGCATTGAGTTTAACAGGCGTTGCGGGTCCAAATCCTTTAGAAGGTCATCCTGCTGGCAGAGTATTCATAGCTTTAGCTATCAAACAAAAGGCAACTCAAGTAATAAAATTAGAATTAGTGGATAAACCACGCGATATTGTAAGAGAAATCTCTAAGCACGAAGCGTTAAATTTATTGAGATTAAACGCATTATAGAACATTTGTTCGATTTTAGCTTGATTTCTTATTTATTATTCGATAAAATATAAAAGAAGTAATCGATTGGAGGATTTGAAATGGTAGATAATAAAGAACGTCAAAAAGCCTTAGAAATGGCAATGAAAAGTATTGAAAAAAACTTTGGTAAAGGTGCAATTATGAAAATGGGCGAAAAAGGGGACACACAAATTAAAACTGTTCCTACTGGCTCGTTAGCACTTGATGTAGCACTTGGTGTAGGTGGTTATCCACGTGGAAGAATTATTGAATGTTATGGTCCGGAATCTTCAGGTAAGACGACTGTAGCCTTGCATGCTATTGCGGAAGTGCAGAAACGTGGTGGAATGGCTGCCTTTATTGATGCAGAACATGCTTTAGATCCGGCTTACGCTGCGAAACTTGGTGTTAATGTTGATGAATTATTATTATCACAACCAGATACGGGAGAGCAAGGGCTCGAAATCGCTGATGCATTAGTAGCTTCAGGTGCAATCGATATTATTGTAATTGACTCTGTTGCCGCATTAGTACCTAGAGCTGAAATTGAGGGAGACATGGGAGATTCTCACATGGGATTACAGGCTCGTTTAATGTCACAAGCCTTACGTAAACTATCAGGATCTGTTAATAAAACAAAAACGATTTGTTTCTTCATTAACCAAATTCGTGAAAAAATCGGTATAATGTTTGGTAACCCAGAAACCACACCTGGTGGTCGTGCGTTAAAATTCTATTCAACGATTCGTTTAGAAGTTCGGAGAACTGAAACGATCAAAGAGAGTGGAAACATGATCGGTAACCGTACGCGTATCAAAATTGTTAAAAATAAAGTTGCGCCACCATTTAAGGAAGCAATCGTAGATATTATGTATGGACAAGGTATTTCTCAGACAGGGGAATTAGTGGACATGGCAGCCGACATTGATGTAATTAATAAAGCAGGTTCTTGGTATTCATATGGAGATACACGTATTGGTCAAGGTAGAGAGAATGCTAAACAATATCTTGAAGATAATCCAGAAATTCGCCAAACAGTTGAATTATTAGTACGTAAACACTATAATATCGGAACTGCGGAAGAATTAGCAGCTCTTGCTGAAGAAGCAGAAACAGAATTACCATTAGATTAAAAATGAATTATAGACTAATTAATAGATAACAAAGCTTGTTATATAGGTGTTTGTTTCCTCTGGTTAGTCTTTTTTTGCGTTTATAAGATAGTGAGAAAGCGGTTTACTTCATTGACAGTTTATAAATTAAAACGTATTATAATATTATGTGGCAACACATTATTTATTTTATGCAAAAAATTTTTAAAATGAATAAATTATAATAGATTCGGAGGTGACTCAAATGGACTTTATGTCATACGCCTTCGCGATCGTTGCTTTAATTATCGGAACAGTAATTGGTTTTTATATTCGAAAAAAATCAGACGAAAAGAATGTTGCTGGTGCCAAAGCTAACGCTGAAGCTATTGTTGATGATGCGATTAAACAAGCTCAAAACTTGAAACGTGAAGCGCTTTTCGAAGCGAAGGAAGAGAATATTAAGTACCGTAATGAGGTTGAGCAAGAGTTAAAAGAACGTCGTAATGAAGCTAATCGAACAGAAAATAGGCTCATTCAAAAAGAGGAAAATCTTGAAATCAAGAGCAATAATTTAGATAAACGCGAACTGAATTTAGAAGCTAAAGAAGATGATTTCTCAAAACGTCGTGATGGATTAGTGAATGAAGAAGCTAAAATTCAAGCGTTGATTGATGCGCAAAAAACAGAACTAGAAAAAATTTCAATGCTTTCACGTGATGAAGCTAGGAAAATAATAATGGATGAGACTGAACAAGAGTTATCGCATGAAATTGCAATTATGATTCGTGATGCTGATCAAAAAGCAAAAGACGAAGCTGATCGCAATGCGAAGAATATTATTTTACAAGCTATTCAACGCAGTGCTTCTGACATAGTAACTGAGAATACGGTTACAATTGTACACCTGCCTAATGACGATATGAAAGGTAGAATTATTGGTAGAGAAGGACGTAACATTCGTACTCTTGAAAGTCTAACGGGTATTGATTTAATTATTGATGATACACCTGAAGCAGTCGTTATAAGTGGATTTGATCCAATTAGACGACAAATTGCTAAGTTAGCTTTAGAGAAATTAATACAAGATGGTCGTATTCATCCGGCTCGTATTGAAGAGATGGTTGATAGAGCCCGTAAAGAGATTGATGAGAAAATCCGTGAAGTTGGGGAGGAAGCTACATTTGATGTAGGTGTCCACTCATTACATCCAGATTTAATCAAGATATTGGGTAGATTATCTTATAGAACAAGTTATGGACAAAATGTGTTGAAGCACAGTATCGAAGTTGCTAAATTAGCTGGTGTCATGGCTGGCGAACTAGGCGAAGACATTGCTTTAGCTAAACGAGCTGGTTTATTACATGATATTGGTAAAGCATTAGATCATGAAATTGAAGGGTCTCACGTTGAGATTGGGGCAGAAATTGCGAACAAATACAATGAACCTGAGATTGTTGTTAATTCAATTGCGTCTCACCACGGTGATACATTACCAACTTCAACAACAGCTGTTTTAGTTGCTGCAGCTGATGCTTTATCTGCTGCTCGACCAGGTGCACGAAGTGAATCATTAGAAAATTATATTCGCCGATTGGAAAAGTTAGAAGAAATCTCGAATAGTTTTACCGGAGTTTCACAAAGTTATGCTATTCAAGCAGGACGAGAAATACGCGTAATGGTAAAACCAAATGAAGTTAATGATGCACAATCAGTTCGTATTGCACGAGATATCAAGAAACGTATTGAAGAAGAAATGAATTATCCAGGTAATATTAAAGTAACAGTTATTCGCGAAACAAGAGCAATTGAGTACGCGAAATAAGAATAAATGGACACAGGTTAGCAACTTTATAGTTGTTAACCTGTTTTTTAAACTAAATCTTAATAAGTGACGTTAATTTAATAAGCATCATTACCTCGGATGCTACTACTTTATTTTTATAGTAATGATTGATAAAATAGATAAGATGCAAAGATGGAAAGAGGATTTTAATGAAAATATTATTCATAGGCGATGTAGTCGCGAAAAAAGGTCAAGAAGCTTTACAACAATATCTACCAGAATTAAAGCAGAAATATAAACCACAACTAACGATCGTTAATGGTGAAAACATTGCTGAGAATGGTAAAGGAATTAATGAAAAGTTGTATAAATGGTTGCTAAACTTGGGGGCTGATGTTGTCACTTTAGGAAATCATGCGTGGGATAATCGTGAAATTTACGAATTTATTGAAAGAGCACATTGTTTAGTGCGACCAATAAATTTACCTAAAACAACAGCAGGACAAGGTATTCATTACGTTAAAGTTAATGAAGTAGAAGTTGCCATTATTAATGCCTTAGGTAGTGTGTTTATGGGACCGAATATTGATCCTTTTCAATACTTACCCGATGTGATTTCTGAAGTCAGAAAGAGAACCTCACATATCATATTAGACTTTCATGCAGAAACAACCAGCGAGAAACAGGCTATTTCTTGGTTATTAGATGGACAAGTCACTGCGGTATTTGGAACACATACGCATGTGCAAACGAATGACGCACGTATTTTGCCTAAAGGAACTGCTTTTATGAGCGATGTCGGCATGACGGGCGCATTAAATAGTATAATTGGCTTTAAGCCAAGTGATGTCTTACAACGTTTTACTACACAATTACCACATCGTTTGGAACCAGAAACCACAGGTCCGATGATGTTAAGTGGTGTCTTTATTGAAACGGAGAATAGCACAGGTTTAACTAAGAAAATTGAACCTATCACAATAAGTGAGTTAAGAACTGCGACAACTAACAGAAGAAAATTTGAGTAGAAGTAATAGGTTAAAGGATAGGTGAGAAGGTGTCAAACAAAGTGAAAACAACACCAATGATGGAACAGTATAATGAAATGAAGGCACAATATCCCGATGCGATATTATTTTTTCGACTAGGTGATTTTTATGAAATGTTTGGTGATGATGCAGTTGAGGCGGCCAACATTCTAGAAATAACATTAACTTCAAGAAATAAAAAAGCAGAAAACCCAGTACCAATGTGTGGCGTTCCGCATCATTCGGCGACAGATTATATAAAACGACTGGTTGAAGCTGGAAGAAAAGTAGCTGTTTGTGAACAAATGGAAGACCCTAAACAAACAAAAGGCATGGTTAAGCGTGAAGTGGTTCGCGTAGTGACGCCTGGGACAATTCTGGAAGAAGATGCAATCCCAACCAAAGAAAATAATTATTTAGCAGCGTGTTACTATGCAACGAATAAGTATTATTTGACGTTTATCGATGTGTCTACAGGTGAAATTCAATTGACGCATACAGATGATTGGACACAGTTTATTAATGAATTACAAACGGTAGCACCTACTGAAATTGCGATAGCTAAGCATCAAGAAGACCTTGAAGCTGTAAAGCAAACACAAGAGACAGTTAAGGCTTATTATTCTTTTTTTGAACAACCAGAGCAAACGGAAACGCAAATTGCTTGGGAGTTATCAAATGCTTCAGAAGACGAAGGTAATTTGCTTAATTTCCTGTTCGCCTATTTGTATAGTATTCAAAAGCAAGCACTTAATCATGTTAAGCCAGTTCATCGCTATGAATTAAGTCAGTTTTTACAAATGAATCATTATGCTAAGGTTCAACTAGAGTTGACGCGATCTTTAAGAACGCAAAAGCGTAAAGGTAGTCTATTGTGGTTGATCGATCGCACCAAGACAGCTATGGGTGGGCGCTTATTGCATCAATGGTTAGAGAAACCACTGTTAAGAATGGAAGCATTGGTGACTCGACACCAAAAGGTTGAACAACTTATGAATCACTATTTTGAACGAGTGGACTTAATGGTTAGTTTAAGTAAAATCTACGATTTAGAACGTTTGGTAACTAAAATCAGTTTAGGTTCAGCAAATGCTCGTGATGTAGATCAGTTGCGTTATTCTTTAGGACAAATTCCTTTAATTAACCAGTTACTTACACAAATTAACCAAGGACTTGATGGTGTTTCAAGCGAAATATTTGAATTGTTACCGACATTTGAGGCACTGCACCAACTTATCGATGAAGTCTTAGTTGATGAACCAGGTATTTCAATTACTGAAGGGAACATTATAAAGACGGGATATAACGAAGAGCTAGATCGTTACCATGATGCATTAGCGAATGGACAGCAATGGTTGGCAGAGCTGCAGATGAGAGAACGTGAGCTTACTGGCTTAAAGACACTTAAAGTAGGCTACAATAAAGTATTCGGCTATTATATTGAAATTAGTCGACTTCAAGCAGCACAACTAGAAGACGATCGTTACATCAGAAAGCAAACACTCGCGAATAATGAACGTTTTATTACAGAAGAACTGAAAGAAATGGAAACGACAATTTTAAGTGCTCAAGAAAAATCAGTTGATCTAGAGTATCGTTTATTTGTTGAATTAAGAAATAAAATAAATGAATTAATTAGTCCGTTACAATATTTAGCTAGCCAAGTGGCTGAATTAGATGTCTTATGTAATTTCGCAACAGTAAGTGAAACTGAAGGTTATGTACGTGCGGATTTGACGACAACCAACAAGGATATTTACTTAAAAGATAGTCGTCATCCAGCTGTGGAAAAATTAATCGGTCAAGCCGCTTTTGTGCCGAATGATTTGACGGTAACACCTGAGCAATCACTGCTGTTATTAACAGGACCTAATATGTCAGGGAAAAGTACTTATATGCGTCAAGTGGCATTCTGTGTTATTTTAAACCAAATAGGTTGTTTTGTACCAGCAAGAGAGGCACGCTTACCCTTAATTGATCAAATATTTACACGTATTGGTAGTGCCGACGATATATCGAGTGGACAGAGTACGTTTATGGTGGAGATGATGGAAACCAATTATGCTATTTCACAAGCGACGGAACGTAGTTTGTTATTATTCGACGAATTAGGTCGTGGAACTGCTACGTTTGATGGGATTGCATTAGCCGAAGCGATTCTATATCATATTGCGAATAAAGTAAGAGCAGCAACTATTTTCTCGACTCACTTCCATGAATTAACCGAATTGGATGAGAAAATACCTACAATGAAGAACGTGCATGTTGGCGCAACTGAACACGAAGGTGAAGTGGTCTTCTTACATAAAATTTTAGACGGACCAGCAGATAAGAGTTATGGTATTCATGTAGCTAAATTGGCTGGCTTACCGCAAACATTGCTTGATCATAGTCAAACGACGTTAACTGAACTAGAAAGCAATGCTTACCGATTAAGACATCCAGATGCTGAACAAATGAGTCTGTTTGATCAAGTCGTTGTAGCAGAACCTCTGCCAGAAAAAGTTAATCAACTTGACGAAAACACGCAACAAGTATTAAATGAATTAGAGAAGATAGATATAAACCGTATGACGCCATTTGAAGCAATGCAACAACTGCTTGATTGGCAAGCACAACTAAGATAATTTAATGTATAGAGCATGTCAGAGAGGGGGATACTATGGGGAAAATTAAACAAATGTCAGAAGCGCTTGCTAACCAAATTGCTGCTGGAGAAGTAGTGGAGAGGCCAGCATCTGTAGTAAAAGAACTCGTTGAGAATGCAATTGATGCCAATAGCACGGAGATTATGATTGAATTATTAGATGCTGGTATTCAAAGAATACGTGTAGTAGACAATGGAGACGGTATGGATGAGACAGACATTCAATTGGCATTTCTTCCGCATGCTACAAGTAAAATCTACACAGTCCATGATTTGTTTAGTATACATTCTTTAGGATTTCGTGGAGAAGCATTAGCGAGTATAGGTTCCGTTGCAAAAGTTAGAATGGAGTCGACACAAATTGATGATTCAGACACTGAACCTAAAGGATGTTTTGTAGAAGTATCTGGCTCTAAAATAACTGACCAAGGAATTACCAAGCCGAGAAAAGGCACAACAATTACGGTAGACAGTTTATTTTATAATACACCCGCCCGTTTGAAGCATTTAAGTAGCATTAAGACTGAATTAAGGCATATACTTAATTTTGTTCAAGATATTGCTTTGTCTTATCCGGCTATTCGTTTTACTTTATTAAATGATAATAATAAGATTTTCACTTCGTTTGGAAGTGGAAATTTGAAGCAGACGATAGCCAACGTATATCAACCGGTTCTGGCCCGTCAATTAATTGAGATTTTAGCTCGTGATAATGATTTTGAAATTTCAGGCTATATTTCACCACCTCAATTAACTCGCACAAGTAAACAATATATACATTGGATAGTCAATGGGCGTACTATTAAGAGTTTTGCTTTAAGTAATATTCTTGTAAGAGCCTACGGTCGCCAATTGATGATTGGTCGCTTTCCAGTTGCAGTTATAAAGATTGATTTAGACCCACGCTTGGTTGATGTCAACGTCCATCCGACTAAGCAGACGATTCGGTTAAGTAAAGAAGATGAGTTGGCCACTTTATTGACAGATGCTGTTCAACAAGCGCTAAAGAGTATCAATCCGGTACCAACAGTGGAAATTGAGGATATCCCTAAGGTTAAAGGACCAGAAATTAAAGTTGAAGAATTACCCCTAAACTTTAGACAAAGTACTTCATCATCAACTGTGGATGAAACCACTAAAAAACCTAATGTTGCGAATAGTCGATACGATGGTTTAATGGAACAAGTGGCAGCAGTTGAGAGCTCAATTGCTGACAGACAAAACAATTCTGAAATACAATCGACAGAGTATACTGAAAAGCTAACAGAGGATCAAGTACATGAAGAGAGTCAAAAACTAGCACCAGAATCGACAGTTGAATCATACCAATCAACAGAGCCGCTTCTTGAGCAAGAGGAAGTAGAACAGAGCGTAAAAGATGATCGTTTAGACTTCAAACATTTACGTTATGTCGGGCAAATACATGGTACTTACTTGATCGCTGAAAGTGAAATTGGTTTTTATTTAATTGACCAACATGCTGCCCAGGAACGATTAAGGTATGAAGCATTTATGCGTTATGACCCAGATGTATTGATTCAACAGCAACTACTATTTCCGATAGTTTTTACCTTTAGTCAAGCAGAAGTATTACAAGTGGAACAGATGAAAGCATCTTTTGAACGACTTGGAATATTCTTAGAATCGTTTGGACCAGTTAGTTATCAGTTGGAAAGTTATCCAAATTGGTTGTTGCAAGATGAAGTAGAACAAATGGTTTATGATTTAGTCCATTTATTGACGGCACAACCTAATTTAACGATTGCTCAAATTAAAGAAGAGTCTATTATCATGAAAAGTTGTCGAGGAGCTATCAAGGCGAATCATTATCTTGATGCCGTCCAAGCTAAAGCGTTGATTGAGAGTATGGCTGATTTAGACGATCCTTACCATTGCCCACACGGACGACCGGTGTTTGTAGAGTTCAATCAGACAACTTTAGAAAAATTATTTAAGAGAATACAAGACCCACATGAAGGAGGTCATCAAAGATGACAGATAAAAATTATAAAGAAAACATTGAAAAATTAACAGAATTACAATACAAAGTGACTCAAGAAGAATTTACAGAACGCCCATTTTCTGGGGAGTATGATGATTTTTATGAAAAAGGGATTTATGTTGATATCGTGAGTGGTGAAGCACTATTCTCAAGTTCAGCAAAATATGATGCGGGTTGTGGTTGGCCATCATTTTCTAAACCAATTACTGGTAGCAGTTTAACGGAACACATGGACAACTCATTGGCTCGTACAAGAACTGAAGTGAGAAGTTCTTCTGCTGATTCACATTTGGGTCACGTTTTTGAAGATGGTCCAGAAGAATTAGGTGGTTTACGTTACTGTATCAATTCAGCATCGCTTAAATTCATTCCTTTGGAAGAAATGGATGCGGCAGGCTACAGTGAATTTAAACAATATGTGGAGTAGCCACTATGTATGAATTTATTGAAGGCGACTTAGTGCACATTCATCCAACTTATTTAGTTTTACAGGCTAATGGAATTGGCTATCAATTATATTGTGCTAATCCATATCGTTGGCAGGAATATCTTGCTCAGAAAGTAAAAATATTCGTTGAATTAATTGTTCGTGAAGACTCAATGACATTATATGGTTTTAAAGAGTTGAGTGAAAAACAACTGTTTTTAACATTGAATAAAGTGTCTGGCATTGGCCCTAAGAGTGCAATGTCAATCCTTGCTTTAGATGATCATCAAGGCTTAGTGGAAGCCATTGAAGCTAGTGATAGTAAATACTTGATGAAATTTCCTGGTGTTGGTAAAAAAACAGCCCAACAAATGATATTAGACCTACAAGGTACTTTAGATTTTGCGGAAAACTTTAGTGAGAATAAAGTTGATAATCAAGCAGCTAAGAATAAGCAATTACTTGATGAGGTTTTTGAGGCGTTATTAGGTTTAGGCTATTCACAAAGAGAAATCAAACGTATTGAAAAACCTTTAGGGGAAGCTGTTTTTGAAACAACTCAAGAAGCATTAAGTATTGCGTTTAAATTATTGATTAAATAAATAAAAATGAATAGGAAGGAGGTTGATTATGAGCGAAGAGCGCATCTTAGATGGAAATTTATTTGAAGATGAGTCTGAATTATTAAGTTTACGCCCTCAAAAATTAAGAGAATATATTGGGCAGCAGAAAATTAAAGATGAATTGTCTATCTATATTCAAGCCGCATTGCAAAGAGAAGAGGCTCTGGATCATGTATTATTGTACGGACCTCCTGGATTGGGAAAAACAACGTTAGCAATGGTAATCGCCAATGAATTAGAAGTGAATGTTCAGACAACTAGTGGCCCAGCTATTGATCGACCTGGAGACTTGTTAGCCATTCTCAATGAACTAAGTCCGGGTGATATACTATTTATTGATGAAATTCATCGTCTACCTAGAGTAGTGGAAGAAGTTTTATATTCAGCGATGGAAGATTATTTTGTTGATATTATCATCGGGCAAGGCCCTTCGGCTCATCCGGTTCATTTTGAATTACCTCCTTTTACATTAATTGGTGCGACGACACGAGCAGGAATGCTTTCTCAACCATTACGTGACCGTTTTGGTATTATTTCACACATGGAATATTATCAAACTGAAGACTTAAAACTAATTGTTGAAAGAAGTTCACAGGTTTTTTCAACCGAAATTGATGAGTCAGGTGCACAAGAAATTGCGTTAAGAAGTAGAGGGACGCCTCGTATTGCGAATAGACTGTTAAGACGAGTGCGAGACTACGCCCAAGTAAAAGGGAATGGTCTGATAACCAAAGACATTACGCAAGCTTCGTTAGATATTCTAGCAATTGATGATAAAGGTTTGGATACTTTGGATCGTCGTTTGCTCATGACGATGATTGAGCAATATAATGGCGGCCCAGTCGGCATTGGAACTATTGCAGTGAATATTGGAGAAGATTTAGAAACAGTGGAAGATATGTACGAACCATTCTTATTACAGAACGGTTTCTTGCAAAGAACACCACGAGGCCGTATTGTCACACCTTATGCCTATAAACATTTAGGTATGATACATCCTGATACAATGAAAGAGGAATAAGATGTTAACAACAAAAGATTTTGAATATGATTTACCAGAAGAATTAATTGCGCAAACACCTTTAAAAGATCGCAGCTCATCACGTTTGCTAGTGGTCAACCGCCAGAACGACGAATTAAAGGATACGCATTTTGAACATATCTTAGATTATTTAAATCCAGGAGATGCACTAGTAGTAAATGAAACACGTGTAATTCCAGCGAGAATTTTCGGTGTAAAACCTGATACTGGTGGGCACTTAGAAGTGCTTTTATTAACAAATACCGAAGGAGATAAGTGGGAATGCTTGGTTAAGCATGCTAAGCGTGCAAAAGTAGGAACGGTTATTCATTTCGGTGATGATGCGCGTTTAAAAGCTACAGTGATTGAAGAATTAACCCACGGTGGGCGCATTATCGAGTTCTCTTATGAGGGTGTTTTTCTAGAGGTATTAGAATCTTTAGGCGAAATGCCTTTGCCTCCTTATATCAAAGAAAGATTAGAAGAAGCAGATCGTTACCAGACTGTTTACGCTAAGCAAAATGGTTCGGCAGCGGCTCCTACTGCTGGTTTACATTTCACACCAGAATTATTAGAAAAAGTGAAGGCAAAGGGGATTCAATTGATTCCTTTAGTTTTACACGTTGGTTTAGGAACATTTAGACCTGTTTCAGTAGAAAATTTTGAAGATCATGAAATGCATTCAGAGTATTATCAATTAAGTGAAGAGTCTGCGGCAAGTATTAATAAAGTGAAGGCCAATGGTGGTAAGGTAGTAGCTGTTGGTACAACTAGTGTAAGAACTTTAGAGACGATTGCAACGGATAATGACGGAGAACTTGTAGCTAGTTCGGGTTGGACATCGATTTTTATTTCACCAGGCTATGAATTTAAAGTTGTGGATGCCTTAATTACAAATTTCCATTTACCAGCGTCTACATTGGTGATGTTGGTTAGTGCGTTTTATAATAGAGAATCTGTTCTTGCAGCCTACGAACATGCTGTAAGTGAGCGTTATCGCTTCTTTAGTTTTGGCGATGCAATGTTATTAATTTAATTACATCATAAAAAAGAAAACACCAGCCAAAAAATGACTGGTGTTTTTTGATGATATGAATTATGACTGAGATTTGGTTTCGATAGAATTTTTAAGCATGTTAGCAATAATCACAACACCAACGGCTACAATTAAACCTAAAATAGTCGCGCTAGTGAAATCATAACTTACACTTGTTAATGAGCTTCCTAAATAATAGGCAACATGCCCTAAAATAAAGCTCCAAAATAAAGTAACGATATACTTCATATAATCCCTTCTTTCTACAATAGTTTAACAAGAAAAATAAAGATTTACAATGATATCTGCTTTAGGTTAAACAAAATACAACAAATAATGATATGATTAAGAAGAAAGAAATAGAGGAAGAGTACTCAGGAGGTGTTATTTGTGCTATTAAATGTAAAAACAGCATATTCTTTGTTAAACAGCACAGCTAACATTCGTAAATATCTGCAAAAAGCTAAACAGAATGGCTATAATGCGATTGGAATTGCCGATGAGAATGTTATGCATGGAGCAGTCGAATTTTATCAAGAATGTTTGAAATATAACATTAAGCCGTTAATCGGTTTAACTATTGAAATGGAAGGTTTAGTAAGGCAAGATAAACAATTTCCTTTTATTGTATATGCTAAAAGTTATGAAGGTTATGGATTGTTGATGAAAATATCACGTAGATTAAATCAACAACCAGTACCAGTTAAAGAAATTTGGCAGTTACTAAAAGAGCAAGAGAATCACTTAGTTTTAATCAGTGCGGGACGAAGTGGAGAACTAGAACAAGCTCTCATTCATGACGACTTGGTGTGGGCTAATCAGATATTAGATTATTGGCGTGACGCATTAGGTGAACAAAATATTTATATGGGTGTTCCTATTTATCCATATAATCCTTTAGAAATTGACAATATTCTAACTTTTTGTCGCCAGGCTAACCTACCTTTAGTAATAAACCAATTGGTAGATACGATTCAACAAGAAGATGCGTTTAGTTTAAAAGTATTACAAGCAATCGGTGCTAATGAGCAGCTTGATATTTCTTTAAGAAATATCAGGGGTGGCCATTATATTTATCATGAATCAGAATTAAAAAATTTATACACTGAAGCTGGTTTAGAATTCGTAATAAGTGAAACGGAACAATTGATTGAGCAGCTCAATGTGAACATACCACTAGAGCAACAATGGTTGCCAAAGTACCTTGCTCCCCATAATTTAAGTTCTGATAACTACTTAAAACAACTTACTCTTGATAGTTTAAAAGCACATGGATATCAAAACGAAACAGTTTATTTGGATCGCCTAAAACATGAATTACAAGTAATTCAACAAATGGGATTCAGTGATTACTTCTTAATTGTTTGGGATATTCTATCCTATTGTCATGAAAATAAGATTCGAGTAGGTCCGGGCCGAGGGTCAGCAGCAGGGTCTTTAGTTAGTTATTTATTGCAAATTACTTTAGTAGATCCGATCGAATATGACTTGCTGTTTGAGAGGTTTTTGAACCCAGAGCGTTATAATATGCCCGATATTGATATAGATATTCCAGATAATAAACGTGACATTGTCTTACAGTACATTGAAAAGAAATACGGACATGAACAAGTGGCGCAAATATGTACCTTCGGAACTTTTGGCGCTAAACAATCAATTCGTGATACTTTACGTGTGCTAGGTTCTGATAGTAAGGAACTTAAACATTGGTCTAATGCAATTCCGAAAGAATTAGATATCACTTTGGAAAGTGCCTATACTAAATCAGCTACGCTGAGAGACATAGTGGAAAGTTCAGAAGTTAATCGCCAGAAGTTTCAAGTGGCTTTGACTATTGAAGGGTTACCAAGACATGTTTCAACACATGCTGCCGCGGTAGTTATCAGTGATTTTCCAATTGAAGAGCAAGTACCCGTGCTTGATCGCCCACAACAAATGCTCATTACACAATTCGCAATGGCGGATGTAGAGCGCATGGGGCTATTAAAAATGGATTTCTTGGGTTTAAGAAACTTGAAATTATTAGACGATATTTTAACGAATCTCGCCAAAAGTGAAAAGGTAATACTTGAGATTAATAATATTAATATGAACGATGACCAGACACTGGAAATTTTCCGAAAAGCAGATACAAATGGTGTTTTTCAATTTGAATCCGATGGTATTCGCCATGTCTTACGGAAATTACAACCGGCTTCGTTCGAAGATATTGTAGCTGTTAACGCATTATTTCGCCCAGGGCCTATGAAACAGATTGATAGTTTCATTCGACGCAAACATGGTGAAGAAAAAATTGAGTATTTACACCCCTTGCTAGAAGATATACTCGCTAATACTTACGGCATTATCGTCTATCAAGAACAAGTTATGCAAATCTGTCAAAAAATGGCAGGCTTTTCACTCGGACAAGCGGATATTTTACGACGAGCAATGGGGAAAAAGCAAGCAGATATTATGGAAAAAGAACGAGAACATTTTATTGAGGGCGCAAAACAGAATGGTATTGATTCATCTACTGCTGAAAAAGTTTATCAATATATTTATGAGTTTGCGAATTATGGTTTTAACCGTGCCCATGCAGTCGTTTATTCAACACTAGCTTACCAATTAGCGTATTTAAAAGTACATTATCCTTTAGAATTTTATCAAGCATTACTTAATAATGGCCGTTCTAATACCACAACTAGTAATCAATACATACAAGAAGCTAAGAAAAGGCTCAAGAAAATTAAAAGTGTCGACATTAATACGAGCTTATCAGATTTTTCAATCCATAACAGTCAGATACAAGTTGGCTTTGAAGCGGTTAAAGGAATGCGTAAAGATTTAATTCAACATATTATTGACGACCGAAATTTATTGGGCAATTATACAGATCTATTGAATTTTCTGCGTCGTTTGCCGAATAATTATTTGAAAAGTGAATTTGTTCAGCCTTTAATTGATAGTGGTGCATTTGATGGTTTCGGTTATAATCGAGCAACTTTAACCCATAATTTACCGAAAATGATTCAAAGTGTTGAATTCAGTGGCCAAAATATTAACCTTTTCGCAGAAATTGAACCCAAAGTAACTTGGATAGAAGAGTGGTCAACGAGTGAATTGTTAGAAAAGGAACAGAATGTACTAGGATTCAACTTAGCTGGTCATCCGCTTGATGACTATCAGGGATATATTGAGCACAACACCAATTTAAATACACTGAGTGCAGTATTCGAAATGAAACCCAAACAACGTATTCAAGTTCTAGTATTAGTTAAGGAAGTAAGAGTGATTCGGACTAAAAATAATGATTTGATGGCATTTTTAAAAGTAAATGATGTCGAAACAGATTTAGAGCTAATTGTTTTTCCGCAACAATATCAACAATATATGGGCTTGATAAAAGAAAATGAAGTGCGGATGATTGATGGACAGATTAGCTTGAATAAACGAGGTGACAAGCAGATTATTGTAAATCATATTAAAGCAATTGATTTGAAACAGTTAGAGGATAGAGCTATTGAAGTGACTAAGTGTTATGTAAAAGTTAGTGATTTTCAAGAAGCTAACTCGCAAATTCAAAAACTAAAGGAGCTAGCACTTGAAAACCCTGGCCCAGCTAATATTATTTTAGTTAATGATGCGCGACAAACATGGCAGTTTAATTCACCTTATCAAATAAGTTATAGTCAACGTGTACAAAAAGAAGTGAAGTCGTTATTCGGTCATAATAATGTTGTATTCAAATAGATTCTATTAATATATCGTTAGATAACATGAAGAATTCGATGAGAGCGACCTCACGTGAAACTTACTTCATTCAAAGCTAGTTAACTTTCATGAAAATGTATGACATCTCTGGTAATTAGTGGTAGAATAAACCGTGTGTGTGTAATTATTATTAAATTTTATGTTTTGAGGTGAATAGATGAAACGCATTGCAGTTTTAACAAGTGGTGGAGACGCCCCTGGAATGAACGCTGCTATTCGTGCGGTGGTTGAACAAGGTTTACATCACGGCATCGAAGTATGGGGAGTTCGTTTTGGGTACAAAGGTTTAGTTGAAGGAGATTTTATTCCTTTATCTATAGCTGACGTTCATCATAAGGTGAAACGTGGGGGAACAATGTTGTATACCGCGCGTTATCCAGAATTTAGAGAAGAAGCAACTCAGTTATTAGCGATAGAACAACTGAAAAAGCATGAAATCGATGGTTTGATTGTTATCGGAGGAGACGGCTCATTTGGGGGTGCGCTAGCTCTTACTAAACTGGGATTCCCAGCTATTGGTATTCCGGGAACGATTGATAATGATATTCCAGGAACTGAGTATACGATTGGATTTGATTCGGCTATGACTGTAGCTCTAGAAGCAATTGATAATATCTCAGATACAGCAGCGTCACATAACAGAACTTTCGTTGTTGAAGTTATGGGAAGACACGCTGGTGATATCGCAATTTGGGCTGGTATTGCAGCCGGTTCAGACGCAATTATTATTCCAGAAGAAAGCTATGACATTGCAGATGTTGCGAGAAGAGTTGACGCAGGTCGTGCTGCAGGTAAAGATTATTCTATGATTGTATTAGCTGAGGGAGTAATGGGTGTCGAAGAGTTTGTGAAACAATACAGCGAAGTTGCACCTCACCAAAGTGTACGTGGCGTAACATTATCTCATATTCAACGTGGTGGAAACCCAACGGGTCGAGATCGTGTGTTTGCAACACTAATGGGTGCTAAATCAGTAGATTTATTAATTCATGGACAATCAGGAATCTATGTCGGCATTATTAACGAAGAATTAGCCGTTTTTGATATTGTAGAAACATTAGAGAAAACAAAACATAAAGTTCGCGAAGATTTATATGAATTAAACTTAGAGCTTACAGATCGAATAATAGACTAATTAAAGGAGCTTCATTATCAATGAAAAAAACTAAAATTGTATGTACGTTAGGTCCTGCTTCAGATACAACTGAGATCTTAACGGAATTAATTAATGCAGGTATGAACGTTGCGCGTTTCAACTTTTCACACGGTTCTCACGAAGAACATTTAGAGCGTTTTAACAAATTAAAAGCTGCTCGTGAAGAAACTGGTAAATTAGTAGCTATCTTATTAGATACTAAAGGACCAGAAATCCGTACGCATGAAATTGAAAACAATCAAGCAGAATTAATTCAAGGAACTACAGTACGTATTGCTATGAATGAAATCATGGGTAATGCTGAAAAATTCTCAGTTTCTTATCCAGAATTAATTAATGACGTTGAACTTGGTACTAAAATTTTAATCGATGATGGTTTAATTGAATTAAACGTTACAGCGATTGATCATGAAAACCAAGAAATTGTTACTGAAGTATTAAACTCAGGAACAATTAAAACTAAAAAAGGTATCAACGTACCGAATACTCAATTGAACTTACCAGGAATCACTGAAAAAGACGAATCAGACATTCGTTTTGGTGCTAAACAAGGTATTGACTTTGTAGCGGCAAGTTTTGTTCGTCGCGCAAGTGACGTAATGGAAATTCGTGCAGTTTTAGAAGACGAAGGATGTTATAATGTAAAAATCATTTCTAAAATTGAAAACGAAGAAGGCGTTTCAAATATCGATGAAATCTTAGCGGTTTCTGATGGTATTATGGTTGCTCGTGGTGACCTTGGAGTTGAAATTCCAACTGAAGATGTGCCAATTGCACAAAAACAAATCATTAAAAAATGTAATCAAGCTGGTAAACCAGTTATTACTGCTACACAAATGTTAGACTCAATGCAAAGAAATCCTCGTCCTACACGTGCTGAAGCGGGTGACGTGGCGAACGCTATCTTTGATGGTACTGACGCAGTAATGTTATCAGGCGAAACAGCAGCAGGAGATTATCCAGTTGAAGCTGTTAAAACAATGGCAAGTATTTGTTCAAGAACTGAAGATGCTTTAGTTGGACAAGATGCATTTACATTAAAAGCTTATGACAATGATGATTTAACTGAAGCAATTGGTCAATCTGTTGGGCATACAGCACGCAACCTAGGTATTAAAACTATTGTTGCTGCAACTTCTTCAGGGCATACTGCAAACATGATTGCTAAGTATCGTCCGCAAGCACATATTTTAGCAGCTACTTTTGACGAAAAATCAGCTCGTACTTTAGCACTTACTTGGGGTGTTGAACCATTTGTAATTGAAAAACCAGGTTCAACGGATGAAATGTTAGATTCTGCTACAGCGTTATCACAAGAAAAAGGTTACGCTAAAGAAGGCGATTTAATTATCATTACAGCGGGTGTTCCAGTTGGTGAATCAGGAACAACTAACATCATGAAAATCCAAGTAATTGGAACTCAATTAGTTAAAGGTCAAGGTGTGGGAAGCGGCAACTTTATTGGGAAAGCTGTCTTAGCTGAAGATGCTAAAACTGCTAATGAACAAGCTGTTGTTGGTTCAGTATTGGTTGTTAAGTCAACTGATAAAGACTATACACCAGCAATTGAAAAAGCTGGAGCAATTATTGTAGAGCAAGGTGGAATCACTTCGCATGCAGCGGTAATTGGTTTAGAAAAAGGCATTCCAGTTATTGTAAATGCAGTAGATGCACTAAACAGAATTAAAAACAATGAATTAATCACAGTAGATGCACGTCGTGGTGTAGTTTACCGTGGCGCAACAATCAGTATTTAAGAATAAGTACTTTTAGGCGATATCTTCCCTTAGGGCATGCTGGTTTTTTAGTGAGCTGAATCTTTAGCACTAAAACTCTCTATGACTTAGGGGAGGATTCGCCTTTTCTATTGAAATTAAAAAAGTCATTATCTAAATGCATAAAAATTGAAAGAATAAGGGGCAGTGAGGCACGTGGTTAAATATGGAGAAATTGTGACGGCAATCATAACCGATGAAAACGAGAAAGAATACTATGTTCAAAGCCAAGGTGTAACGTTCGCATTAGCAAAAGCAGATGTAGAAGAACAATTAAAACACGGTGAAGAAGTAGAAGGTATGATTTACGAAACACAAACTGGTAAGAAAGTTATCCAAATTGATTTGCCGGATATTCGTCCTGGCTATTATGGTTGGGGAACAGTAATTTCAAGTCGTAAAGATTTAGGTGTCTTTGTTGACGTTGGTCTTAATCATAAGGAAGTAGTTGTTTCGCTTGATGACCTACCTCTTTCAACGCATTTATGGCCTAAGAAAGGCGATCGTCTTTATCTAACGTATTCAGTTGATGATCGAAATCGCTTCTGGGGGCACATGGCAGATAATGAAAAAATAGCTGAGTTGTTTGTTAAAGCGCCAACTCGTCTAAAAAACCAAGATATTACGGCAACTGTTTATCAAGTTAAAATGGCAGGTTCTCTTACAATTACAGAAGAAGGTTTCTCAGCATTCTTACATGAGAGCGAGAGACAAACTGAACCAAGATTAGGACAAGTTCTTCAAGGTAGAGTAGTCGGTGTTCGTCAAGATGGTGGTATCAACATTTCATTGAATCCTCGAGCGCACGAAGCAATTGATGATGATGCTAAAATGTTAATAGCGGTTTTACAAAAGATGCCAAAGGGCTTTTTACCATTACATGATAAAGCAGATCCTAATGAAATAAAGCTACAATTAGGTATTAGTAAAGCTCAATTTAAACGTGCGGTCGGAAGTTTGTTGAAAAACAATCTGATTAAGCAAGTAAAAGGTGAAGGCATCTATTTACTTGAAGAGAAATAGGCGATTTTATGTTTGATGATTTAATTGATGAATTCAGTCGATATTTATTAATCGATCAGGGTAAAGCTGAGAATACAATCAAAAGTTATCGTCAGGATTTAACTAAGTTTACAATTTTTTTAGAAAAACAGTCGATGACAAACATTGAAGAGGTTGATCAACAAACAATACGTCTATTTTTAGCTTATCTAAGAGAAAGTGGTTATGCTGCTAGTACTACTAGTCGAATTATTTCGACATTAAAGAAGTTATTTGTATACCTTTTAAAAGAAGGTCGAGTTGAGCTCAATCCTTTAGCGCTAATTCAAAGCCCTAAAAAAGTTCATCGATTACCCAAAGTGTTAAACATGCAACAGGTTGATGCGTTACTTAATGCGCCTGATACGACAACATCTTGGGGGTTGAGAGATAGGGCTGTTTTAGAAGTAATGTATGCGACAGGTTTGAGGGTGAGTGAATTAATTGGATTAACAATTGATGAATTACATTTAGACCTTGGTTTTCTACAAACAATTGGTAAGGGGAACAAAGAAAGAATCGTGCCCTTAGGAGAAGAAGCAGAATATTGGATGAGTGAATATTTGACGTTAATCCGTCCAAGTTTTGCTCAAAAATCCAAACAACCTTCATCAGCAGTTTTTTTAACCGAGAGAGGTAATGCTTTTACTCGTCAGGGAATTTGGAAAAATCTAAAAAAATATGTTGCGTTGGCTAATATTGATTTTGAAGTGTCGCCTCATATGTTGAGACATTCGTTTGCCACACATCTACTAGAAAATGGTGCTGATTTAAGAATGGTACAAGAACTTCTAGGACATTCAGATATTTCAACAACGCAAATATATACACATATTACGCAGCAAAGACTTCAAAAAGTTTATCGGAAATATTTTCCCAGAGCTTAAAAAAAATAATAAATAGGAGGAATTGCATATGAGTTTTGATCGTATTCATTTAGTTGTTTTAGATTCTGTAGGGATTGGTGAGGCACCAGACGCTGCTGAATTTAATGACTTAGGTTCACATACATTAGGGAGTATTGCAGAAACAGCTGGTTTGAAAGTACCTAATATGGTTGAGTTAGGTTTAGCTAACATTGAAAAGCTGGAAGGTTTAGAGCCTCAAAGTGAAACAAAAGGTTATTGGACAAAGTTACAGGAAGTTTCAGTTGGTAAAGATACGATGACTGGACACTGGGAAATTATGGGCTTAAAGATTGAAAAACCATTCCGAGTTTTTCCAGATGGCTTCCCTAAAGAATTATTAGATAAAATTGAGGCGTTTTCTGGAAGAAAAATTGTTGGTAATAAACCAGCTTCTGGTACTGAAATTTTAGACGAGTTAGGCGAACATCAAATGGCTACGGGTGATTTGATTGTTTATACTTCGGCAGATTCAGTGTTGCAAATTGCTGCTCATGAAGAGATCATTCCTTTAGAAGAATTATACAAAATCTGTGAATACTGTCGTGAAATTACATTAGAAGAGCCATATATGTTGGGTCGTATTATTGCACGCCCATATTTAGGGACACCTGGTAATTTCCAACGTACAAGTAATCGACATGATTATGCATTGAGCCCATTTGGTGAAACAACATTAGATTTCTTGAAAGAAGCTAACTATGATGTTATTTCAATTGGTAAAATTAATGATATCTTTAATGGTCAAGGTTTAACTGATGGTCATCGCACTACGGACAATATGGATGGTGTAGACAAGTTAATTAAAGTAATGCAACAAGATTTTAAAGGGTTGAGCTTCACTAACTTAGTAGATTTCGACGCTGTGTTTGGCCACCGACGTAACCCAGAAGGATATGCACAAGCTTTGGAAGAATTTGATGGAAGATTGCCAGAAATCTACAGCAATCTAAGAGAGAATGATTTGTTGATTTTAACAGCAGATCATGGTAATGACCCAACATATGCAGGGACAGATCACACTAGAGAATATGTTCCAATTTTAATTTATAGTCCTAAGTTTACAGAACCGAAAGAATTGAACGCTACATATTTTAGTGATATTGCAGCGACAATTTCTGATAACTTCAATGTGAAACAAACAGAGAACGGCTCTTCATTCTTATCACAATTAATTTAATATAAAGCGAGGAATTTAATATGTTTAAAGAAACGAAAGATTATTTAGTATCACAGGGAATTACTGAACCTGAAATTGGTTTAATTTTAGGATCAGGTTTAGGAGAACTTGCAGATGAAATTGAAGATGCAATAAAAATCCCTTACGAAGACATTCCAAATTTCCCAGTGTCAACAGTTGTAGGACATGCTGGACAATTAGTTTATGGAACTTTGTCTGGACGAAAAGTAATTGCATTACAAGGGCGCTTTCACTACTATGAAGGTTATGATTTACAGACAGTGACTTATCCAGTTAGAGTTTTTAAAGAATTAGGCGTTAGTATCTTAGTTGTAACAAATGCTGCAGGAGGCGTTAATACATCCTTTGCTCCGGGTGACTTAATGATTATAACTGATCAAATTAATTTAACTGGAGAAAACCCATTAATCGGAGCTAATATTGAAGAACATGGGGTTCGTTTTGTTGACATGACGGAAACTTATAGTAAACGTGGGCAACAATTATTAAAAGATATTGCAAAAGATTCAGGACTTCACTTGCAACAAGGTGTTTACGCTTGGTTTACTGGTCCAACATATGAAACTCCAGCAGAAATCAAATTTGCCCGTACAATTGGAGCTGATGCAGTAGGTATGTCTACTGTACCTGAGGCAATTGTTGGAAAACATTGTGGTATGGAAATTATTGGTATTTCATGTATTACAAACTTAGCAGCTGGTATGCAAGCTTCTTTAGATCATGATGAAGTGGTAGATGTTACGACAATTGTTAAGCCTCGTTTTAAAACTTTAATCAAAGAATTAGTTAAACGTGCCTAGAGCTTTTTTTCTAAAGAGTTGATATTTCAGCTTTTGAGTGCTATTATCTCAAAAGTAGTATTAAGGGAGGAGGATGAATATGCTAATACGTTCTAAGAATAAAAACGAAAAAATTGTTTTGGGGCTATTATCTTATACTTATGACGATAATGTTAAGTCCGAAGTTTTAAAAGAGCTATTAGAGACTTATCGTAATGATGATAAGCGCGAAATCTATTTATATAAAGATGAAGCTTCAGGAAATTATGTCGGAGTTATGGCTGTTGAACATAATCAATCCTCAGTAACCAAAAATGAAGAAGAACTATCAATTCACGATAATATTATGATTCAAAGAGTAGCTGTGATACCATCTTTCAGAAATGAAGGTATTGGTTATGGATTATATTCTGATTTAAGAGAGCTTTATCCTGATGCCACAATTATTGGAACGACTACTAATGAAACAGTGGATTTAGTATCAAAGTGGGCTCAGCAATATAATGATGAGCACGAAAATGATTAATTTAAAAGAGGATAGACATGTCGAATAATGAATTGAAATTAGAACTAGATGCTTTTCAGGGACCATTTGATTTACTATTGCACCTGATTAAGCAAATGAAAGTTGATATTAATGATATTCCCATGAGTGAAATCACTTCACAATACTTGGCTTACCTACATTCGATGAAAGAATTCCAATTGGATATTGCGGGAGATTATTTGGTAATGGCGGCGACTTTATTAGAAATAAAAAGTCGCCTCTTGTTGCCTATAGAGCCAGAACCAGATCTTGAAGGGGATTATGAGCCTGAAGATCCACGTCAAGTGCTAGTCCAACAATTATTGCTTTACCAACAGTTTCAAGATGTGGCAACAGCTTTGGAGATTAAACAGGTGGAACGTGCGGAGTTATATACACGTCCTAGTGAAGATTTATCTGGTATGCAAACTTTTGTGCCTTTGGATGAAGGGGATATAACGCTAGACCAATTAACAGCAGCGATGGCCTTAGCGCTCCAGAAAGAATTGGAAAGAGTGCCTAAGCAAAAAGAAATTAACCATGACCCCTTAACAGTTTCAGAAAAAATGGATGAGATTCTTTCAATTATTAACACTTTAGATGAGCATAATAGTATTGAATTTAGTGATTTGCTTAATGGAGGTAATCGGCACGAAGTTATTACGACATTTATGGCTATGTTGGAATTGGTTCGAAAGCAAGCAATTATTTTTAAACAAACTATGGCCTTAGCGCCTATAAATATATTAAAAGCGGAAGGAGCCAACGGTTTAAATGAAGTTAATTAAACGAGTTTATGCAATTCTTTTCGTAGCAGGTCAGGAAGGTGTAAGTCGTGAACAATTGGCGAATTCCTTACAAGTTCCAATGAAAGAAATTGATGAAGCCCTACAACAATTGAAGTTAAATTTTGATAATGATGATGAAACGCCAATTGAATTAGTGAATTTTAATCAACATTTCCTTCTTGTTACTAAGAAAGACGTTGCTAAAGATGTTGAGGTTTATGCCCAGTCTCCTTATAAGAATACATTAACTCGAGCCGCTATCGAAACTTTAGCAATTATTGCTTATCGTCAACCTATTACTCGATTGGCAGTAGATGAAATACGGGGTGTCTCATCTGCAAATATGATCCAAAAATTAATCGGTCGAGATCTTGTGAAAGAAGTTGGGCGTGTAGAAGCACCAGGTAGACCGGTTTTATATGGTATTACAAATTATTTTATGGACTACTTTGGTTTAGAGTCTCTAGAAGATTTACCAGAGGTAGAGCCATTAGCTTTAAACTCGGAGTCCGCGGTAGAGGATTTATTTTCTACTAAGAATTGGCAAATTGAATTATTCGATGAATTAGAGCAATAAATTATTAGAAAATAGGTGTTAAATATGGAACGATTACAAAAGGTTATGGCGCATGCTGGTGTTGATAGTAGACGCAAGTGTGAACAACTTATTTTGGATGGTAGAGTTAAAGTTAATGGTCAAGTGGTTCGTGAGTTGGGTGTAAAAGTAGGGAATAATGATCGCATTGAAGTAGATGAAGTACCTATTTATAAAGAAGAGCCACGTTACATTTTGTTAAACAAACCACGTGCTGTTATTAGTGCAGTGAGTGACGATAAAAATCGTCGTGTGGTTTTAGATTTGATTGAGGGAGTTTCTGAGCGAATTTATCCAGTTGGACGTTTAGATTATGATACTACAGGGTTAATTATTCTGACGAATGATGGTGAATTTGCAAATTTATTAATGCATCCGAAACATCAAATTGATAAAATTTATGTGGCCAAAGTAAAAGGAATACTGAATCAAAACGCTTTGAATAAACTTGAACGTGGAGTCATAATTGATGGTAAAAAAACCTCGAAGGCTAAGGCGAAGGTAATTTCGTCAAATCCTAATAATCAAACTTCTATTGTGGAATTAACGATTCACGAAGGCTGGAATCATCAAGTTAAAAAGATGTTTGAATCAGTAGGTCATCCAGTAATGAAATTAAAAAGAGAACGTTTTGCCTTTTTAGATATTCGAGGATTAGAAGTTAGCCAATGGAGAGATTTAACGGCTTTTGAAGTAGATAAATTATTTAAATTGGCTCAATCTAATAAAAAATAATCAAATAAATATTATAATTTATATGAACTTGCTTGCCAAGTCACAAGTTACATGCTATAATAATTTCAAATAAAACAATACGTCTTCGGGGCAGGGTGAAATTCCCGACCGGTGGTATAGTCCACGACGAAGTAATATTTATTACTTTGATGAACTGGTGTGATTCCAGTACCGACAGTAAAGTCTGATAGTAGAAGAGATTGCATAACTATGCTTATTTGACTACACCGTATTTGCCGAAGATTTAATTAGGTAATTATGGTGTATTTTTTTGAGTATAGAAACTCTCTGAGTTTGCTTGCTTTCTATTCCATGAGACGTGGAAGGAGAAATAAGTAATGAAGAAAATGAAGTTATCGCGTGTAATGTTTTTGGCAATTTTGGGGGCATGGGCAATTGTACTTAGAACGTTTGATTTTCCTATTCTACCAGCTGCACCTTTCTTAAAAATTGATTTTAGTGATTTAATGGTCTTAATCGGCTTGCTTACAAGTGGACCAATTGGGGCAGTAATCGTAGCGGGTACTCGAGATTTATTAAATTATATTATGAGTGGTGGGCAAATGGGCTTGCCAATTGGAGTGATCATGAGTTTTATTGCATCAATGGCAATGTTTTTACCAACTCACTTTATCTTATCTAAATTAAAAAAAGCATCAATTAATGTAAAATATGCACTAATGAGTGCAACTTTGGTTATATTTTTAGTCGGAGCTATGTCTCTTTTCAACTACTACATAGCATTACCATGGTATGTAGCTGTCTTAAATTTCCCTATACCAGACTTGTTCGGATATTTAATTACAATCATCGTACCATTTAACTTGATTAAAGGTATAATTTTAGCTGTTGGACAAATTATCGTCATTAAAACATTAGTTCCAATGATGAAAAAAAGAAATATGCTTTACGAAGCATATTCCTTTGAAAAGAAGTCTATTAATTCTCCGGATGTTCGATTATCTCAATCGCACGGGTAGGACAACGGTAAGCTGCGGGAGTGGCCATTTCGTGTTGAAGTGGCGTGCTCTCTTTTTTTATAAAGGCAATTCCGTCATCCTTACAGTCAAAAACTTCAGGTTAACTTGATTAAAGGTGTTATTTTAGCTGTTGGGCAAATTATCGTCATTAAAACATTAGTTCCAATGATGAAAAAAAGAAATATGCTTTACGAAGCATATTCCTTTGAAAAGAAGTCTATTAATTCTCCGGATGTTCGATTATCTCAATCGCACGGGTAGGACAACGGTAAGCTGCGGGAGTAGCCATTTCTTGTTGAAGTGGCTTACTCTCTTTTTTTATAAAGGCAATTCCGTCATCTTTACAGTCAAAAACTTCAGGATAATGAAGATAGCAAAGGCCGCATGCAATGCATTTTTCTGGAATTATGTCTAATCTGTTCACTTTTTCACCGCCATTTGTTACAATGTAATTACATTATTATATCATTTATGTATTAAAAGGGTTTGCATATTTTTTATTTTTTTAAAATAAAGTATGATGATAGTGTGCTTTTAGAATAGCATTGCTAGCTATTAAAGAAAAAATATGTTATTAATAGTATAACATATGTAGGAGGAATTTTGATGGCAAAAGATAATGAACAATTTGATAATCAAGAACATCAAGATGAGCAACAACCAAAACAGGAAAGTAAATTCAAAGCGCCTTGGAATAAAAAATTCGGTGAAGATGAGAACTTGAAAACACGTCAATACTCACGTGCTGCGCGTAATCAACCAGTCAAAGAAGCTACTACTTTATCTAAAGTATTATTATTCTTGTTAGTTATTACGTTACTATCACCATTTTTATTGTATTGGTTTGTAAGTGCTCAAAAATCTGAAAACCAGATACCACAGAGAACAACTTCACAGATTCTAATCGATCAAAGCTCATCGAGTGAAACATCAAGTGAATCAACAAGTGAATCTTCATCTGAAGAAACAGAATCAGTTAGTTCGAGAGAAATTGAGGAGAGTTCTGATGAATCTTCTTCAGTTGAGTCAAGCGTACCAGTAGAGTCAACACCGGTAGAGTCAACACCGGTAGAGTCAACTCCACCAGTTGAAACTCCAACAGAACCAGCAAGTACATACTATGTGGTACAACAAGGTGATTCTTGGTATGGCATCGCAACGTCGTATGGTATTGATGTATATACATTGGCTCAAGCCAATGGTGCAACAATCGATACACCAATTTTCCCAGGAATGGAAATTCTAATTCCTTAATTTAGGATTTTTATTATCACGTTTCTCAACTTGTGCTTTTAGCATTGAGGGAAACGTGATTTTCTATGTAATAAACCAATGATGGTATTAAGAAAAGGAAGTTGAAGATGACAATTACAATTGCAATTGATGGACCAGCTGCTTCTGGAAAAAGTACGATTGCTAAGCAAATCGCAAAAAAATTGAATATTACTTATATTGATACAGGTGCGATGTATCGTGGCGTAACGCTAGCTATCTTAAAGCGAGGAATTGAGGTAGAGAATGTTCAAGAGATAAGAAATATTCTAAATAATATTGAATTAGATTTTAATTTTGTTAATGGAGTACAACATTTATTTTTAGATGGACAAGATGCTGAAGAAGAAATTCGAAGTATAGAAGTGTCGCAGAATGTTTCGGCAGTATCAGCTTTAGATTTTGTTAGAGAAAAGTTAGTTGATCTACAACGTAAGATGGCGGAGAAACAATCAGTCGTAATGGATGGTAGAGATATTGGAACAGTCGTATTGCCTAAAGCAGACTTTAAATTTTTCTTTATCGCTAGTCCAGAAATACGTGCTCAGAGACGTTATGACGAGAATATCGCTCGAGGTATTAATACTCAAACATTTGAAGAGTTAAAGCAAGATATTATACGTCGTGATGAGTATGATTCAACAAGAGAACACAGTCCATTAAAACAAGCAGATGACGCGATTGCAGTTGATACTGGCTTGTTATCCATTGAAGAAAATGTTGAGTATGTGTTGAGTCTTATTCAAAAGACAAACTAAGAGCTCAATTTAGTTTAATATTATGATAAATCACGAAGAATTAAATAAAAACAAGAGTGACTAGACTAATAATGTTTTTTTTGTTACAATTATTATTAGGTGGTTTGTATACACAATATACAAGCAACAATTTATAGGTAATCGCTTAGGAGGAACTGGTAGATGTCAGAGTTTGTAGAGAACAATGAATTAAATGAAGAAGTTGTATCAGCTGAAGAGGTTGAAGCAACTGAAGAAGTAACAATGACTTCAATGGAAGACGCTTTAGATAGCGTATTAGACATTAAAGTTGGCGACACTGTTAAAGGTGATGTATTAGCATTTGATGATAATCAAGTACGTGTTGCTATTAAAGAATCAGGTGGTTTAGAAGGTGTTATTCCACCAAATGAATTATCAGCTGCACCATACGAAGCATTAACTGATATTGTTAATATTGGTGATGAAATTGAATTGGTAGTTTTAAAACCAATTAAAGATAAAGAGAACGGAAACTTCTTATTATCTAAAAAACGTGTAGACGCTAAAAAAGTTTGGGTAGAAATCCAAGAAAAAGCAGACAAAGGCGAAACTATTACAGCACCTGTTAAAGATGTTGTTAAAGGTGGTTTAGTTGTTGATGCTGGTGTTCGTGGATTCGTTCCAGCTTCAATGGTTGAAGATCACTTCGTAGAAGACTTCGCACCATATAAAGGTCAAACATTAGAATTCGCTATCGTTGAAATCGAACCAAGCGAAAACCGTTTAATCTTATCTCACAAAGAAATCGCTCGTAAAGAACGCGAAGCTAAACGTGAATCATTAATGGATGAATTAGTAGAAGATTCAATCGTTGAAGGTACTGTAGCTCGCTTAACTAACTTCGGTGCATTTGTTGATTTAGGTGGAGTAGACGGATTAGTTCACATTAGCCGTATCGCTCACGAGCATATTGCTAAACCAAGTGATGTTTTAACTATTGGCGATAAAGTTAATGTTAAAGTATTATCAGTCGACAAAGAAAAAGGTAGAGTATCATTATCAATTAAAGATACTTTAGATGGACCTTGGGATAACATTGAAGAAAAAGCTCCAGAAGGATCTGTATTAACAGGTACTGTTAAACGCTTAACAAGCTTTGGTGCTTTTGTTGAAGTATTCCCAGCTGTTGAAGGCTTAGTTCATATTTCACAAATTGCTCACGAGCATATTGCGACTCCTCACGAAAAATTACAAGAGGGTCAAGAAGTTGAAGTTAAAGTATTAAGTGCTGATCCAGAAGCTCAACGCTTATCATTATCAATCAAAGCTTTATTAGATAAGCCAGCTCAAGAAGAAGGCGAAGCTCCAGTAGCAAAAGAAGCTGCTCCAAAACAACGTAAGCCAAAAGCTAAACAAAAACCAGTTACTGAAACTTACTCTGATAACTCATCAGAAGGAAGCTTTACATTAGCTGATATGTTAGGTGACGCTTTTGACGCTTTAAGTTCAGAAGAAGAAGCTTAATATTTTTTAGTAATTAATTGGCTGTATAGCCCGGAGACTGACTAATTCTTGGTCAGTCTCTTGTTTTGTCTAATTCTCAATTTTTAGATAGATAACAATGGAGGTGAATGAGAAATGAGTATACCAACTATAGCTTTAGTAGGCCGTCCAAACGTAGGTAAATCGACTGTATTTAACCGCCTTATCGGTGAAAGAGTTTCGATCGTTGCGGATTTTCCTGGGGTTACTAGAGATAGAATTTATTCAACTGGTGAGTGGTTAGGAAAAGAATTTCGTCTAATTGATACTGGTGGAATTGAAATGACAAATGAGCCGTTAATGGATCAGGTACGTTTTCAAGCTGAAATCGCAATGGATGAAGCGGATATTATTATTTTCTTAGTGAGTGCTCAAGAGGGTTTAACAGATGCAGATGAAGAAATCGGTCATATGTTACATCGTACGAAGAAACCAGTTATTTTAGCTGTTAATAAGACTGATAACCCTGAACAAAGACAAGAAATCTATGATTTCTATGCATTAGGACATGGTGAGCCATATCCAGTCTCTGGAGCTCATGGAACTGGGTTTGGTGATTTACTAGATGAGGTGATGGTTCAAGCTCCGTCTGATAGTTCAGATACAGAGGAAGATACATCAATCAAATTTAGTTTTATTGGTCGTCCAAACGTAGGTAAATCAAGTTTAGTAAACAGCATACTTAAAGAAGAGCGTGTAATTGTTTCTAATATAGAAGGAACTACACGTGAAGCAGTAGATACTAAGTTTACGAGTCAAAGTGGTCGTGAATTCACGATGATTGATACAGCTGGTATCCGTAAACGTGGTAAAGTTTACGAACAAACAGAGAAGTATAGTGTTTTACGAGCAATGTCAGCAATTGAAAGAAGTGACATTGTTTGTATGGTAATCGATGCAGAGACTGGGATACGTGAACAAGATAAACGAGTTGCGGGTTATGCGTATGATGCAGGTAAAGGCATTGTAATCGTAGTAAACAAATGGGATGCAGTTGACAAATCGGATAATAAATTCGAAGAGTTCACAAAAGATATTCGTGCTGAATTCCAGTATTTATCTTTTGCGCCAATCTTATTTGTAAGTGCTAAAACAGGTCAACGTTTAAATAAATTACCTGAATTATTAGAGATGATTTACGATAACCGCCACCGTCGCGTACAATCTTCAGTTCTGAATGATGTAGTGAGTGATGCGGTTGCAATGAACCCTACACCGACTGACAAAGGTCGTCGATTGAAAATCTATTATATGACTCAAGTTGCGGTTAATCCTCCTACGTTTGTAGTTTTTGTTAATGATGTTGAATTAATGCACTTTAGTTACGAGCGATTCCTAGAGAACCAATTACGGAATGCATTCTATTTTGAAGGAACACCTTTGAAATTAATTGTTAGGGAACGGAAATAATATTAAATTTTTGAGACTTATTAACGTAAAACATTGTATTAACAAGTTTTATGTGATATTCTAGTAAAGAAATAACCAAGATGATTATACCCACGGGTTTATTTCATTAATAAGACAGTTGCTCATTTAGAGCACAATTTTAAAGGAGGATTTACTAATATGGCAAACAAAGCAGAATTAGTAGAAAGAGTAGCAGCGAAAACAAATTTAACTAAGAAAGACGTTACAGCAACAGTTGAAGCGTTATTTGAAACAATTCAAGACGTATTAGCTGAAGGCGAAAAAGTACAAGTAATTGGCTTCGGTACTTTCGAAGTTCGTGACCGTGCAGCAAGAAAAGGTCGCAACCCTCAAACAGGTGAAGAAATTGAAATCGCAGCTAGCAAAGTTCCTGGCTTCAAAGCTGGTAAAGCTTTAAAAGATGCAGTTAAATAATTGAACTTTATAACCCCTAGAGCCGCAAGGCTTCAGGGGTTGTTTTTTTGTTTTGAGGTTGAAGTGTTGACCAATTGCGGACTAATTTGACCGAGTTACTTAATTAAACGGCGGTGTAATCAGTCTATTTTGAATCAAAATATGAATATTTCTTGGAACTTTTTATGATGGGCAGTTCATGTTATAATGGTATAGGTGTAGTAAACAAGAGGGGGCAGAACATGTCTTTATTCGATGAAATTATGAAAGATTTATCCAGAGCTGAGGATTTAGAACAGCTTTCGATACTATTAGAAGAATATTATATAGAAGCAGAAAACGATCAAGTGATTTTTAATGAGATGATTAATGTTGCAGCATATTATGCTAATAGAGGGTATCGAGACGTACAAATCGATATTCTAAAAGCTCTTTATGAAATTAATGTGTCAGCAAAAATCATTTATTTAATCGCGGAAGCTTATTATTTGTACGCACAGTACGAAGAAGCTTACCAATGGATAAAGAAAGTAGACGATAATTTACGTTATAAAAATTCTTTGCTAGAAGCTAAGATTCTAATTGAACTAGGAGATTTTAATCAAGCAAAAAGCTTATTAGAAAAATTGATTGCAAACTTTAATTTAAAAGCAGAACCGTACGTAGTACTGGCTGAGTTGTTCTATGATCGTCAATTTTATGAACAAGCTAAAACTTATTATCAAGCAGCTTATGAATATTTTCCTGAGAAAATTGATGCTAGAGTGGTTCGAATGAAACTTGTAGAACTTGAAAGTATTAAAGAAGTTATTGATATACAGAAGATTGAGTCTCTGATGCTAACTGAAGATTTACCAATTGAAGAAGCTAACGAGTATTATATATTGGCAATCGCTTATTTTAAAGCGCAAATTATTGATAAAGCAATTGAGGCCTCTATTAAAGCCATTCAAGCAGATCGAGACCTAGTTGATGCCCGACTATTATTAATGGAGTTGTATGAAACTGTTAGCCAAAATAATGAGCTAAAAAAAACAATCGAGCAATTAGCGATTATGTTACCACCTTTCCACGAAGCGATTATGGACATTGCTGAAATTGCAAACCGTCATAATTATTTTACAGATGACTTACTTGAAAAATTAATTGATTTTTATGATTATGTCGATAATGTTGAAGACCAATATCGAATCATGAGTTATCTTGTTAATTATCAATTATCGATTAACAAACCTGAAAATGCATTACATTACTTAAAAACTTTAGCTTATGCGTTTGAAGACGAAATGTCACTCACACATTTATTCGCTAAAACTTACGAGGCATTAAATATGTTAGATCGTGCAGAGGTATTTTATAATAAAGCATTAGAATTAGGTGTTGGTGATTCTAGTTTAGTAATTGATGCAGTGAAATTTTATATGAATCAAGAACGATACGAAAAAGCGTATCTTATAACTGAGGACTTTAACAATTCTGCTTATCAAACTCAGGAGTTAGTAAATCTCAACAATGAACTAAAAGAGATACTGTGGGATAAAGATTAATTAATCACAACACATAACAAATAGAAAGTGGGAACAAACATGATTAATAACAATCAACGTAAAAGACAATTTATTGAATATTTACTTCAAAAATATCATCATGTTAATCCGACTGTTACTTACTTACTAAATTATTTAAAAACACAACCAAATACTATGGATTCAATCATCTTCACTGAAAACGTCAAATATGCTCCTAGAGGCATTTATATATCTTATCAACAAAATACGCAAGTGCCTTTTGTATATTATAAGGATCAGTTAAGCTATACGATGTGTGAACAAGCCTTTCATGATATTCGATTAAACTCTAAATTTAATCAACAGAAATTCTATCTTGAATTAAATATTCCGGATTACTTCCAACAACTCTATTATTTAGATATCTTTGAGGAAAATCCTTTTTTACCAGAAAACGAAGAATTAATTCAATCAACGGATGTTCACTTAGAAAGGCTAAGCATTGAAGCGAATATTCAGCAACTAAGTCGTAAATTAGATGCTGCACTTGAAAAACATCAGTTTGAAGAAGTGAGTTATTACTTAAAACAGATCGAGCAATTACGAGGTGAACTAAATGAAAATTGATTTAGACAATCAGCTGTTTCAATCAGCTTTGCCTGTCTTAAGTACCATTGAGTCTCATGGTTATGAGGCTTATTTTGTTGGTGGATGTGTCCGTGATACTTTATTGGAACTTCCTATCCATGATATCGATATAGCAAGCAGCGCGACTCCCGATGAAATTGAAGCGATGTTTAAGCATACGTTTGAAGTGGGGAAAGAGCATGGAACGATAGTTGTTTTGCATAATGATGTGCCTTATGAGGTGACGACCTTTAGAACTGAAGGGGCATATAGTGACTTTAGAAGGCCCGATGAAGTACAATTTGTTCGTAATCTTGAAGAAGACACATTGAGACGTGACTTTACGATTAATGCACTAGCATTTGATCATTATGGAAATCTATATGATTACCATCAAGGTTTACCAGACTTAAAAGCTAAATTAATTAGAGCAGTTGGGACAGCCCAGGAACGATTCAACGAGGACGCCTTAAGAATGATCCGTGCAATTCGTTTTGCAAGCCAGTTAGGTTTTACAATTGAAGCTAAAACTTTTACATCATTACAAGAGTTAGCGCCATTAATTGAGAATGTATCTATTGAGAGAATTAGAATTGAAATTAGTAAATTTTTTCAGGGTGAATTCTTCCATTTAAATGGAGATTTATTACCAGAATCAGGTTTACCTCCTTACATAAAAGCTTTCTCTAAAATTGACGTAAAAGCTGGTATCGCCGGTTTGAAGCATCATTTAAAACCTTTGATTGAAAATGAATTGACCAGAGAAGAAAGTTTTGTCTGGGCATTATTCTTACATAGCGCTGGAATCAATGAGAAAAGCACGATAAAAAGATTGCTTTCGAGTTGGACACATAGTAATCAATTGATTCGTGATGTTCAAGATACGATTCAATTGTTATTAGCAACCGATGCTAATCAATTGAATTCATGGTTAGTTTATCAATTTTCCGATTATATCGTGAAACAAATGATCGACTATTTGGGAGCTCATCAAAACGAGAAGCGAACAGAACTGTTAAAATTATATGAACAGTTGCCAATCTATCATCGTAAAGAACTTCAATTAGACGGGCGCCGTATTATGCAAGTATTGAATATGGAAAAAGGGGGTCCCATCGTAGGGAAACTCTTGTTAGAAGTTGAAAAACTAGTCGTGATGGGTCAACTAGAAAATGATGAACAACTTTTATTGAATTACGTGAAACAAGCGTATCAATCAACTAATTAAGAAAACAGATGTTTTCTACTGTATAAAGGAAATTGAGGGATACTAACCATGACTAAAATCGCAATTGTTGATATTGAAACAACTGGGCCTCGAATTGATGAAGGGGACCAGATTATTCAATTAGCAGCAGTAATCATAGAAGATGGGCTCATTATCCATGAACACTCGATGTTGATTAATCCTGAACGAGACATTCCTGTACACATATCACAATTAACTGGAATTGAAGCATCTACTGTAGCGAAAGCACCAACATTCGAGAAAGTAGCAGGCTTGTGGTATGAACGATTAAATGACTGTGTTTTCGTTGCACATAATTTAGCGTTAGACTTAACTTTTTTAACAGAATACTTTAATATATATGGCTTTGATAACTTTAAGCCAAAAGCATTAGATACAGTTAAATTAGCCAAAATATTAGTTCCTCAAGCGCAGGGCTTTAACTTAAATGATTTAAGTGAATATTTTGACTTGCCGTTTGCTAATGCTCATGATGCTTTAGCCGATGCTCAATTGACGACACAATTATTACATCATTTGGCTTTAGAGGTAAAAATGTTGGATAATGTCACTTTAGAAAGAATATTACCATTTGTAGAAGCATTACCGAATGATGAAGCTGAATTACTAAAGCATCCAGATCATTATTTATTAAAAGAAGAGGTTGTTGTAAAAGCACAAGAAAAGATCGTTAATGTTTCAGAAGGTGTGATCAAGCAGTCCAATAAACATCAGCAATTAGCACAACTAATTATCGAAAAAGCTCATCAGGAAAAATTACTTGTCGTTGAAGATATCGTTGCACCAATCAACCCAACTGTCATTAAACGGTTATTGGAAGAAATCATTGATCAAGGACAAGCTTTTTGCTTTGCGACAAGACAATCTAGTAATTTAAATGATTGGCGAAGTTTTATTTTGAATTATTTTTCTGTAGAAAAACTGGTTGTGTTAAAGAATGCACGTCATTTTATACATGTTGCAGCCTTTGAGCAATTATTGAAAACTTATAAAATTGAGCATGCTAATCAACAAGAATTATTAGTGATTGCTGCCACCATCAATTGGTTGACTCAAACCAATTCGGGAGATTTTGCAGAAATTAATCAAGAATTAAACATACAACCCATATTAGTCAAACGTTGTGGTCGCTATTTATCAAAGAAAACGCATAAGTTTTATCAACAAATGATAAAAAATAGTTATGCGGCTCAAATAGTTTTACTTGATCATCGGTTCTTAACAGAATTGACAAGATATCACCGAGATATAAGCGATTCTTTCTTTGAGCGTTGGTTAATTGTTGATAATTTAAGTATCTACACTAAAGCTGTAAGACAAACGTACCAAGATGAATTAGCAGTAAGTGAATGGTTTACAAAGACTCGTTTGTTAGCAGATCATTTATCTTACCGTGAGGAAGTATCGCAACAAGCCTCTCATTTCATCAAACAATTAAATGTAATGACGAAATTATTAAATGATTTAAGTAATTATTGCCAATATTTACTTGAAGGTGAACAGAAAACTCAGCCAACGCCTTCTAAAATTGAGCATTATGTCTCAATGAAAGACACAGCAAGCCAATATTTTTTAGACTCAATCGACGAGATTTATCAGCTACACAGTAAATTAGCGAAAGTTCTTAAAGCAGATATAACCTTAATAAATGTTATCAATGATATAGATAAAAAATGGTATTATCAATTTAATTTGCTAGAAGAAACGTTGTATCATATGATAACATCCAAACTTTCACAAAATTACTGGGTACTAGCTGCTGAAAGTATCCAAGGCCAATTTTTTCATGTAAAAATCATAAATCAGGCTTTAATTATAGATGACTCACATGTTAACTATTTAGAGCGATTTAATCAGGTGATTCTATTTAGCCCGGGCGACTATCATCATTTACAAAAAAACGGTAGCTATCAATGGTTACAATTAAGCAATTTTAAATATTTTCTATTGCCTAAGCAAACCAGTAATGCTTCAGTTACAATTAATGTCCCGATAGAATACATTTTAGATAAAGAAGTTGAGACTGAAAAAAGTGAATTTGGCCAACTACAGAGAATTTATATTGAAGATAATTTAGAAAACTACAAAGATTATTTATTAATTCTTGTAAATAGTAAAACTGCTGCTCAAAAAGCTTATCGCATGCTTTCTCAATCAGAACTAATTAGAAGTCGCTATTCTTTACACGCACAAGGCGTAAGTGGTAGTTTGAAGAAAATTAAGCGTCGTGCTAAAGAGATGCAACCTTCAATTGTTATAATGAGTTGGAATGCACTGCTCAATGAACAATGGTGTTTAGAGAATGAATTGTTTGAAATATTCATTACAAGTTTACCTTTTAATTCACCAAAAATGGCCAGTATTCAAGCCATGACGGAATATTTGACAGAAGACATAGAAGCTGGATTTCATAAAATTTTATTGCCACAGATGATTCAAAATTTTAAATTTATAGTAAGTTATTTAGAAAATAACTTTCAACTAAACACTGTTAATCTGTTTGATGAGCGTGTTTTTACTAAGTACTATTCGCAACAAGTACGCGAACAATTAGAAGATTTAGTAAAATTTGAAATTTGTCAGTAAAACTCTATGGAAAATATGGTAGAATATGGGATGACCAATTGATAGAGGGGGTTAGTTGTTGAATCGTAAAACTGTTTCAGTTTTAACAGCAATTTTTCTAGTTTTGTTAATAAGTATTCTTGGTGTCTTTATGCAGAGCCAAGCGCGAATTAATCAAGCTGAAGAAGAGACTGTCAACTTAGTTAAATATGACTTTAATGTAGATAAAATCAATAAATTTTATTGGGTAACGACTGATAATACTTATTTTAGTTTAGATTTTATCGATGACGAAGGAGTACAACATTTTGCTATTGTCGCCCAAGAGGGTGGCGATATTCAGTATTTTTCCGAAAATGAAATAATTTCTGAGCAAGATGCTAATGATCTAACAATAAATGAAACTTCCATGACTAATATTATTCAGACTCGCTTAGGTTTATTGAATAATGAACCAGTTTGGGAAGTAACTTTAAAAAATGACAATAATACGTTAACTTACTATTATGTCAATGCGTTAACAGGCCTTTGGGTTAAAACGATCTCAAATATTTAAAATGATATATTTCAAGGAGGATTTATGGAAACTATTACAATGTCACAAGCGGCTCAATTTGTTGATCAAAAAGTAACGATCAATGCTTGGGTAACAAATAAGAGAAGTAGCGGTAAGATTGCCTTTTTACAATTACGTGATGGGTCAGCTTACTTCCAAGGAGTTGTTTTAAAAAGCGACGTTTCTGAGGAGGTATTTGATACAGCTAAATCTTTACATCAAGAATCAAGTGTTCGTCTTGTTGGAACTGTACAAGCAGATAACCGTTCAACATTAGGGTTTGAACTTTTAGTTGAGGATATCGAATTATTAGGTGCAAGTGAAGATTATCCAATCACGCCTAAAGAACACGGTACTGATTTCTTAATGGACCACCGTCACTTATGGTTACGTTCTTCAAAACAACATGCAATTATGCAAGTTCGTAATGAAATTATTCGTGCAACTTACGAATTCATGAATAACAATGGATTTATTAAAGTTGATCCGCCGATTTTGACAGGTAGTTCACCTGAAGGGACAACAGAATTGTTCCATACCAAATACTTCGATGAAGATGCGTTCTTATCTCAAAGTGGTCAATTATATCTAGAAGCTGCAGCAATGGCTTTTGGTAAAGTATTCTCATTCGGACCAACTTTCCGAGCTGAAAAATCTAAGACAAGACGTCACTTAATTGAATTCTGGATGATGGAACCAGAAATGGCTTTTGTTGAGCACGCTGAAAGCTTAGAAGTACAAGAAAAATATGTTGCTTACGTTGTACGCAATGTTATTGATAATTGTGAAATAGCTTTAAAAACTTTAGGGCGTGATGTTGAGTTATTAGAGAAATACACAAAAACACCATACCCACGCATTGAATATACTGACGCTATTACATTATTAAATGAGAACGGCTTTGATGATATTCAATGGGGCGATGACTTTGGTTCACCTCATGAGACATTTATTGCAAGTCAATATGAGCAACCAATCTTTATCTTACATTATCCAAAAGATATTAAACCTTTCTACATGAAAGAAAACCCTAATGATCCACGTACTGTACTTTGTGCAGATATGATTGCTCCAGAAGGATATGGAGAAATTATTGGTGGTTCAGAACGTATCGCAGATTATGAAAAAATCATGACTAATATTGAAAAATATGGTTTAGATCCTGAAGCTTATGCTTGGTATTCAGATCTGTCAAAATATGGACCAGTACCACATTCAGGTTTTGGTATCGGACTTGAACGTGCAGTAGCTTGGTTAACAGGTATTGAGCATATTCGTGAAACAGCACCGTTCCCACGTTTATTAAACCGTCTTTACCCATAATTAATAACTACAAAAAAACAATTGCCTGCTTTGTCAGTCAATTGTTTTTTTAACACTGAATCTACTTGAAAGGGGAGAGAAAATGAAATCATCAATTTATGACTGGATGAAAGATGGCTTCACAATGGTTCCGAATGTACTATTTAATCGATTTCATCAGCTAAATTTATCATCTGATGAAATGTTGTTAATTCTCTATTTGTTTTCACAAATGAATCAAAGTCATTCGATTGAAGAAACGACTAAGATTGCGAATCAGCTAGGGTGGACATCTAACAAATTATTTAGTGAACTTAATCATCTAATGGATAAAAACTTTTTATCGATTGAGCTTGTACCTGATAAAAATGGTAAGCAAACAGACCATTATAGCTTACGACCTTTATTTGAACAATTGGATGAACGCTATTATCAAAAGACAGCTGCTAAAGATAAACAAGTTCAGACCCATAAAGCGATTGCTAAAGAAGATGATTTGTTTAAAGAAACTGAATCTTTAGTAATGACGTTTGAAAACGAATTTGGTAGAATGTTGACACCGTTAGAATTAGAAACGTTAAACAACTGGATTTCTAAAGATAACTATCAACCTGCTTTAATTAAATATGCTTTGAAAGAAGCGGTTATTCATCAAGCATTAAGTTTAAAATATATCGATCGTATATTGTTAACTTGGGAAAAGAAAAATATTCGTACAGTGAATGAGGCTCAAAGGGAATCAGAAAGATTCCAACAAGGCCAACAAAAGAATATACCACCTAAGTCAAACAATAATCGATATGATCATTTTGAAATTCCGTTATATGATTGGAAATCTAATAACTAATAAATTTATTGCTTCAATTTGATTAATATGAATTAATCTCTTGTCATCTATTAGGAGAAAAACAAAGAAGCGTTCAGGCAAAAAAACCTGAACGCTTCTTTTAAATTGTTAACCTGGTGGAGTTGATTCCACAGGAGGAGTATCATCAGAAGATTGGGATTCATTAGGAACTTCTGTGCTAGAATCAGTCTCATCAGGCGGTAAATCGCTAGATTCCGAATCGGATGAATCACTCTCCTCTGAGGTAGTCGTTAAAGTCAGCGTAACAACTAATGTGTCTGACGAACTATTACCATCTATGATTCTTAAGCGAAGTATGTACTCGCCGTCTGCTTCAGCCGGCATTGAGAAGGTTGTTCCCGTTCCAGTATAAACAACAGTTCCATTTAGGGATAGTTCAAAAGTTCCGCTATCAGTTAATGCTCCCCATTCAGCAACAATACTCTTAGTCTCTTCATTGTAATTAGCATCAAACCATGATGGCGGATTGATGTATCGACCGTAGTATAGTGATTGTTGAGTAGGCTCAGTACCTTTGATAAATAATTCTTTTGAACGAATTTCAGCTGGAGTATATGGACCAGGTAATTGAAGAGGTTCAGAATATTTTTCAATTTCAACTTCTACTAGACTATCTGGCATTGTCCAATCGTTATTCGGTAAATCTTTCATCATATAAGCCATCATTTCAGCATATATTTGCTGTGGTATACGAGTTTCATCGAGTGTTAAGTAATTACCTGCTTCATTTCGATTATCATAACCAACCCAAGTAGCAATCGAGTATTTAGGCGAAATACCAGCATACCAACCATCTGGTGCCGCGTAAGTGCTGCTATCCAGCCCGAGCTGTGCAAGTTCACTTTCCCTATAGTTCGTTGTACCAGTTTTACCAGCATGGTATAAACCTTCAATTTGAGCCGCTGATGCAAACGTACCAGGAACATCTTTTAAGATATCCACTAACATATAAGCAGTAGAATCTTTCATTGCTTCACGAGGTGTTGGAGTAAATTCTTGAACTGTACCTGCGGCTGTTATAACGCGACTAACAGTATAAGGTGTGTTATATTCTCCGTAATTTGCAATTGTTGCGTATGCTGCAGAAAGTTGAACAGGTGTCATTTCTCCACCAATCGCATTTGATTCAACCAAATCTTTATTATTATCATTAATAATATTTATATCCATTTTTTGTAAAAAGGCATATGCATTATCTAACCCAACTTCTTGTAACAATTTTAAAGCTGGAATGTTTCGTGAGCTTGATAGAGCTTCACGTAAAGTCATATCGCCTTCGTAAAGGAAATCATAGTTATTCAATGTAGAACCATCACTAAAGGAATAGGGCTCATCTACAATTGTTGTTCCAGTTGAGTAATTTAGATATTCAAAAGCAGGGCCGTAATCAGCTAAAGGTTTCATTGTAGATCCGATACTACGTTGTAAAGTATTTGCTCTGTTTAATCCGAAAGCGACTTCCTGTTTACGACCACCAATTACAGCAACTAACTGGCCAGTTTCTACATCTATGATAGAAACTGCAGTTTGCAATTCATCATCTGGGAAAATAACAGTAGTATTACTATTGACTGTTTCAAATAGTTTAACTTGTGCATCCATATCTAGATTTGTATAAACTTCGACGCCGTCAGTAAAGATATTTAGGTTCATTTTTTCTTGGACTTCTTGGCTGACAATATCAATATAAGCATCGATAACCAAGTCATCTTCAGTTAATGAGTTATTGTTAATGGGAACTAACATCGATTCGATTGACGTATTAATCGCTTCATCGTATTCGGCTTGACCAATTAAATTACGATCAAGCATGACTGATAAGACAAGGTCTCGCCTGTCTTTAGCATCCTCTGGGAAAGTGTAGGGATCATAGTCACTTGGCGCTTGTGGAATACCAGCCAGAAGAGCAGCTTCGGCTAACGAAATATCTTGAATGTCTTTACCGAAGAAATTTCTAGCAGCTGTTTTGGCTCCATAAGTATTATTAGAGTAAAACATTTTATTCAAGTACATTGTTAAAATCTCATCTTTTGAGAATTCTTGTTCTAAACCAAGGGCTAACCAAGCTTCTTGTGCTTTTCTTTCTAATGTTTGATCTTGAAAATCAGTCGAGAATACAGACAATTTAACTAACTGTTGGGTAATTGTACTCCCACCTTGAGTGATTTCACCAGCCTGTAAGTTTGCTAAAGCAGAACCTACTATACGGATAGGATCAACGCCTTTATGTGTGTAGAAACGAGCATCTTCAATAGCCATAACAGCATTTTTAAGTACTTCTGGAATTTCCTCTGCAGTCATTAAATCCCTATTCTGACCACCAAGCTCTTTAACTAGCTCACCCTCGCGGTCATAGATTTTACTAGAGACTTGTCCAATCAAATCACTTTCTTTAATTTCAGGTGCATTCATAGCGTAGTAGGCAAATAAACTACCGCCAGCTATAAGAGTTAAGAAGAAGAGGCTAATAAAAAGGATGACTAATCTCTTTAACCATTTTCTCCAATTGCTTTTCTTATTTTTATTAGGGCGATTGTTTGAACGTTGCTTTGATTTCTCGTACTTTTTGCGTTCAACACGACTTCCTGTAGTAACCATTCATCTCTTCCTTTCGCAACAATCGTACGTTGTTAATTATCTAAATCTTTAAGATATGCATCGATTGCAGGTAAATAATCAATCATTGGGAACAACCCAACATTACAAGGATAACTATTTTGCTTTATCCATTCATAAGTTATGCTTTGTTTATCTGTGGTGCCTAAATAATCATCAACACGATTAAATGGCAGTAAGTAAATTTCTTGATATGCTTTAAAAGAAACAATTAAAAAAGCTAATCCTCCATGCTTAATACATTGGCGCATATGAACCCTTTGGTGCTCAGGTAAGTTTGCAAGTGGAAAACTAGTTTTATTATTTGTTTCTTTTGCTTCGAAATCAATATAATGATTTTTATATACACCGTTATAATCTGTTGTTGAAGCATTTCTAAAGTATGCTTCAGTTATTTTTGCAGCACTTCTTTTAGGATAATTTACTTTTACAACTTGAACAGGAGTTGGCTTCTTGTGAATAACAGCCATCCCTTTTTGCAAGTAATAGTCGTTACTTTGATTTAATTTGTCTTCCAATGACATTCCACGACTAGCATAACTTTGTTTCGGTTTCTTTTTGTAAATTTCTTTCTGGCGCATTCTTGAAGAAGTATGACCAGCAGGGTAGTTTAACATAAAATCCACTCCTCCCATCTATTATACAGAATTATCACACTTCATCATAGAATAATTATGAAATAAATTGTTACGATTCTGTGAATATTAGAAGTAAATGATGTAAATATTGTGGAAATACTTAGAATTTTAAAAAATATAGACAGATAAGAAGATAAATTCTTTAAAATCATTTACAAACCATGATTAATTCGGTAAACTATACTAGTATGTAAACTATATTTAGTGTTGGAGGGTTAAGACACATGTCAGTAAAATTCGAAAAAAACGCAACAAACGAGGGATTATTAACTTTTGAAATCCCATTAGAAGATGTTAAAAAAGGTTTAGATAAAACATTTAAGAAAGTTCAAAAAACTGTTTCTGTACCAGGTTTCCGTAAAGGTAAAGTTCCACGTCAAATTTTTAATAACGTGTATGGTGAAGAAGCTTTATACGAAGATACTTTAAACTTACTTTTACAAGATGCTTTTAAAAATGCTATTGAAGAATCTGGTGTTCAACCTGTTATTGAACCACAAATTCACATTGAAAAAATGGAAAAAGGTGAAGCGTGGGTGTTACATGCACACGTAATCACTAAACCAGAAGTAAAATTAGGTGAATATAAAAACTTAACAGTTGAAAAACAAGACCGCGAAGTAACTGACGAAGCAGTATCAGAAGCAATTGAAGCTAAACGTCAAGCATTAGCTGAATTAGTTGTTAAAGACTCTGAAGCAGTTTCTGGTGATACTGTTGTTATCGATTACGAAGGTTTCGTAAATGAAGAAGCTTTTGAAGGTGGAAAAGGTGAGAACCATTCCTTAGAATTAGGTTCAAACTCATTCATCCCTGGTTTCGAAGAACAATTAGTTGGAACTAAAGCTGGAGATGAAAAAGATGTAGTGGTAACATTCCCAGAAGAGTACCATGCAGAAGATTTAGCAGGTAAAGAAGCTGTTTTCAAAGTTAAAGTTCACGAAGTTAAAGCTAAAGAAGTTCCAGCTTTAGATGATGAATTCGCTAAGGACGCTGATGAAGAAGTTGAATCGTTAGCTGAATTAGAGAATAAAATTCGTGTACAATTAACTGAAGAAAAAGAAGCAGCCGCTAAAGAAGCAGTTGAAGACTTAGCTCTACGTCAAGCGGTAGAAAATGCAGAAATCGTTGAATTGCCACAAGCAATGGTTGATCAAGAAATTGAGCGTCAAATGTCATACTTCTTAAACAACTTACAACGTCAAGGGATTAACGAAGAACTATTCTACCAAATTTCAGGTCAAACAAAAGAAGACTTACAAGCTCAATATGCAGAAGAAGCTGAACTACGTACTAAAACTAACTTAGTTTTAGAAGCGATTGTTACAGAAGAAGCAATTGAAGTGTCAGAAGACGAAATCAACGCTGAAGTTGAATCATTAGCATCACAATACAACATGGAAGTAGAACAAGTTCGTGGATTTGTATCAACTGATATGTTAGAATCAGACGTTAGATTGAAAAAAGCAATGAGCTTAATTGTTGACTCAGTTGAAGAAAAATAAGATAATTAGTTAGAATACTGATTATATACTATAAGAGGGAATGCAAAAGTCACATGTGAACGCACGGGCTAATTGCATCCCTTTTTTATCATTTTTCACCCATTATGAAGAATGATAAGAATGAAAGGAGCGGTCGTATGGCAAAAAAAACACCTAGAGCTAATGACTATTTTTGCTCGTTTTGTGGGAAATCTCAGGATGAAGTAAATAAAATTATCGCTGGACCGGATGTTTTTATTTGTGATGAGTGTGTTGAGTTATGCAAAAGCATCATTGATGAAGAAATGAAACATGAAAAACAATCGGCACCTATCCAAGTATTGAAACCTAGCGAAATTATGGCTACATTAGATCAATACGTAATTGGCCAAAAAGAAGCAAAGAAAGCATTATCAGTAGCTGTTTATAATCACTATAAGCGAGTGAATCACGAAGGAGCTTTTGAAGACGATATTGAACTTCACAAAAGCAATATTTGTTTAATAGGTCCTACTGGTTCAGGAAAAACATATTTAGCACAAAGTTTAGCACGTATTCTCAATGTTCCTTTTGCAATTGCTGATGCTACAACGTTAACTGAAGCAGGTTATGTAGGGGAAGATGTAGAGAATATTCTATTAAAACTTGTTCAAGCTGCAGATTATGATTTAGAAAGAGCTGAAAAAGGTATCATCTATATCGATGAGATCGATAAGATTTCTCGCAAGAGCGAAAACACTTCAATCACTCGAGATGTAAGTGGTGAAGGTGTTCAACAAGCTTTGCTTAAAATATTAGAAGGTACTGAAGCAAATATACCTCCAAAAGGTGGACGTAAACATCCAAACCAAGAATTTTTAAAACTAGACACAAGTCAAATTTTATTTATAGTTGGTGGAGCTTTTGCTGGAATCGAAAATATAGTTAAAGAAAGATTAGGTAGCAAAGTAATTGGCTTCGGTAGCGTTAATACCAAATTAGATTCTTCAAAATCATATATGCAACAAGTAACGCCAGAGGACTTATTAAAGTTCGGATTAATTCCAGAATTTATTGGTCGTTTACCAGTTATGGCATCATTGGAAGAGTTAACTGAAGCAGACTTAATTAACATTCTAACCCAACCAAAAAATGCTTTAGTGAAGCAATATCAACGTCTCTTAGAACTTGAAGACGTAGAGCTTGAGTTTGAAGATGGAGCATTAGAAGAAATTGCTAAAAGAGCAATTGAACGTGAAACAGGAGCAAGGGGATTACGTTCAATTATTGAAGCAGTTATGTTAGATGTCATGTTTGAAGTGCCGAATCGCGATGATATTAAAAAAATCGTCATAACAAGAGAGAATGTAATTGGGGATAGTGAGCCTAATTATTACAATGAAGAAAATCGCAAGATTTCATAATTAAGAGGTGAGTTTATGCAAGTTAATCACGCAGAACTAGTAATTAGTGCAGTAAGACCTAATCAATATCCCGAGGACTCAGTGCCAGAGATTGCTCTAGCTGGACGTTCGAATGTAGGAAAATCTTCTTTTATCAACAGAATGATTGAAAGAATTGGTTTAGCTAGAACATCAAGTCAACCAGGAAAGACACAAACTTTAAATTTTTATAATATTAATAATGAATTTAGATTTGTAGATGTTCCTGGCTATGGTTATGCAAGAGTATCAAAAAGTGAGCGAATTAAGTGGGGTTCAATGATTGAACACTATATTCTTAATCGTGAGAATATTCGTTTATTATTATTATTAATGGACATCCGTCATGAGCCCACTGAACTTGACATTGCAATGAAGGAATTTGCGGATGAAGCTGAAATTCCTTATGCAATTGTATTAACAAAATTAGATAAAATTAAAAAAAGCCAATTGAACAAACACTTATCAATTTATAAAAAATCTTTGAATTTACCTACTGTAGATGCCTTATTCTATTTTTCTTCAGAAACTGGTGAAGGTTCAGAAGATATCTGGGACATCATAGAAGACCAACTTGCTGAATAATATTGAATTATAGACAAAAGGAGAACCTAAATGCTAAAAAATATCACTCAAAAGTTTTCGAAGACGGAATGGAGTTGGATTTTTCAAGATTGGGCTAACTCTGTTTATTCTTTAATGATAACAACTGCTATATTTCCGATTTTCTATAAATCTGTTACTGACGTAGCGGGTATTTCATCTTCTGATTCGACGGCGTACTTAGGTTACGCGAATTCGGTGGCAACGATTTTAATCGGTTTATTAGCGCCACTTTTAGGTACAATTGCCGATTTTCCTCGTGTTCGAAAGCCACTGTTTACGGTTGGAACAATGTTAGGGATTGTTGCAGTTTTTAGTATGATGTTTACCTCAAATGGTGGATGGTTAACATTGTTAGTATTGTATTGTGTTTCGGCCATTGGTTTTGGTATGGCGAATATCTTTTACGATGGCTCATTGATGGATGTAACAAGCCGAAACCGTTTAGATCAGGTGAGTTCAGCAGGTTTTGGTTTTGGATATATTGGAAGTGTCATTCCATTTTTAATCTTTATGGTATTCCAATTAGGCGGTTTTTTTGATGCAAGAACAACTGTGAATATTGGCTTTTTACTTACAGCCATGTGGTGGTTCGTTTTCACGATACCTTATTGGAAAAATGTAGAGCAAACAACTTATTCGGTAAAAGAAGGGAATTTGCTAGCATCAACTTGGCGATCAATAACAAATACGTTAAGTGAAGTTAAGCAATATAAGCATATTTCATTGTTCTTAATTGCATACTTCTTTTACATAGATGGCGTTGGTACAATCATTAAAATGGCTACATCTGTTGGAACAGATATTGGTTTATCTGCTGATGAGTTGATTGTTATGTTATTAATTGTCCAAATTGTCGCATTTCCTTGCACAATTATTTACGGTTTATTAGCTAAGAAATTTGGTACAAGAAGTATGTTATTTGTAGGGATTGCAACATATATGATAATCTGTATTATTGCTTTAGGCTTAGAGACGTATAATGATTTTCTAGTATTAGCTATTTTAGTAGGGACCGCACAAGGTGGAATTCAGTCACTTAGTCGTTCATATTTTGGCCAGATGATTCCAGGTAAGAATACAAATCAATTTTTCGGTTTTTATAATATATTTGGTAAATTTAGTTCAGTATTAGGTACTACAGCATTAGGGATAGTTGCGCAACTAACAGATGACTCTTTGAAAGGAGTCTTCGCTTTAATTGTTCAGTTTTTGATTGGAGCTGTATTATTGTATTTAGCAAAACCACCTGTTCAGGAGCAGTTAGTATAAATTTAGAAAAAAGGTGATTTCAATGAGTTATATTCCTGAAGAAGTCATCCAAGACATACGTCAGAAAACTGACATTGTTGACGTGATTAATCAATATGTGCAATTAACAAAAAAAGGAAACAATTTTACCGCTTCGTGTCCATTTCATGAAGACCGTAATCCATCATTTTCAGTTCATCCAGGTAAACAGATTTATAAGTGTTTTAGTTGTGGACGTGGTGGAAATGTTTATGGTTTTCTTCAAGAAATTGAAGGAATCGGTTTTGTTCAAGCCGTTCAAAAAGCGGCAGAATTTTCAAATGTTGCTTTAGATGAGCGCTATCTAACCAATAAGAATGCGGAGCACAAGAAAGAAAATCAAACTCTTTACGACATTCATAAAAAGGTAAATGACTTCTATCATTATTATTTGCTGAATACAACGAATGGTGAAGATGCCCTTAATTATTTAACCAATCGTGATATGACAAATGATACGATGACTACCTTTCAATTAGGATTAGCACCGCTTAATTCAGAAGTTTTATTACAGTATCTGAGTCAAGAAAACTTTTCTCATGAAGATTTATTAGCGAGTGGAATATTCTATGAAAGCAGTCAGGGAAAATTAATAGATCGTTTTAGAGGTAGAATAATTTTTCCTTTACGTAATAGTAAAGGCGAAGTTGTAGCATTCTCGGGAAGAGTTTATGATGAAAATCTAGTGAGTCAAGCAAATGCTAAGTATTTAAACTCACCAGAAACTGAAATATTTCATAAAACAAACTTAGTTTATAATTTGGACATAGCCAGACCTAGAATTCGCCAATTAAATCAAGTGCTGGTTTGTGAAGGTTATATGGATGTAATTGGCTTGCATCAAGCTGGTTATCAGCATGCAGTTGCTACGATGGGGACTAGTCTTACGGAAGCGCATATTAAGCAATTAGGTAAATTAGCTAATGAAATAATATTTGTTTTTGATGGAGACGATGCTGGTCAGAAGGCGACTGCAAGAGCGTTTGATATTTCAAGTAAATATAAGCAACTATTCAAAAGTATTCAGATTCCGAATAGACTTGATCCAGATGAATGGATTAAACAAAAAGGAGCAGCCAGCTTCCAAACATTGATTAATCAGGCGGATAGTCGTTTTGAGTTTTATCGCATGTATTTAAAACAAGAATATGATGTTTCTGATGATCAACAGTTGGCGGCCTATATCGAACGCTTAATTGAGTTAATAGCTGAGATAGCCTCACCGATTGAACAACAATTAAGAATTCAAGATATTGTTGAACAATATCATTTAAATGAAAGTATTCTATACGAACAGTTAGCAAGAGCTAGACAAACAAGTTCATCGAGTACTACACAAGAAGTTATTCCAGTAAACTATGAACATGAACCAGTAATGGATGAAGAGTGGGGAGCGCCACCACCCGAAGATTTGTCAGAAATCGATTTTTCGCATGTTGAAGTTGAATCGGTAATAACTCCGACTGTACATAAAGTTAGGTCAATAAGAGCTTTTCAGAGTGAGAAACACTTATTAGCTTGTTTGATGTATTATCAAGAATCGTGGGATTATATCGCTCAAACAAATCAAGCGATTATAATGTTTCATGAAACAGCTCAAGCAGTGTACTTTGAGTTACAAGAGTATTATTATCAAGGTAATAAGATGCCTCTAACTGGTATAGTAGATAAAATTCAGGATACTGAAATTAATCATTTCTTAACAACATTAATATGGGAAAGTGACCCTTTAGGTTACTCTGATGAAATTATTAATGACTGTTTGCGCGTAATTAATGAAGAATTCATTTTATTAGAAATAAAAGAATTGAAGCAAAAATCAGAACAATATCGTAAAGAGCAAAAGTTTACTGAGAATAATGAAGTCATTAATCGTATAATGAGTTTAAATCGACAGTTAAAGAAACGCTAATAAAGGGGGATTTTTTAATGTCTGAAGAAAATGTAAAGAAAACAGATACTAAAAAACAAGAACTACAATTAACTGTAGAACAAGCAACAAAAGAGTTAATTAAAGAGAAAAAAGTTTTTGGTCAAATTCACTATGATGAATTAACTGAAAAAATTGCAAGTCCATATGAACTAGATTCTGAAGCAATGGATTTATTAATTCAACAAGTTGAAGACAGTGGTGTTTCTGTAGTTGGTGACGATGGTGGTCCAACGAAACAACAAATGGTCCGCGCTGAAGATATTAAAGAAGATAAAGAAGAATTAAGTGCCGCTTCTAAAGCTGCCGCATCTAAAGTAAAAGTTAGCGATCCCGTTAGAATGTACTTAAAAGAAATTGGACGCGTACCTTTGTTAACGGCTGAAGAAGAAGTAGCCTTAGCTATTCGTATTCAAGAAGATGATGAATTGGCTAAACAAGAGTTAGCAGAAGCCAACTTACGATTAGTTGTTTCGATTGCGAAACGTTATGTTGGTCGTGGTATGCAGTTCCTAGATTTAATCCAAGAAGGTAACATGGGGTTAATGAAAGCTGTTGAGAAATTTGACCATACTAAAGGATTTAAATTCTCTACTTATGCTACTTGGTGGATTCGTCAAGCTATTACGCGTGCAATTGCTGACCAAGCACGAACAATTCGTATTCCAGTACATATGGTTGAAACGATTAATAAATTGGTTAGAGTTCAACGCCAATTATTACAAGATTTAGGACGCGAACCTACTCCTGAAGAAATCGGAGCTGAAATGGACTTACCAACTGAAAAGGTAAGAGAAATTTTAAAAATAGCTCAAGAGCCAGTTTCTCTTGAAACACCAATTGGTGAAGAAGATGATTCTCATTTAGGTGACTTTATTGAAGATGAGGCAGCAATGAGTCCTGAGACATTTACGTCATCTGCTTTACTTCGTGAGCAATTAGAGGACGTATTAGATACACTAACTGATCGTGAAGAGAATGTATTACGTTTACGTTTTGGTTTAGATGATGGGAATATCCGCACTTTAGAACAAGTAGGTAAAGTATTTGGTGTAACTCGCGAACGTATTCGTCAAATCGAAGCAAAAGCTTTACGTAAATTACGCCACCCAAGTCGTTCTAAACAATTGAAAGACTTTTTAGAATAATAGAATAATCCGTAAACCGAACAATGCATTGAGTACTTTGCATGTAACGACTGAATTCAAAAGGTAACAGTTGCTCACGCAAAATCGTGAGCATGCCGGATGAAGTTTGTTATTTCAAAGTAACTAGATTGTTCGGTTTTTTTATAAAATAAAGTTTTATGTTGATTTCCCAAGCTTTGTACTACGCTCAGCTGATTGTTTTCTAAGGCGGAGGTCGCTTCAAAAGCCTCACTGACGTTCGTGCTTTTCCAGTTCAATTGGCTAAGCTCTGTCTACTTCGCTTTGCTCATAGACAGAGCAAGCTACGCCGATTGCCCTTTGTACCGCTATGGATAACAAGTCGCTGAGCTACGTTAAGTATTCCAACAAAAGTAAAGCGATATAATCAAGTTAAAACCGCTCAACGGAATTTAAAGTCCTCGGACTTGTCCGAGGTTTTCTGACAATATTAAAAAGTGAGGTGAAGGGATGAATTCAGAAAGATTATCCCCACGTTTAAATCGAGTGGCTCAATTAATTGGTCAATATGGTCCACAACCGATTAGATTAGCTGACATAGGAAGTGACCATGCCTATTTACCCTGTAACTTAAAGTTAAATGAAACGATATCTTATGCTATCGCAGGCGAAGTGGTAGAAGGACCTTTTCAATCAGCAGTAAAGGAAGTCAATCAGCAAGGTTTTAGTAACGTAATTGATGTACGTAAAGGTGATGGCTTAGAAGTCGTTACACCAGAGGATAATATTAATACCATTTCAATCTGCGGAATGGGCGGAGCTTTAATCAGAACCATACTCGAAGCTGGCTTACATTTATTAAGAAATAATACAATCGTTGTATTACAAGCAAATATTGCTGAGCCACAATTGCGAACATGGTTAAGTAAGCATCATTTTATTATTAGAGATGAGGACATTATCGAAGATAATAGTCGATATTATGAGATTATTGTAGCGGAATATTTACCGTCTCAACAACAAGTATTGAGTAAAAAACAAAGACTGTTCGGACCAGTCAATTTACGTCAGCCAGATGCTACCTATATAGCGAAATGGCAACAAGAATTACATAGCCAAGAAAAAGTCTATGCTTCCATGAAAGCTGGTTTAGAAGACGCTAATCATCCTAAATTAGTTGAAATGGAGAAACATTTACAATTAATAAGGGAGGAATTAGCACGTGTCGAAAAAACAAATTAAGCTAAATGAACTTATTTCATTATTTAACAAACAATATCCCCCATCTCTAGCCGAATCGTGGGATCAAAATGGTATTCACTTTGGAAGTTCTGAAGCTACTGTGAAGAAAATTTTGGTCACTTTAGATGTGAGAGCTGAAGTTGTTCAAGAAGCCATTGAAAATCAAATAGATACGATAATTGTGCATCATCCTCCTTTATTCAAAGCTATTCAACGCTTCGATTTAAGCCAACCAGATGTTGCCATGTATGCACAATTAATTAAACATGATATTAATGTTTTTGCAATGCATACAAATTTTGATGCTGCAAGTAATGGCATGAATGATTGGTTAGCAGAGCAATTGAAGTTAGAGAATGTTTCATCTTTGGTTGTTCATGAAGATGAAACAAATCCAGGCATTGGGAGAGTAGGGGAATTTTCAGAAGCTTTAAGTCGCACAGATTTACTTAAAGTATTGAAAGAGACTTACCAACGAGAACAGTTAATTGTAATCGAAAAGGAGAGTCGTGTCGCTTATAAAAAAGTTGCGATAGTAGGTGGCTCAGGAACTAGTTTTATTAATGAAGTTTCTGATCAAGAGGTCGACCTATTTATTACAGGTGATATCACCTATCATCAAGGCCATGATTTGTATGAAGCAGGCTTTATGACAGTCGATGCAGGACACTATATTGAGTCAATCTTTATACCCGGCTTAAGTAAAGAATTACAAAATACGATAGAAAAAAATAATTGGGACATTGAGGTAGTAGCTAGTCAAGTTAATACAAATCCCTTTAAATATGAATAATAGAACGGAGTTTTCTTATGTCAATTTTTGAAAAAACACAAGCAAGATTAATTAAATATGCTAAAATCAACACTCGCTCAGACGTTAATAGTCCAACGATTCCTTCCACAGCTATTCAATTTGATTTGTTGAACTTATTAGTTGAAGAATTAAAAGAAATAGGTCTTTCTGAAGTTGAATTGAATCCAGAAAACGCATTTGTTACGGCAACATTACCAGCTAATACAGACGAAGTAGTACCAAGCATTGGTTTTATTGCCCACGTAGATACTGCCGATTTTAACTCTGTAAATGTATCCCCTCAAGTTATTGAAAATTATTCATTACAAGATATTGTGCTAAATCAAAAAGAAAACATTGTGATGACTACAGCAGATTTTCCTAATTTGCTTGCTTATGAAGGCCAAACATTAATCACAACAGATGGTACAACTTTATTAGGAGCAGACGATAAATCAGGAATTGCTGAGATTGTCACAGCTATGGAATATTTAATTCAACATCCAGAAATTAAACATGGTAAAGTACGTGTAGCATTTGGACCTGATGAAGAAATTGGACGTGGAGCTGATCATTTTGATGCAGAGGGGTTTGCGACAGATTTTGCTTATACACTTGATGGAGGACCTGTTGGTGAATTAGAATACGAAAGTTTTAATGCAGCTGCTGCTAACTTAACAATAACTGGTAAAAACATTCATCCAGGAACTGCGAAGGGTAAAATGGTCAATGCAATCACTGTGATGAATCAATTTATTAATTTACTTCCAGAAAATGAAGTGCCAGAATTAACCGAAGGTAGAGAAGGATTCTATCATGTATCTGACGTAACTGGTACGGTTGATGAAGCAAAATTAAGCATGATTATCCGTGATCACGATCGCGAGCTATTCAACCAACGTAAAGCTTTTGTTGAGAAAGCCGTAGCTGAAATTAATGCCCAATATGCTACGCAACCAATTCAATTAGATTTATTTGATCAATACTATAATATGGCTGAAGTAATTGAAAAAGACATGACTTCAGTTGAATTAGCTAAGTTAGCGATGGAGGAATTATCAATTGAACCATTAATTAAACCAATTCGCGGTGGAACTGATGGTTCAAAAATTAGCTTTATGGGAATTCCTACACCAAATATTTTTGCTGGTGGCGAAAACATGCATGGTCGTTTTGAGTTTGTAGCGGTAGAGTCAATGGTAAAAGCGACAGAAGTTATTGTTCGTATCGTTGAATTGAACGCTAAATAAATATAGTTATAAACAAACTAATGGAAAGGATTGTGAATGATGCCGCTTCAATTTATTACTGGAGATTTATCTGTTAATAAGAAAAGTGAATTAATCGAGAAGATGGTGCAATTAAAGGCTCAAAATCCTGATGCGATTATTTACTATTTAGTGCCAGAACATTTAAAGTTCGATACAGAGTCTTTTGTTTTAGAAGAATTACAAAAGATTTATGAGACACAACAAGCTGCCATGATCGATATCCAAGTCGTTAGTTTTACGAGATTGGCTTGGTTTATGTTACTAGCCAATCTTAAATCAACACAGAATCTGTCTACAATTGGGCTTAGTATGCTCGTTAGACAGATTCTGTCTGATTATGCTGACCAATTATTGGTGTATCGAGGACAAATTAATTATCAAGGATTTATTGAAAAATTAGTGAGTCTTTTTGAAGAATTGTTTGAGGGAAATATTGAACCAGAAGATCTACAAGTTTCTTGGTTCGACAAAGAATTAAATGTAGAAGAAAATATCCCCAATATTGAAGCTCAAAGATTGAAAGAAATTCAACTACTGTATAGCGCTTATATTGTGGCAGTGAAAGAAAGGCACTTAGCAAGTTATGAAAACTATGATGCTTTAAGTAGCTATCTTAATTCATCAAAAGAATTTGATAATCATTATCTTTTTGTGGATAATCATTATTATTTTAATGCTAAACAAACATCTTTATTATTGGATGTAATTAAAACATTTAAACAAGTTTGGATAACCATGCCATTAACATCAGACCAAGCCCATTCTAGCAATTGGCAACCTCTAGTTCAGGTACCTCATGACACATATAAGCAGTTAAAAGAATTATGTTTGAACTTAAACTTAAGCGTATTAGAAGATTGGGATATTCATTCAAAAGATTCTCAATTTAAAACGAGTATTGAATGGCTAGCTAAGTATTTTTACAAAGCACAAAGCCAAGAACGATTACCCCAAATCAATAACAATTTAGTTGAACAACTTAAACATAGTCATCATTTTGCACAATTTGATTCATTACAAACTGAATTAAGGCATGTAAGTAATCAAATTCATGCACTTGTCTCTAACGAAGGGTATCGCTATCGTGATATATTGGTGTTGGCTCGTGATTTAGATCGTTACCAACCGATGGTAGAACCGTTTTTCGCAATGAACAATATTCCGTTATTCTTTGACCATGCAATGAGTATGTCACAACATCCCTTTATGCTATGGTTAGAAGGTCTATTAAATTTAAAACGCTATAATTGGCGCTATGATGATTTAATGTTGTTATTAAAAAATGATATTTTTGTAGAGGCTTCACCTACTAAGGGAGATTTTAATTCCTTTAAAGAAAACGAATGGCAAGATTGGTTATCAGAGCAACATCATCAAATAAGTCATTTTGAGAACGTTTTAATCGCTAATGGATACTTTGGTTATCGATTTTATAATGAGACTTTCGAATGGAATTTCCAGACATCTGAACTAGCTTATACGAATCATAAAGGACATCATACTCAAATGACTTTATTTGAGCTTGTAAGCCGTAAACGTAACTGGCTACTTGAAACTGTCTATAAGCCATTACAAGCCTGGAAAGACGAAATGAGTGGTGCTGAAGCTGCTCAGTGGTTATATGACTTAGTCGAACTATCAGGCGTCAAGCAGCAAATGATTCGCATACGTGATGCCTCCATTTCAAAAGGTGATATCGATGCTTCCCGAAGACATGAACAAGTCTGGCAAGTATTTAGAGATACATTAGATGAATTTTATTTACTATACGAACATGAAACGATTGATTTTAGAATGTTTTTTGATATTTTATTTGCGGGTTTGAAAGAGGGTAGTTATCATATAATTCCACCTACAATTGACCAAGTAACATTTTCGAATATGGTCAGTCCGCAGGTACAGCCTTTTAAAGTTTGTTTCATTCTTGGAGCAGATGATAATTCTTTACCACAGAAACCTTCATACACATCATTATTAACAGAAGATAATCGTAATTTGATTGCTGAGGGTTTATTACCGCATCAATACTTAATGGAACACGTGAGTATACATAATCATCAAGAATTATTTTTAACTTACCAATTATTATTGAGTGCATCAGAAAAACTCTACATATCTTATGCAAGTATGCTAGGTTCGCAGCAAGTAAAGTTCTCACCTTATATTGAGAATATAGCGAAAGAATTGAACCTACCCATTAGGTCTTATCATAACTTATTAAATGAAAAACTCGATCAAAAATTAAGCTTAAGTCATTTCGGTCGTTACCCAATGCAAATTACACCAATCCTTCAAAGGGTTCGTTTTTATTACGAGCAGCAATTGGCTGTTTCGAATGATTTGCGCTTATTATTAAAAGAAATGAGCCAGTATCAAGCTGAACATCCAAATGAAGTTAAAAGGCCTTTAAAAGAGTTGATTAAAGCAACATTTACTTTTAATGAACTTCCGCAAAATATTCAAGCCGAAACTGCCTTAAAACTTTTTGGTAAGAACTTAAATCTATCTGTATCCAAAATAGAACAATACTATCAAGATCCGTATAGCCATTTCTTGTTACATGGATTAAAACTTCAAGAAAGACAGTTGTTTGAATTAAATCCAGCAAAAACGGGTGATTATTTCCATGATTTCTTAGATTTTTTCATGGAAAAATTAATTTCAGAAAAATTGTCCTTAAAACATTTAACAAGTAATCAATTCGATCAATTATTCACTCAAACAAAGAATGATTTAAAAGCAAATCCACGCTTTAATTTGTTTGAGAGTCAGCCTCGATTGTCAGCAATCAAATTTCAAATGGATCGACGTTTATATGACTTTATTCGTTTTATGCAACAACAACAGCATCTAGTAGCCGTTGATACGCTTAAAACAGAAGCTATATTCGGTTTAAATAAGCAAGCGATACATCTAGATGGTTTTGTTTATCCTTTACGTAGTGGAGGGCAATTATCAATAAGTGGAAAAATAGATAGAATTGATGGTCTGAATATTAATCAAAAACACTATCTACAAGTGATTGATTACAAATCGGGCAAGAAAAATTTCGATTTAGTCGATGCTTATTATGGTTTGGATTTACAAGTCTTAACTTATTTATCGGTCGCTTTAAAAAATTATTCAGATTATTCTGCTTTAGGTGCTTTTTATCAACCCATACTACACAGTTATCAAAAAGTAGATAATCAAATTGAGACTACTGACAATCTTGATGAAATGATCCATCAGCTTCATCTTAATGCTAACCGCTTAAATGGATTCGTTACAGTTCCAAGTGATATGCTGCAAGAGATTGATGCAACGCTAGTCGAAACAAATAAGAGTCTGGTCTATCCTGTAACGTTAAAAAAAGATGGTGACTATAATGCGCATAGTGTGGCATTTAGTGAGCAAGAGTTAGACACCCTATTAAAGTATACGCATTATATGTTTAAGCAAGCAGCTGAACAAATTCAATCAGGTCATATAGAACTTCAGCCATTCTTGCATGAGCGCTTTACACCAGCTTTACAAAATGAATATCGTGTTATAACAGGTTTTGATGCGACACAATCTTATTCAGCTTATCGACATAAAGCCGTTAAGAAAAAAGAAGTTTTCGATATGATGGTACAAGAACTAACAGATGAGGAAGGAGATGAGGATAATCGAGATTAAGCCAAGTAATGCACAATTTAATGACGAACAATGGCAAGCAATTCATCAAAAAGGGAGTAATCTATTAGTTGCTGCCAGTGCTGGATCAGGGAAGACAACCGTTTTGATTGAAAGAATCTTAACTCATTTAACGAATCAATATGCTAATTTGGATGAATTACTTGTCGTGACATTTACTGAATCAGCAGCTAAGGAAATGAAAGAAAGAATGGAAGTTAGTCTGAAGAAAACGGTTTCTTCAACCAGTGATGCTTTTTTACAACGACATTTCCTTCAACAAATTAACTTATTGCCAACCGCACATATTCGAACACTGCATAGTTTCTGTTTACAAGTCATTCAACAATTCTTTTATCTTGTCGATTTCAATCCAAGTTTCCAATTGTTAACGGATGAAACGCAAAAATCACTGATTTATCAGGACGTTTGGCAAGATTTATTGACGGATATTCTAAATAATGAAGTCAAAAGTGACACACTTTTTTTTGATCAAAATGACTTGGTAGATTTAATGAATCGCTTTGCGAATGCCAGAAGTGATCAAGGTCTTTTTGACATAATTCTTCAACTTTACTTGTTCTCAAGCTCTCATACTGAACCAACAGTTTGGTTAGAGAATATACATCAGTTAACCGCTGATTTTGATCGATTTAAAGCGTCGGACCTATACCAGAATTCTTTTAAAGCCTATATTCAACGAAATGCAATGGCAGCGAGTCGCTTATTACAAAAAGGTCAAGATTTGTTAAAAGGATTAAGTGACGAGAACATTACCAAATATGAACCTGTTTTACGTAATGAAGAACAATATGTTAATCAGATTATTGAAGCCAATTTAAGTGATGATATTGAGACATTGATGCAACTGATGCAACAGGTTAAATTTGATCGTTGGTCAAGTGCAAGAAAGACTAATGAAGAATTTGAAACAATTAATGAAATAAAAGTTTATCGCGATGACGCCAAAAAAATTGTTACGGATAGATTAACGAAATTATTTTATTTTTCATATTCTGAAACGAAAAAAGTTGAAGAACAAATTTCTCCTGTTATTCAAAAATTAAGTAATTTAACCTTATTATTCACTCGATACTTAGCAGAGCATAAACAAAACTTGAATATCATTGATTATAATGACTTAGAGCATTTAACTTTAGATATTCTTGCTCCATATAATGAAGTGAAGAAAGAAAGGGAAGCTAGTCCAGCAGCTTTATATTATCAAAAATTATTTAAAGAAGTGATGGTAGATGAATATCAAGATATTAATGATATCCAAGCGACTATCTTAGGCTGGCTAGCGCATGAACATCGTCCTGAATTATCTGGTAATTTATTCATGGTAGGAGACGTCAAACAATCTATTTATGGTTTTAGAATGGCTGAACCAAGTTTGTTTCTTGATAAATATCGTAAATTCGCTCAAAGTGAAGGAGGAGAGCTGATAGTTTTAGATAAAAACTACCGTTCTCGAGATGAAGTGCTTCAATTTACAAACTACATTTTTGAAAGAATTATGGGAATTGATTTTGGTGAGATGGAATACGGTAAACAAGAATCTTTAAAAACTGGTAATCTGAGTTTGCTACCAGAAGCACCATCTGAAGATTTTGATATTGAGCTCTTATTGTACGAGAAGCAAGTAGAAGATATTGATATTAATGATTTAAGTGAAGAGGAAGAATTGCTGATTGATACGTCCATTGAGGCTGAAGTCCATTTAATTGCCCAGGATATTCTTAACAAAATTGCCAATGGTTTTCAAATATACGATAAAAAAAATAAAGGTATGAAATTTGCAACTTTCAATGATATTGTTATTTTGAGTTCTACTCGTACGCCTTTTTTACCAATACAACAAATTTTTGAACGTTATCACATTCCAGTATTAACGCAAAAAGTTGAGAATTTCTTCCAAAGACAAGAAATTCGTTTAATGATTGCTTTACTAAAATTGATTGATAATCCAATTCAGGATATCCCTTTGGTCGCGATTTTAAGGTCATATTTTGTCGGGATTGATGACGAGATGTTAAGTAAAATTAGAATTGCATCGCCATCTGGTGATTTTTATTCTGCGTGTTTACAATACCTATCATTAGACAAAAATCAAGTTGACGAAACTATTTCAATTTTATTGGAAAGGTTTATTTCTCAATTAAATCATTGGCATGAACTTTCTAATGAAGTTTCTTTAGTCGAACTTATTTGGACGATTTATCAAGAGACCAATTTTTTAGATTATGTAGCTGGCTTAGCTAATGGACCACAACGACAAGCAAATTTACATGCATTTTATCAAAAAGCCGATGAATTTGAAGAAAGTAGTTTCAAAGGCTTGTTTGGATTTATTCAGTATATTGAGAAAGTGATGCAAGCTGAGAATGATTTGGCGGAACCTGTAGTTCTTTCCGAAAATCAGAATGCGGTTCGAACAATGACAGTTCATGCGAGTAAAGGCTTAGAGTTTCCAATTGTGTATTTAATTAATACCGGAAAGAAATTTAATACTCAAGATGTTACACAGAAAAAATATATAGCTTCAAAAGATTATGGAATCGCAACGGATTATTATGATTATAATACTCTACTGCAGTATCCTTCTCTTTCTAAACAAACTTTACGTATTAATCAAGAAAATCTATTAAAAGCTGAAGAGATGCGTAAACTCTATGTTGCTTTAACCCGTTGTGAACAGAAACTCATTATTGTTGGTACGGTGAAAAATGAAGATGAGTGGCATGAGAAATCCGAGAAAACGCGTCAATTAACTGGAACGAACGAACTTTTAGTTAATACGCAAGAACGTCAGAGTACAAATAACTGGTTAGAATGGATTCGTCAAGCATTAGCAGTCGAAGATTCACTTCAGGAATCAGTAACGAACTTTACAACGAAACAAGTGCAAGTAAGTTTCTTTAATCAGCAAGCATTAAATCAACTCGTTGTTAACGAGGATGACTCGTCAAGTTATTTGTCTCCAGAGAGATGGTTAAAGCATTTACAGAAAATAGTTGATGAGACCACAATTGATGATGCGAGTAAATCAGCATTGCTTGTTAAGCAGCTAATGAGAAGTGATTATGAATATGAATTGTCGACAAACACGTCGAGTTATCAATCAGTATCGGAACTGAAACGTCTTTATGAAGAACCCCGTATCGAAAAAATAGAAAGTTTCCAGGATCGTCGTCCTTCTGTACAAATATATTCAACAGAAGACGAAGCAGAGGAGATTCAAAGCATTCGGTATACACAAGATACATTTGAAGCACCAAAATTTGTGGAAGACAAACAGATGGATTATGCTCAAATAGGTACGATTACACATTTCTTACTTCAGCAGCTAAATTTTGGATTATTTACGAATTTAGCTTCAGAAAATTATGCAACAATATTAAACGAAGAAGTTGAGAGGCTTATTTCTGAGGAGTATTTAGATCGAAGTAAAGCGGAAGTCATTCAGTTTGATAAAATATCAGAGTTTCTTTTAAGTGAATTAGGCCAACTAGTGATTAAACACTCAAACCGTTTGAAAAGGGAACAAGCCTTCTCGTTTTTATTACCAGCGAATCAATTGTTAAAATCACGACTGGATGATATGGCCTTAGAAAAACTAGCGAGTGATCAATTATTAGTTCACGGGATTATTGACAACTTTATTGAAATGGAACATGGTTTAATATTATTAGACTATAAGACGGACCGTTTCAGACCTTATCTGAAAACAACCGCTGAAGAGCAAAGTGCGGATATTATTGAAAAGTATAAATTTCAAGTTAGTTTATACGTACAAGCACTAGCTCAAGCGAAGAAAAAGCCAGTTTTAGGTGCATATTTAGTCTTGTTAGATTTCGGAATCTCAATTCAAGTAAACGACTTGTATCAATTTGATTAAACTTTTCATATAGAAAAACCACCAAGTAAACATATTTTTGTTTACTTGGTGGTTTAATTATTTAGTAATAAAATTCATTTCCAGTAATTTCTGGAGCGTAGTCAACGCCTTCGCTATAATCTCCGGAGGCATTCCATAATAGGAATTCATGAACACCATGTTGTTTAAGCGCAACAATTTGCGCCTGGACTTGATCAGCGCCATATTCTTGGAATGTGCCTGGGATTTTATACCAAGCTGTAAAATCTTGTAACCAAGGACGCGTGACAATTGGATTTGAAACATTTGCTAATGCTTGGTCTTCCGAATACATGTATTCATCAATTGCATCAAAGGGATTTAAGTCAGGGTAATCAATTCCGAAGAATCCATCATCCCAGTGAGAAGGATAAATCATCGACGAAATGACATCTATATGTTCTGCCATTTGAGAAAAGTTTTGACCGATACCACGTACGTCCGGCGCGTCACCAGCAACAGCTGTATAACCAAAAACATCCGCACTGACTTGAACACCATATGGAGCTAGTTGATCCCTACCATATTCTAAGAAATCTGTAATCGCCATAACTCTTTCGCCACCTTCAGTTTCCTCATCTTCCGTAACGTAACTAGCGTAATCGCCAATATCGTATTCAAGAGTATCCGCAAAGTCATGAAACCCTTCTGGAAAACGTACATAGTCAAACTGAATATCTTTAAAGCCCATTTTTGCAGCAGCAATCGCTACTTCGATATTGTAATCCCAAACTTCTTGAGAGAACGGATTAATGAATAGCGAACCAGTATCTGCACTCCAAAGTTCTCCGGTTTCAACATCCGTAAATGATAAGTCTGGTCGTAAATTTGCAAGCATGTAATCTTTAAAGGTTACGATACGAGCAATCGGATAGATGCCTTTTTCTTCGAAAATTTTTAGTTTTTCCTGTAAATCTACAAGTCCAACCACACTATTTTCGACTAAAGGGTTATTAGTTTCTATTTGAGGAATTATTTGGCCATAATCATCTTTGAAATCGATAACCACAGCATTTAAAGCTGTCTGATCGATATAGTCGATAATATAGTTGAAATATTCATCGTCTAACAGATTATCTGTCGTAATGTATAAGCCCTTAACTCCTTCTTCAGGATAAGGAATATCAATACCGCTATCATAGAAAAGGGCGCTTGGCAATTCTGATGGTTTTTGTAATAAAGGCGTATTGCGAATGACTAAGCCTTCATACCGATTCGTTTGACCGCGATTAATACGGCTATTGAAATCGACAATTTCTTCTTCAGAATATTTATTAGTGACATCTGGTAAATTGTAGTAAGTTGTTTGATTTTCTGAAGAACCTTGTGAGTTACAAGCTGTTAAAAATAAGGAGATAACAACTAGCAACACACCTGACCAAAGTTTCGGACTATTAATAGAGTGAAGCTTTGTATTTTTAAAGTTCATTTTACACCTCTTTGTTAATTTGTAGAGTCACAAATTATTGATTTATTATTGAGCATCTACTAAAAATACTTTTAAATTAATTAGCAGACTAGTCAATGGTTCGAAATGAACAAGTATTTTATCCAAATTAATGTTGTTTTCTGTTGCAAGTGTATTGATATTATCAAACACTCCAAAGAAAGATCTATAATCTGTTTCCGGATTAGCAATTGATTTAAACGTTATTTCTTCTTCGACTAAATTTTCTTGGTAGTCAATAATGTATGTATTTAAATCTGTGCTTAGATCATTTAAATAAGTAATGACTTGATCAATTTGAGTGGTTGGTATTGTATCGCTAGATTTAAGATTTTCAAGTTCTGAAATTAATTCATCTAATTGTTTGATACTTTCCAAGATACTCTCTAAGTGTTCTTTTCGATTATCGATATTAACTTGAACAAGGCTATCGTTAGCATGGAAAATCGTGAGATCTTCGCTACTTTGAAGCATCGTCTCAAATTCAGATTGCAAGTTGTTCTCAAGGACTTGCACTTCATTTAATTCATTAACTATTTGAGTGACATTTTCTTGGATTAAACCAATAGCGCGGTCAGCACGTTTCAATGAATTATCACACGCTACCAAAAGAATAACTGAAAATGTAAGGAGAAATAGTTGAAATGTTTTCTTCATAGAGGACTCCTTAGTATTGTATTTTAAGTATTTATAATTTCATTTTATTATTCTGCGAACTAGTATATAATAATATGTATTATAAACACAAACATTATAACAAACTTTGAAACAATAACACAAGGAGGTTATCATGGCAATTGCTTATTTAGTTGCATTATTAATGGTTTTAATTGACCAAATTATTAAAAAATGGACAACTAGTTCTTTACAACTATATGAATCACGTAGTGGAATTGACGGCCTGTTTGACTTCTATTATATACGTAATGAAGGCGCTGGATGGGGGATTCTACAAGGGCGCATGTGGTTTTTCTATGTTGTCACTTTTGTTATTATCGTTTATCTTATTTACCTAATTTATAAACATCGTCAGGGGAGTCTTTTCTTAAAGTGTACGTACGGTTTATTACTAGGTGGGGCAATAGGAAACTTAATTGATCGCATCATAAATGGTTATGTAATCGATATGTTTAGGTTGACGTTTATGAATTTCCCTATTTTCAATGTTGCGGATATGGCACTATCAATAGGTGTTGTATTGTTAATTATCCAGGTCTTAATGACTGAGGATACAGAAGGAGTCTTATGATTAATACAAATAAAGATTTACACACAATCGTTTTAAACGGCGAAAATGGCCGCTTAGACAAAATATTAACTCAGTTATTTAAAGATGAAAGTCGATCAACGATTCAAAAGTTAATAAAAGATCAGTTAGTAACAGTCGATGGTAAAGTAGAGAAAGCAAACTTCAAATTGTTAGGGAACGAGACTTTAACGATTACGTTTCCAGAAATTGAGCCTTTAGAATTAGTTGCGGAAGATATCCCCTTAGATATTGTTTTCGAAGACGATGACTTAGTGGTAATTAATAAGCCAGTTGGAATGGTCGTCCACCCATCAAAAGGACATGCCAGTGGAACGTTAGTTAATGCTTTACTACATTATCTAGGCAATAATTTGTCAGATAGCACTGACGCTGTAAGACCAGGTATTGTTCACCGTATCGATAAGGATACGTCAGGTATGATTGTGATCGCTAAGAATAATTATGCGCACCAAAAATTAAGTGAACAATTAGTGGATCACACGATGGGTAGAGTTTATATCGCGTTAGTTTTAGGTACAGTAGAAGCAAATGATGCAGTGATTGAAGTACCGATTCGTCGTTCAACCACGAGTCGCTTACGCTGGAGAGCGGATAAAGAAGGCAAATATGCGTTAACAACGTTTGAAGTGCTGAAAAGATACCATGATGCGACGCTATTGCAATTAGAATTAAAAACAGGGCGTACTCATCAAATTCGTGTTCATATGGAACATATTGGTCATCCAATCGTTGGTGATCCAATTTATCGTTCTGGAATGAATGAATTTAAAACATCGTTATCCAAACTAAAGGATGGTCAATTGTTACATGCGGCCCAATTACATTTCTACCACCCAAGATCAAAAGAATTGATGGAGTTTTCAAGTGAATTACCAAGTAATTTTTCAGAAATATTGGACACGCTGACTGAAATATAAGATAATAAATTGATGGCACAAATTACGGAGTATTCTTACTGAATGAATAGTGAAGTAAGTTGTGGCGATTAAACCTTTGTTGAGAATCTGAGGGTGCTTTTCATTTTTATGGAAAGTGAGAAATGAAGAGAAAGGATAGCCTAAATCTATTAATCTCATTAAACTATTGTTGGTTTAATTAGGTTTACGGCATGGTAAGTAATTGTCTGGAAATGATAAGATATTAGAAAAAATTCGAAACCTACTTAGCCTTGCTGAGGATGGTGGTAATGATGAAGAAAGTCAAACGGCTTTATTGATGGCTCAGAAATTAATGTTGAAACATAAGATTTCTCAAAATGAGCTCAATGAAGGTGGAGACCAGAAAATTGTCATTAAGTCACTTTCTGTTTATAAGCGAGTATATTGGTGGGAAAAAGTATTAGTCAAAATCATTGCTGAGAATTTTAGGGTTATGTATTATATGCAAAGCAATCGATTACCACATCAAACAACAGTTCAAAGAAAATTGGTTTTAATGGGTTACCCGGAAGATGTTGATTTTGCCTATGAAATGTTTACTTTAGCTGCTGAAGCGATGAAACATTATGCAAGTCTACACTTAAAATCAATGGAAGAAAAACATTTAAAAAGCTCTCAAGGAAATATCCGTAAATCGTATTATCAGGGATTTATGGATGGGCTTAGTCATAAATTTAAATTACAACGTGATCAGATGAGTAGTGAAAATGAGAAATTTGCCTTAATGATTAAAACTCCACAAGATGTAGTAGATAAATTTAACGCAGAAATTCAAGGTCAACTAGCCTTTAAACAGCCTATTCTGAATACTGAGAATGAGGCATATTCAGAGGGGTACGAAAAAGGAACCAAAGTTTCATTATCAAATAAATATTTAAATTAGTAGTAATAAATAAAAAGTGATCATTCACTTTTTATTTTCAAATGCATTGTAAGCGTTATCTAAAAACTTAATGAATAATTCTGATATAATTTGTTTAAGCAAACAAAGAAATGAGTGTGAATCAGATGACCGAATTTAATCAAGCGCATGAAGTAATCAAGGCAAAAGATTTACTAGAAGAATTAATAGAACTTTATGATGATGTTGTTACAGAAGGTAATCAGATATTTGCTAAATGGAAAGAGGAAATTACTCGTTCTGACTTTGAAGAGAGTGCACGCAATTTGAGTTACTATTTGGCTTTAAGACAAAGGGATATAAGAGGTATACAAAAAGATCTTGTGCCCTGGGGCTTGTCTTCTTTAGGAAGATTAGAAGCCAAGACCTTAAGTACTTTAGAAGCAGTAATCAGTGCATTATCCGCGATAGTTGGAGATAAAAGTCAAATTAAACAACCAGATTTTAAAGAATTTAGTGTTGGTGAAGCAAAATTAGCAAGCAATATTGAAAAAATATTAGGACAAGCCCCAAGCAATCGATATACGCGTATAATGGTAACCATGCCTAGTGAAGTTTCAGAAGATATTGAGCTAGCTAAGAACTTAATATCAAAAGGGATGAATGTGGCGCGCATTAATTGTGCACATGACAATACGGAAATCTGGCAGAAAATGATCCACAATATCAGAAAATCTGCCGAAGAATTAGGGAAAGATGTCAAAATATTAATGGATATTGCAGGCCCTAAGATTCGTACCGAATGGATTTTTACTACCTATAAGAAGCCTAAAGTTTCTGTTTCAGATAAGATTTGCTTGACAACGAATAATCAAATGTTACCCACAAATCAAGAGGTTAAAGTAACAGTTGGGACTAGTGTGCCAGAAATAATCAATCAACTTTCTGTAGGTGATCCAGTTTTAATTGATGATGGTTCAATCGAATCAATTGTTGAGTCGATTAATGAAGAAGAAGCCATTCTTTTAGTTAAGAGAGTAAGTGGAAAAAGTATTCGTTTAAAAGCCGAGAAAGGATTAAATTTCCCAGGTTTGTATTTTGATATTGATATTCTGACTGATGAAGACCTCGACGCTATGAAGTTTGCTGTTGAACATGCAGATATTATTGGATGTTCTTTCATTCGCGATGTAAAGGATGTTGAAGCAATTCAAGCTGAATTAGACAAGCTTTTAGGTAATAAAGCTGGCAGAGTGGCATTACTCTTTAAAATTGAAACTGTCCAAGCAGTTAATAATCTAACCCAGCTCATTTTAAAAGCCGCTAGCAGAAATCCATTAAGTATTATGATAGCTCGTGGAGATTTGGCTGTTGAAACAGGTTATATTAGATTAGCTGAAGTTCAACAACAAATTATGTGGATTTGTGAAGCTGCTAATATACCTGTTGTTTGGGGTACGGAAGTTCTGGCAAATATGCTTGAAACTGGAATACCTAGTCGTGCCGAAGTAACGGATGCTGCTGAAGGTGCTCGTTCCGATTGTGTGATGATTAATAAAGGCAACTATATGTTGGAAACCGTTACGATGTTAGATGAAATCTTGCATATGATGAAAGAGCATCAGTTCAAAAAGACACCAAAACTAAGGGCCTTAAGCATCGCAAAAAATATTATGATAGATTAAAGGAGTTGGCTGATTGAAAGAAAGCGATCGAGATCGACAATTAAATATTAAAACCAGTGGTTTACACGAAATGAACGAATGGAATCATACTCATTATAATCGAACAGAATCAACAAGTTATCAAGTGCTAGATGTACTAAGAGAAAATTTCCAATTTAAAGAGAATGATCACTTGTTGGATTTCGGTAGTGGAAAAGGACGAGTTTTGTTTTATATTCATTTCCATGCAACTATTCCAGTCACTGGTATAGAGGTGAGTAGTACTATATTCCAACAATTAGAGGAAAATAAAAGATTATATTTATCGAAACATCCAAATACAGTCCCTATAAATTTGGTCAATCATTTTGCGGAGCATTATCCAATTCATCGAAAATTTACTGTGTTTTATTTCTTTAATCCTTTTTCAGGAACCATTTTTCGACAAGTTTTAGAGAATATCATTCAGTCTATTGAAGAGCATCCGCGATCCATTCGTTTAATCATTTATTTCCCAATTCCGTCATATCATGCTCACTTAGAGCTGTTAGACTTGTTTGAATTGGAACAAACTATTAAGATAGGTATAGAATCAGGTTTTACAGATGAAATTATCATTTTAACAAATAAATATAATAAAGGAGCGTAACATGAACGCAGAAAAGTATTTAAGTATTTTACAAGATAAAATCGGTGCAGCTGTATTTGCTACAGTGGATGAAAACCAACAACCCGACTCACGGTATATTAATGTCGGAGTTGCAAATGAGAAGGGTGTATTCTTTATGACGAGTCCAAGTAGCAACTTTTATAAACAACTAGAAGCTAATGGTCATGTTTCAATTACTGGTATGGCGAAAGCAGATGGTGAAATTGAAGTTATTCGAATAAAAGGTGCTATTAGACCATTAGGCCAGGATATGTTAGAAGAAGTTTTGAAAGATAATCCTTACGTAAAAGACGTCTATCCAGATGAAGAAAAACGCAAAGATGTTCAAGTTTTTCAAGTGTATAAAGGAACGGGTAACTATATGCATTTACAAAAACGTATTAAAGAAGATTTTGTATTTGGCGAATAATCGTAAAAATTTGCCAATCTTACGTATATCAGTGTAGATTACCTAACACAACCTCCGACTATGTCTGATGCCTTTTTAGTATTAAAAGTAATTATATGTTTATGTTAATTTAACAAACGTTATGCTTCACTCAGCCTATATTTTTCTAATGCGGTGGTCGTTTTCCAAGTCTCATTGATGTTCGAGCCAATCGGGATTTTTCAGCTCAATCGTTTAGGCTCTATCTAATTCGTTTTGCTTATAGTCAGATTAAGCTGTTTTCTTAATAAAGAAGGCTTGCTTTTTATACCACTTTGGAAAATAGGTCGCTGAGTTACGCATAGTATTCCAAGAAAAGTAACATTATGTTATTAAGTTAAAACTGTTAAGCGGAATTTAATGGCCTCGAATTAGGCCAAAAATTATTGTTTTGCTTAGCTTAGCGCTTTGACATTCTACAAATAACTCTTAAACTCAACAGATTTTTAATGACCATCTCACTTTAAGGACGAAATATAAATGCTATTAAATAAGCCCAAACGTAGTGTTTTTGATAATTCTAAAAAATCGTATTAGAATAAAACAAGAAACAGATGTCAAGTGGACTTATTAGTAAAATGCTTGTTAATATTGACTCTTGTCCTAGATGTTGTTTGATGTTATTCTAGTAAACGCAACATGTAGTATGAGTATCAAACTTATACACATGTAACAAATTGAATCTAAATAATGTTTACTAGGGATTAGGAGAGGGGAAGATGGCAATTATAGTTATTGGAGGCATGATTGGTGCTGGTAAAACAAGTGTTGCTGAATTAGTTGCGAATGCTTTAGGTACTGAAGTATTCTACGAAAATGTGGATGATAATGATATTTTACCTTTATTTTACACAGCGAGTGAGGAAGAACAGGAAGCGAAACGCTATCCATTCTTATTGCAATTAGAGTTTTTAAGCAGCCGCTTTAAGAATATTAAAGATGCACTAATTAATCAAAATAACGTTTTAGACCGTTCTATCTATGAAGACTGGTATTTCTGTAAAATTAATAATAAATTAGGCAGAATTTCCGATACAGAATTTAAAATTTACGAAAAACTTTTAAATAACATGATGGAAGAATTAGAAGAGCTACCTAAAAAGTCACCAGACTTAATGGTTTACTTAACTGGATCGTTTGATACAATCTTGCATCGTATTGGTTTACGTGGTCGAGAATTTGAACAAGATCAAGGGTTAATGGATTACTATCATACTTTATGGTCTGGCTATGATGATTGGGTAGAAAACTATTATCATGCATCACAAGTTTTAGTCATTAACATTGATGAATTTGATGTTGTGAATCGACCTGAAGATGCAGACCGTTTAATTAAAATGGTAGAAAACAAATTAGTTGAAATGAACATTGAAACAAGCGTTTATTAATTAATGAATTAGCAGCAAATCTTCGGATTGCTGCTTTTTATTATGCTTAAACTCTGCGAAGTATTATACTGAAGTTATAAGTAGCAAGTATTGATAAGAGATGGTGATGCAAATGTTTGTAATTGCAGTACGTATTGAATTAATAATTGACGAAGCATTCTCATTAAAAGATAAACGAAGCATTGTGAAAAGTATGTTAGTTAAACTACAACAGAAATTTAAACTAAGTGGTGCTGAAGTAGATAGATTAGATCAAGTTAATGCAGCAATTATCGGTTTAGCGATTGTCGCTAACGATTTAAGGTATGCACAAAGTGTTCTACAGAAGGTTGTGAATTTTATTGATATTTCTTATCCAATTGAAATAATTTCAATAGAATGGTTAGATGGAGTGGGGGAATATGATTAATGAAATTTTTTAAGAAGTTAGCAGATAATTCCTTTCAATCAGTGTATGATCCAAAGGAAGCAGACTGGTTGCACTATCAATTACCAGATGAAGTTGTCATTCAGGAGCTTGTAAATGAGTACAGTTTGCCCGAAGATTTTATCACGTCAGGGCTTGATCGATATGAAATACCGCGATACGAAGTTATCGAGAATAAAAGCGGTCATAAAATTCATTTACTACTCTTACTGACACCGATTCGAAATCAAACTGTAGAAGTCGGTAAGGAATACATTACAGAACCATTATCCATCATTATATTTCCAGACAAAGTCCTGACAGTAAGTCCACACACGCCAAAGTTAATTGACGATATCGCAAACAATCGACCACATAAATCAGATAAGAATTTATTACATGGTCAAGCAAAGGATAATCATTTAGTACTAAGAATATTGTGGCGTTTAATGAATGATTATATTGAAAAGATTGCTGAAATCAATATTCAAATAGAACAATTAGAAAGTAATATTCATGATACGACTAAAAATGAGATGTTTGATCAATTAATTTCGATTCACAAAAGTCTTGTCTATTTCCATACAGCAATCAATAAAAATCATGACAAAATACTTCAAATAAAATCGATTGATTTAATCGAAACTGAAACGTTAAACAAAGAGTTCTTACATGACATTGAAGTGGTATCGTCCCAAGCTCTAGTTTTAGTAGATGAGTCTGATGAAATGATTTCGCATTTAAGTGAGGTTTTTTCAAATGTCATATCAAATAATATGAATTACATCATGAAATTTTTAACAGCCTTGACTGTGGTGCTAACAATTCCTCAATTAATTGGTTCTATTTGGGGAATGAATGTTGGATTACCTTTAGAACGTCATCCATTTGGTTTTTCTATCCTAATTATTGCAACAGTGTTAATAACTATCTTAACGATTAAATGGCTGAAAAATAAAGATTTTTTCTAACAGCTTAATCGTATTTAGAGTGCGCATAACTCTCACCGCTAAAAAATAATAAGGCCAGGTATATTAAAATACCAGGCCTTATTTTTAGATAAGTTCTTGGCAACAATAGAGTTGAGGATAATTTTCGCACTGAGGATTACGGGGATGACAAATATTACGTCCGAAAAAAATAATTGATTGATGAGCTTGTGTCAGCAACTCTGGAGGTAAGATTGAAATAATATAATCTTCAATTTGACGTGGTGTCGCTTTCGCAGGAACAATATCATGATGCTTACAAACTCGTGAAACATGAGTATCCACCGCAAAGGCTGGAATGCCAAAACCAACACTAAGGATAACATTCGCAGTTTTTCTACCAACACCAGCAAGTGACTCTAAATCTTTACGGTTATTGGGAACCTCACCGGAATATTTTTCTACTAATTGTTGACAACATTGGAACATGTATTTTGCTTTATTGCGGTATAAACCGATTGATTGAATATAGGGCTCAATTTCGGCTGGTGACGCATGAGTAACTGACTCAGGTGTGGGAAATCTTTCAAATAGTTTAACAGTAGCCTTATTGACTGCGATGTCAGTGGTTTGAGCACTTAGCATAACAGCTATCAATAATTCATAATTATTTCGATAGTTGAGTACCGTTTCGACATTAGGATATAAGGCAATAATTTCTTCAATGACTTGGCGTGCACATTCTTTAGTTAACATTTAATCACCTATATTTTTTTTTGATAAAATCAATTATACCATAGTCTGTAAAAAGAATTTTGATAGATTATTATGGTAAACTGTAATTAAGAGTTTAAAGGAGGCTACCGAATGACACAAAGAATTCCATGGGATCAATATTTCTTGTCTCAAAGTTTAGTTTTATCTTTACGTAGCACTTGCGAAAGATTAATGGTAGGCGCTGTTATTGTACGTAATAAGCGCGTAATTGCAGGTGGTTACAATGGTTCTGTAAGTGGTGAAGATCATTGTATCGATGTTGGATGCTACTTAGAAGAGGGACGCTGTGTTCGTACAGTGCATGCAGAAATGAATGCTATATTACAGTGTGCAAAATTTGGCGTACAAACGGATGATGCAGAAATTTATGTGACACATTTTCCTTGTTTGAAATGTACACAGTCAATTATTCAAGCAGGTATTCGTAAAATATACTATTTACATGATTATCATAATCATCCATACGCTAAACAGTTATTAAAACAAGCCAATATCGAAACAATAAAGGGTGAAATTCCGAGTGATTTCTTTGAACAAATAATTCAATTGAATGAACGAAACCTTTCAAAAGAATCTGAGTAGAGAATAGGTGACGCTAAATGTTAGAGATTATTCAAGCACAAGTTCGTGAAGCAATCAATGAATTATTAGAGCGAGCGGACTTAAAGGCCGGAGATGTGTTAGTAGTTGGTACGAGTACGAGTGAAATTATGGGCGAGCATATTGGGAAGTCATCTAATAAAGAAGTAGGGCATGTTGTTATTTCAACTATTCTGGAAATATTGAATGCTAAGCATATTTTCTTAGCCCAACAAGCTTGTGAGCACTTAAATCGTTCCTTACTTGTAGAAGCGGAATTAGCTGAAAAACTTGGCTTAGAAATTGTCAATGTCAAACCTAGTTTAGACGCAGGCGGTGCTGCATGTGTCGCGGCCTATCAATTAGCTAAAGAACCAGTAATGGTAGAAAGAATTATAGCTAAAGCTGGCTTAGATATTGGAGATACTTTAATTGGAATGCATATAAAACACGTACAAGTTCCACTGCGTTTAAAAGTAAAAACAATCGGACAAGCTCATGTCACGGCCGCATTTTCTAGACCGAAATATATTGGTGGACCGCGAGCTAACTATTAGATAATAAGATTAAAAAGGAGAATGAATGATGAAAGCAGCTTTTCATGGTCATGCGGTAGTTTCCGTCTTGACAAATTCAGGTACTAGATTATTATTTGATCCTTTTATAACAGGTCATCAACAGTGTGATTTGGATGCTGAGACAGTAGAAGTCGATGTTATTTTAGTGACGCATGCTCATTCAGATCATTTAGGCGATACGGTTGCATTAGCTAAACGGACTGGAGCTTTAGTTATTTCAACGGTTGAAATCGTCAATTATTTAGCAAGTCAAGGGTTGGACAGATTACATGGTATGCAACCAGGTGGCGCATTTGATTTTGATTTTGGGCGGGTGAAATTTACGCCTGCCATTCATGGATCATCCATCGTTTTGGAAGATGGAACATCACTTACTTTAGGTTTAGCTACAGGAATTTTATTGACTGCAGATGAACGGACGATTTATCATGTTGGTGATACTGCGTTGTATTCAGATATGAAGTTAATTGGTGAGCGAGAGAGTATAGATTTAGCCTTTGTACCGATTGGTGATAACTTTACCATGGGTCCTGAAGACGCAAAATTAGCGGTGGAATGGTTACAAGCCAAACGAGTTATCCCGATTCATTACAATACCTTTCCGCTTATTAAACAAGATCCTAAGGCTTTTATTGATAGCTTAGATGAAGGAGTGGGGATTGTACCTAATTTGGGAGAAATGATTGAAATTTAATCTCGCGAAGGAGGCGTAATATGAACATTGAACAATTACATATTGCAAATCAATGGTTAGAAGAAGCGAACATGATTGTGTTATTTGGTGGTGCAGGTGTTTCGACGGAAAGCGGGCTACCAGATTATCGTTCACAAGACGGTCAATATTCTCGTATGGAGCAGACAAATGAAGATCCTAAAAAGATTATGAATCGTCGTTATATTATGCAACATCCCGAAAAGTTCTTTAATCGAGCACCTAATCAGTCATCGCAAATGCTGATAGAACCCAATGATGCGCATAAAATATTAGCTAAATGGGAAAAGTCTGGCAAGGATGTACGCATCATTACGCAAAACGTAGATGGTTTACATCAACGAGCTGGCCATCGCTTTGTCATTGAATTACATGGCAATGGAAGAACCTCTTATTGTATGACGTGCGGGCGTGTGTATTTGCCTAATGAAGTTGAACGAGATGAGCAGAATATTCCTCGGTGTCATGTAGATCAAGGAATTGTCCGACCAAGCGTCGTATTTTTCGGTGAAAATCCTAAGGCAGAGGATCTTCAGAAAAGTATTGATACGATTAAACAAGCGGATGTTTTAATTATTGCGGGGACATCGCTAAGTGTCTATCCAGCAAAAAATTTAATTAATCATTTTAAAGGTGATAAGGTTATTGTCATCAATCGAGAAGCTTTGGAGATACAACAACTTAAAGTAGATCTATTTCTGGAAGGAAATGTTGGTCAAATATTAGCTGAGTTAGATGCTTTGAGATGATTGAATGGTTGAGTGAAATTCATTAAAGAAAGAGCGTAGTTTGGAGATTATCCAAACTACGCTCTTTCTTTATAATATAAGATTTATAAGTTTTATGCTTTTTACCAAGATTTGTACTTGACTCAGCTTATTGATTCCCAAGGTGGTAGTTTTCTTTAAAGCCTCATTGGAAATTATGACATTCATGCTTTTTCAGATCAATCAGCTAGGCTTTGCTTCGATCTGCTCATAGTCAGAGCAAGCGAATCTATTAATAGCGATGGTTTGTCCTATGTACCGCTTAGGAAAACACGCTGCTGATCTACGTTAAGTTTTCCAAGAAAGTATAGTAAAGCGACATAATCAAGTTAAAACTGCTAAAAGGAATATATAAGCCTATCGAAAGTAGCGCTCGAAGAAGCACCGACGTAAGGGTAGAACTTCGCTACGAAAGGATTTGGGACGACCAGTGCGACGATATAATTACCAACTATAATAAAATTGGTTACTAAAAATGACAAAAATGGTTGACTTAGCTAGATGTTATCTGGATAATATATTAATAGATGAATAAGGAGAGGTTTTTATATGAGGAAACTATTATTAATTATCATGTCATTAGGAATGTTCATTTCAGGAAGTATTGTGTACGCTCAAACTGCCGAGGAAGAAGACTTAGAACATGGAATTATGGTCGCAAAGAATACTAGAAATGGTAAAGAAATTATATTAAACCTTAAAGTAGAAAAAGATTTTGCGGAAGCATTGCATTTTATGACGCACCAAAAGGTTGAGGCTTTTATGAAATGGGGAACCTTAGAGTTGACGGAAGAACGTGTAGACGCAATGTTGGAAATCTTAGAAGATACTAATTTCGTAAACAAATTCTTTTACAAAAGAACATTAGAGCAATGGAAAGAAGGAAACTTTAAAAATGTTGTCATGGTGCATAACCGAATTTGGGAAATGGCGGAAGGAGACATAGGCAAGGCGACCGCATACCTTGACGAACAGGAAGAAGAATCATACATAAAGGAACATTATAGATAATAAAATAACGTAGACAGAGACGGACTTAATTGTTCCGTTTTTTTTTATAATATAACTGTTTATAAGATTCATGTTGATTTATCAAGCTTTGAACTACGCTCAGCTTATTGTTTTCCAAGGCGGTGGTCGCTTTCAAAGCCTCACTGATGTTCGGCTTTTTCAGCACAATCGGCTAGGCTCTGTCTACTTCGCTTTGCTCATAGTCAGAGCAAGCTACGCCGATTGCCCTTTGTACCGCTATGGAAAATAAGTCACTGAGCTATGTTAAGTATTTCAGCAAAAGTAAAGCGGTATAATCAAGTTAAAACTGCTAAACGGAATTTAAAGTCCTCGAAATCGTCCGAGGTTTTCTCACGCTCAACACGGAAATTTAGATAAAAATTAATGGTTAAAATAAAACTGAACAAGAGAAACTATACCATTATCTCTAAAAGCATACCTCTAAACTTTACACTAGAGTATAAAACCCAATAAATTGGACTAGATGAGAATTGAAGACTTAGGATGGAAAGCATAAGGTAATATGAAATTAGGCGATACGCTTTCGACAAATGAGCGAATAAATTACGTAAAGAAATCAATAAACGTTAATGAAAAATGATATGTTAATGAAAGTAGCGGTAACTATGAGACAAAAAACGATATTCTTCTTCATAACTGCTTACAAATAGATACATACATAGACTTATTGGAGCAGAATTAAAACCACCAGTTTACAAAGATGATTTTAATTTCATCTATCTAATTAATTCAATTTGAGCAGTAATTACATTACCAGTTTGTAGAACGCTAGAAACAGTACAATTTCTTGCGACAAATCTTTCCATAGTTTCCATTTCGCGGTCATCCAGTTGTGCATCAGTTTTAATGGTTACATTTGCATTTAGTTGCCAGTTTTTACGACCATTCGTAAATTCTCCATTTATTTCAATGATTAATTTAGAGAAAGGGATTTTCTTTCCTGACAAGAAAGAACGGGCAGTCATCGCATGGCAGCCAGATAATGCGGTTAAAAGCATACCGGTAGGGCTTGTGCCTAAACTTTCACCTTCTGGATTACGATCTGCATAATCCATTGTGTAGGTGAAACCTTCTGAAGTGGCGGTAACGATGTAAGGTTCTTCAAGTTGTGCAGTTACATGTTTAATACTCATCATGACAACTCCTTTCGTTTCAATATAGTATTATTGTACCATGTTACGAAAGTTTGACCAATTGGTACAATTCTTAATCAATACTAAATCTTTGTGAAATTTATATGACGAAACGATATTATCTTCATGAAAATGGACGATATCATTAGACTTTTGGCTGTGGTTTTTCTAGGATAAATTAAAGAAGCTTTGAAAGACTAACTATATAAAGTCAAGCAATAAGTTGTAAAAACATTACGTTAAATTTTAGAAATTGAGGGCACACCAAATAAGCTCAAAGAGTGTATTTTTTAAAATTTACTGTAATCGAACTTCGTA
>NZ_WJQT01000030.1 GCF_009659375.1 Fundicoccus ignavus
TTTACTCAATTAATGAAGTTTCGTGCATGAATTTTTCTAAAGGTGTTTGATAATTCAGACATTTTCTTGGTCGATTATTCATTAGCCATAAAGCCGTGAATAATTCAGTTTCACTCACTTTAGCTAAATCAGTTTTCTTCGGAAAGAATTCGCGCATTAAGCCATTCGAATTTTCGTTTGTCCCTCTTTGCCAAGCGCTATAGGCATCCGCAAAGTAGAAATCAATGCCTGATGCCTCTACTTCTGGATAGCAAGCGAATTCTTTCCCGCGATCGGAAGTAAATGATTTTAAGGCGTGATCAGGCAGATTACTTGTTAACTGCTCAATTGCATTGTGCATAGCGTCTTTAGTGCGGTTAGGTATCAGAAAAGCAAGGTATAAACGACTTTTACGCTCTGCGAAGGTCGCTAAACAACCTTTACTCTTTCCGCGTGAAGAAACCATTGTATCCAATTCCCAATGTCCAAACTCTTGTCTGTTTCTAACTGACTTAGGTCGTTTGGAGATCGAGCGACCAATATTGAACTTACCACGTGTTTCTTGAGGTTGGCGACCTTTACCTTTGTGTCTTAGTACTTGTAAGGGAACGTTTAAGATGCCTTCATAAATCCAGTTATAGATTGTTTTAAAGGATAGTTTCTCTTGATAATCTCGACCCACAATCTGTTCGGGTGACCAGGTCATTTCTAGTTTATGTTGAATATCCTCAAGCAACTTGGGTGTATGTTTTGCTTTTCTGCCTTTGTGAGAAGCAAGTTGATTCGCATCTGCTTGAGAAGCTTTCGCAACATAGGATGGAGTCGAACAACGATTAAGTTCACGATAAATAGTTGAACGATGACGACCTAACAAGTTCGCAATATGGTTAATTTTATAACCTTCTTGAACAAGCACTTCTATTTTTGACCGTTCTTCTATGGTAAGATATGTATGACTCATAATAGACCTCCGTGTGTATGTTTTTGTGGTTATTAACATCTTACACGAATCTATTATGAGTTTCTTTGTTGTCGCATTTAATTTTACAATTCATCTAATAAAAACATGAGGCTTGACCGAAACGAGTGGTGTATAACTAATTTGTTTTTTATCAAGTTCTGCATCAATGACCTGACGATTGTAATGACTGCGGTAGATGACACCGATTTCACTTTCTAAATTCGCCACATCTTCAATCACTTCATAAGTTCGAAGTTCCTTTAATGTTGCTTGATAATCGTAATCTTCGTATTGTTGTTTATTGTATCTTAAAAGTGGCCCATAATTCGACGAATTGCCGTTGAAAATGGGACCACTTATTTTTATGCTTACCATACATACTAAATATGGATGGAGGTAAGAGGAGTGATTAGTAGAATGAAACACTTTGAAGTTATCTCACGCTATCGTAAAGGAGAATCTTATCGGCATATCGCAAGAGAGCTAGGGATTAATCGCAAGACAGTCACATCGATTTGTTCCAAATATAAGGAATAGGAAGTCTTTTTCTTTCATGCCTATGAAATTAAAATGATGTTCATCATCATTTTGATTCGCATAATCCTAGTGTCCTAAGACCTCTGGTTTCACAGCTCATGAAAGCTAAACATACGGATAAATTCCTCAGCTTCCCATCCTAGTGCGAATGAACGGCGAGTAATGTTTAATTTGGGATACTTAGAAGTTACCTTTTACCGCTAAACTTTGTCAGACAAGGTTTAGAGTGGGCTTTTTCGTTTTAGATTATAATGATTTTTAGCTTTAATAATATTGCCTCTGATGTTGCGTGAGGTTTCTCAGTACACAACCAAGTTTTAGACTTTAGCAAAATTTGTACTTTGATCTATTAACAGCCCAATTGGCTAGGAATTGTCCACATTGTTATCCTCTATTTGAGCAGCAGTACAATTGTTTCCATTTAGTACTTAATAGTAAAACTAAATAGGGAGTAAATGGGAATATGTTTAAGGGAAATAGAAAAAAACAGGAGGAAGGAGCTGACTTGAAATCTCTCCTACTCTCCTGATGTTAGGTTATTTAATACGACTTAATGGTCGTGTTCATGTTCTTCTTCTGCCTCAGCAATAGCTTGGGTCGCATGAACCGTACCGTGTGCATGATGCGCTGGACCATAAATGGAATAAAGTTTCATTGGCTGGTCACCGGTATTTATCACATTATGATACACGCCTTTAGGGATTAAAATGACATCATCGTCAGCTATATCTTTCTCGAAAGTAATGTCCTCTTCGCTCGTCCCCATAACCACACGTCCTTGACCTTGTTCTAGACGTAAGAATTGATCTTCTTTGGTATGGATTTCACCGCCGATATCGCCACCCACCGGAATGGACATCAGAGTCACTTGTAATTCTGACCCAGTCCACAGAGCCACTCTAAATTGATCGTTTTGTAAGGTAGCTTCTTCAATATTAATGACAAAGGGATCTTTACCATAATCGTGTAAATCTAATGACATTGTTGCATCGCTCCTTTAATTGTTTGTAGCTTAATTATAATCATTCTAAATAGAAATGTCAAAATAAGAGCCTTAATCAGACGCAAATAGTAAATGAATAGGCTACACTAAGTTAGACAGTAAAATTAAGGTCTAGCAGAATGAAATAAAAGAACTTGAAACAGAGAGAATCTACCATGACTGAAAAAAGAGTACGCAGAACGTTTACACCAGAATTTAAAAGCCAAGTAGTACGACTTTATGAAAGCGGAAAACCACATTCAACGCTCGTTGAGTATGAAAGGATGCCCTTACGACAACGCAGTGGCCGAAGCGATGTTTAAGGTCGTGAAAACGGAATTCACAAACGGTGCATGTTTTAGCAGCCTTGATCATCTAGGACTTGAATTAAATGATTATGTAAATTGGTTTAATAATATCAGAATCCACGGAACGCTTGGTTATAAAAGCCCTGTGGAATACCGATTACAGACCTTATAATATTTGTTTGATTTAGTGTTGACAATCCAATATCAGAATACATCGGCATGTGTCCCAGTTGGGATAAATGAAACAAGATTTTGTGAAGGATAATATTTGTAAATAAACAGCCAGTCGCTATTGCGTCCAGAAATATCGCACTCCCAACAATCGAGATAGTCTTTTGTCGGATCGAATATATGAGCGCGGTATTCTTCTTCAGGTAAGGGTACTTCATCAACAATCATTTGCATAACTATTTTTAGTTTTTCTAGGTTGGCATTCCGTTTTTTTTAGTCGTTTAAGGACCTTTTTAAATTTGCTTGTCAGCTTCATTTCTAACATAACCTCTATTCTCCTAAAACTTCTTTAAACATTTCGTCAACAGAAGTATAGAGTTCGCTAGTTCCATTTTTGACCATGTTGTCAGATTCCTTAATGGCTGCAAAGGTTTCGGCATTGAATTTGGCTTGTTTTGGTTGAAATGGAAGACCGTTTTCTGCAATGATTTGTCTAAAAAAAACGTTAATAGCGGTACTCGCGTCCATTCCAAGGTTATTTAAAGCGGCAACAGCTCGTCTCTTAACTGTTTCGTCTATTCGAACTTGTATGACCGCTTTTTTTGTTTTGTTTCCATTTTAATCACCTCCTTATTCATTCTGATAATATGCTGCTGTAATGATGATGTAAATACAATAGCAGTTACTGTTTAGTGGAAATAAAAAATCTGAAGCACTGATATAAAGAAATTCTGTGTAAATTAATCGGTTTGACCATTTTAGTTCTTAAAGTTTGGCTATGTCTAGTATAATTCCGAACTCAAACCAGCCAACAGCCCATAATTAAGAAGCACCACTTCAATAGCGGTTTTCTTTTGAGTGTTTAAATATCATATCTCTTCTTTGAGGAAGCACTCCATAACTAGTACTTCATGTTATAATAATGGTGTATACGGTTACTACAATTGACATTAGGATGACATTTTAAAGAATATTTTTATATATTAAAGGAGCTTTTACATGAACAAAGATTATCAATGGATTGAATTCTACGAGACACTAGCAGATAAACTTTTAGAGTATAAAGATAAACGCAAAGAACTACACACTATCATGATTGAACTATCTCAGGATTATCCTTTATTAAACTATCTTCATTTTGAACGAGATGATTGGTGGGAAACGAAAAATTATGAGATTGATCCATTTACCATTATGGGTGCTTTTAATCGAGGAATCACAGATAAAAACAGAATTAAAATAGCAAATATTTATGCGGAAACTTTTGATATTAATGTTCCAGTGCCTAATGATTTTGCTGGAGTTCCAGTTCTTTTTAATATGTCTTCTATCTTTGGAGACAACGGTAGTATATTATGGGATTTATTTATAGAAGCTATGAAGTATTCAAAAACTAATGTTGGAACTGATCGTTTTAAAGAAGGATTTGAAGCAGCTGTAGCTGCACCAGGGAATGGACTTGGAACCATTACAATGGGATTATATTGGATTAGACCTAATTACTTTATCAATTTAGATAGTACAAATATGAGCTATATCCCAACCCAATTCAACATAGCGGTGCCAGATAAGAATGTTACAGGTGAAGGTTATCTTCAATTACTAAATGAAATTAAAGCTAAAATACCCGATTTAACGTTTCCAGAAATATCTCGTTTAGCTTGGGAGGATACATTACGAATAAGAGATGAGAATAAATATTCACCCGGTTTATCCGTTGAGAACTGGCAAAGTTTATTGAATGATCAAGCAGTTTTTAATACACAAAGTCTTGAAATCATGAAGCGTCTTAAAGATTATGGCGGCAAAGCAACCTGCACACAATTATCTAGTATATATGGTGACACCGTGAATTTTTATAATAGAGGCGCTTCTGCTTTAGCGCAAAGGATTCATAAAGCGACGCAATGCAAAGTCTATGAAGAAGATGGCACAAAAAGGTGGTGGCGGATTTTATTTACAGGCTCTATCGCTAGCAAAGAAGATGAAGGATTCTTTTATTGGGAATTAAGAAATGAACTAAAAGAGGCTTTAAATAGTGTAGATTTAACAGAAGTGAAACTATATGCATTAGATTCAATAGTGGATAATTCAAATGAAAAATATGAAAAATTAGATTTTTTGAAGGAAGTGTACCTTTCAGAGGAAGCATACGATACTTTAGAAGCTTTGCTAATCAATAAGAAGAATATCATCCTTCAAGGTGCTCCAGGGGTAGGAAAGACTTTTGCTGCTAAACGATTAGCTTGGTCAATGATGGGTGAAAAAGACGAGACCCGTATTGAAATGATCCAATTTCATCAAAACTACTCGTATGAAGATTTCATCATGGGGTATAAACCCAAAGAGAATGGGTTTGAATTACAAGATGGAATATTCGTTAACTTTTGTCGCAAGGCATCAGCTTCTCCTGATCAGGATTATTTTTTCATCATTGATGAGATAAATCGAGGGAATATGAGTAAGGTTTTTGGAGAACTATTGATGTTGATTGAAAATGATTATCGAGGAAATGACATCACACTTACTTATACTAAAGATTCGTTCAGTGTGCCAGAAAATTTATACATCATCGGCATGATGAACACGGCTGATCGAAGTCTGGCTATGATTGATTATGCCTTACGTCGTCGCTTTAGTTTCTATGAGATGGAACCTAGTTTTGATTCAGAGGGTTTTCAGACTTATCAAGCCACTTTAAACAATGAGACTTTTAATAAACTGATAGAATACACCAAATCTCTCAACCTTGAAATTAGTGCTGATCCAACTTTAGGCAAAGGCTTCTGTATTGGTCATAGTTATTTCACGGGGCAAGAAGAATGCACAGACAGCTGGATGGAGTTGATTGTAACGTATGATATTCTGCCGATGTTGAAAGAGTACTGGTTTGATGAAGAAGATAAAGTTAATTCTTGGGTAAGTAATTTCAAGGGTGTTTTAAATGCTAAAACATAAAAACTCATTTATTAAAAATATTTATTATATGCTAAGTTATGCCTTTAAAGTATTACAGCAGACCAATTATGAAGAAGTTGAAAGTGAATCGTTTGAGAATATTTACGATCTTTTCGCGGAGATTTTAATTAAAGGTTTGAATAAGCAATTGAAGCAGGGACTATATAAAGAATACATAGATAAATACGAAAACCTAGCAACGATCAGGGGCAAAGTTAATCTGCGAGATTCACTCACGAATAAAATGCAGCGTAAGCAGCTTTTAGTTTGTGAATTTGATGAACTCTCGGAAGATAATACTTTCAATCAAATTTTAAAAATCACGATGGTTCTCTTATTAAAAGAGTCTTCTGTTAAGAAAGAAAAGAAGGCTAGAATAAGAAAGCTGATGTTATATTTTGGGAACATTAGTCAAGTGGATCCTCGTCAGATTAAGTGGCAGAAACTTCAGTTCCAAAGAAATAATCAGACGTATCAAATGTTGATTAACCTATGTAAATTTATCATTGATGGTTTACTTCTCTCTACTGAAGTGGGCGTGTACAAAACCCCAACTTTTTCCGATGAGAATATCGAGATGCTTTTCGAACGCTTTGTGCTTGAGTATTACAAGTATCACTATCCGAATTTAAGGGTACATGCTCCTCATGTCAGATGGAATTTAGTTGCAGAAGATTTTAATACGGGGCTGTCGTTTCTGCCACAGATGAAAACAGATATTAAATTGGCTTACCAAGAACAATCACTCATTATCGATACAAAATTCTATGGTGCAATACTTTCAGAGTCAGATAAATATAAATCAAATAATCTATATCAGATTTATTCTTATGTGAAGAATGAAGATATTAATAGAACAGGTAATGTTTCTGGGTTGCTCCTATATGCTAAGACAGATGAAACAAAGGATATTAATCACTCGTTCAATATGGACGGTAATCGTATTGGTGTTAGGTCGTTGGATTTAGAGCAGGAGTTTAGTGGGATTAAAGGCCAGTTAAATGGGATTGTGGGGGAGTATTTTGGGTTGGAGTGCCATTGAATAAACAAAGAAACCATCCATCAATTATCGACGTGTCAGTTCATTACCAACAATCGAAACGTTATTATTCAAGGGGCTACAGGTACCGGGAAATCCTATCTAACCAATGCCTTATGTCGTTATGTGATTGAAGAGGGTTATACGGCACGTTATATCAGACTGTACGATTTACTTTCTGAACTATCTGAAGCGGATATGAACGATCGATTACCCCAATACCTAAAGAAATTAGCTAAACTAGATGTGTTGGTGATCGATGATTTTTTATTAACGCCAACAACCGAACATGAACCAAAATATCTCATGGAGTTTTTTGAGTTAAGGAGTAGACATCGTTCTCTTATTCTTTCTTCTCAAATGGAGACTGGCGAATGGCATAAAAAGTTAGGAGGTGTTGCGATTGCGGATGCCATTCTTGATCGTGCTATTTCAAATTCATACCATATTTATATTTATGGAGATTCATTACGGATGAAAACTGGTACAGCGAATACCGACTAAGCTGGTACAAAAAATCGCGATTCACCTGGTACAGGGAATCGCGATTTTTTGGTTCTAGACGAACGCTATATGCAATTAAAGGCAGAGAATCATAAGTTAACCGTTGTTCATAGACAAGAGGTGCCGGAATTCAGTCAGGTAAGAGTGTTCTTGTTGTCATCCAAAGAAATTACTGAAAGAAAAATATGGATTATTGACATCGGAGAATACCAAACTATGTTGTTTCCAAAAGAATATTATTCAGGAAGACTGGAGGAGTGATGAAAATGAAAAACGTTAGCCTAATGCAGCTATGCGTGTGAACATTGTGTCTGTCCGCTTAGTCAAAGAATCGAGCATGATCTAACTTTCACAAAGGAGTTCTCGTTACAGATTTCGGGGATTCAGGTGGGAATAGGTCAAAGTAATTTTTGTTCGGGATAAGCTGACCGGTTGCTTTATCTAATTTACCAATGATTTTTTTATCGGATGTCGGTTTCCCATGAGTATTGCGGTAGCTACGAACGGTATAATACACATATTTAGTGCCATTAGGACCGATTTTTTTGTGATGCGTTTGGTAGGCAAGTCCACTAATTGTTATGATTTCATCCCTTCACTCCTTCACCCTTGTATACTTTGAAATTCACGGAGTTCAGGTTATAGAGGAAAAGTTAAAAATAATTTACTTCAGGTGATTATGTTGTGTGGAAAGATAATTTTAAGGGTGATAAAAAAATTAAATAGAGGACACTCTTTTGTTTTTCCTGGAATCTATTTAAAATCCTTGTTTTGTATTAGAGACTCATATTGTGCGTTTATGCAATGAAAAGTAATGTATTAAGAGAATCTTAAGTATAATAAAAAAGGTTAGTTCTTGTTTAAGGAGTGGCAAAGGGCTATTTTGTCCGCATAAAGAATACTTGAACAAATATAGACGGAAGTCCTAATATAAATAAGGAGACGATGGTTATGAACTTTTGTACGCAATGTGGTTTTTCATTAAAAGGGATTCAAGGAGGTTGTCCTAATTGTGGTCAAGTGATTGAGGAAATTGAATTAGAAGCAGTGAAACCGGCTGAAAACAGCCATAAAGTAGCAGATTTTGATTACCAGAAAATTTTAAACCTCATAAATTTATTACAGCATAATTTTTACTTAGTGTTTATATTGACCATGCTATTATTTATTACCATTTCATTTTCAACTCAAACAGGCTGGTTACTACTGTCACTGAGTTTGCTAGGGGCTTACTTGTTTGCGAATTATAAAACAAGCCAATCACTTGAATTGAACCAAAAAATTGAAACGTGGTTTATTCATCAAGTCATCATGGTGCCAGAAAAGTTAAAGGAGTTAGATAGTTACACCCAACAGATTAGTGAAGAGACACGGGAGCTTTACCATTCGGTTAAAACCAAAGCACACACTCAAGTGGAGAATATTAAAGATAATTACCAACAAAGTTCCCTTGGTGTGAGTAAAGCACACAAATTACCATCAGTTGATCAAGCAATATTAGATGAAAAAAATCAACTATCTTCTGCTCAATTGGCGAATGATACCGGATCGCTTCGTCGTAGAAGGAGATTGCAAGCTCAAGCTAGAAAAACACAGCAAATCAAACAACAACAAGTTGAATCGAGTGAAGGAAATACTAGCGCGTTGATTCATGCATCGGATAAGACCTCAACTCTTTCTTTTATCATGTGGATTCTTTTGACTGCATTAGCACTATTTATATATTATAGCGGGATAAATAATTACTCTTTATTTGATGTCAATGCCTCCGTTTTGTGGAATTCCTACCAACAAACAACCTTCACTATGTCAGAAGTTATTGTTGCTTTGGGTTACGGTGCATTATTTGATAATTCTGGTCAATCAGAGTTTTATCAAATGATTTTTACTATCATTGCTTACTATTTACCAGTTGTTTTCGCCGTATTGAGTTTTTTACGCTCTAAATTTAGTGGCTTTATCCAATTTATTATTAGCGTCATCATGGGTGGCGGTATGACCTATTTAATTTATCTGGCAATCGATTCAAATCTATTTATTCGTTACAACAACGATTATGGATCAGTCTCAACAGAATTAGGCTTAGGTAGTCAGATGATTTTAGGTTCAATTATATTATTACTATTATGCTCATTATTTAAAATGTTCAAAGGGAAATAAGTCATCACAATAAAAGTGTTATAAATATATAACTTATTTGAATAGAGGAGAATACAATGAAATGTCATGAATGTCATCAGTTAATAGAAGTTAAAGGCAAATATTGTCCTTATTGTGGCGTGCCCATAGAACCAAAAGAGAAAGAAGCAGCTTCAAGAATAAACAAGCCAATAAAAAATAACCATAAGCATAAAGGGATATTCACCATGTTCCTTATTGTTTTGCTGGGGGCAGGCTTTTGGGCTTGGCAAAGCGATGCTCTATCAACCATTGGTTTTAAACAGAAAGTTCCAAAGCAGGTAATTGCTTATCCTTATCAAGATGCTTTTGGTTTAAACATTCTAAATGAGGATTTAGAAGTCGTTGCTCAAGATGTTGGTGCTGAAGTAATAGGATTTACGGGGCCGGTTTCTTACGTTTCACGATTTAATGAGTATGGTGTTGCGGTTGTTAGAGATCAAAACTATTTGTTTTGGTTAGTTAATCATCAAGGGGAAATAATTTCTGAAGGTTTTAACACTATAAATAGCAGTCCGTTTGGTATATCAGGACCTGAATCAAGTTACGGTGTATCAAGCTCTATTAACGGCGTACATACCGCTAGCAATGATGATAAGTATTTTTTGATAAATACAACAGGAGACGTTTTATTTGAAACAGTAGGGGTGATTCTTCCATTTGAAGGAAATGATGTGACAGTATTGAACGATTACAGCAGATCGCACAATAATGGAACAGAACGTATTGCGTCAGGAGTAATTACGGATTCAGGGGAGATCATTATACCAGTTAAGTATCACTACTTATCAGTAGTGGATAATGAGCATTTTATCGTTAAAGAATGGGAATATGAGGACATGTATCGTTTAATTAATCGTTCAGGGCAAACGATTATAGAAATAGATACCGATACACCTCCCGTAGTAGCTCATACAGACAATGACGTATTTATTAGTGCAACAAACTATTGGGGAGAAACAACAGTTTTCAATATTAATGGTGAAAGTATATTAAGAGTACCTTATACAACTAATTTCAGCGCATCTGAAAATGGGAAGTATCTTTATCCCAGTTATTTAGAGGATAACAGCCAACAATATATTATTTATACCGCTGAAGGGGAAACACATTTTCAAGGAGATAAAATAAATGATTATCACAGAGTTAATAATAATAATTGGTTAGCATTTTCAGACTACAGTGGCTTCGGTTATATTGATCTTGAAACAAGAGAATCTGTTCAAATTCCTTATGAAATGAATGACTCGTATTTCTCATTTATTAATGGAACTAATGTCGGAACAATCACAAATAATCGGGGAGAACACGTTTTCTTCAATAGCCGTTTAGAAGAGATTTTCTTACCTGAAACTCAATTGATTGGACATTTTGTCCAATTTGAGGTGAATGACATTGTTTATATTTACAAAAATAAAGGCTTCTATGTTTTAAATAAGGATGGGGATATTCTTTCAGAGAATGCATTATATGCTTTTGCGGATGAAGATTCCGTATATATTCAAGAGACTAATGGTAAAGCTTATTTACTTAACAAAGACACAGGCAAGATAATAAAAGAAAAGAAATAGGAGAGAGAATATGACATACTGTTCGAATTGCGGTGCGAAATATTTAAAAGATGCACGGTTTTGTATAGATTGTGGTCAAGCAATTTCTGTAGGCTCAGCTAGCAATATTACTAATGGAGATGAGAACACTAGTGAAGGACAACTAAGTCCTTCAAAGTTAGAATCAGAAGAAACACTTGAAGAAAAGGATAGTTCTATCGAAGTGACTGACAAAGCTAAGTTAACACCTCTTAAGTCATCACCCCATGGTACTGAAAATGATGTGAGTGACTTAAAGAAAAACCACCGGCGAAATAATAAGAAGATAGTGTTAATTCTGCTAGCCGTTGTCTTATTATTGGGGAGTTTAATCTTTTTCATTTGGAATAACTCGTCAAATGAACCAGAAGTCTGGCGTACCGTACAAACAGAAGATTATCCTTTTTCAATCAATGTGACGATTGATGAAAATCGTTATTCGGCTGAGGTGATTCCTGAAGCCTATGACTATATGGAACTTTATGAGTTAAATAATAAAATGATTTTAGAAGGAGAGATGCTTACTACTAATAACCCAAATAGTCAACAAGTTAAGCTTGAAGCAATCTCATTTGAATTGAATGACAGGTTAATATCAGAATATATAGGAGATATAACTTATGGGTTTTCTACTAGTTATTATGCTGATGGAACTATTATAGAAGACTCTTACGATGAGTATAAAATGAATTTAACAATCGATTGGAATTCAAAGACGACGAAGGAAAAGAAAGCATTGCTAAATCAGTATAATAATGACTTATTCAAGGCGGTTAAAAGTGAACTTGGTTATGCGACCAATTCACAATTAAGTTCATTAAAAGAACTTGAGAGTTATATACAAGAGATTATCGATAATGTTTATGAAGTTGACGGTGGTTTAGGTATCAAGATATCTCTCGATGAATTCAAAGAACTTGTTATGCTCGTCTCAACTATTGATGAGAACACTTTCTATGATTCTCAAGAAATTGTCGCAACGATCAATGCATTAGAGAGTCTTGTTAAATTTGAGCTTACAGATGAAGTATCAGCTTTTGTAAGCATACCATTTACTAATGAGCGCTTGTATTTTAGAAAAGAAATACAGTATAGATAAATTTACTTCCCACAATTTTTACATAATTCATTCAGTCTTTGTGGGAATAGTGATTGCCGAAAAGTTATGGGAAACGCCAAGGGAAAGAGTGTGCCAGAGAAAGTTCAGGACTTTGCCAACTTCTTATCAAGCTTATTTAGTAGTATTAATGTAATCGAACAATTTGTATCGTTTTATAAGGTTTTTTCGGGTTTTAATAGAAGCTAGATACTTTGAGTAAATGGAATGAGTTAAAAGTAAATGTACTGAAGTTATATGGCATTTATTGTGGAAAGATTTAACTGATTAAGTAGTGAGTAAAATGAAAAGAACGATGAAGTGACAACTTACATGACACTTTATGAGAAGGAATGATTATATTGAAATGGTTTAAACGGTTATTAGCTTTAATAATAGTTAGCGTTTTTATTTTAATAGGGATGAATTCAGGAATTTTGACAAGTATTCAGAATATAATATTAGGGAATCCCCAAACTTCCAATGACGAATCAAAAACACCTGAAATAAGAAAAATGGCAGCTATTGGAACGAATCTTGATAGTTCGCAAAAAAGACAGACCATTCAATTACTTGGAGCTGAGGATGTAGATTCAAGCAATATCCTTTCGGTGGATGGATTGGTCATTCATCGGTATCTAAATGATGGGTCAGATATTAATACGTCAGTAGTTTCGAGCGCTATGATCGAACCACTGAAGGCAGGAGAAGGCTTGAGGGTTGAAATTGTGACTCCAACTAACATTGAACTGATCTCGAAAGCAACGTTTGAGAATGCAGCCTTGACAGCAGGTGCCAAGGATATGACAATAAAAATTGCGGCGATTCGTTCAGTTACTGGTGAAGGTGCCTTAGCAGGTGTTTATGCTATGTTAGATGACATGGGCTATCAATTAGAACAAGATGATATTGAAGTTGCAGAAGATGAAATTCAGATTGTTATTTGGATAAAAACAGAATTTAATTTGAATGATGATTTATCTAATCGATTTGTCCGAGATTTTAAACTAAGAATTAGTGAGTTTCTAATGGACAATACTAAGATTACGGAAGACGATATCTTATCAATTGTGATTAAATTGTGTGAAGATTACGGAATAAATTATGCTCAACATCATTTAGACCATCTAGTTGCATTTGGTATCAACTATGCAGGTACTCAATTCGCCAACCAAGAGGATGCCGTAAGAGTTCTGAATGATCATAACTTTAGTCAATTTGATGGAAAATGGATTAGCATAATATCTAATCTTGATTTAAATTGGAGTCATGAAGAATTACTTAGTTTAGAAAATCCAGCGGAATATCGCAATGAAAATACCTATCATCCAATTATTCCGGCGATGTTTGATTATTATTTTGATAGTATTCAAGAGGATAGTTGGATAAGTTTAGATGCTTTGTTAGGGCATACTTTTGTTATTGAAGCGATGTCACCTCAGTTTACAGACCAAGAATTAACGGCGTTAAATCGTCTACGAGCTTATATCTATTACCATGCTGTAGCGGTTGAGTCAGAGAGAGTAGCGGTGATAGGTGTAGAACCAACATTAACAAAAGTTGAAGAATGGACTCAATTGGCTTGGGAACATGAGCAGAGACGTGTCAATCAACCTGTGGAATATGATTTGAAGCAAAGAGTGGCGAATGCAACTGGCTATGGAGTAGAAGTCTATCATTACGATCCATTTGAAAACTTAAATGGAAGTAGAAATGAATCTTACGGAAACTTACCATTATACGGTTTTAATATTAAAGGTATTGATGATGATCATAAAATTGGTTCAATATCGATTGTAAAGGCGATTGACTCTGAAACTAACCAACTCTATAGTATTAATCAATACGACTCTAATGCGATGGAAAAAATTTCAGACACGTATGATTTTACAACAATTTATGGCGTTTCAGTCGCTAATAATTATCAATCGTTATTTAATTCAACGGAAGATAATGCAGAGCCAATCGGAGCAAATAATACTAGTGAAAGGGAGGATTTACTTGAAATAATGGTATCAGGTAATTTGACTCCTCAAGTACCCAATTCGGAATTAGAATTATTAATCGCTGAGATGGAAGGCAATGTAAAATTTGAGCTTGAAAGTTATGGAGCTGATACTATTTACTCTATCCCCCAACGTTCATTTGATAAAGGGAGAGTACTAGGAATAAAACTGAATGCAAAGGCTAAATATGCGTTAGATTCTTATCTAATCGAACTTGCGAATGACTTAATCTCTCAAGGGTATGGAGAAAATCCATTGGATGATATCGGAGGGCAGAAGGCACTCGAAGATACCTATATGTTCAGATACGATCTTTCTTTACCATGGCAAGATCTGATTGCAAGTGTGGATGCTTACAATAGCGTATCGATTAATGAATTAGCAGCGATGCGAACGTTAGATTTAAGCGATAATACGCAATATCATCCGATTATTCAAGCGATGTATGAGAAAGTTTACGATCTAATGGTTCTAAATGAAATCGTGGATATGGACGTTATCTCGCATACATTTATTTTTGAGAACTTAGTGGCCGAATTAACAGAAGAAGAACGTGAGGTTTTAAACTACTTAAGACTATTAGGCTATTACTATCAAACAAATACAGAGGCAATTCAATGGGGAGTTATAGAAGATTATAAAAATCTCGAAGAGAAAGACACTGTAAAAGGGATTTGGTTATCAAAAGTACGTAGCTTATTAGAAATACAGTCTAGGGAACCGGAACGTTATGAAGCGATTCAACAGATAGCATTGGTGACCGGATCTGCTTATGAAGTCTCTAGCTACTTAGATGTTGTGTACGACAATTTTGAAGGGATTTATGCTTACTCTGTAATACCTTCATATATTAAGCACTTCTCGCAAATGGATTCCTTTCAATATAATCCAGAAACTAAAGAGATGATGTATAAATCAGGACCTGAGGAAACAGATTCAATAGAGCTTGTCCAATCAAGATTCAATTTTAGTGATTACTATGGTGTTTCCTTTGAGTATGCCGTTGAAGATGTGCATGGTAATCTAAATGGTGATTCAGAACCAGAATACGTGCTTGATACAGAGCAGAACGAAACCCGAGCAATCCCAGAGTCGATTAGTGATATTAGTACAGGTACCGTAGACTGGCTACCGGCTGATTGGCATAGAACGACGCCACGTATGCGCCCGGAAATTCCCGATGTAACTTGGCTTTTGATGTCGCACCATGCTCAATCTGGTAAACTCTTAGTAGAACCCATCTATTTATCTGAAGCGATTATATCGGGCTATGCAGATCCCAACTCTGATGTGTCGATTGAATGGTTACTGAATAGTCCTTATCATGACGATCAGTCAAGTTATTATCACACTGTGGGCACCAATGACCAAGGTTACTTTGAATTTATCATCGATAGAGAGGTTAATCAAATTTTGCCTTCGTCTATCCTAACAGTTTCGAATTTAGGACCGAGTGGCGGGGCACTAACTGACATACCTATGTATGGCTATATTCCGACGGCCTTAGAACATCCATCTGGTCTATTAACCTTAGAACGTTACTATCGAGAGGTGGGGGATATTGAGGGGTACACCTATCCTTATGCGGAAGTTAGTATTGCATACTTAGATGGTTATGCGGGTTCGGGCTACAAAGTCATAGCGGATAGTGAAGGTTACTTTTACTGGAAGATAGGTGCGACCCGTCGGAATAATACTTTCACTACTGTCGCAAGTGTGATTCATCCTGAAACTGGAGAAGAGATTTCAGTGGTCCCTTATCCTTGGACGCAAAGTGAGTTAGATAATGCGGTGTGGTAGTGCTAGCGTGTTAAAGAATTGATGTTAATTGTATTTTAAAAGTGGTTCACTTCAGTAGTAATTTAATAAATCAATAGACTACTGCAATGAAGAGAAGAGTAACTTATTTCTTAACAAGTAAAGAGATCCTGGTTCGGTGAAAAAGGGCAGACTAAGAGTAAGTGAAGATGAGCTTGGATCAGTTTACTTAGTTAACGCTATTTAAACGGACACACCCGATATCGTGTACAGTATTGTTTGGTACTGGTAGAGCTATTATTTGTAAGAATAATAGAAATTTGGGTGGTAACGCGACTTTTCGTCCCTTTTGTTAGAGAAATTCTGACAAAAGGGACTTTTTTGTTTTTTAGTCATGTTTGTCAAGCACGCGCAGTTTGTCTAAAGGTTATTAATACTATAAGGAGAATCACAATTATCTATAAGTAGTTGTCGCAAGTCATTAGGTTGTCGGGATGTTAGGAAGCAATTGTCATCAAGTCACGTATCAATCATTCAAGAGAAACAAAGCGTTTAAAAACGACTTATTACAAAGAACGCCAATTGCATCAGAAGCTTGAGACTGTCATTGTTTGACACTATATTGGATATGGCATGAAAGCTAGGGACCGGCTGATTACGAGCTCATACAAGAGACTCCCATGCCTCAGTGCATTATTAAGTACTATCTCAATCAATGATTAGTCGGTAACACACTTAAAAATAAAGTGGCTAACTTAAACTTGAAATTTACGAGTAAAATATATTTAAACATTGTACTTAGTAAAATTAATTTAATTTACCATCCTGTGCTTTTAATAAAGCTGCCTGTAGTTCTTTGTCAACTGCGTAAATATAAAGTCCATGAATCCCTCGAGTTAAAAGCACATTTAGTTCATTTCTTAATAGTGTGTCAGAAAGATATTCTTGAGAGCCATCATTTAAAGTTCGGCGTCTAGTAGCTTTTTTATTTTGACTATTCTTTCGATCGTATACTATTTTACCGTTACGATATTTTACTGATGGACCAATAATGACACCTGTGTAGTTTAAATCAAAACCTTGTACTGTATAGGTTGAACCAGCTTCTTCTATAGTGTGCGGTTGTTCAGCCCAAGATAAATCTCGATTTTTTCTTTTTTCTGCAGGAGTAACTGGTAGTTGTAGATTCCAAGGAATAGACCAATCATTCTCTTTGACTCTCCAATAGTCACTGTCTTCAGGTTTTTTCTTATCGATATATTCCCAGTCGAACGTAGCTGTTAATCTCGATATCCCACGACCATCAGACGATTTACTTTTTATAGCATTATGCAATGCTTCCGGATTTTCGAAGACTCTAATCTCATAGTTTTTGGTATCTTTAGGAATATTCATAACAACTTGGTCGTCAATAAATGTTCTAACCCATCGAACGGTATTCTCATCAGCAGCAATTCGCATCTGATTAGAAAGGTAAATATAGTTATCGTTTTGTTTTGCTAATTTTTCAATATTTTGGAGCTCATCTTGTTCCCAATATTGTTCTGTTGTTAGAACTTGATTAATGTCAAAAACCGCAACTACTACTTTTGCTCTTTCAAGTAAATCATAAAGTTGATTTTTCCCACGGTAGGACTGTTTTCCTTGGGTCCAAAGCAAATGAGCTTCATCGACAATAATGACATCAACTTTTTCTTCAGGTAAATGATTATTTATAAAGGTAGTTGGCTTAGAAACAATTTTGTTATTTTTAGGATGAAAGATTCCTAACTTTTTAGCGATGTTTTCATACACAGTTAATTGTTGGTCGTGATTGACTAATAGGTATGCATTAAGATTGGATAATTCTATATTTTCAGGATATTCTTGTTGTAACTTATTAATTTCATAGAATAAGCTACTTAATAAAACTGTTTTTCCAGATCCAGCTTCGCCAGCGACTAGAATGAGTTGGCTTGTTTCAGAATTTTTGGAGTAAGCTTCAATAATTTTTGTTTTGATTTTTTCTTTAGCGTGTAATTGTTCCTCGCTTAATTTATGAAAGGGTGATGCTTTATATAATGCTGAGTCTTTAATGATGCTTTCAACTGGAAATAACTGACGGTTTTCTTTTCGCAGTTGACGCCAAACTTTTGAGAAAATGTCTTCAAAATAATTAGAAGTATAGTATCTATTCTGTTGATTTGTCCGTCGGTTATAAACTTTTTCGACAGAATCAACACTAGAGAGATAATGCATCAGCTTATTTTCGATATCTAAAGTTAAGGACTTATTGAAATAATCATGTCCTATTACAAACATTCTTGCTTCTTCTGCTTCGTAAAACTCAAGCCAATCTTCTCTTAAGGTGGGATCGACTTTTAAATGTTGTTCTGTTCTTGAAATTATGTCGCTCGTTTCTCCAATATAAATATTATATTTATCTTTTTTGTCTTTATTATTTACGATATAAACAGTTGGGTAGTCTAATAATAGCTCACTGTTTTTGATAGAACTATTTGTCATTTCATCTTTGAATGATTGGATGCCATTTAAATCGAAATGAATATCTCGAACTAATGGAGTTGGAATTTTCTTCATATGTACAATCCTTTCATAGTGATCTTTAGGTTATTTTATCATAGTATTGTAATTATTGATTAAGTGTTTTTATTTTTTATCAGAATGCTTAATAAACGTTATTGAATGGAAATGGATTATAAATTGATACTTCAAACAACTTGGAACAACAATATTTTTTTATTTTTGGTAATATCAGATTTATAAGAAGAAAAACTTCCGTATTAAACGGGATATATTCAACAACTTTGTAAAAGCTGTTTAAATATGTTTGTTCTTCACTATCAGGACCATTGATATCCATTTCGAGTCCACTTGTTTAAAAAATAAATCTAATGGATAAATAGAACCAATCCGTACTACAGATCCACCAACCAATGGTTCAAATCCGTTTTTAGTGTCTCTATTATGTATAGTAACATTGCAAATATACATAAAGTAGGCTATACATATTGCTAGAAAACACCTGTTAAAATAGTAAGGAAATACCGAGATTAAAGATTATTGTTTATTGCAAAATAAAAGTACATAAGTTTGCAGAACATTTGTACATAACTCTGCAGGCAAAAAAGGCCTTATATTTAGCTCATTAGACCTCAACATTCTCATAGGGTGAATGCTGAAAATGCATCGTCGCTTTTGTATTTTATAAATAATGATTAAAGTGAACACAAAACTATGTACAGTAAAAAGGAACTCGTTCACCGGCATGACATCAGTAACATATCTTTCCATAATAACTTTTGAACGACACCTTTACGCCGTAGTTCTTGTTCCAATCTTTAGAAATCTGACATGGAGACAGACCAATATAATGATGCCTCAAAATTTATTTATAATTTTCGGTAAAAAATACATCACCATATCATTGTGTGAACGTAAACCTACGCAATCAATCATATAGAAGATGTATGATTGCTAAATTTAATCAAATCAATGGTACACATAATCATACAGAAACTATGTTTCTCAGCGACATAATAATCACATATATAAACTTATTGAAAAATGTTAGGGAGCTCTGGTCGAACTTAATACTAATTTCTCCACAACCCACTAGTCAAAATGTAAAGATGAAACGAGTTATAGGCGATTGTAAGCTATCAATATTGAGAAAAAATATTTTATACTCGCTCATTGAAGTTTAGAAGTAGATTTAAAATAGCAATAAAAAAACAATTTAATATATTAATATTTTTAATTAATGAGTATAATATGAATAATATAATGAATGGAAAGGATCAATCATGTATTTAGAGAGTATTTCAATTAAGAACTATAGAAAGTTTGGTAATGAAGAGCAAACAATTAAATTTGCACATTCCAGTTGGGCTGACTTAAGTGAGGATGGTGAGAATCAAGAGATTACGGAACTAAACACAGAGAAATATTTGTCTAAAAGCTCTACGTTAATGGTTGGTAAAAACAATTCAGGTAAATCTACAGTTATTTCGCTTTTAAAAACACTTAGAAGCACAAGGTGTGGTGCAACAGATGTATTTTATCACTCAGACTTTAATTTAGATTACTTAAAAGATTGGTATAAGAAGTATATCGAGTACAAAAGTGAAAGCGATATCAAGAGAGTCGAAGTTAAGGATTTACCAGTATTAGAGTTTAAATTGAAAATAGGAATTGATGAAGCCGATGATGTAATTGGTAAATTTGAAGATGTTTTAATTATTAGAGATTTGAATACCAATAAAGATGAAGACGTACCAATTGTCATTGATATACAAATTAAATATGAAGTGAGTAACAAGACTAGTTTCTTAAAATCATTATCAGAACTGACTAGCAGTCAACTAATTAAATTATCGAAGATCAATTTAAGCAATGAGGAAATTAAGGAGCTATTCCCAGAAAAGACAGAAGTTACGATTGAAGAATTAAGAGAGAAGCAAGGGAGCGAAAAGATTGAAAAGTTTATTGCTTACTACGACGATGCCAACTTTCGAAGGTTTTTACAATACATTGGTGGAAAGAATTATGTATTGAATTTCTATCCAGCAAATAATGAGACGCCAGCAAACGATTTTTCTTTAGCGCCTTTGTTAAAAGTGACGACAATTGATGCTAATACAGTAAAAGACGACAGAACATTATCAAATGCCTACAATAAGATTGTGTCTAACTTTTTGCGTAATAATGAGACGGATGATATGGATGAGTTTGTGGATCATATGAATTTTCAGGTAAAGAATAAAGTTGACGAAAAGATTACAGAAATTCTTCAAGATGCAGTCACAAGTATTGAGTCCGCGAAAAATTTACAAATGAACTTGAGGCCAAATCTTAATCTGAGAACAATAATGAATCATGGAGTTATTTATGAATATGAAGAGAATGGTAATTATATTCCGGAAAATCAATTTGGTCTTGGATATACCAATTTAATGGTAATCATTTCTGAAATTGTTGATTATATTCAATTGTATGGTAATGAGGATGTCAATGGAGCAGTGAATGTTCTATGTATAGAGGAACCAGAGTCATTTATGCACCCTCAAATGCAAGAATTGTTTATTAAGAATATATCTAAAGCCATAGCAAAGCTCATCGGTAGAAAAGCTAGAGACAAATTTGATACCTTTCAGATTATTATTTCCACGCATTCATCCTCTGTGTTGAATAGTAAGATTCATTCAGGTAATACACTAGATAACATAGTATATTTGAGTGTAAATGATAATAGTTCAATTGTTTCGGTCAATATTAAGGATGAAGATATATTAGAAGGGGAACATGAAAACAAAAAGGCAATCAATTACATAAAGAAATATTTGAGACTAGAAGCCTCGGATATATTCTTTGCTGATGCCGCTGTGTTAGTGGAAGGTGTAACTGAAGATACCTATATAAGATATCTCATTGATCAGGATGAAATTCTAAATAAACATCATATTAAAGTTTACCGCATCGACGGTGCACACTCTCATATGTTCGTGTCATTGCTAAATACGCTTAATATTAAGACGATAATTTATACGGATTTGGATTTGAAGAGAAGCAAGAAAGAAAAAGAGACAACACAAGACGTAATAAAGGATCTATCTGATAAAATTAATAATGAACTCACAACGAATGCATCATTAAAAGTTATGATTGAGCGTACCTATGAAACCCAAAATGCAGCCGAAATGAATCAATTATTAGTAGAGAAAATTGATGAAAATGAATGGTTAGAATTATCGAATGATAAAATCACGATGTTTTCTCAAGGAAAAATTCAAGGCAATTATGCGACGAGTTTTGAAGAAGCATTAATACTGACAAACGATGTTATTTTCGAGGATAACAAATATAAACGTTCAATCATTGAGTTGCTACAATATATTCGGCCTGGAACAACTTATATTAAAAGATTAGAAGTTAATTCAACATTAGTACCAGACTCATATAAGCTGCAAGTCATGTTAACACGAGATAAGTCAGACTTATCATCAGGTCTTGTCTACCTTAGAGAAACAGAGCTAGACTTTGAATTACTGCCACCAAAGTATATAGAAATAGGACTGCTAAGACTTAGAGAGCATTTTGAGAGGGAATCAGTATATGAATAAACTTACAATTAGTCCAGAAAACAAAAAGTTAGAATTAGCAATTCAAGACGAAGTTAATGGACATATTGATAACTTCGATAGTTTTTATTTTGATGCGGGTGCTGGAGCAGGTAAGACATATTCATTGATTAAAACAATTGAGCACATTCTAGAAGGTAATAGTGAAAGACTGACGGATGCGTCACAAAAGATACTGTGCATTACATATACTAATGCTGCAAAAAATGAAATAATCACCAGAATCGGTCATAATTCAAGTGTAGTCGTCACGACAATCCATGAGTTTCTTTGGGATTTTATTGGTAGGCAACAACCATTATTAATTCAACAACATGAGAGAAAGATTGAGGAAGAGTTATTTCTTATTGAGGACAAACTAACAAAGAACAAGCTCTATAGTGAAACTGATGATGTTGCTATCTTTGATCAGCTGGTTTTAACTAAGACATTTATGACTCAGTTTTTCAATGTATATAATAAGGGAGCAGATGATTTTAGACATAAAATGAATGAATATATTAACACTACACCATTGGATGCGAATACAACATTAAAAAATGTAGGTGTCTTTAAGAAACTAATAACCCAATTAAATAACCAAATAAAGCTACAAATTGCACTCGATGAACTTAAGTTTGGAAGATCAATCCATATAGAATATAAACCAACAAGCAACCGAGATCGTCTTAGTAAATTTATCATTAGTCACGATACCTTATTGGAGTACTCGAAAGAAATCATAACGAACACGACTCTCTTGCAAAGGTTATTTTCTGATAAGTATCCTTACGTACTAGTTGATGAGTATCAGGATACGGATGAGAAAGTTATTGATACGTTGGAAAGCATACTTAATTTATCGAAAGAGAGAAAAGTTCAGTTTTTGATAGGTTATTTTGGAGACTATATGCAAAGCATTTATGAAACTGGAGTAGGCAATATTAAAGAAAGAACATCAAATGCATTAAATCAATTCAAAGTAGTTAAGAAAACGTTTAATCGCAGATCTTCGGTAAATATAATTAGTTTGATTGAAAAGATAAGAAACGATGAATTTGGCCAAGTGAGCATCTACGATAATTTTATTAATGGGCAACATCGTTTTCAAAAAATTAATCAAGATGAATTTGACCTATCAAGTTATCTTGCCAATCATCAAATTGACAATGGCGCATGTCTGATAATGAAAAACAAAGATATTGCAAAAGAAAGAGGATTTGAAAAACTTTATAATAGTGTTGAAATTTTTCCTAATTTTAAAGGGGCGAACTATGATACAATTAATTCGGAATTTTTAACTAAGAATTTGCAAAATATGGGTTGGTTTTTTAGAGAGTTACTCGAATTAATAGAATTTATCATAATTGTACAGAATCAAAATTCAACAGTTAGTATGATTACTAGATTTATGGGGAGCTCATCGCAATTGACATATGGTCGTTTAGAAGAGCTGCTTACATATATTAATGAAGTTGAAATTTGTACGTTGACAAATTGTATTGATACGCTTAGTGGGATAATAGGAGAGTCTAAAGCTCTAGCCACCGAATCCAGGCAAGAGTTAAATAAAATTATCGAGAATATATTTTCTTTAGAATCACAAGTCAACTATTTGGATCAAATTAAAGAAAGCGCGCATCGTTACTTTATTCGTAATGAAGAACTTATGGATGAAGAAGTGGATGAGAATAAGAAGTTGATTGATTCGTTTTTCGAACTAGATATCAGACAGTTTATTCATTGGTACTATTTCATAAAAGATGATGGAAAGGATGAAGGAATCAATTATTACACACTTCATGGTTCGAAAGGGTTGGAATTCGATAACGTTGTACTTGTATTACAGAACAATTTTGACAGACGAAAGGATTACATTCAATTCTATTTTGATAATTATAATAACAGAGATATATCAGATAATGACTTAATACGTTTTAATCAAGTGAGGAATTTGTTATATGTGGCCTGCTCACGGGCAAAAAAGAATTTGGATGTGGTGTACTTAACTGATAATCTAAAGGGAAATGAAGAAATCAATATTCGTGATATATTTGAAGAGGGAGAGGTTGTTTTGTAATCAATTAAACTTAGTATATGATTTCGAGATAACCAATAACAATAGTTCGTGGCGCGGTAAGGGTGAAAAATAGAGTAGAAATAGATAAATTCTATTTCCTTATTAACCCGAAAGAAGAGTTTGTTGGGATGCAGAAGTGGATACATAGAACCAAACTCAAAGATGTAAAAAATGAATTTATATACCCAAATGTATTTCGAGACTTCGAAAAAATTAAGATTTGTCAGTATTGGTTAAAAAGAATCGTTTTTTGTTATAGTTAAAGGGACTAGAATATCTTTCGAAGGAGATCCTATGAAACAATTTAATTTTGATAACACGTATACATTAGGGGATGTTGTGCTGGAAAACGCATTGTATCGACACATTCATTATCCGGAAATGTTAGTGAGATATGATAGCAACTTTATTGAATTTTTAAGCATCCCCTCTATAGATGAATTTAAAGAAGTTGAAAAGTATTTACTTGATTTTCACCAAAAGAGAGGACAGAACCACCTAAAGTTTTATTTCCCAGCGAATATGACACTTGAAGGAGAATTGAATGATTATTTAACGAGAGCAGGATACGGGAGAGAATTACTCGAACTCTATGCCATTCAGCCCCATGAATTTCCGGAAATAAGGCCAAATTCTGTCATTCAAGTGGAAAAAGTGACATCAAAAACATTAGAGACTCTCGTGGAGTTAAAGTATGCCCAGGATTTAGAATTTGGAGAAGATTTTGCTGAACAGAAAAAAGCACTAACGAGAAGAAAGTTTGCAGACCCTCAGCTTATACAAGTGTTAGCTTTTTATCAAGGCATTGCGGTTGGTTATGTTGACTTAATCCTTTCAAAGGACACAGTGGAAATCGATGAACTATCGGTTGAAGAAGCGTATCAAAAGAAAGGCATTGGTAGCCGCTTACAACAGTTTGCGATGATACTGAATCCTGATAAAACGATTATTTTATTAGCGGATGGCGAGGATACACCGCGAGAGATGTATCGTAAACAAAACTATCAAAACCTTGGGTTTAGACAGGGCGTATTGAAAGAGTTGATATGAAACCACTCTTTACTATTTGAATAACAATGATAGAGTCCTACTATGTATTTGCTAGGTTGTAGTGAACCCCAAAAGTTGGAGTTTATTTAATTGAATATTAAGCAGCTAATTGAGTGTCTTGTTTTCGGTATGCAACCGGAGATAAGCCGCTCAATTTTGTTTTGATACGTCGATGATTATAATAATCTATATAATGTTCGATGAGCTCTTTTAGTGTGTCATAACTTACTTGTTCGACACCATGATACATTTCTTGTTTTAAGAGACTAAAGAAATTTTCCATCGGTGAGTTATCTAAGCAATATCCTTTGCGAGACATGCTTTGAAAGATACCGTGTTGTTTTAAGGCATTCACCCAGCCTTTACACAAATGCTTTACCGCATTGGAGATGGTTTTATTAATCCATTAACACCTATGCAAGTTTATATCCCGTTAGTTTTAGCGGTCATTAAACGTTATGACAAAAAAGCAGGTCTTGGAACGCTGATGTCGAACGTTTTACCTTATTCTGTCGCGATTGCGATAGCGTGGATGTTAATGATTATTGTTTGGTACTTGTTAGGTCTACCATTAGGACCAGATAGTCCAGTCTACTTAAACTAAGAAAGAGAGTGAATGAATGTTGAATAACTATTTATCTGAAGCATGGGCACAAGAGTTGGAAGGTATGCAGTCTTACATTGTTACACATCGACGTTGGTTGCACCGTCATCCTGAATTATCTTTCAAAGAATACAAAACGAGTCAATACATTTACGATGAGATGCTAAAACTACCTAATGTTGAAGTCACAAGGCCGACTGAAACGAGTGTCTTAGTGAAAATTACTGGGGCTAAAGCAGGGAAAAAATCGGTTTACGTGCGGATATTGATGCACTGCCAATCCAAGAGGAACGCCTAGATCTTGAATTTGAATCTGAAGTGCCTGGCGTGATGCACGCATGTGGGCACGACGGACACGCATCGATATTAATGGCCGCTATGAAATTTTTAGCGAACCATACGGATGATTTAAGTGGCGAAATTTATGGGGTTTTTCAACATGCAGAAGAATTACCGCCAGGTGGTGCGCAAGAAATGGTCGCCACAGGCTTGTTTGATGATTTTGATTTCTTCTATGGACATCATTTGTTCTCGACGTTGCCACTGGGCACGATTGATATCAAGCCGGGTCCTAACAGTTCAAACTCAGACTTATATGAGATTAAAATCCAAGGTAGAGGCGGTCATGCAGCTCAACCTGAGAATTCTATTGATCCAGTTATCGTAGGTTCAGCAATTATTCAACAGCTTCAAACGATTGTGTCGCGTATTGCTTCGCCGTTTGATCCAATTGTTATTTCAAACACTGTATTCCAAGCTGGGAATGCAGCAGCGATGAATGTTATCCCGGACAGCAGTTATTTAGCGGGGAGTGTTCGTACGCTAACAGATGAAGCGCGTCAATTGGTACAAGCTCATATGAGCAGCATCATAAAAGGAATTTGTGATGCCTATAATGTTTCTTATACGTTTGATTTTAAATTAGGTTATGATTCTGTCATGAATGACGAGGCAACAACGGCCGGTGTGCGAGAGATTGCAGAAAACCTATTCCCCAATAAAGTAACCTCTCTAGCAGCTTCATTAGGTGGTGAAGACTTCTCAGCCTTTTCTCGAGTAGCACCTTCGACTTATATTTGGATTGGAGCAGGAAACAGCGAGAAGAGCTATGATTATCCACATCACCATCCGAAATTTGCGATTGATGAAGAAAGCTTCCTAATTGGTCTTAAGATGTTTGTCGCAGTTGCGAAAGCATTCTCGGCTTAATTTATAAAAACAATAAAAGCTGGCGCATGCCCCGTAAAAGATGGGGTTGCGTCAGCTTCTTAGTATAACCTCGATTTGGCTCTTATATTTGTGGGATTGAGTGGGTTCAGTTATCCATCCAATCGAATAGGGAAATCCAACAAATCACTGTCCTTCACAACATAGAAGCCTTTTTCTTCAGACCATTCAGCGTAGACGATTTGGTCAATATCAACGTAACCTAATTGCTTTAACTCCTGGGTCAACCAATGTTTATCTAAATGGTGGTTATCTAAAACCTGTTCTTCGATACGTCCTTCATCAATTAAGAGTAAAGTCAGTGATACATCCTGATCATCAAAGGTGGTTAAACTGATTTGTCCGCCAGTTTCCATAATCATATGTTTGGCATTCTTCAAGGAATAACAACCAGAAGTTCGTAACAAGGCTCTTAATTGTTCCATCTCTAATTTATTACGTTTTAAAGCAGGGCGGACGAGTTGCCCATTATACACAATGACAGATGGCTCTCCTTTGAAGAGTTTGTTTAACCTGTCGCTTTTGGTTGAAATGAATTCCAAGGTGAAGATTAAAACGCCCCATAACGAGACACCTAATACTAGATGAAATAAATTCACTTGATCATCATATAAAGATTCTTCCAGTACCCCACCGAGCACTAAAGTATAAACAAAGTCATAAGGCGTCATTTGTGCTAAACTTTTACGTCCCAAAACTCTTACAACGATTAACAAAGCAATTAAACCCAGAATTAATTTCGATACAACAGACCATGCGATGTCCACCACAACTCATCCTTGTATATTATATTTAGGGTTTTAACCTTCCGGTTTTTACTGGATAACCCTATGAACCTCTTTTCGATTACCTCATCTCCTAAGATATGAGATAATTAGTTTATTGGATTGAGAGGCTAGC
>NZ_WJQT01000031.1 GCF_009659375.1 Fundicoccus ignavus
ACGGAGCAAACAGCTTCCACTTATTATGATCATTTTCAACCCCCAACTGATGAAGAAGGTGAAGTTATAGTAGTCGAGGGATATTAATATTGTGGTTTTAGGCATGGAAATTGTACTAGATGATAAGCTTTGTCAAATTTTTTGAAAGATATACTTCCAACAAGGGGATACCAGCTTCAGGTGATATCATTATTGTCATCTCAGAGCAGGGGGTAGTATTGATTCAGCCGGAAGAATAAGTGGCGATGCAATGAAGACGATGAATGCATTATTGAAATTACAGGAAAAAAACTTACTGAAATACGTTATGTTTATTCTTTTGACAACTCTACTCAATCATGATTATGCAATTGGGCACATTTTTTTATCACGAATGCATATGTTCTTGTCTACGGATAGTGCCAAAAACCCAGTAGATATGTTTCCGCAAACGGCTGTGGATTTGTTCCCATAAACAGAAAAATAGCAAAGACATTCAGCCTATCGTATCATGCCATGTTGAGGCCTTAGTATTGCTGGATAAGAAATAGAATAGCTGTGTAGTTCAGATGGAGTGCCATTTTCATGCATTTTAAGAGATCAATCTAGGCATTAAGATGTCTGGTCAGAAAGCTATAGCTAAGCTGTAAAATATAAATGCAATTGAGCTGTGTATCTTATTTCCTTTGCTTGTTTCAACTATTTTCGATGGTATAATGTAGTTAAAGTTAACTACAAGGAGTGATGAATATGGCTTCACCAATATCAGTGCGATTAGATGATTCTGTTAATGAAGCGCTAGAAAAATATATCGCCAAAAAAGGAATATCAAAAGCTGAATTTATTCGTTCAGCCATAGTTGAAAAGTTAGAGGATGATTATGATATTATGATGGCTGATCAAGCTTATGAAGAGTGGGAAAAAGATGGAAAGAAAGTTAAATCATTCACTGAAATGATGGAAAAATATGGCTAAATATCAGGTGGTTTTTGCCTCTAGTTTTGAAAGAGATTTGGCGAAGCTAGATAATGGAGTCCAAAAGGAAATCATGAAGTGGATAGGTAAACACATGGTGGATGTGGATTTCCCGACATCTCCAGGAAAAACTCTAAAAGGTGATTTAAGAGATTACATCCGATTTAGAGCGGGTGACTATCGTATTGTTTCAATCGTTAATGATAATATATTTGTTATTAACAATATACATGTGGGTCATCGTAAAGGAGTATATAAATAACTAAAGTGCTTTTGGCAACTTTAATCTAGCCCTTATAAAATAGACACGGATAATAATAACTACTTATCTACGCTGTTTTATAGGGCTCTTCGTCGTATAATTATGTTATTCGGAGGTTGATTTTGTTCCTGAAATCATGTTTGTTTTGTTCCTAAAACTACTCCAATGTTCCGGAAATAACAAATTGATAAACGATTATAAAAGCAAAGTTTGTGGCTTTCTGTTGCTGGCTGATTATACTATGTTTGTAAATACCCGATTCATTGCTCGCAAGATCGAAAGAGGAAATAATAAAGTTCCGTCAATTAACAAAACACAGAACGCGGACTTAAAAATCTGTACAAAGGAGACTTTATGGCACAAGAAAAGAAGACATCCGACATTCAAAAAGAACGAATCGCAGAAATTGAGAAAAATGCAGATTTATTGTTGAAGGAAACACATGTTATGACACTGACTTCCATTAATGAAAAGGGCTATCCTCGCACCTGCTGTCTATCTAAGGCAGGTGATAATGGTTTTCGTGAGATATATTTTATTACGTCTAAGCGATCACATTTGAATGGGAAGGTCACGCATTTTGAAAGTAATCCTAAGGCTTCGGTCTGTTATTTCAGTAAGGGTGATAGTGTCACTTTATTAGGTGAGATTGATTTTGTTGAGGACAGAGAGCTTCAAGAAAAGATGTGGAATGAATCTGATCGGCGATTTTTTAGTAAAGGGATTGCGGACACAAAATTTAGACTGTTAAAATTTACAACGCTTGAAGCAACATTCTGGATTGGTGGGAAATTTAGAACATGTAAATACAAAAAACTGAAGTAATATTGGGGGTTGAATCGATAGAATCCAATGTGAAAGAGTGCTACTGTCAACACGTATTAAAAGCCGATTATTATCAATTAACTAATCGCCATACAAGTAAGAAGGTTAGACTTGTGCTACACTAAGGCAAATAAGTAGGTGGAGGTTTGTGGATGAATATTACATGGGATGCTGAGAAATATACGGAAGATTTCTCTTTTGTTCATCAATATGGAGAGAGCGTTACTGAATTGATTGAGTCTGATGTTAACAGCACACTATTGGACTTGGGTTGTGGTAATGGGACCTTGTCGAAAAGCTTGCTGGATAAAGGCTTTCGTGTACAGGGGATTGATGCGTCTAAGGAATTGTTGGAGCTTGCCAGCGTCAAGTATCCTGAGATTCCATTTATTCAGGCGGATGCCACAGACTTTTCCTTGGCGAAACCCGTTGATGTTGTGTTCTCAAATGCGGTCTTTCATTGGATTGATGCCGATAAACAGGCAAGCATGTTGCGGTGTGTGCATCGTGCCTTAAAGGAAAACGGCGAGTTTGTCTTTGAATTTGGCGGGCATGGGAATAATCAGTTAATCCACGAGTCCTTGGCCAGGACTTTTGAAGAATATGGTTATTCATACGACATGCCTTTCTACTTTCCGACAATTGCTGAGTATGCCACTCTATTAGAAAAGGCTCAATTTAAAGTTAATTACGCCATTCTTTTCAATAGACCGACGGAATTGGAAGGCGAGGATGGTTTGCGAGATTGGATTCAACTATTTGTAAAAACACCTTTTTCTGTAGTGGATAACGAGGACCATAAAGCGGTGATTCTTGATACAACAGTAAAACGCCTGCAGAAGACGTTATATAAAGATGGTAAGTGGTACGCAGACTATGTGCGGCTCCGAATGAAAGCAAGTAGACTGTAAATAACATTCAATTATCATGTTGTTAAAGGATGGCAGAGCCCTCTAAACCATCGAAACGAGGGAAGTATTTAATGCGGTAAAAACGCATCAAACAAATCTTCTCCCATAGCAAAACAGGTTTCCGCAAGCAATTGTGAGAAGCCTGTTTTTGTTTTGTATTGCCACTGTTGTAAAGCCAATCATGTTCCAACTTGCTTAGGCTTGAAGTAACCGGATAAAAGCAACCATTTAGGGTGTTAATGATGAAGCGAATCTCCTTAAGTGGTCATATTATTGGTAGTCATTGTGCAATTTTTATGAAAACAGTCTTTTTGTTTTCAATAAAGACCAACGTTGGTCATTATTGAAAAGTGTGAAAACTTGTAAGGGTACTGTTTGTAACGTGTTCCAAGTGGCGATTGATTAACACATCTTAATGTTGATTCTTAGTTAGTGGTTTTGGACTTTGTGAAAATCGGGAACTCCTATAACAAAAGTCCGGTATTAGCAATTAGCTTATCAGCCCCCTAAGACCTACTTGTATGAGAATTCCATAAAATGCGACAAGAGGCACAAGTCACGGTACTCGTCAGATAATCGATCAATAACGGGCAATAAAACGAACGATTCGATTATCTTTCGTTTTTGTTCTCATTTAGGATAGAATAAGAAATAAGCGGTTGAACTTATTCCATTGGAGTCATTTCGTGAAGCAATCGCTAATGCGATTGTTCATAGAACCTGGGACGTGAATGTACAAATAAGATTAGATACGAATGAGTTTTAATAAGCATCCAGTAATTAGATAGAGAAAGAGGCGGTTTTGTGTTGAAGCGTATTGAACGGTATTTCAAAGAGGGGAAGCTAACCGTTTTTCCAAGAAAAGAGAAAAACAAGTTGGATGTTTTGCAATATTTTGTCCAGTTAATTGAAAGTAAAGGGGAAGGTCCCTTCACTGAAAAGGAAATTAATGCGATTATTTCTGACGTTTATGGAGATTATTCTACAATTCGTCGTGCTTTGGTGGATTATGGTTATTTGCTTCGGGATGATTACGGGGCAGCGTATCGATTGAATGATGCGATGGCGAAGACTGAAGAATAGTGTCGAGTGTTCGATTAACAAGGAGTCTGCGAGGAGAATTTGAATGAGAGAGAATAAATATGATGATCCGGTATTTTTTGACAAATATAGTCAGATGAGGCGGTCGCAGCTAGGTTTGGAGGGTGCGGGAGAATGGGAGGCCTTTAGGCAACTACTACCGGATTTCGCGGGTAAGCGTGTGCTTGATTTAGGTTGTGGTTATGGCTGGCATAGTCGATATGCTGTGGAGAATGGCGCAAAGTCCGTGGTTGGCGTCGATCTTTCTCAAAGGATGCTAGAAGTAGCCAAGGAGAAAACGCAGTCCGCACAAGTTGACTATCTATGTTGTGCAATCGAAGATATCGATTTTCCGGCGGAGAGTTTTGATAGCATCATCAGCTCATTGGCTTTCCATTATGTAGCGGACTTTGAAACTTTAGCGAAGAATTTGTACAGACTATTAAAGCCGCAGGGTGACCTTGTGTTTACGGTTGAACATCCCGTCTTCACTGCTCAGGGAAGGCAAGATTGGTATTACAACGACCAAGGGGAACGACTCCACTTTCCGGTAGATCATTATTATGATGAGGGCAAGCGCACTACTACGTTCTTAAGTGAACAGGTGATTAAATATCATAGAACTTTGACCACTTACATCAATACCTTGCTTGATAGTGGTTTTGTTATTAATCAGTTGGTGGAACCATTGCCTCCAGAGAGTATGATGGCAATTGCGGGTATGCAGGATGAGCTTCGTCGGCCGATGATGTTGATAGTGTCTGCGAGTAAGAGGGCTTAAGTGAGTATTGATAGCTAATCAAGTGAAACGACTAGATTAAATCAAGGAGAAGTTGAAATGGAATGTGTATTTTGTCATAAAGAAAATTTAGTAACGGAAATTATCTATGAAGATGACATCGTGCTGGCATTCATGGATATTGATCCGATTAACCCGGGTCATGTGCTCTTGATTCCAAAGGCACATTATTTGGATGTTGATGAAATACCAGATGACGTATTGGCTCATTTGATGCTAGTAGCTAAGCAAATTGTCAGTCCGTTAAAAGATATACTGTCACCGGATGGTTATAGTATGATGCAAAATGGTGGAGAATTTAACGACATCGGCCACTATCATTTACATATCTTTCCGAGATATAAAGAGGATGGTTTCAGTTGGCAATATGAGGATACTCAAGAGAAGGATGCTACAGACATTGCCGCTGAGTTAGGGAAAATACTTTGAACGTGTAATAGGTGTTCTGAACTGTCAGGTGACGTTTACAAACTTGATTGAATAATTAGATAATGTAACCCGCTATAATCATTGATATTTCAACGATTATGGCGGGTTGCTTTGGTTTAGATTGCTTGCTTCGAACTACTTCTACGAATACCGATGTTTTGAGGTCCTGCTTAAAAAGGAAAGCTGGTAATGAGTAGTCAGCAATCACTACCTCATCATCTCATAAATCGTAATCGGCCGGCCGATATCGCCGTATACGGTATTGGAGGAGAGCGTCTCTTTGTCGTAGAGGTACTGGATGTACTTGCGGACAGTGACATGGGATATGCCGGTCTTGTCGCTGAGCTCTTCGACTGAGAAAGGGGCATTGAGTTGATGGATGGCAGCCAATATCGTGCGTAAGGTATTGTGCGAGATACCTTTCTCCAACGGGAAGTCCTCAAGTGATTGGTTACTGGGATAGGTCCAATAGAGTTTGTCTAAGTCTTCTTGCTTGAAATCGGCTGGATCGTTCAATAGGGCGGCTTTCTTCTTAAATTGAATGAGGCTCTGACGGAAACGCTCGAATTTAAAGGGCTTCAAGATATAGTCAATGGCACCAAAGCGAGAGGCAATCTCAACGGTTTGGACCTGGTTAACGGCTGAAATAATAATGCAGTCAACTTTTAGGTTTTCTGAGCGAATCCATTTAAGTAGGTCAATACCAGATTCATTCTTGAGATGAATATCAATTAAGACGAGATCGATATCATTTTCAGTTAAGGTGGCTTTAGCCTGAGCAATTGTTGGGGCATCGGCTACTACCGTGAAACCTGCTACCTTATTGACATAGCGTTGGTTGATTAATAAGACCATCGGGTCATCTTCAACAATTAATACTTTATACTCCATAAGTGTCTTCCTCCATATTATATGCAGTTGTAATCGATAGTCGCAAATGGTTGGGTCCTTCTATCAGGTTGAGTTGTGCCTGCCAGTGTCGGTCTTGAAGCCAAGTAGCTAAGCCAGACTTAGCGCCAGCTATTTGATAATCAGTTATCAGGCAATTCCTTTCATATGAGATGGCAAGCTGAACGTTGGACTGTGGATGGTGTTTAATTAAGTGGTTATGAATTTCTTCGACAATAGTTAGCCAAATCTGAATCAATTGAGGTTGATTATTGTTCGGAATTTCGGTCAGCAGGCTGATCGAGTAACTTGCGATATTCTGAGACAGGCGTCGGCTTTCGCCAATAAGTTGGCCAGCCAGAATAGGATTATGGACCATTACTGAGATGCGTTGCGTGAGGTCAGTCTCTTGGCTAATTAACTCATCTAAGTAATACTGAAGCTGCTCATATTCATCCAATTCAACTAGGCCATAGATAATGTGCAATTTGTTCAGGAAGTTATGCGATTGAGTCTGCAAAGACTGAGCGAATTCAGCGGTCGAGTATAGTTGGTTTAGCACAGAATAAATCTCAGTCGCATCACGCAAGATGTAAATGTGTCCGACCTTCTGCTCATTCACCACAATCGGTGCATGGGACACGATAAAGTCCTTGTCATTAAATCGGTAGACGGTGTCAGTGTTACGAGTTGTATGTGTATTAAGCAGGTTTGTTAAATCTGGCAGAACCTCGGTTAACTTTGGCTGTAAGCTTGTCTGAGGTAGATTAAATTGCTGGATGGCTTCATTATTAGCCAAGGTAATCTGTTGCCTTTGGTTTGTCACAATAACAGCATCATGGGTATGCTTGACCATGGCATTCCGTTCTTCAAAGCGTTGAGCAATCTCCTCGGGTTCCATATTGAAAAGTTGGCGTTTAATTGATACAGCTACCCAGGTGGCGAAGGCGATGCCTATCACGATACTGAGGCTTAACCCGCTGGAAATTTGCTGGTTAAACTTCCGGTTCAGTAGCCCAAGTCGATCATTGGTCTTACCTGTGACAACGCCACCAATAATCTCTTCATTCTGATAAATAGGCACAAACGCTCTTAGTGACGCACCTAAGGAACCTTCTCCCTTTGACACATAAGACTCTCCATCAAATACCGCCGCTTCATCATTCCCAAGGAATTTCTCATAGATAAGGGCTTCATCAGGATGAGTCAGGCGGAGGCTTTCCAACGTAATAATGACTACATAGTCTAGATCAAATTGGTTTTCGGTTTGACGAGCATAGGTTTTGAGTTGCAGGTTTGTTTCATTCAGTTCCAGTGCCTGTTTGACTAGCTCTTCTTCGCTGACCATCTGCGCAATATTCAGCAAGTGGTCGCTCTCACTTTCGGTTATGGCATTACTCAATGTATTCTGAGTAATGAGATAGAGCGAGCTAATCGAGATAATCAACACTGAGATAATCATGATAGATAGTTTGGTTAATAAGCCTTGCTTGCGCCAAATATGTTTTGGCCAAAGATTCATTCTCTTCCTCCTCCTCTTCCTCTTCCTCAACCATTTTAATTAAAGTATAGCCATAAAGTTAAAGAACTACAAATAAGGCTTAAAAAACTTAAATAAAGCTATTAGCGCTTGAATTCGTTATATAATGATCGCGGTTACAAAAAAAGAAAATATTATGTTGGCTTACATAAGGGGGGAAAGCTTATGAGAAATTCTGCAGTAAGTGAAATGAAGTTATCGATTTGGGACCGCTTGAATGAAATAAAAGTAGGTCCGCTTCAATTGCCTTGGTTTGCGCTACTGTCTGTTGTGATTGTCATTGCCGTCTACACTGAGACGGTTCCGGTGGATATGTTGGGTGGCTTTGGTGTGATTATAACGTTGGGTTGGTTGCTAGGGAAGATTGGGAATGTGATTCCTGGCTTGAACAAGTTCGGAGGTTCAACGATCTTATCCATGTTAGTACCAGCTTTCCTTGTTTTATACGGTTTATTACCAGATAATTCAATTGAGGCTGTGACGATGTTAATGAGTGAAGCTAATTTCTTAGACTTGTACGTCTTTTCACTCGTAACAGGTAGTATCCTAGGAATGAACCGACAAGTACTAGTTCAAGGTTTTGCCCGTATGATGATTCCGATGTTCGTCGGGATGGTGTTAGCCATGCTCATACCGGCTGTGATTGGTCAATTGATTGGCCTAGGTTTCGAAGATACGCTATTCAATATTGTAACGCCATCCCTAGCTGGTGGTATTGGTGGAGGCGTGCTACCATTGGCTTTAGGTTACAGCCAGATTCAAGGCGTGGAATACGGTGAGATGGTGGCAACTTTAGCACCGGCTTCTATCTTATCTAACTTCTTCTCCATTGCGGGAGCGGCCATTGTCAGTAGCCTTGGTGATAAGCAGCCAGCTTTGACGGGGAATGGTGTACTTGTAAAACAAGGCAAGGATATGGACTTCTCAGCGACTAAAGACAAACCGCAAGCGATTAGTTATCAGACGATTGGAATTGGCCTATTCTTACTAGTGGCTGTTTATATTTTTGGGAATCTCGTTCAAGGGATGATAGGTCTGCCGGCTGCTGTGATTGTTATTTTTACAAGCACTTTGTTAAAATACTTCCAAATATTGCCTGCGTCGATTGAAGAGGGGGCAAAGCAGTTAAACAGTTTTATCTCTGTTAACTTTACCGCACCTTTGATGGTTGGTTTAGGTATTATTTACTTAGATTTAGGTTCAGTATTTGAGATATTGACTTGGCAATACTTAGTCGTAGTGATTGCTGTTGTGGTGGTCTTGGGGCTGACTGGTTTCATCTTAAGCAAGTATCTGAATATGTATCCGGTTGAAGCATCGATCTTGTCATTGAATCAATCGGCAATGGGTGGAACGGGGAACGTTGCGATTCTAGCAACATCCAAACGTGAAACTTTAATGCCATTTGCCCAAGTAGCAACACGTATTGGTGGTGCGATTACCATTAGTTTAATGATTACCCTAATGAAGTTGTTTGGTTAAGACTTATATGAAAGAATAGAAAGGAAGATTGTAATGGTAGATGTAAGAAAAGAAGCGTTGGAGATGAGCGAGCGTTTAGGTGGGAAAATTGAGGTTGTACCTAAGGTAGCGATTACGAATATGCAAGAGTTGTCTGTGGCTTATACACCGGGTGTAGCTGCAGTGAGTTCAGCCATTGCTGAGAATAAAGAGGATGTATACCGTTATACAAGTAAGCGTAACTTAGTAGCAGTTGTGACGGATGGATCAGCTGTCCTAGGTTTAGGTAACATTGGTCCTGAAGCCGCTATTCCTGTCATGGAAGGGAAGGCAGCCTTATTCAAAGCCTTTGCCGATGTGGATGCTGTCCCTATCTCTTTAGCTACACAAGATGTTGAAGAAATCATCTCCCATGTGAAAGCTATTGCGCCATCATTTGGTGGGATTAACTTAGAAGATATCTCTGCGCCGCGTTGCTTCGAAATCGAACGCCGTCTGAAAGAAGAATTGGATATTCCAGTCTTCCATGATGATCAACATGGTACGGCTATTGTTGTGTTAGCTGCTTTATACAATGCGTTGAAAGTTGCGGGTAAAGAGATTGATCAAGTCAAAGTGGTGGTGAATGGTGGAGGAGCTGCCGGAACAGCCATTACTGATAAATTATTGGCTGCTGGTGTAAAGAATGTGCTCGTCTGTGACATTGACGGTGTTATCTCGTCAGATGATCCAAACTTAGCCGACCGCCATAAAGACTTAGCGGCCAGAACTAACCCTAATAAGGAACAAGGGACTTTAGAAGATGCGGTGAATGGTGCAGATGTCTTTATCGGCGTTTCTGCGCCAGGTGTTTTAAAGAAAGAATGGATTGGCACAATGAACGATAAGGCTATTGTCTTTGCGATGGCGAATCCAACACCAGAAATTATGCCAGACGAAGCCCTAGAAGGTGGAGCTTTCATCGTTGCGACAGGGCGTAGTGACTTCCCTAACCAAATCAATAACGTGCTAGCCTTCCCAGGTATCTTCCGTGGTGCCCTTGATGCCCGCGCAAGTGACATTACCGATGAGATGCAGCTTGCTGCTGCCAAAGGGATTGCAAGTGTCATTCCTGAAGAAGAATTATCGACAACTAATATTATTGCCGATGCTTTCAACCCTAAAGTGGCTGAAGTTGTTGCAGATAGTGTTAAGAATGCGAGTAAAGAATAATTAGAATTATAGTTTAGTGAGCAAGAGCTTGATATCACTTCTTGATGAGTGGTATCGAGCTTTTTTGCTTACAAAAATTGCTGAAAGCGTGCTATATTGGAACTGGGGGTACTTATGAGAATAGAAAAAGAGACGATTACGATAAGAAGTGCTCGCATTGCTGATGCGGTTCAGCTAAATAATTGGTGGAATGATGGTGCTGTGATGCAACATGCTGGTTTTCCTAATGGGATCGGACAAACGTTGAATGGCACCATCCAAGCAATCCAGAACTGGCAAGATATAATTGGCCAGCTATGTCTCATTGAAATTGACGATAGGCCGATCGGTGAATTGAGTTATCGAATCAACAGTGACGGAGTAGCCTATACAGGATGGAAAATATGTGAAGTTAACTATCAAAATCAAGGGTATGGCCCTCAAATTATAAGGCTTTTGTTTAATTATTTGTTTACAGATCCAACTATTAAGAATAGCTGGCCAATTAAACGGGTTCAATGGGACACGTTGCTGGAGAACAAGAGGGCGCAGTATGTTTACGAAACCAAGCTTAAAGCTAGAAAGATCGGCATACGCGAAAACGTCTGGCAAGATCAGTTAGGCAACTGGAGAAGTTCAGTCGACTATGCAATCACGCGGGAAGAATTTCTAGTGTTGGAGTAGGTGGAAATGGATTTAAAAAAATGAGTTGTTAGGTGAAGTCAGGTTAGTATTATACTGCTACCAAAGATTATTCATATAATAAAATAGATTAAATTAATAGGTGATAAAATGGGAATTCTAATCTGTGGCCTCAATGGCGCGGGAAAAAGCACGCTGGGTAAGGCTCTTGCTGAGACATTACACTATAAGTTTATAGATGTGGAAGATTTATATTTTGCAAAGCTGGATCCTGATTATCCTTATGCGAATCCGCGTACGCGTGAGGAAGTTGAGGGGCTTCTTGCAGAAGAAATCAAAGCGACTAATCGTTTTGTCTTTGCTGCTGTCAAAGGCGACTTTAGAGAAGTTGTTGATTCAAGTCTGCAGTCTATTATCTTGCTTGAGGTGCCAAGCGACATACGATTTGAGCGCGTTAAACAGCGTTCTTATCAGAAGTTCGGCAAGCGAATGTTGCCGGGCGGAGATTTATATGAACATGAAATGAGTTTCTTTGCTTTCGTAGAATCGAGAGATGAGAATTTGGTCGAAGAATGGTTGGGTACAACTAATTGTCCTGTTATTCGAGTTGATGGGACGGAAAGCGTCGAAGCCAACGTCCGTGAGATCATAAAACAATTATCTTAGTAAAACCAGCGACAACTGGAACATTATTATTTACTGTATTAGGAGGTGCTGAAGCATGATTATCTCGAAACAGAATGATGCGTATGTAATAGAACAGGCTGGTGAACAAGTGGCTGTCATCAGTACCTATCGGAATTAGTATCATAGGACGAATTGTTATCTCAAACTGTCTAAGAATCGATTGAGCTTATTTAAAGAATCAGCGATTTTTGAGGTGATTGCTGCAGAAGAGCAATGTCCACTGCAAATCATGTTAGCTTCAGGTGAGACTCAGGCGGCAGCTTTACTAGCCTCACAAGGCTTTCGTAAGGTGAGACAATGTTATGAGGTAGCAGTGCAGGAAAGGGAATTGCAAGCAACGTTCCCGACTCAGTAAAGTCAATTGGCGAAAACTTATCGAGGACAAGTGGCTTATCAGGCTTGCTGCGACTTGTTGTTTCATTATTATCGAGCGACACATCATGCGATTAACCCGCTAACCGCAACCTTTGATGAATTTGTCCAGTTACTACCAAATGAGGTTTTATTTGCCAGTACGCAAGGTACTGTTCAACATGTTGCGTTTATTGAAGCGAATGAAATCGCCTATGTAAGTTCGACGGACCCGACAAGCTTTGCCGAATTCGCCTTAGCGGTGGTGAAGGAACTCTTTGCGACGCATCAGACGATCGAATTTGAGGCCGACGATGTTGATTGGGCCGCCATGGTGTTGAAAGACTTATTTGTAACAGAAGTTAGCGAAACGTTTGATACTTGGCTGTGTACGCAATAGTTGGCGATTATCACGCATTAACTTTTGCAAAAAAGAGCGATTCGATTATCTTTCGTTTTTGCGACCGGTCTTGATACTTTAGTAATAGACGAATTGCAATAATTATTGCGACATTTTTTTCTTTACTCAATTAATGAAGTTTCGTGCATGAATTTTTCTAAAGGTGTTTGGTAATTCAGTTTCACTCACTTTAGCTAAATCAGTTTTTTCGGAAAGAATTCGCGCATTAAGCCATTCGAATTTTCGTTTGTCCCTCTTTGCCAAGCGCTGTAAGCATCCGCAAAGTAGAAATCAATGCCTGATGCCTCTACATCTGGGTAACAAGCAAATTCTTTCCCGCGATCAGAAGTAAATGATTTTAAGGCTTGATCAGGCAGATTACTTGTTAACTGCTCAATTGCATTGTGCATAGCGTCTTTAGTGCGGTTAGGTATCAGAAAAGCAAGGTATAAACGACTTTTACGCTCTGCGAAGGTCGCCAAATAACCTTTACTCTTTCCGCGTGAAGAAACCATTGTATCCAATTCCCAATGCCCAAACGCTTGTCTGTTTCTAACTGACTTAGGTCGTTTGGAGATCGAGCGACCAATATTGAACTTACCACGTGTTTCTTGAGGTTGGCGACCTTTACCTTTGTGTCTTAGCACTTGTAAGGGAACGTTTAAGATGCCTTCATAAATCCAGTTATAGATTGTTTTAAAGGATAGTTTCTCTTGATAATCTCGACCCACAATCTGTTCGGGTGACCAGGTCATTTCTAGTTTATGTTGAATATCCTCAAGCAACTTGGGTGTATGTTTCGCTTTTCTGCCTTTGTGAGAAGCAAGTTGATTCGCATCTGCTTGAGAAGCTTTCGCAACATAGGATGGAGTCGAACATCGATTAAGTTCACGATAAATAGTTGAACGATGACGACCTAACAAGTTCGCAATATGGTTAATTTTATAACCTTCTTGAACAAGCACTTCTATTTTTGACCGTTCTTCTATGGTAAGATATGTATAGCTCATAATAGACCTCCGTGTGTATGTTTTTGTCGTTATTAACATCTTACACGAATCTATTATGAGTTTCTTTGTTGTCGCATTTAATTTTACAATTCATCAACAAAGCCTACAATAAGCGGTTTATAGCACTTTACTAAACGATAAGAAATACCTTTTGATGGTTTGAATAGGGAGAAATTTAACCTGTTAATTGTTCGTGATCGAGTTCGTGACGGTCAATAATCAGAGATTCGGCCAGCAACATCACCTACTAGGTGTGTAAATCGGGTGGGATTATAAGAAAATCAGTGAAACTAGTTGGAGAATTCGTTAAATTGACCGTGAGCAGCTCCGTGACGATCAATAATCAACGATGCGGTTGGTCGGAGATATCACTTTTTAGTGAATAAATCCGGATTGAATAAAGATAGTACACTGACTTAATAAGTTATTTATTTCAATTGAAATAAGGAAACATCCGTATAGATTATATTCAAACATTAGCGAACGCTTTAACGTTTGAATGTTTATAAATTAAACATTAAGTGTAGAGCTTTCTAAAGAAATGTTGTATAGTGAGTTTATAAACGAGGAGGACGGGTATGAATAAATATCAAAGACATGAAGCAATCATTCGATGGGTGAATGAACAAGGAACTGTCAGGGTTTCAGAGATTGTGTCTCGCTATAATGTGTCAGATATGACAGTGAGAAGAGATTTAGAAGAGTTAGATGATCAGGGGCTATTAAAGAAAATCCATGGTGGGGCTCGTAGTAATAGTGCGTTTCAATATAAGGAAATCGCGCATGAAGATAAATTTGATAAGAATACGGACCAGAAACGATATATAGCTCAAAGAGCCTCTGAATTAATTGATGAAGGGGATGTAATCTTTATTGGGCCAGGAACGACCACGGCTTTGTTAGCAGAGGTGATTAATTACCAAGCCCTGTCGGTTGTAACAAACTGCCTTCCCATCTTTAATATTCTATTAAAGAAAAAGTCCGAGACATTCCATGTCTATCTACTCGGTGGTGAGATGAGAAGTGTCACACAGTCGTTTGTAGGTGAGATTACGAATATGTCTTTGGAGAATATGCGGTTCGGGAAGATTTTTTTGGGTGGTAATGGTGTTAAAGATGGGATTGTCATGACGTCATCTGTCGCAGAAGCCTACACTCAAAAGATGGCATTAGAGCACTCGGTAGAGAGTTATTTGTTATTGGATTCGTCAAAGGTTGGGAAAGAGGATTTCTCTAAATTATGTCACTTATCTGACCTAACAGCGGTAGTTATGGAAGAATCTAATGAGGATAAAAAACAAGCAATTCAAGTATACACAGAATTAATTGTTTAACTAAACACACAATACTAAAGTAAACTCCTTCTAAACTCAAGTAAGTTGAGTTTAGAAGGAGTTTTTTGCATACCAATAAAAAAGTTTTATGACAATAAAGTTGATTAACTCAATATTTCAAACAATAATAAACATTATTTAAACAATAAATGTTTAAATAGCGTTGACTTTTTAAACATTCGTGATATATTATATGCATAGTAAATCAGAAAGCGATTTCTACTATCGAACGGAAAAAGGCAAAGCAAAATTAGCAGACATAAAGGAGCAATAAGATGAAAGTTATATTGGGTGCGGATAGAGACGGTAAACAGTTAAAAGAGATTGTGAAGGCCCATCTATTAGATGAGAACTTTGATGTTATCGACGTCAGTGAAGAATTAACAGCTGACTTTGTAGATACTACTTTAGCTGTTGCGAAGAAAGTGAACGAAGAAGAGGGACGCTTAGGAATTGTCATTGATGGGTATGGCGCAGGGAGTTTCATGGTTGCGACTAAGATTAAGGGGATGGTTGCAGCTGAAGTCTCTGATGAACGATCTGCTTATATGACGCGTGAACATAATAATTCAAGAATGATTACCATAGGAGCCAATATTGTAGGACCTGAATTAGCAAAGAATATTGCTACTGAATTTTTATCTGCAGACTATGATGGTGGACGCCATCAAGTGCGTGTAGATATGTTGAACAAGATGTGTTAATTGAATTAACTGGAGGAGAAAAAATGAAAATTGCTATTGGATGCGACCATATTGTGACTTATGAAAAGATTGCTGTAGTTGATTATTTGAAGAAACAAGGCTATGAGGTCCTTGACTTTGGAACATATGACAATGTCAGAACACACTATCCTATCTACGGGAAAAAGGTGGGAGAGGCTGTAGCGAGTGGCCAAGCAGACCTAGGGATTTGTATCTGTGGTACTGGTGTAGGAATTAATAACGCCGTAAATAAGGTAGCAGGTATCCGTTCAGCTTTAGTTCGTGATATGTCAACAGCTATCTATGCAAAAGAAGAATTGAATGCGAATGTAATTGGTTTTGGTGGCAAGATTACGGGTGAATTACTCATGTGTGATATTATTGATGCTTTTATAGCAGCTGAATATAAAGAAACAGACGAAAACAAAGAATTAATTGCCAAGATTAGTCATATAGATCATGCAGAAGTAGACCAGACAGACCCAGATTTCTTTAAAGAATTTCTTGAAAAATGGGACCGTGGCGAATACAAAGATTAGATGAAGAGGTGACCTTATGTCAATCTTAACTGTCACAATGAATCCATCCGTGGATATCGCTTATCAATTACCAACATTCAAATTAGATGATGTCAATCGAGTGAGTAATGTGAATAAGTCTGCAGGTGGTAAAGGCTTGAATGTAACCAGAGTCTTAAAAGAAATAGATGAAGATCTTACAGCAACTGGATTAGTAGGAGGAGACCTTGGGAATTATATTAAGTCTCAATTAGACCAAGGAGCTATTCATCATGACTTTTACCAGATTAAGGGAAATACAAGAAACTGCATTGCTATCTTGCATGAAGGACTGCAGACAGAGATTCTTGAATCAGGTCCGACCATCTCAGATGTAGAGGGAGAAGCCTTTAAAAATCATTTTGAAAGCTTACTTAAGGATGCTGAAGTTGTGTCAATATCGGGTAGCACCCCTTCAGGCCTAGCAACAGATTACTATGTTGAACTCATTATGATTGCTAATGCTAAGGAAGTACCAGTAGTATTAGACACCTCCGGAGAAAGTTTAAGACAAGTTCTATTATCTGGACATAAACCAAAAGTCATTAAGCCTAATGTGGATGAATTATCACAATTACTAGGCAGAGAATTAGATAAAGATTTAAATCTATTAAAAGAAGCACTGCAAGACAGCTTATTCAATGGTGTGGAGTGGGTCATTGTCTCACTCGGTTCTGAAGGTGCTTTTGCTAAACATAATGATTTGTATTACAAAGTAGACATTCCAACCATTGATATCGTGAATCCGGTTGGATCAGGTGATTCGACTGTAGCAGGAATCGTATCGGGAATCACTCGTAATTATGACGATGTGGCATTGCTGAAACATGCGAACGTCTTAGGAATGTTAAATGCTCAAGAAGAAATAACAGGCCATGTTAATTTGAATCATTATGAGGCCTTATTCAATAAAATTCAAGTTAGAGGAGTATAAAAATGACTAAACTAGATTACCTAAACAAATTGACTGATGATAAGGGCGTTATCTCAGCGCTAGCCTTTGACCAACGTGGTGCTCTAAAGAGAATGATGAGTAAGTATCAAAGTGAGGAGCCAACCGTTGAACAGATTGAACGATTAAAAGAAATTGTATCAGAAGAACTTACACCGTATGCGTCATCAATTCTACTTGATCCAGAATACGGTCTACCAGCTGCGAAAGTACGTGATGATAATGCTGGATTATTACTAGCCTATGAAAAGACTGGATATGACGTTACGACGACCGATCGTTTACCAGATTGCTTAGTAGAATGGTCAGTAAAACGCATTAAAGAACAAGGAGCAGATGCTGTTAAGTTCCTACTTTATTATGATGTGGATGGTAGTGAGTTTGTTAATCTTCAAAAACAAGCCTACATGGAAAGAATTGGTTCAGAATGTGCGGCAGAGGATATTCCATTCTTCCTTGAAATTCTTACATACGATGAAAATATTGAAGATAACGGAAGTCTTGAATTCGCAAAATTGAAAGCGAATAAAGTGAATGGTGCGATGAAAGTATTCTCTCAAGATCGCTTTGGAGTTGATGTGCTTAAAGTGGAAGTGCCAGTGAATATGAATTATGTAGAAGGATTTGCGAGCGGAGAAGTATTACATACTCAAGAAGAGGCCAAAGCAGCTTTTAAAGAACAAGATGCGTCAACAGACCTACCTTATATCTATCTAAGTGCAGGTGTAAGCGCTAGATTATTCCAAGATACTTTAGAATTCGCTTATGAAGCCGGTGCGAGATTCAATGGTGTATTATGTGGACGTGCAACATGGGCAGGATCTGTTCAAGTCTTTATTGAACAAGGGGAAGAAGCGGCTCGTGAATGGTTACAGACAGAAGGAAGAAAGAATATAGAAGACCTGAATGAAGTCCTTAATCGTACTGCAGTAGCCTGCGACTTTGGGTTATAATAAAGGTATTTTGGAAAAAGGAGGAACTAACATGAACAAAGATGAAGTGGGAATGATTGGCTTCGAAATTGTTGCCTATGCAGGAGAAGCACGATCTAAACTATTAGATGCTTTGAACAAAGCAAAAGATGGCGACTTTGACGAAGCTGAGAGACTTGTGGCAGAAGCTGAAGAATTGATAGTTGGTGCACATAATGCTCAGACTGATCTCCTTGCTAAAGAAGCATCTGGCGAAGAGATTGAATATAGTGTCATTATGATGCATGGTCAAGACCATCTGATGACGACCATACTACTTAAAGATCTAATTAATCACTTAATTGGATTCTATAAGAAAGGCTAGGGTAAAGCTATGAATACATTAATTGCTCAAATTGAAAAAGCCAAACCTTTCTTCGAGAAAGTTTCTCGTAATATCTATATTCGTGCTATCCGTGATGGTTTTATCGCGGGTATGCCAGTCATTCTATTCTCTAGTATATTTATTCTACTAGCCTATGTGCCAAACGCATGGGGATTCCACTGGAGTCCTGAAGTAGAGAATTTCTTAATGGTCCCTTATAACTATTCTATGGGAATCTTAGCTTTCTTTGTATCAGGGACGACAGCAAAGTCATTGACCGATTCTATGAATCGAGACATGGAAGCAACTAATCAGATAAACTATATCTCAACTATGCTAGCAACGATGGTAGGCTTCTTATTGATGGCAGCCAATCCTGCCCAAGAAGGTGGATTCTTAACGGAATTCATGGGGACGAAGGGGCTAATCACAGCCTTTATCGCTGCATTCGTGACGGTCAATGTCTATAAAGTATGTGTGAAGAATAATGTGACGATTCCAATGCCAGAAGAAGTCCCACCTAATATATCTCAAGTGTTTAAGGACTTAATTCCTTTTACTGTCTCAGTGGTTATCCTTTATGCGGTTTCGTTATTTGTAAGAAGCACACTGGGCGTAAATGTTGCTGAATCTATTGGTACCTTACTTGCGCCTTTATTCCAAGCAGCAGATGGTTACTTGGGGATTACCATTATCTTTGGTGCGTATGCATTCTTCTGGTTCATTGGGATTCATGGTCCTTCAATTGTTGAGCCAGCTATTGCAGCTATTACCTATGCCAACATTGATGTGAACTTACAATTACTACAAGTAGGTGAACATGCGGATAAAATCTTAACATCTGGAACTCAGATGTTCATTGTCACAATGGGGGGTACTGGTGCAACGCTTGTTGTTCCATTCATGTTTATGTGGATGACTAAGTCTAAGCGTAACAAAGCCATTGGACGCGCGTCTGTTATACCCACATTCTTTGGGGTGAATGAACCTCTCTTGTTCGGGGCACCCATCGTCTTGAATCCTGTATTCTTTGTGCCATTTATCTTTGCACCGATTGCCAATGTTTGGATCTTTAAATTCCTTATCGATGCCTTAGGAATGAATAGCTTTACAACGAATCTTCCTTGGACAACACCAGCACCGCTTGGTATCTTGTTAGGAACGAACTTCCAATTCTTATCCTTTGTCCTGGTTGCCGTCTTAATCATCGTGGATGTCTTAATCTACTACCCGTTCTTGAAGGTCTATGACCGTCAGATTCTAGCGGAAGAAGAGTCAGGAGTATCATCGTCTGATGAATTAAAGGCCAAAGATGAACAGAGCTTTGATACACGTAAAGCTACAGCGATTCTTGAGAAGAGTCAGGTTGAAGAGACTACAACAGTGAAAGCTAAGCCTTCAACAGCTGTTAAAGCGACAGAATCAACTAATGTACTGGTACTATGTGCAGGTGGTGGAACGAGTGGACTTTTAGCCAATGCCTTGAACAAGGCTGCTAAAGAATATGATAGACCTATTAAGGCTACAGCTGGAAGCTATGGAGCACACCGCGAGATACTTCCTCAATATCAATTTGTTATTCTAGCACCACAAGTAGCTTCTAATTATGAGGATATGAAAGCAGAGACGGATAAGTTAGGCATCAAGCTGGCTAAGACAGCCGGAGCGGAATATATAGCATTGACGCGTGATGGTGAAGGTGCTTTAGCATTTGTTGAAGAGAATTTACAATAAGGAATCGAGGCTAATTAATGAAAACATTACCAAAGAACTTTATTTTCGGAGGGGCAACTGCGGCTTATCAAGCAGAAGGAGCCACCAAGACGGATGGCAAAGGGCCTGTTGCTTGGGATAAGTATCTGGAGGATAATTACTGGTATACTGCGGAACCTGCAAGTGATTTCTACCACAAGTATCCCGTTGATCTTCAGCTTGCGGAAGAGTTTGGTGTGAATGGTATTCGAATCTCTATCGCTTGGTCACGAATCTTTCCAACGGGTTATGGAGAAGTGAATGCAAAAGGGGTTGAATATTACCACAATCTATTCAATGAATGTCATAAACGACATGTGGAGCCTTTTGTAACACTCCATCACTTTGATACACCGGAAGCACTTCATTCTAGAGGTGACTTTTTGAACAGAGAAAACATCGATCACTTTGTCGATTATGCAGAATTTTGCTTTAAAGAATTCACTCAAGTAAAGTACTGGACTACTTTTAATGAAATCGGACCTATTGGGGATGGGCAATATCTGGTTGGTAAATTCCCGCCAGGTATCAAGTATGATCTAGCTAAAGTCTTCCAATCACATCATAATATGATGGTTGCCCATGCAAAAGCGGTCAAATTATATAAAGAAGCGGACTATAGCGGTGAGATAGGTGTAGTGCATGCCTTGCCAACTAAGTATCCTCTAGACCCAGAGAACCCTGAAAATGTACGTGCGGCGGAGTTAGAGGATATCATCCATAATAAATTCATCCTGGATGCGACTTATCTTGGAGAGTATTCTGAGAAAACTATGGATGGTGTGAATCACATACTTGAAGTGAACGGTGGACAGTTAGACCTAAGAGATGAAGACTTTGAAGCTTTAAAAGCTGCCAAAGATATGAATGACTTCCTTGGAATTAATTATTACATGAGTGATTGGATGAAAGCCTTTGAAGGTGAGACAGAGATTACACACAACTCTAAAGGAGATAAAGGTGGATCTAAATATCAGATTAAAGGTGTCGGCCAGCGAGAATTTGATGTTGATGTCCCTCGTACTGATTGGGATTGGATGATTTATCCTCAGGGCTTATATGATCAGATTATGCGCGTTAAAAAAGATTATCCGAATTACAAGAAAATCTATATCACTGAGAATGGATTAGGCTATAAGGATGATTTTGTTGATGGAACTGTCTATGATGATGCACGAATTGACTATGTGAAACAACATTTAGAAGCCATTTCAGATGCGATACGAGACGGCGCTGTGGTTGAAGGATACTTCATCTGGTCTCTCATGGATGTCTTCTCTTGGTCTAATGGCTATGAAAAACGCTATGGACTATTCTACGTAGATTTTGAGACGCAAGAACGCTATCCTAAGAAGAGTGCCTATTGGTACAAAGAACTTGCAGCAACTCAAGAAATTAAATAATGACTTAAAAGGGAGACGCGGGTCTTCCTTTTTAATTTGTCGACTAAGTTAGAAAGTTAATTTCATTGTAAATTTCAAAATCAAGTTAGCCACTATATTTGTTAGCGTGTGGTCTATCAAGCTAACTTTTTCATGACCTGAAGTTAAGGCAGGGGAGTTTCGTGAACAAGCTGACACTTGCCATCTCCCAGATTTTAAATCATGCCTAATGAGTCTTATAAGAAATAATTTCTATTGTTCCTGAAATCACACTTATATCATTCCTAAAGTTGCCCCGATGTTCCGGAAATGCTCTAATTATTGTAGAAGTTGATGTTATACGTATTTAAATGTCATCGAAAAGTATTGAATTTTAAAATTCCTAATGAAATGGTTGCAGAATACTTTAGTAGTGAAGCTGCTTAGCTTTTCAACAGGGTCTCATAAGTATGGGAGTAATTGGGAGTGACTTTTCAGTAGTTTAATAGTATTTGGCAGTGAGTTTACAGTAACTCTATAGTAATTATCAGCATCATTCTACACCATATTTTCAATCAACACCTTATCCTCAATACATGTTGAGACTGTTTGTCTCTTAGTCAAAATAGATAAATAATAACGATCTAGCAGTAAATTATAGATGTAGGTAGCCCATGACTCTTAAATAAAGTTGTGGGCTTTCTATCATTTGAGATTGATTTAATGAAAGGATATGAACATGAAAATTACTAAGCATAAAGATGAGTATCTGATAGAAAACTCTGGAGAACAACTAGCTAAAGTCGAAACGTATCGAAATACTTATCATAAGAATCATTGTTATATCAAATTTGATTTGGAGGATACAGCAGTAATAAGTGAGGCGAACTTGTTTCAGAAAATTGCTGATGAAGAGAAGTCTCCACTACAAGTGATGATATCTTCTCTTGAAACTCAGAAAACAACTTTCTTAGCATCTCAAGGCTTTAAGAAGGCTAGAATTAGTCATGAAATGGAAGTAAAGAAACAAGATTTGCTAAAGGGTTTATCCTCTGGTGAAAGTAAAATATTCAAGGCAATCCGAGGTCAAAATGACTATAGAGAGTGTTGCGAGTTGCTTTTTAATCACTATAAATAGACTCACCAAGCGATAAATCCTCTATCAGCTTCTTTTGAGGACTTTACAAAGATTTTACCAGCAGAAGTTTACTATGTTAAAAATAATAGCATCCAACATGTTGCTTTCGTTTCGGATAATTTAATTGCTTATGTTTGCTCAAAAGATGAAAGTACGTTTGAGAATTTTGTATTAGCTGTTGTTAATAAACTTTTTGAAGAGAATCAGTCAATTGAGTTTGAGGCAGACGATGTAGATTGGGCCACGATGACGTTGAAAAATCTATTTTTGACAGACTCAACGGAATCGTTTGATACCTGGATATATTAGAACTATGTCGTTTTAAGTTATCAAATAATTGAAAAAGTGATGCTTTACAAAATAGGCAAAGTTCCATTATATACTTTTGAATATAAACGTTTCTGAATTTGTTAGATACAATTGATAGATTCCGCAGAACATCAATAGGAAATTAAAACGGGTGACAGGAAGTTTAGATGAGATAAAAGTTATTGGAGATGCATTTGGTATCAAGTTTCAGCAGGGATTTGTTTGACCTGTTGGTGATGAAATAAAAGTTCCTATCGAATAAAGGAGACAGTCTATTATGATGATCAGTCCGGAAAGTTACTATGAAGAGCATCTTAAAGGAAAAACGAAAGAGGAATTAATGACCACTATCCGAGGGCTTAAGCAAGAAATAGGTCGCCTCAAAAATTCTCTGGAAAACCCATATGCTGACAAGAAAACTGTTATTAAGCCCAGTAAAGATAACCGAATTTATTGGAACCGTGAGTATTTAGATATAGCCAAACAAGCCTATGTTGAGGCTGGCGGAATTTATAATTTATCAAAGGCTGAAAAAAAGATAGCTGATTTTGATGCAAACGTTAATGCTATCTGTAAGATTACTTTTAACATTGGAGGTTATTTTGGTGGTTATCGTACCTATATTGTACTGCTATCCGATGAATTGAAAGCCTATACAAAGTTATGGGAAGTAAAGGAACCACTCTTATTATTGGATGATAATGATGAACCATATACAAAAAATATATTCGTAGCTGCGCTTAAAGAGCTACACATCAGTGAGTGGAGACGACATTATACAACTGGACGCTTTGGATACACGGTACTTGATGGAACACAGTGGGAGTTGGAATTTAAATATAGTGATGGGCATAAGGCGGTAGTATTTGAAGGAGATAACTCTTACCCTTATAACTTTAATACGCTTCTGAGACTATTTGGCATTGATGTCATTGAGCGGGATTAGGATGAGGATACTCGATATTTTGATAAAATATATATCTATGATTTAGACATACAGTCTTGGAGAATGGGTTATTGATAAATAATACGATTTAGCGGTAACTTGTAGATGTAAAAAGCCCATGACTCTAAACAAAGTTGTGGGTTTTCCGTTTATCCCCTAATCGTGATAAGATAATTGAAGAAAGATACCGCTTTATTTCAATTATGAAAATACACTACAAAATAGCACCATTAATATTAGGAAGGTGAAAATATGAACTTCAATAGTAACTATTTAGAAACTTATAAAAATCTTTTAGAAACCACTGAACTTCAACTTGGTTATCAGGAATTCATTAAATTATTTAGGTTTCTACGTGTTGGGCTTGAAAAAGAATTACCGGACTATTCTTTTTCTGGTAATATCGCTGAGAATAATATGGATTTTGCCTATTTTCAATTAACTGATCCAGAATTAAAGGCAAAGGGGATTAAAATTCAACTTGTCTTTGTACATAAGACATTTAGATTTGAAGTTTGGGCTTCCGGTCATAACAGAAAAATTCAAACTCACTATTACAATCGGTTAAAAGATCAACCTCTGAAATACGTCCTAAACGATAATCCTCAAAGAGTGGATTACATTATTAAACAGGAAATCGATAATATTGAGTTGCAGAGCGGGGAATATGTTATTTCTAAAATAAAACCTGTCATTTTGGAAATGGTAGAATTTGTGAAGAAGCAGATGGATAATTTATGATGCGGATGTATTTAAAAAACGAGCTACAAATTTATCTTTGAGCAAATTATGACAGATAAAATTGAGTCGATGATTCCTTAGAATGAGAAGCGTGAAAGGAGAATTGCTATGACCTTAACTTTATTTATTCAAGCAATCGCAAAATTCACATTGGGACTTTTGCTAGTAGGGCTATTGATATTCTTACCAGCTGGAACGACTGCATATGCCAATGCATGGCTATTCATGGGCATCCTGTTTATTCCGATGTTTTGCGCGGGGCTTGTCATGATGTATAAAAATCCAGAGTTATTAAGAAAACGACTGAATGCAAAAGAAAAACAAAAAGATCAAAGCCTGGTTGTAAAACTAAGTGGATTAATGTTTTGTGCAGGCTTTATTGTGGCTGGACTAGGCGTTCGGTTTAATTGGTATATTTTGCCAAAGGGAGTAGTGATTTCAGCGACCCTAGTTTTTCTTGTGGCCTACCTTTTATATGCTGAGGTGCTGCGTGAGAACACCTATCTTAGTCGGACAATAGTGAAGCAGAAAAACCAAAAGTTGATAGATACTGGGCTTTATGGAATTGTCAGACATCCAATGTATAGTGCGACGGTTTTGCTGTTTTTATCGATGCCTTTGATACTAGGATCAATTTACGCCTTTGCTATTTTCCTGTTGTATCCATTAATTATTGCTAAACGAATCAAATCAGAAGAGGTATTTCTTGAACAAGAATTGTCAGGCTATGCCGAGTATAAGCAAAAGGTACCTTATCGATTGATACCATTTATTTGGTAATAGCCAAAATAGGCTAAAAATCACCTGACTCGATATGATTTAAAGGAGAAATTTAATGAAAGTAATATTGATTCATGGCCTGGGGCAAGAACCTTCGAGCTGGGAGGCAGTCAAGGAAAAATTATCCATGAAGAATACATCAGAGATTAATTTGGTTGTTGTACAAGATAAAGGTCCGATTGGCTATAAAGATTTATATGATGAAGTGAAACGTATTTGTGGTAACTCAGGAGACAAATTCTCTCTGGTAGGTATATCACTTGGAGGTACTTTAGCCCTTAATTATGCAGTTGATTTCCCAGAAGCTATCGATTCATTGACTTTGATAAATACCCAATTTAAAATGCCGAAAGTATTACTGTCACTTCAAAATATATTTTTTAAATTTATTCCGAGATGAGTTGCAAAAGAATACGGTTGGTTGTTAAGGATTCTGCTGATGAGTCATCCTACGTTCCAGTGTTGGAAGCGGCCGGATATGTGCTACAGATTCAAGAACCTGACTGGTTTGAGCATCGTTTGTTTAAAGGACCGGATACCGATATTAATCTGCATGTGTTCAGTTTGGGCACATCAGAGATTGATAGAATGTTACGCTTCCGTGATTGGTTGCGGACTAAT
>NZ_WJQT01000032.1 GCF_009659375.1 Fundicoccus ignavus
GACGAAGCGGCTCTATAGACGAATATACTCTAATCCAACAGATGACTAATATACTTACATCAAAAAAAGACGATAGAACTAAATCTATCGCCTTAAATATTCACCAACACTATTTGACAAAGAACCATTTTACCAAGCTTTGTACCTCACTCAGTTAATTGTTTTCCAAGGCGGTGGTATCTTTCAAAATTCGTACTTTTCTAGCTCAATCGGCTAAGCTCAGTCTAATCTTCTTTGTATTTCTATGGTAAATTACAATGATATGCTAAGTCTATTAGGTAAACTAAAAATCATGATATAATACCAATGCAAAGCAGTTGATTAAACCTAAACAGTCCTCGGGTAAATACCGAGGTTGTTTGGGTTTATATTATTATAATTAAGAAATACATGTAATCGACAATTTATTAAAAAGCTAATAGAATAAAAGACTATGCATTATTTGTAAAAAGTGTGATGGCAAAAACAAAATGGCCTTTTTATGCTATAATAATTTCTATGAAACAGTTAGGGGGCAAAGATGGATAATTATCGTCGCGAGATGAACTCAACAAAAAATTTCGATAATAACGAAGAGAAAAGTCATGAAAAGTTGCCTTATATAGAACGTTTAAAAAGAAAACTTCAGCTATTGGATTATCCAATATTAATTATAATGACAATTCTCATTATCATTAGTTTAATAATGGTTTTTAGTTCAACTATGTATTTATCGGAGGACGGTATATCAGCGCCTGATCCATTTGGTTATATGATGACGCAATTTTTCGCAGTAATCGTAGGATTTGTTGGTATTATTGTCATGATTTCCGTAAATTATAAAATGTATCGGAATATTATTTTCTTAAATAGTGTTATGACGGTCTTAATTGGATTTTTATTCCTGTTAATTTTTAGAGGTGTAATTGGTGGAGGAGCACAAAGTTGGTTTAGTTTAGGGTTTGCGAGTTTTCAACCAAGTGAATTAGTTAAACTCCTATCAGTGCTTGTCCTTGCAAGATTGCTAGAAAATCAGCAGAGAGAAGTTATTCTTGCATATGAAGAGTTTTCAGATAAAACAAGTAAGTATTCGATTTTATTACTATCAGCATCTATAATTCTAATATTATTTCAACCGGACTTAGGAATGGTTATTTTAATAGTAGGAACACTTTTTATTATGATGGTTCAACAAAATTTAAGTTTCAAAATTAACTTAGCGATGTATAGCGGTGCGTTTATTGCAGTGATTGGTGTAAACATATTTAGTCGACTAGCATCTGATTGGTTAGTTTCAGTTGACAGTTACCAAATTAATCGTCTAGGATCGTTTTCGAATCCGTTTAAATATCCACAGCATGATGGTTATCAATTAATCAGTGGTTACTTAGCGTTTAGTCGCGGAGGCTGGTTAGGCTTGGGAATAGGTCAAGGAGAAACTAAAAGGTACTCTTTGCCTGCTGGGCATACCGATTTTATTTTAGCAAATATAGGCGAAGAAACAGGTTTGATTGGAATTGCGCTTATACTTGGCTTGTTGTTTAGTTTAATTTTTATGATTTATCGTTGGGCTGTAATGTCTAAAAGCCATTTTCGTCGAAATGTCCTTTTTGGCATGGCCACAATGTTATTAATACAGTCATTTATAAACATAGGTGGCGTAGCAGGGATAATACCGCTAACAGGGGTAACCTTACCGTTTATTAGCTACGGTGGTTCAAGTATGTTAATAAGCATCATGGCGATTGCCGTCGTCCAAGTAATGATTATTGAAGAGAAAAAACAAGTAATAATTATTCAAGCAGAAACAGAAAAAAACTTAAATGATGCTATGTTGAATGAAGACGGTTTTTATAAGAGAGACCATGGGTTAAAATTAGTTCATTCACGGAAGCAGGAAAAGTAGGTGGAAAAGTGAGTTTTGAAATTATTCCAAGACAAAGTTTGATTGTTTGGTTATATACGTTGAAACATTTAAAATCTATTCGTAAACATGGACACATTCACTATATTAGTAAGAAATTGAAATATGTTGTACTATACGTGAATGCAGATCAAATTGACCAGACAAAAGAACAATTAGAACGCTATCACTTCGTTCGTAAAGTAGACAATACCTTTAGAGATGATATCGATATGACATTCAAAGATTCGATTCCTAACCGGATTGATCCAAATTTGAAGAATAGTGTAGAAGAGGAACAAGATTATTCAGCATTTATTTCAAACGTTGCGGCATCGTTAGATTTACCATCGAAAAACAAGCAAAATACTGAAACGACTCAAGTTTCGGAAGTAACTACTTTGCCAAAGAAAACAACAGGACAAGAAGTTGAGAGCGAAACGAAGAAGACAACAAATCCTCGAAAAAAAACACGTAGATATCGTAAGAATACTCGTAACAAAGAAAAACAGGGGAATAAGAGTAATGAGAATGCTTAAAATAGAAAGTGGGCGCATTTAATGAGAGTTATTTCAGGAGAATACGGTAGCCGCCGCTTAAAAGCAGTACCAGGGAATAATACGCGTCCAACTACTGATAAGATAAAAGAAGGTATGTTTAACTTATTAGGTGGTTATTTTGATGGTGGAAATGTATTGGATTTATATGGTGGTAGTGGAGCTTTAGCTATAGAAGCGGTATCAAGAGGAATGGATTTAGCTGTAATTACTGAGAAATATCGTCCCGCTATTCAAACTATTAAAGAAAATATTGCGATCACAAAAGAAGAAGAAAAATTTGTTGTGCTTGCTGGTGATAATCGAAATGCGTTAAATAAATTTAGAAACCAGCAACCAACTTTTACTTTTGATTTAGTTTTTATTGATCCACCGTATCATAAACAGACAATTGAGGCAGATATTGATTGGTTAGAAGATCAAAACTTTTTGAATGAAGATACAATTATTATGTGTGAGTCTGATGATCAAACAGTATTACCAGAAGACATGCATGGCTGGGAATTATACAAGGAGAAACACTATGGACAGACTTTAGTACGTCTATATCACAGGAGGAAACAAGTTGACGAATAATGCAAGAATCGGCATTTTTGCTGGTAGTTTTGACCCCATGACCTTAGGACACTTGGATTTAATTACGCGTAGCAGTCGTTTATTTGATGAAGTGATCGTATTAATTGCAATTAATACATCTAAACAAGCTTTGTTTACTGCGGATGAAAGATTGCAACTAGTAGAAGAATCGATTAAAGATTTAAACAATGTTCGTGTGGATATTTTACGAGATGGTTTAGTAGCAAATTATTTTGCGGAAAAAAATGCTACTGCAATGATCCGTGGGGTTAGAAATACGATTGATTTTGAGTACGAAAGTGGGATTGCGATTGCAAATCATTTACAGAATCCTAACTTGGAAACAGTCACTTTATTTGCAGATGAAAAGTACCGTCATTTAAGTTCTTCTTTAATCAAAGAAATTGCTCGTTTTGATGGTAATATTTCACAAATGGTGCCAAAACATGTTGCTGAAGCAATGCATAACAAATTAAGCATATAAAGATTATGGGATGAGAGAAGCAATCGCTTTTCTCTTTTTATTTTCTGCTCAATGATTTACCGTGAATTTTAGTTGAACACACATAACTAACCTTGATGATTATCCAAATCGGTACAAAGGGCAATCCATCGCTACTAATAGAATTGCTTATTCTGACTATGGGCAAAGCGAAGTAGACAGATCCTAGCCGATTGAGCTTAAAAAGTACGAACGACAGTGAGGTGTAACCGTCAAGTACAATTTTACACATTTTGCTAAGTAGGATTTTACACTTTTGCTAGGTAAATCAGCCTAAAACTTATTACCTTTATATAATGAAAAAACACTATGATCAATTGATCATAGTGTAGAAAACAGATTAATAGAATACTAGAACAGGTGTACCATAACTTACATTATGATAGATTGTTTCCACCGCCCAGTATGGAGTGTTAATACAACCTAAAGATCCAGAATATTGCCAAACGCTTCCGCCAAAAGATCCTTGCCATGAGGCATCATGGATACCTTGAGCATTATTATCAAAACGAATCCAATAACTAACTGGAACTGAATATTCAACTTTTTTGAATTGGTTATAACCTACTAAATTGGTGTTACTCAACATTTCGTTGACTGCGTTAGCTCCAGGAACTGTTTCTGCTCCTAATTGTCCAGACACAATATCAGTACCAACAACTAATTCTCCGTCAACATATAGATACATCATTTGGTAAGTTAAATCAATTTCAATATAAGTATTCCCGATTTCATCGTCTGAGTTTGCATTTCCACCTGAACTGAATACAGCTGGTTCACGTGTCACATCAACTCCAGCGTAAAGATCGTCAATGATAGCTTGTGTTTCTGCTTCGGTATCAATTCCCCAACCAAGAATTCCTGGTTGAACTGTAACTTCACCTTGTAAAGTACTAATGAATTGACGAGTTTTGTTATAAGTTGCATATTCATCGTTTAATGAATTAACGTATTCGTAGACTAAATCATAGTCAACTAATAATTCATTATTGCTATCGAAATAAATCCAGCTTTCAATTGTTGATTGCGGTATCGTAATATCGTTGCCAGCAACTTGTAGTGTTAATTGAATATCAGAAAAATCTTCAATCGTACCCATCACTGAGGTAACAATCTCGCTTTCTCCATCAATAGTAGGTTCAGCATAGACATCTTCTAATTCGATTGTATTCTCATTTGCTTCAACTGTATTAACGATTGAAGCGCCTAATTTATCATAGTCAATTTCTGTACCTTTAACGCCACTCTCAATGAAGTAACCATCTTCATCAGAATAATCAATTGTTGCATTCACAGCAGCTTCACGATTATCATTTGTAATGCCGTTTGCAGCTAGTACCTCTTTAATATTCTCAGCATTAAAAGCTACTTGATCAGCTAATACATCTTCGAAGGCTTCTTCTTCAAAGTAACTCGTCACCCATACGATAGGGTCTTGAGATTGATAAACACTCTCTAAGTTAGATTCTGTGTTATATTCACCATTTAAATCACTAACTTTAATGCGAGCAACTTCAACTTCATTCTCAGTTAAAACAATTTCACGCTCATTTAAATCAGCTTCTAATTTTTCTTGAGCTTTTACTAATGTTAAATTACTAATATCAACGGTTCCAAATGTCGTATTTGCTACAAAACGATTTGAATAGTACCCTACACCCGTTAAATAAGCTACACCTAAACCTAACAGCGTTACGCCCGTAATGATAAGACCTTTCTTCAACTAATTCGCCACCTATTCTTTGATTCTATTTATAATTTCTTCAATTTCTTAACGTTAATTTATAATTTATCATATAAATGTGAAGAAATAATGACTTTTTATATAAAATAGTACTTATGTTTGAATGTTATCGAAAAAAAACTGTTTTTGCAACATGGAATTTGTATAAAAACGCATTAAACACAACATTTAAACAATATTTAATTTTACACCTATAGATAGACAAAGTAGAAGTGAAATGCTCAAAATCGTAAGAGTTTATTTAAATAAGAGATTATAAGTTTTAGGTTGATTTACCGTGCTTTATGTTCCGCTCATCGCTAGAGCAAGCAATTCTATCAGTGGCGATGAATTGCCCTTTGTATCGCAGTATTAATCAACTAAAATGGCTAGACGCACTTCAAAGAAGTTAGGCAAAAAATATTTAAGTACTAAGAAACACATGGAATCTGTTCCTAGGAACGTTAATTTCATGTGTTTCTTCAATGATTGTTATGTTGTAAACTCGTCTTGTAGTCTAGCCATTTCTTACTGAAAATTTTTTTTGCTTAATTAATGATTGTTTCAATTAATCCATTAGGTGTTAATTCAAAGACTTTGTCGCAGACTTCTTTTAAAAATTGGCGATCATGCGAAATGGTAATAATCGCACCTTTAAATGTAGCGAAACTCTTTCTCAGTTCTGGTTGTGAAAGGGGAGAGAAGTTTCTTGTAGGTTCATCAAGCAAAAGTACATTATCACCATTCAAGTCCATTTTAAGTAAAAATAATTTAGCTTGTTGTCCACCAGACAACTCATTAATGGGATGTTTCATTTCATCAGATGTAAATCGCATGCTTCCTAAATAGGTCATAATTTGTGTGGTTTCTTCAGCATCACCTGTCGTACTAAGGAAATCAATAGGAGAAGAGGCGAGTTCAAATTGACTTTGATAATTTTGTGGCATATAGCCTACATTAATATCTGTTCTATTCTTTAGTGAGTTCCATAACTGTTTCAGAAATGTACTTTTACCAACACCATTTTTTCCAACAATACCGATTTTTTGTGGACCACGCATTAAAAGATTGATGGACTGAGCTAATAAAATATCATCAATACTGACCGTATAATTATCTAAGGTTAATATTGTTTTCCCATTGGCCAAGGGTTCTGTACCGGAAAATTTTATTAGAATTGGATCTTCTTGTATTGGAATATCTTCGAATTTATCTTTTTCTTTTTCAAAACGTTTTTCCATCGATTTGACAGCATGCATTTTCTTTTTCAATAAACGCGCGGCAGCCGGATTTTGTCGTGAAATTTTATTTTGAGCATCATGAACACTGCTTTCGATCCGACGATATTTTTCCATTTTTTTATCATGTTCTTCACGCTGTTTGTTCGCAATCTGCGTTTGAGTCACTATTTTTTCATTACGTAATTGAACATAAGTTGTGTAATCAAGGTTTGCAACTGTTGTCAAGGGTATCGTTTTATGACGCAACAGTTCGATGTGTAGTATGCGAGAGGCTGTTTGTTTTAAAAGAGCTTCATCATGCGAAATAAATAGTATTGTTAGGGATGATGAGCGAATAAAATGTTCTAGCCAATATATTGCATCTAAATCCAGATCATTTGAAGGTTCGTCGAGTAATAGAAGATCTGGATGTTTAGCTAAAATTTTAATCAGTTGTACTTTAATGCGTTCACCACCAGACAGGTTAGCTAAGATCTGTGTGCTTGTCAGGCGGTCAGGGTCAAAAGCTAATTGGCTGGCTATGCTATAGAGTTCTGCATAGTCTAATGCTTCAACAGCATCAGCTCCAAAAAAATATTCCTCTAATGACATACGACTGTCTTTATCGGGTAGAAATTGCGGTAAGTATTCTACGTGACTAAATTGATTAACCAGCTCTCCTTCAACTTGAATATAATCTTCAATCTTATCATCAGCCATTATCCATTTAAGTAGAGTGGATTTTCCATTACCTTCATTTCCGATAATAGCCATTTTATCTCCAGTGTTGAGAGTGAAATTTAAGTCATGAATTAGCGTTCTTAAATCTTTTGTGTGCGTCATTGTTAAATGCTTTACTTGTAACATAATATACCTCCTTTGAATAATGTTATTTTAATGCACAAAAACCGCTCAAGACTTTGCTTGAGCGGTTTTATCAAAAATTGGTACACCAAAAGACAGAGAATCCTTAGCTAAGAGCTAGGAAATCTGTGAAGTTAAGGGTAGAAATTTTCTAATTAAACCACTTCAAACAAGCCTATCAAAATAACGATAGTTATGCCTACTTTGAAGTTTAAAATTTAATTAGAAAATTAACATCGACACCAAACCTTTCCGTGATTTTTCTATATTATATCAAGCAAAAAGATATAAAACAAATTATTTCATTTTCAAACACACATTTTCATGATTTTTACGTATTTATACATAGGAGGGATAATTATGAATAAAATACAAGTAAATATCATAGTGGGATTTGTTCTCGTGCTATTAGTCGCGATGTTTCTGTGGTTTCAGTCTACTCAATCTGTAAGTAATCAACTATTAGAACCTTTGCACGTAACAAGCGATGAATCTGAAAGTTCATTGCTGGGTGTAGGTGTAAAAGAATCAATAGAAGAGCCAGAAGTTCATGAAATTGAAATGATTTATGTAGATTTGAAAGGAGCGGTAGCTAAACCAGGCGTTTATGCTTTACCTTTAGGCAGTCGCTTATTCGATGTAATTGAAATGGCAGGCGGCTTATTGCCTGATGCTGCGACTCAATCATTAAATCAAGCTTTGTTATTGAATGATCAAATGTTAATTTATATCTTTACACATGAAGAGTATGCTGCCGAGGAAGAAGAAAACATGAAACTTCTATCTATAGTAGAAGAGGATTCTGGCTTATTAAGTCAGCAAGTTCAGTTGGTCAATATTAATACAGCGAATGCTTCAGAGTTGGAAACCTTACCTGGAATAGGACCGAAGAAAGCAAGTGCAATTCTGCAATTTCGGCAAGAGAACGGATCGTTTAGAGGAATTGAAGGCTTGTTAGAGGTAAGTGGAATTGGACAGAAAACCTTTGATCAACTAGCTCCGTTCATCACGGTGGACTAAATGAAACACCTATTAGCACAGCAACAATTTTATTGGAGTTTTATCTTTCTATGGTTAATGGTGGGATTACAGTTATTATTTAGTCCACATTGGTTGGGCTTCATCTGCTTGGCTTTATTTGGAATTCGACTCCTTTATTTAAAGAATGGGACATGGAAATGGGTAACAATTCTATCATTATTGGTATTGGCTCTTACGTTGCGACAGATGAAGTATCTGGATAATGTGGCTAGTCTAACTTTCACAGAAGCAGACACAAATTACACAATTGTATTCTCACCCTTAAGTGTGAGTTTAGATTCTGAAAAATTAACTGGAACAGCTCGCCTGCTTCATTCAGAAAATGTAAAGGAAAGCATTCCAATTCAGGTGTATTACCGTCTACCAGAAGATTTTCAAGTAAATTCAAGATTAATCGATAGCCAAACGGTTTGGCAAGTAAAAGGGAAAATAAGTAAACCAGATAGTGCTAGAAATTTTTCAGTCTTCGATTACCAAGACTATTTGCTGAAACAACAAATTGTATGGGAAATGGATATTACTGAGATCTTTTCAATCAATGAGATTGCGCCAATAACTGTGAAAGAGAAAATGCAAGTTTGGCGTGCTAATATTACTAAACCTTTTAGAGTATTAGAAGATTTTAGTTGGGTGGCAGTCCATAATAAATTATTACTAAATATTAGTTCATCGGCTTATAAAACTCTTCGGGAGGATTTTCTGATTCTGGGAGTTGTCCATTATTTTGCAATTAGTGGATTTCATTTGAATTATATACGTAAGTGGCTGCGGTATAGTTTGCTGCGGATAGGAATAATGATAGAGCTTGTTGAGATATTTCTTTTAGTATTGTTGTTATTTTATGCTTGGCTGATACAATGGCCAGCAGGCGTGATTCGTTCGTTAGCAGCTTATTATGGAAGAAGGCTTTGTCGATATTTCGACTTACCATTTAGTTCATTAGATACATTGGCGATTGTTGGGATCTTGATGTTAATCATTCATCCATTGTATAGTCAGATGTTAGGTTTTCAATTAAGTTTTTTATTAAGTTATGTGATTCATTTTTACTTTTCAGCACGTAAAATGGATGAGGGTTTTCAGCAACAGATAGAATTTTCTTTGACCTGTTTAATATTCTCCTGGCCTTTACTCATCTATTCGAATGCTGAATGGAATTGGGTTCAGTTGGTGATTGTTTTAGTTTTCGGCCTTATTTTCGACAGAATATTGATGCCCAGCATGTGCATGACGACCTTGATTATTTATCTGAGTCACGTTTTCGGTTCGTTTGAAGTAGTTTTGGCAAGACTTTCTCTGATCTTTAACAGAATATGGAGCCAGCTAATACCGATTGATTTCTTGAAATGGACAACGTTGATAATCGGAAGTATTTCAGTTAGCCAATTGTTAATGTTATATGCAGGTGCTAGTTGTTGGTTATGGTGTTTAAAAAGAAAACGGCTTTTAAAAGCTTATGTCAGTGTATTAATTGTTTATTTAATACTAGTTTTGTCTTCGAATTTTAATTTTAATACGACATTAATTGTGCTAGATGTTGGGCAAGGTGATGCATTGCTTTACCAACCAGCTTTTAGCCGAGATACTTGGTTGATTGATACGGGAGGACGCATTAATTTTAATGATGAGGGAATTAGTTTAGACACAGCAGCTGCTCAAGCGCAATTGCTACCTGCTTTAAAAGCTTTAGGCGTTCGACGACTAAAAGGTGTTGTGGTAACTCATCCAGACATCGATCATGCAGGTAATTTATTGGCTCTATCTCAAGAAATTGACATCGAGTACTTATTTATTAATAATTATACTTTGAAAAGTTCTTTGTGGAAACAAATTAAACCTCATCTAAACAGTAATATTAAAATGAATGTATTGGAGAATGGCCAAGTTTACCAAGTGGAAGCAACAAATTTTTCTATATTAGCCTTAGAAGAACATGTAACCTATTATCAAGAAGATCAATCAAACGATTCTTCGTTAATCTGTTATATTAAACTTGGAGCACTTTCATTTCTCAATTTAGGTGATTTATCGATTGAAGGCGAAAGACGCTTGATAACCGCTTATCCTAATTTAACAGCGGATATTATTAAAGTAGCACATCATGGGAGTAACACAAGTACATCTGAACTTTTACTCGAGCAATTAAGGCCTCAATTAGCTTTAATATCAGCTGGGGAAAATAATCGTTATGGACACCCACACGCAGAAGTATTACAACGTCTTCAATTTTTTAACATACCGACTTTGGCTACAAATGACGTAGGTGCTATCAAAATAACTTACAATCCAATTTGGGGTTATTCCATCACTACTGCGCTTGAGATGGAATAAGAATGTGTTAATATAACAGATAAGAGAATAATATTGGAGGAAAACAATGAGTAGTCGCTATGTAGAAATACCAGAATTCAAGCACCCTATAAAATTCAGAACGCTATTAAATGACGGTCTGACTGTTGTTTATCCCCACTTTCATAAGGAAATTGAAATCATATATGCTGTTCATGGAAGTGTTAGAATAGGCGTAAATAACGAGCGGGTAGACTTGCTTGAAGGGGAAATGATTTTTTTTGCAAGTGGAGAATCTCATTACTTTTTAGCTTCACCAGATAGTGAACGCTTAGTTTATCAATTTGATTTACAATTATTTGACGAAGCAATTTTAAGAGAAAACGAGAAAACATTAATGCAGTTGTTTGAAACGGGTGAACCACATAGTAGAAATTGGCCGGAAACATTGACTGAGAAAACACGTGAATTACTGTTAGCTCTCTATACTTACGATCAGGACAGACCTACTGGAGCAAATTATTTAATCATGGCGAAACTCTATCAAATGATTGGAAACTTTTATAAGGAACTACCAAAACGTGCATTATTAACCGAAAACCACGATTTTTCAACTATTCAATACAAAGACACGTTGGAAAGATTGAATCAAGTATTCGAGTATATCGAGACGAGTTATCAAGAAACTATTACTATAGAAGATATTGCAAAAGTTGTCGGATTTAGTCCGTATTACTTCACACGTTTTTTTAAAAAGAATACCGGTCAAACGTTTGGTAAATTTTTATCTGAATACCGTGTGAATCAAGCGAAATTTATTTTAGCTAATGAGAACATTCCGATGGCAGAAGTTGCAGAAAAAGCTGGATTTTCGAGCGTTAAAACTTTCCATCACGTGTTTAAAGATGCGGTAGGACAATCCCCATTACAATATCAAAAGACATTTAATTTAAATTAAATTATCAAGAAGCATTATCACTTCCTCTATAAGGGAGCTGATAATGCTTTATTTTATAATATAAGGAATTACAAGATTTATGTTGATTTATCAAGCTCTATGCTGCACTCAGCTTATTGTTTTCCAAGGCAGTGGTCGCTTTCAAAGCCTTCACGATCGTTCATGCTTTTCCAGCTAAATCGGCTAGGCACTGACTAATTCGCTATGATCAAAGTCAGAGCACGCTACGCCGATTGCCCTATGTACTGCTTTGGAAAACAAGTCGCTGAGCTAACTCATTATTCCAACAAAAGTATCGCTGTATTATCAAACAAGAACGGTTAAAAGTAAGTTAAAAAGACTTGGAACCAGTCCGGGGTTTTCTGATTAGGGATTAGAAGATTTACGATAATTAAACGTCATCTGAATAGTTAGTTTTCAAGAGGATTATTATCCGAGAGCAATATTCGGGAATTTTTGCAAAAGAAATAGGAAGAATATTGAAATCGCATTCGATATAATGAGGTTAAGAAAAACGTTTGCAAGGAGTTGTAATAATGACATTAAAAATTGGAATAATTGGGTGCGGTGGCATCGGAACTAAAAAACATTTACCTGCATTAGCGCAAGTTGAAGGTGTAGAAATCGTCGCATTCTGTGATCTGATTATCGAAAGAGCAATTGAAGCTAAGGAACAATTTGGTACTCAAGATGCACAAGTCTATGTTGATTATCGCGAAATGTTAGCGGAAGTTGAATTAGATATTGTTCACGTATGTACACCAAATGATACACACGCAGAATTATCAATCGCAGCGATGGAAGCAGATAATCATGTAATGTGCGAAAAACCGATGGCTAAAACTGCAGAGGAAGCACGTGCAATGGTTGAAGTTTCAAAACGTACAGGCAAGAAATTAACAATTGGATACCAAAACCGTTTCCGTCAAGACTCACAATTTTTACATACAGCGGTTTCTAATGGAGATTTGGGTAATATTTATTTCGCTAAAGCACACGCGATTCGCCGTCGAGCAGTACCAACTTGGGGAGTGTTTCTAGACGCAGATGCTCAAGGGGGCGGCCCATTAATTGATATTGGAACTCATGCGTTAGACTTAACATTATGGATGATGAATAATTATAAGCCTAAATATGTTGTGGGTAATACGTATCGTGAATTAGGCGAAAATCGTAATTCAGCAAATGCTTGGGGACCATGGGATCCAGAAAAATTCACAGTAGAAGATTCTGCTTTTGGGTTTGTTGTAATGGAAAATGGTGCAACTATCTTCTTAGAATCAAGTTGGGCATTAAACACGTTAGATGTAAAAGAAGCTAAAACTACTTTAATGGGTTCTAAGGCTGGAGCTGATATGGATAATGGCTTAAGAATAAATGGTGAAGAGTATGGCACTTTATTCGATAAACAAATCGTTTTAGACCCAGGTGGCGTAGACTTCTTTGATGGCTCTGCTTATGATCCAGAATTACTGGAAGCTCAATCATGGATTGATGCGATTGTAAATGACACAGATCCTGTGGTAAAACCTGAAGAAGCACTCGTTGTAACTGAAATCTTAGAGGCAATCTATCAATCAGCTGAAACAGGTAAACCAGTATATTTAGGTCAATAAGACATACAAAGGAGAAGACGATGATACAAGTTACAGTATGGAATGAATTCCGCCATGAAAAAACGGATGAAACTGTTCAAGCAATATATCCTAATGGTATTCATGAACAAATTGCGAGTTTCTTAGGAGAGGATCAATTTGAAGTCAGAACAGCCACTCTAGATGAAGAAGAACATGGATTAACGGAAGAAGTCTTAAATGAAACTGATGTGCTAATCTGGTGGGGACATATGGCTCATGATGAAGTGGCGGATGACATAGTTGAACGTGTTCAAAATCGCGTGTTGCAAGGGATGGGCTTGATTGTATTGCATTCAGGTCATTTCTCTAAGATTTTCAAGAAATTAATGGGAACATCATGCGATTTAAAATGGCGTGAAGATGGTCGACACACACGTGTTTGGAATGTAAATCCAAGCCATCCGATTGCTGAAGGTGTCAGCGAATATTTCGAGTTAGAACAAGAAGAGATGTATGGAGAACACTTTGATGTACCAGCCCCAGACGAGTTAATTTTCGTAAGTTGGTTCCCAGGCGGAGAAGTGTTTAGAAGTGGGATGACTTACCGTCGAGGAAATGGAAAAATATTCTATTTCCAACCAGGTCACGAAACTTATCCGAGTTATTATAATAAGGATGTTCAACGTGTTATTAAGAATGGTATCCACTGGTGCACACCAACAGAAAATCATTACCCGAGCTACGGACATTTTGAAAGTTTAGAAAAATAATTCACTATTAAAGAAAGAGGTCATAACATGAAATTAGGCGTATTTACACCTTTATTCAATAATTTGAGTTTTGAAGAGATGATTGATGTAGTTTCATCCAAAGGTTTACAAATGGTAGAAATCGGAACAGGCGGTTCACCAGGGAATGCTCACCTAGATATTGATAAATTATTGGCTAGCAGTGATGCACGTCAAAATTATTTGGCGAAATTGGCTGATAAAGGTTTAGAAATTTCAGCTTTGAGCGCTCATCATAATCCGATTTCACCATTACCAAAGGTAGCACAGGAAGCAGATGAATTGATGAGAAAAACAATTAAATTAGCATCATTAATGAATGTTCCAGTTGTTAACGGCTTCTCTGGAGTATCAGGAGGAAACGCGACGGATACTCAGGTTAATTGGCCTGTATTACCTTGGCCGACAGAATACAATGACAACTATGAGTATCAATGGGAGAAAAAATTAATCCCTTATTGGAAAGATATTAACACCGAAGCAACAGCAGCAGGTGTCAAAATAGGGATTGAATTACATGGTGGTTTCTTAGCGCATACACCGTATACGATGTTGAAATTACGTGATGGAGCTGGAGATGCAATTGGTTGTAACTTTGATCCTTCTCACTTATGGTGGCAAGGAATTGATCCGGTAGCTGCAATTAAGATTTTAGGGGAAGCTGGAGCCATTAATCACTTCCATGCTAAAGATACATACTTAGACCAAGATAATATTAACATGCATGGTTTAACAGATATGCAACCTTATTCAGATGTTAAATCAAGAGCTTGGACATTTAGATCAGTTGGCTGTGGGCATAGCTTACAGGATTGGTCAGATATGATATCGGCTCTAAGAATTTATGGTTATGATTACGTCTTGAGTATTGAACATGAAGATCCAATCATGTCAATCGACGAGGGGTTAAATCGTGCAATTACGAATTTACGTTCTATCATGATTAACGATCAACCCTCTGAGATGTGGTGGGCTTAGTTAATTAAGGTTTTGTATTAGGAGGAAAATATGTCACTAATTAATTTTGTGGTAGTAGGCTACGGTGGTATGGGCAAATATCACGCAGATGCACTCATATCAAATGAAAAAGAATTATTACAGGTAGTGGGTGTTTACGATATCGATCGTGATCGACAAGTAGTTGCCGACACATTTGGTCATCAAGTATATAGTAGTTTCGAAGCAGTGCTAAATGATGAAACAGTAGATGCAATTTTAATCGCAACCCCTAATGATTCACATAAAGAATTAGCGATTGCCGCTTTAGAAGCAGGCAAACATGTTGTATGCGAAAAACCTGTGACAATGAATGTTGCAGAGCTCGATGAAGTACTAGCAGTCGCTGAAGCAACAGGCAAGGTGTTTATGGTTCATCAGAACCGTCGTTGGGATCCAGACTTCTTAATTATTCGTCGCTTATTTAAAGAAAAACCTATTGGAGAATTGTTCAAAATTGAATCACGTGTTCAAGGTGCGAATGGTATACCAGGAGACTGGCGTCATTTAGAAGCTCATGGTGGAGGTATGTTACTTGATTGGGGGGTACATTTACTAGATCAATTATTATGGCTAATTGATAGTGATATAAAGCACGTTTACGCAGATTTAAGTTATGTACTTGGCGATGAAGTTGACGACGGTTTTGTCGCTTATATTACATTTGAAAATGGTGTTCGTGCAGTAGTAGAAGTGGGAACCACTAACTATACAGCATTACCTCGATGGTATGTACAAGGATTGGAAGGAAGCGCAACTATTAAAGATTGGGCAATGAACGGTGAAATTATTCGTGCTACTGGTCGCACAGATATTGCTGCACCGACACCTATTCAAGCTGGAGTTGGCCTAACTAAAACTATGGCACCACCGTCTGAAGAAGCGACTGAGCAGTTGGAATTCCCAGAGCCAAAGGCTGAATATGAATCCTTCTATCGTAATTTCTATAATGTGGTACGTAAGGATGCAGAACCCATCGTTAAAAACTCAGAAGTACGCCGAGTAATGAAATTAATTGAAACAATTTTTGAAGCTGGAAAAGTATTAGTTTAAGCCAAAACAGTGTATGTCTCCCAAGTGGGGATATACACTGTTTTTGATTTTGTGATAAAATTTATTTAAAACGACAATTAATGAGGAGTGAAATATATGAAAAAAATCGAATCAAACTTAGCACCAGCAGCGGTAGGTCCGTATTCTCAAGCAATCGATACAGGGAATTTAGTTTTTTTATCAGGACAATTAGGCATTGATCGTCAAACCGGAATGATGGTTGATGGTCTAGCGGCTCAAACACATCAAGCTTTTCGAAATATCCAATATGTTTTGGCTGAAGCAGGTTTAACTCTAGCAAATATCGCTAAAGTAACTGTCTTTTTGAATGATATTCAAGATTTTTCAAGAGTGAATGAAATATATGCAAGTTATTTTAAGCAACCATATCCAGCTAGAAGTGCCTTCCAAGTGGCAGCTTTACCTATGAACGGCTTAGTGGAAATAGAAGTGATTGCAAGTAAAGAGTAACAAAAATTAACTTAATATAATTTCCAGTGTTTTAATAAAAGCGAACTATTATTATTTGATAACATTGAAATCCAAATATCCTGATTGAAAAAACGAATGATTAGCATATAATAGGAGTACTTTAAAGCGTCTAGGAGTGTGTGCATGAGTTATTTGAGAGAAATGATATTGAAACACGGACAAGTTTTTCCGAACAGTGTATTAAAGGTGGATTCTTTTTTAAACCATCAAATTGATCCGATTGTTATTGAAGAAATTGAAAAAGAATTTTATAAATATTTTGGTGATCGTTGCATTACTAAAGTATTAACAATAGAATCATCAGGAATAGCACCGGCTTTGTTGGTTGCCCATCACTTGGGTGTACCAATGTTGTTTGCTAAGAAAGCTGAACCATCTACGCTTGCAAAGGAAGATAAATATGTTACAAGTGTGCATAGTTACACAAAAAATGTTACAAGCAATGTGTTGATCTCTAAGGAATATTTATCAGCTAATGATAAAGTTTTGATCATTGATGATTTTCTAGCTAACGGTCAGGCTGCGCTTGGTTTAGTTAATCTTGTTGAACAAGCAGGGGGAGAAACTGTTGGAGTGGGGATTTGTATCGAAAAGTCATTTCAACCAGGTCGCCAATATTTAGAAGCAAAAGGTGTAGATGTTTTCTCAATTTGTCGCATTCAATCATTAGAGAATGGAAAAGTAACGTTTTTAAATGAATAAATTAAGCTAACAAAGAGCGCTTCACAACGTGAAGCGCTCTTTTTATTGGTTCTAAAATTTTGAGTGTTGGTGAGGAAATCCTCACTGACACTCTTTTTAATTTTTTGTATAAAAAAAGCCAGTGATTTCCTTTATAATATAGTCACCACAACCATCAAAAGGAGAATTCACTTGGCATATATACATAGTATCGCAAAATTGTTCGAAATTAAAGACCCAAATATTGTATTAGAGGATAAGGTAGACACACTGCTAGTTAAAGAGGTTACGTGTAAAGTTATTTTCGGGACGCTCTCTTATCAACCAGCTGCTTGTCAAAACTGTGGGGTCGTCAATCGCTCATCAGATGACCTCATTAAATTTGGTTACAAAACCAGTCGGATTAAGTTGACCACGTTAGGTCTGCAACCTGTTCTATTAATGTTAAAGAAGCAACGCTTTCAATGCAAACATTGTCAGACAACCTTTATGGCGACCACCCCTTTAGTAGATGAACGCTGTTTTATTTCGAATACGCTCAAACAAATGATTACCCTTGAATTAGCCGAAATTCAATCCATGACCTTGATTGCGAAACGTTTAAATATTTCGCCGACACCCGTGAGCACTCAATTAAAGAAAGCAGTGAAAGCTCTAAATCCATCCAAACATACATTGCCTGAGCATATTGGTATCGATGAGTTTCGTTCTGTTAGAAATCAAATGAGTGCAATTATTATGGATGTCCACAACCATCGATTAGTCGATATTATTCCGGAGCGTGTTCAAACAGAATTGAGGGATTACTTTATGCGCTATCCACGCGAAGCACGCTTGTCCGTTAAGACGGTTACGATCGACATGTATAAACCTTATTATCAGTTCTTTCAACGTCTCTTTCCGAATGCGGAGATCATCATTGATCGTTTCCATCTCATTCAATTATTAAATCGTGCATTGAATCAATCGCGTATTCAATTAATGAATCGTATTCGCTATACACGCCCCACAGATTACACGAAACTGAAGCGTTTATGGAAGCTACTGTTAAAACATCGCGAAGAATTAGACTTTGAACGCTATCATAGTCATCGTTTATTTGAAGGACTCGTGACCCAAAAGAGTATGGTTGAATACCTCTTATCGATTGATCCAAAGTTCCGCATAGAATACGAGTTGATTAATGATTTAAAAACCGATATCATCATGAATAATGTCACACTATTTGAAGAAGATTTACATAACACGCGTCACTATACTGTCTCGAGACATGTCAGAACGGCTTTTACGACACTCTTTCATTATCGTGAAGCCATTGAGAATAGTTTAACCTATACCTTATCAAATGGCGTCGTTGAAGGCATGAACAACAAAATTAAAACAATCAAGCGAAGTGGTTTTGGTTATCGAAACTTTGAACATTTACGTGCGCGTGTCTTTCTAAGTCAAAAGTTACTCGCTAGATCTAACAAACCGATTCGCCCCTTATACTTTTCAGATCGT
>NZ_WJQT01000033.1 GCF_009659375.1 Fundicoccus ignavus
TCTGATTGGATGTATGGACCGATTTCTAAAATCCATTCACTATTTAGTACTACATGGGAAACTATATGATTATGATCTCTCACCAAAATAATCAGTAGATTCTCTATGATTAATTAAATTGTACCAATTTTCTTCAAAAAAAAGTAGTCTTTTGAAGGATTATTTGGCATGCCTATCATTCTACTAATGTCTCTCTAAATAGTACTTGACTAAAAGTAGGAAAAGAACCTCATTATTACTCTTCTTAGAGCTTTATCGAGAATTCCTTTTACACTATCCTATTTTTTATATTTACCAACACTAAAAATTATAGAACCATTTAATTACGGCTTGGTGCTTTGAAAAGCGGTTCGCCATAATTAAATTTGCTCGTTCATTAATAGGATTGCTTATAAAAGCGAGTTATTTACCAAATGTTCCAAAAAAGTAAATTTTACTTCTTGCTATTCTTAACCGCAGCTTCTTCTAAACCTTGCAAGTAAGATAGGCCAAGAGCGCGGTCATACAGTCCGTAACCTGGGCGAGCAACTTCGTCCCAGATAGCTCGGCCATGGTCTGGACGAACCAATCCATCAAAACCTGTTTCAACTAAGGCTTCCATAATCGCATACATATCTAAGGAACCCTCACTACTTAAGTGGGCAGATTCTAAGAAATGTCTGTGGCCTAAAATTTTCACATTACGGAAGTGAACAAAATTGATTTTACCTTTTAAGGCATGAATCATGTCAACCAGGTCGTTTTCAGGATTAGCACCATAAGAACCTGTACAGAATGTAACCCCATTATATGGAGAATCTACAGCATTCACAATGCGTAAGATATCTTCCTTATTTTTCGTAATACGTGGGTATTCAAACATATTGAAAGGAGGATCATCAGGATGAACCGCCATCTTAACATCAGCTTCCTCACAAACTGGAATAATAGCTTCCAAGAAATATTTAAAGTTTTGGAAGAGCCCTTCTTCAGTTAAGCCCTCGTACATAGCTTCTAATTCATGAAATTTCTCTAGACGTTCAGGTTCCCAACCAGATAATTCAAAGCCTGAAGTTTGTCCCTTGATTAAACCATACATTTGTTTAGGTTCAATTTGTTGAACCACCGCATCATCATACTCTAAAGTATGAGATCCGTCGGCTAGTTCATAGTTAAGGTTTGTCTTAGCCCAACCGAAAATTGGCTTGAAACTATAACAAATTACCTTCACATCACAAGCCCCTAAATTTCGGATGGTTTGCTTGTAGTTTTCAATATATTTATCTCGGTCAGCTGTTCCCGCTTTGATAGAATCATGAACAGATACACTTTCAATCCCTGCTAAGGTTAAACCTTTGGCTTCGACTTCTTTCTTTAACGCTTCGATTTCATGGATTTCCCATACATCACCAGGTAATTTATGGGTTAAGGTCCCTACTACCCCGTACATATTAGGTATTTGACGAATATTATCTAGGGTTACTGGATCATCGCTACCATACCATCTAAAAGTCCACTTCATTCCTTTCACCTCGTTATTATTTAATTTTCTCCAAAATTTCTTTAATATTTTTGTCTGCAGATACACCATTATCTTCTTGAACTAATTTCTCAGAAATAATGAAAGAACCCCCTACTGCGGCTATAGCATCATTCGATAAGAATTCTTTACAGTTATCTAAATTCACGCCACCGGTTGGAACAAATTTAATATCGAAGAAAGGACCACTCAATGCTTTAATAGCTTTTAAGCCACCATAAACATCTGCTGGGAAGAATTTAACTGTTGAAATTCCTTTGTCCATAGCTTGGATAATTTCTGAAGGTGTTACAGTACCAGGTACTACTAATACATCATTTTCATTACAATAGTCCACTACTTCTGGAGAGAAGCCTGGAGTAACAATGAAAGTTGCTCCATTTTCAATCGCATCTTTAGCAGTTGCTAGGTCTCTAACTGTTCCTGCACCTACAATTAATTTGCCGGATTGCGATAATTGCTTAATAGCTGCTGAGGCTAAATCACTACGATAAGTTACCTCGATGAAGTTTAAACCATTGCTTGTTAAAACTTCCTCAACCACGGGTAAGATATCTAAGTCTGTCGCTGTATATAAAGGTAATAATTGTTCTTGTTCTAATTGTTTCAATAACTCTTCTTTTGTTTTTGCCAATTAAATCAATCCCTTCTTATTCTAATAGTATTTATACTACGATTAGGCGAACTCACCGCAGAATAAATATTTCTTATTGAATTATAGCATAAATGCTAGTGTTTTATTAGCCGTATCAGAGCCAATCCTTAAGGATGAATTGTAAAATTAAGTGCGACAAACAAAGAAACCCATAACAGGTTCGTGTAAGATGTTAGTAACGACAAAAACATACACACGGAGGTCTGTTATGAGCTACGCACATCTTACCATAGAAGAACGTTCAAAAATAGAGATACTCTACCAAGAAGGCTATAAAATTAATCACATCGCCCAATTAATCGGTCGCCATCGATCAACGATTTATCGAGAACTTAAGCGGTGTCCCACAGAACAATATAAAGCCCAGGATACTCAAGAAGCTGCCAATCAACGTGCACGTCATAAGGGGAGAAAGCCAAAACATACATCCAAGCTTCTTGAAGATATTCAAGATAAATTGGAACGCACTTGGTCACCGGAACAAATTATTGGACGAGATTATGAGGGGAAACTTTCCTTTAAATCTATTTATAACTGGATTTACCAAGGAATCTTAAAGGTATCCTTAGATGTTTTAAGACACAAAGGAAAAAGTCGTCAACCTCAAGAAACGCGAGGCAAGTTTAATATCGGTACGCCCATTTCGAAACGGCCCAAATCAGTAAAGAATAGACAAGAGTTCGGGCATTGGGAACTGGACACGGTGGTTTCTTCTCGAGGCCAGAGTAAAGGCTGTTTAGCGAGCTTTGCAGAAAGAAAAAGCCGTTTATATATCGCTTTACCTATGCCAAATCGCTCTAAAGTTTCCATGCATACTGCGATTGAAGAACTGAGAGAAAGCTTACCAAAAGAGGCTTTAAAGACCTTCACCTCAGATCGCGGGAAAGAATTTGCTTGTTACGCTGAGGTCGAAGCAGCAGGGATTGATTTTTACTTTGCCGATGCTTATAGCGCTTGGCAAAGAGGAACCAATGAGAACGCGAACGGTTTACTACGTGAGTTCTTTCCTAAGAAAACAGACCTCGCTAAAGTGACGCACCGAGAACTCTTCCAAGCCTTGTGGTTAATGAATAATCGACCTAGGAAATGTCTAGATTACCGAACACCCTTGGAAGTATTTTTACACGAACTCTTGTTAATTGAATAAAGATAAATTATTTGTCGCAATAATTATTGCAATTCAACGATTAAATTAATGATCGATTTGGATTTTCCTATCTACTTGCTCGAACTCACTTCAACTAAGGACTATCTAGTAATCCCCCGAAACCCCGATGATTTTAGAGGGTAGAGAGGCATTGAGTAAGCACTATCATCTACCGAACAGATGTAATTTTTATCATCATTTATGGTACGCATGCCCCGAATTAATTCGAAAGGCACGATAAATCTGTTCAACTAAGACAAGACGCATCAATTGGTGTGGTAGTGTAATGCGACCAAAGCTGATCGATAAGTCTGCACGTTTTTTTAATTCAGTAGCCAAGCCTAGTGAACCTCCAATGATAAAGGTTACTTTACTATCACCATACGTCGCATATTGGTCTAGTTGAGCGGCTAACTCTTCGGAGCTGATAATCTTGCCTTCAATGGCTAAGACGATCACTTTACGGCCGGGTGCTAATCTGGCATTAATTCGCTCAGCTTCTTTGGCAAGCACTTGTTCAATTTCAGTTTCGGACATATTGTCCCCTGTCGGTTCATCTGCCACTTCTATTACACTCACGCTTGCATAGGCGCCTAGGCGTTTCAGATATTCTGCGATGCCTTGTTTTAAGTATTTCTCTTTTAATTTGCCAACACTGATAATTTCAATATTCATCTGGTGTCCTCCTTGCTTTTCTGTTTAATCATAGCACTTTGTTGGAATCTTTTGTATTATTATTATATTGTATATTATGTTTAACTTTTGAATTGGATTATTATTGTGAAATGGGGTGGTGGCTTGCTGGAGTTTTTAAAACCAAGCAATTGGTCGACGTCTTTTCAGTTAGTACTGAGTTTTATTCTATTTGCCTTTGCCGGCAGCTTTATTTTAGCTTTGCCGATGATGCAACACGAAGGGGTTGATGCCTCATATTTTGACCATTTGTTGACGGCTGTTTCATTGGTTTGTGTGTCTGGGATGGCAGCTTTGCCGATTGGCGAAACATATAATATTTGGGGGCAAATTGTGGCCCTGTTTATGATTCAAATTGGGGGACTTGGGGTCATTACGATTATCAACACGGGTCTTTATTATTTGCATCGTAAGATTCCGTTGAAGGATCAATATATCTTGCAGGCGGCGTTAAACCGTGATACAAATGCGAACTTTCTAAGTTTCTTATTCTCAATCTACCGCTTTACGCTCTACTTTGAGTTAGCAGCTGCTGCGGTCATTATGATTGACTTCTGGCCGCGTTACGGATTTTTTAAAGGTGCTTTTAATGCTTTCTTCTTATCAGTAGCCGCTTTTACCAATTCAGGATTAGATAATGTTGGGGTAAATGATATGGAGGCTTTTGCACGTAATCCATTAATTCTGATTACTCTGGCTGCTTTAATTATTGCGGGTGGTTTAGGTTTCTCCGTTTGGTTCGAATTACGTGAACGAATGAACCGTTATTTAGCACAGCGTCCGCGTAACTTTAAACTAGCTTTTCGTAAATTAAGTACACATACACATTTAGTGTTACAGGCAACAGCATTCTTATTAGTAGCTGGGACAGTGTTAATATGGTTAGCAGAACGATCGAATCCTGCGACAATTGGTAACGAGAGATTTGGTGTCCAAGTACTCGCTAGTTTCTTTAAATCAGCTAGTACACGAACAGCTGGTTATGCGACCTTCCACTATCAAGATACTCAGCCTTTTACTAAGTTTGTTTATATGATTCTAACAATCATCGGGGGAGCCCCGGGAGGAACCGCCGGAGGAATTAAAGTGACAACCGTTGCGATTCTGTATTTCTTGCTCCGCTCGGAATTGAAGAGCTATTCGGAAGTCGTCTATAATCGTCGTGTCTTTCCATCTAGTTTAGTACGTCAAGCAGTGATGATTGCCCTATTCTTTGTGGTGATTGCATCCATTGGTTACGGAAGTCTATTGTTGACACATCCACATTTGGATTCTTTAGATTTATTATTTGAGACGATGAGTGCTTTAGGGACCTTAGGTGTCTCCTTAAATGTAACAGAGAATTTGAACCTTTTCGGTCGAATTGTCATCATGATTTTAACGATTGCGGGCCGTGTAGGACCCATTACTTTGTTGTTGGCTGTTCTACAACGCAAGAGTCCAAATATTCATTATGCTTCAGCTGAAGTATTAATCGGCTAGTTGATAAGAGAGGATTTAAGTATGAATAATAAAACAGTGGGCGTATTAGGTTTAGGCGTATTTGGCCGAACGGTTGCTCGAGAATTAAGTCGCTATGGTTGCGATGTGATTGCGATTGATAGTGATGCTACTAACGTTGATGCTGTCTCGGATGAAGTCACCTATGCGGCGATTGGTGATTTTACTGATTTAGATTTGTTGAAAAGTGTTGGCTTAGGCAACTGTGACATTGTCGTCGTTGCGACTGGGACGAACTTGGAAAGTTCAGTTCTAGCGGTTATGCACAGTAAGAAATTAGGCATTCAACAAATTATCGCCAAAGCCCGGAGCATGACTTATGAAGAAGTTCTATATGAAGTGGGCGTTGATGCGGTTGTCGCACCTGAGCGCGATTCAGGTATGCGTCTCGCTTCCAAAATACTAAGAAACAACATCGATGAAGTACTACGCTTAGACGATGATACATCGATTATTGAGTTTGAAACCCCTGATAAATGGGTGGGTCAAACCTTGATTAGCTTGGATTTACGACGTAAATTCGACTTGAACCTGTTGGGGATGCGCGAAGAACGTGGCGAGCCTTTAACACCTCTAGAAATCGATAAGCCCTTAATGGCCGATACGATTCTAGTCGCAATGGCCGCTTCACATGTCTTCGAAGCTTCTGACTATTTAGGTCATTTTAAATAAATATTTTATGGACAGTTATTCTATCTGTGGATAGGGTAGCTGTTTTTTATTGGGATTGATTGTAAATCTACGCTTTTGAGGCATAAATGTGGATAAGTTCGGTGTGTCCTAAACGTTTTCAGGCCATATTCTGGAAATGGTTTTCGCATTCTGTGCATAACTCTGTGGATATCCCCAGATTCTGTGCACAAGTGTGTAGTTTTTGACGACTGTTTTGTATTTTTTAAACAGAAATCGTTTACATTTTTAGTGGTAAGTTTAAAAAGACAAAAAAGAGTGAGTTGTACCCAGTTTTATAGTCAGTTATGCACAGTTTTGAACAGGGTTTCTGTTGATAAGTCATGAAAATGTGAATAACTCATGCTTTCATCACGAAAAATTCGCTTAGGATGTGGAAACCTGTTAACAACTTAGAGAAGAATTGTCCGTATTCGAAACCTATTGAGCTAGAAAAGCACGAACTTCAGTGAGACTTTGAAAGCGACCACCCCTTTGGAAAACAATAAGATGAGTGAAGTACAAAGGTTATTAAATCAATCTTAAACTTATAAACCCTTATATTATAAGAAAACCTCGGACAAGTCCAAGGATTTTAAATTCTGTTTAGCAGCATAATTTGATTATATCGTTTTACTATTGTTGGAATATTTAACGTAGATCAGCTAATTGTTTTCCATAGCGGTACAAAGGGCAATCAGCGTAGCTTGGTGTGCCTTTGAGCGCAGCGAATTAGACACACCCTAGCCGATTGAGCTGGAAAAGCACGAACGTCAGTGAGGCTTTGAAAGCGACCTCCGCCTTGGAAAACAATCAGCTGAACGTAGTATATAGCTTAATAAATCAACAAAAACTTATAAACCCTTATACTATGAAAAAACCAAGCTTCCATAATAATAGAAAGCTTGGTCCATTTATTTAGTCTATTCGCCGATGATTTCCAGCGGTTGGTTTGTTTCAGCAACTTCAGTCAAAGTGACTGGAACGATTACTTCTTGACCTTCACGCAATACCGTTACTTCAATTTCATCCCCAATTTGATATTGGTAAAGTTGTTGACGTAAGTCTGTATTACTTGTAACTGCTTCACCATTAATCGCTGTAATCACATCATACTCTTGTAAATCTGAGCTTGCGGCAGCTGAGTCTGGAGAGATTTCAACAATCACAGCACCGTCTTGCATTTCAGGATCTAATTTCAAGATATTCACACGTGAGTTCTCTGTTAAGACGCTCACATCATAGGTACCAACACCTAATACTGGACGAATCACTTCACCGTTAGCTTCTAATTGTGCCACAATTTGTTTCACATCATTCGATGGGATTGAGAAGCCCATTCCTTCTACACCAGTGGCTGCAAATTTACTTGAGTTAATTCCAATTAATTTACCTGAAGAGTTGATTAAAGCCCCACCTGAGTTACCTGGGTTAATGGCCGCATCAGTTTGTAACAAAGTCATATTCCAATCTTCAACTGAGTCACCATCTAAGTCAACCGCAACTGAACGATTTAAACCCGAAACAATCCCTTGTGTAACTGAGGTTGCGAAATCACTACTTAAAGGCGAACCAATCGCAATTGCGAGACTACCTACTTGAATTTGTTCAGAATCCGCAAATTCTACGACCGTTGATACGTCAGTAGCATCGATTGTGATAACCGCTAAGTCACTCAATTCATCTGAACCAACGAGTGTACCTTCAACCGTTGTACCGTCAGTTAAACGAATTTCAAGTCCTTGAGCTCCATCAACTACATGGTGGTTTGTGACAACATAAGCTGTATCGCCATCCACTTTATAAATAACACCTGATCCTTGAGATACCATGGTTAGATTACTTTCTTCTTCATCTTGACCTGGTAATTCAATTCCATATTGCGCCCCATACATGCTTTCAAATGGATTCGATGATTGTGTCATCACCGCTTGCATATTCCCTACTGAAACTACACCGTCTTGTGTTTTATTGACAGCATTAATAATCGTACTCTCAAAGTCACTTAATTGGACTTCAGCTGACGTCTCTTCTTGCATGTAGCCCGTCAGTAATTTACCATTACCGCCTAAAAAAGCAAACATTACCAGTGACATTACCAAGAAACTACCTACAATACCACCGAATACACCTTTCCAAAAGCTGGGCGTCTGCTTGCGAGGTGTTTCATTTACAAATTTAGCGCGTTGTTCATCATTCATCATTCAATTACTTCCTTTCATTATATTGTCGATATGTTTAGTATATCATCGAATTTTGAACGAAATGTGAATTTTACTTGGTGAATTTTTTATAAAAATTATGCGCTTCTCCCATAATTATGAAGATTTTGTTAGAACACCATCTCAAAATATAATTCTCAATCGTTACCTGATAGAATTGACTTTTTACCGACTGACTCAGTCGGCATTCCTTTTGGTGGGCTTTTAAATCGTCGTGAAGCTATGCGAACGACACCTTTGGTTTTGGGTGTTTAATGGCCGTTCACTGGGAGGCTTTGAAAGCGGCCACCGCCTTGGAAAAATCAAATGGATGAACACAGTTAATCAGCACAGAATCATGTCTCAGTTTTCAAAAGTCGAACACGATTCGAATCAGAAAATTTTGTACGAATCCAAGGACTTTAAATTTCGGTTAGCAGCTTTACTATTGTTGGCATACTTAACGTAGATCAGCGAATTGTTTTCCATAGCGGTACAAAGGGCAATCGGCGTAGCTTGCTCTGACTTTGAGCGTAGCGAATTAGTTAGAGTCTATCCGATTGAGCTTTCAAAGCCCTCACAACCAAGAGTCTTTGAAAGCGACCATCGCCTTGGATAACAATAAGCTGAGCGCAGTACAAAGCTTGCTAAATCAACATGAAACTTATAAAACCTTATATTATGCAAAAAACCACCAGCTTTCACTGGTGGCTCAATTTCTAGCTAGATCAATCGAATTGGACAGGCAATTTCTGGATCGGTCATATGAAGTTTAATCGTATTCTGGATATCAATGTCGTTTTGGCTGAGGATGTCTTCCATGGCACTCATGGCTAGTTGTTTCGTGTTGTTGTCGCGACTCAAGTGGCCTAAGTAAACATCACGTGTGCTTTCGCCAATCATGTCTAACATCGCAAAGGCGCCGTCTTCGTTTGAAAGGTGACCTTTGTCGCTCAGAATGCGTTGTTTCAATGACCACGGGTATTGTCCGTAGCGCAACATTTCGATTTCGTGGTTGCTTTCAATCAGGTAGGCATCCGCATTAACCAAAAGTTGTCTCAACTTATCACTCACGTAGCCCGTATCAGTTAACATCACGAATTGCTTTTGTCCTTTCTGGAAGGCATAAAACTGCGGAGATATCGCATCATGGCTCACATTGTAAGGCATAATATCTAAATCACCTAAGGTCAACATATGATCCGCTTCGATGTAACGACGGTTTTCATCTTTGACGATACCAATATTTTTATCCATGGCAAGCCATGTTTTTTGGTTGGCATACACAGGTAAATTGTATTTGCGCGACAGAACGCCGACACCTTGAATGTGGTCGCTGTGCTCATGGGTCACGAAAATTGCGTCGATTTCGTCCATCTTGCGATCAATTTGTGCAAGTAGGCCTTCGACTTTTTTGCCGCTGAAACCGGCATCCACAAGGATTTTCTGTTGGCTCGTTTCAATATAGGTACAGTTGCCGCTACTTCCGCTGGCCAGAATTGAAAAGCCTAACTGATCCGTTTGGATAAGATTAGGTTGTTGAATTTGGATAGTCTCAATTGTTTTAACTTGCATGCGATCACTCTCTAATTAAATATTCTTGTAAACAGTACCCATAACATAACACGTTGCACGACGGATGACAAGTTCACTCCCCATTCCAAAACACTAACAAACACCGTCAGAATAAGCCTCATCGCCCATTAAACAATCGCTGTAAGTTTTCTTAAAATTTTAAAAGCCCTCACCAGTAACTTATTACTAGGAGGGCTTTGTTTGATTTTGGTCGAATTAGAAACCACCTGAACTTGTACCGCCACCAGATCCACCTGATGAACCACCCGAGAAGCCACCACCGAAACCACCTGAGTTCGAGCCACTATGCCCTGATTCTGATGGTGTTGCGCTCGCAACAGATGATTGAACCGAGTTGCGCATCATAGAGGTCATGATATAAGGATTGTGGTAGAAACCACGTCCCAGACTACCAGTTTCCAATTCAGCTTGGCTAAATTCCATTTCCATCGCCTTGGTCACTTTGTCGGCCACACCTAGCGCAATCGCGTAAACTAGATACGCTTCCCACAAAGGTAAGGACGCAATTTCACGCATGTTAAAGTTTCCAATATCATCTAACATATTTTTAAAACCGTCCCACATTTGACGTTGGGTATCTTCTTTAGCTGAACGAATCGGTCTAGTTGAATTTAAGATCACAAGTACAATGCCCCAGATGTAAGTCGCACCGGCCACAATACCATAAGCCCACAGTAAGGTCGGCATCTGTTTCAGCACGTTCCAACTTAGGGACTCATTGACTGTTAAGATAACGAGAACGATTGTAATAAAAAATGGGACACTCATCGTGAAAATCGCATAAAACATCGATTCACGACGCTTCAGAAAAGCAGAATCTGACAGTTTGGGTCCTTCGATATGCGCATCATTCATAAATTGTTGCCATTTCGAGTATTGTTTCTTTTGGAAAGCTTTATCTTTCTTGGTTCTATCTTGTAACTCTTCCAAAGTAATTTCATTTTCACCTGGCGGTAAAATATACTCATAAGCACGTTTTTCATGATACAAGAGATCCTCTAGTAAGGGACCGTTCTCTGCGGTCACTTCACGTTTAATCAAGACAGTCGTCTTCTCTCCCCCAATATCCAACAACTTGCGTTTTTCTTTTTCGACTTCCTGCAAACTAATATAGCCTTTGCGAGCCAAATCCATCATCGTAGCAGAAAAATCGTCCGTTGTTGGGTAGCTACGGTAGTAAGCCGTGGCCATCAAGGCTGGTGTAATATCTTCCGGCAATTCATAGATATATTCTGGTAATTGAACCGGATTGGGATTTAATTTACGACGCGTTGAGAAGTAGAAGCGAGTCGCTAACAAGACAAGAATCGGCGGGAACACCATTCCTAAAATCAGATATAGACGATTTTTGCCTTTGTCTTTCTCAAGAGCTTTCAAGTCTGCTTGCACTTGCGCTTCACTTCGATCAATAATTTCTTGTTTCATCTCAACGTTTTCCACATTTGGATTGTCTGGTGTCATCGATAAGGGGAAAATTGTCTGTACTTCGGTAAACTGTGACGACGTACGATTCGGTACGGTCGCGAACACGGCACTTCGACCATCTTCTTCGCCTAAAGATATTTCACCTTGCGGCGCTCCATAACCCCAAGCACGGAAATCATCTGGATTTTCTACTAGGCCTGGTAACAATATCGTCACCGAGACGTCTGTTGTGGAATCATTGGTTCCGAAGCGACGGTTTAAATCCGCAGTATCCGCATAATTCGTAACTAAAGCCTCAAGTTCGTATTCATAGTAAAACTTCACCGTCTCATCCGATGCACGATTATATACTCGGAACGTCATGATACCGGATGCCGAAGAATCCCTAACACTAAAAGTTCCTTGGGCCGTCGAGCTACTTTCCTCGAAGAAACGCACATCGCCATCATCTTCCAGAATTCCTACCCTATAATCCACTAACTCATAACCTGAATAATCTAATTTAAACTCTGCCCCATTCATAAAATCAATGTCATAAGTCTGAATATCAGTAAACTTAACATTACCATTCGACTGAATATCGGCTACAATATCTTGCTCGGTAATATCAAAGGAAACATCTTGAGCACTTGCCACGCCCATTGGCAACAACACAATCAGCCACAGAGCCGCCAATAGCCCCCAAACTCGCCTAAATTTTTTCATACAAACCACCTTTCCTCTCTACCATATATCCTCATACGGTTCTTCGTCCAACATCCGCTGGCTATTTACTGCTACTATCTCTGCCAGAATATTCCCCTCCACCACTTGTGCGTTATCCGGAAAGCGTTCGACCGAAACAGCAACTTGTACCTCAATCGGTTCTGACAAGCCAATATCTGGCAAGCTAATCTCGATAATTGTGTTCGTTTCATCTGACTCCACCGTTACTTGATTCCCTTCCGCATAAAACAACCAGACATAAATACCGCCTGGTAATCGTTCTGTAAAATGTGCTGGCTCGGTTACTTCTGGCTTAGGCTCAACCGCTGGCTGCACAGCCGGTTTGTCGTCATCCAACGTGTCTGAGTCTAAACTGGATGAGCTTGTTGAAGATGTCGGCACATTTTCAGATTCAATCTTTTCCTGTTCAGTTTCCAAGTCTAAACCACCTGGCAGAACAAGGCGAATGGTCGCATCAGTATATTGCTGGATAAGCCCTTGCGCACCTTTCAAAGGTTGAAGGACCGCCACATCATCATGATTAGTCACAAAATTTTCTTGGCGGTAGTTATAAACAAGCGTTACCGACTCTTCAAATTCTCCCAAAACTAATTCAATTTTCGTCCCGCCCTCTTCTTCCGTCACCTGATATTCGTAGAGATTTAAGTCGCGATCTGACGTTGAGTCGTATTTTGACAATGGGGTTGTGGTGTTGGTCGTTTCATCAAGTACTGCAATTTCGAGGTCGAGTGCTTGTGGTGTCTGGTAAAAGACGGTGAAGCTGCTCGGGCCACCGTATGTGATTTGATCCTCGATTTGTGCGCTGCCGTCGGTTGCCAGTTCGATGGTTAATTGCTGGTTGAAGACAATGTAAGCAAGACTGAGCGCGTTGGCTCGTGGGATTGGTAGGAGCGCAATGAGTATCAGCGCAAAATTAATTAGTCGTTTCATCGTTGTCCTCCTTTTCGTGAGTGTCGAACACAGCGTTGGGTAAGCTAATCTGTAAGGCCGAATAAGTTGTCTGAGCGTGAGCCGGTAAAGCAAACCGAAGGGCATCTTGTTGCGAATTCAATTTCCAGTAGGTTGCTTGTGCGACTGAATGCCAGTCGACTTTAAGTTGATGTTGTTGGTTCAGCTGTGGCAATGCTCGAGGAAATTGCACTCGTCCGGTAATATCGGCGCCCAGCAATAACAAGCCTTCTTGACAATCAAACATTATCAGTTCTGTTGTTTCAGGATGACGTGTCGCCACCAAGTTATCGATTCGATAAGTAAATTGAAAGGTCAAATGCCTCTCATCGCTCGCATTATAAAGCTGAATCTGCGCCACTTCGTCTGCAATTATTTCCAGGCGGTAATACGTTGCTATGTGTGAATGCAGCTCATCTGATAGCTGTGGAATTTCCACGAAAGCTTGTTGCGTCGGCTCATACAGACTCACCGTTAAGTCGCTTATCTCATAATCCAAGAGGCTAATGCGATGTTGAAAGTTACTTGCGTGAAAGGAGCTATAACGAATGCGTTCCGCAACAAGCGCGCTGCCATCCGTCTGCAGCTGAATATCCAATGCTTGTTCGTCGACTAAATAAGCCAAGTCGAGCGCCCCCAGCACTTGCGCTGTCGTCACCATCATGACACTCGCCACAATACTCGTCACAATTTTTTCATTGCGTTCCACATCATCACCACACTTTCGTACTACCATTTTACCAATTTTAAGTGTTTTTTAACACTAAAGACACCTTAGCCACAATACTAATCTAAATACTTCTCAAAATACTTTCCTAAATAGGTTACCTGATTATTTAAGCAATAAATTCAAAGTGATGCCTACGACAGCAAAGCTTCTGTTTATACTTAGTTTGAGAATCTTTTAATATTTAGTTTAATCTAGCCGATGGCCGGGGACTTTTGGCTAGATTAGACCGGTATCTAGCCGATACTTGGAGACTTTCGACTAGATTAGATAGTTTTCTAGCCGATGCTCAGAGACTTTTGGCTAGATTAGACGATTTTCTAGCCGATGCTCAGAGACCTTCGGCTAGATTAGATAGTTTTCTAGCCGATACTTGGAGACTTTCGACTAGATTAGATAGTTTTCTAGCCGATACTTGGAGACTTTCGACTAGATTAGCTCTCTTTCTAGCCGATAATCAGAGACTTTCGACTAGATTAGCTCTCTTTCTAGCCGATGCTCAGAGACTTTCGACTAGATTAGATAGTTTTCTGGCCGATACTCGAAAACCTTCGGCTAGATTAGCTCTCTTTCTAGCCGATTCTCAGGGACTTTCGACTAGATTAGCTCTCTTTCTAGCCGATAATCAGAGACTTTCGACTAGATTAGCCCTCTTTCTAGCCGATACTCGAAAACCTTCGACTAGATTAGCTCTCTTTCTAGCCGATGCTCAGACACTTTCGACTAGATTAGCTCTCTTTCTAGCCGATAATCAGAGACTTTCGACTAGATTAGCTCTCTTTCTTGCCGATAATCAAAGACCTAAAATGGCCTTTATTGAATGGACAGTAATTTAGACGGCTGCATAAAATATAGACAGCGTGGAATAAGATAGATATATTATCTGTACACTAATAAACAGGCTAGATTATTTGAATAGACTCAAGTGAATAAGGCTCGTGTTTTTTACAGACACCTCAAACTCGTCCGGTTTTTCTAATAGATTCGTTCAATAAGGCATCTTCTTAAGTTAGACAGTTAATTAAAGACCGAGGCAGTGTCGCGACCAAAGGCCACGACGATTATATTAGACCCATAAGACGTTTAAATCGTGTCGGCCAGCCGGCCGACACTCCTTTTGCTCTTCGTTTTTATTCAAGCAAAAAATTTAAACTCAAGAATGCTAACAACACACCTCTAACTATATCTAGTCTACTGTTCAAGCCCTTAAGAATTTTTGCTTTCTTCTATAAATAGTTCAACATTTTAATTTACACCAAATCGCTGAGCTAAGTACAAGACTTGGTAAATCACCCCTAAACTTATAAACCCAAATAAAAAAGCACCTCTCGATTTTGAGAGGTACTTTTCTATGGTTAAGTTTCTTCATGGAAACTAGTATTACTATAATTATTAACATTACTACCTGGATCAATCGCGGCTAACGTGTGACTAATCGAATTCTGCATGACACCCGTTATCAGATAACCGTTCGTTAAGAGTGATGATTTCAAGTTAAGTGTATCTAACTCATCCTCACTGTACTCTGCATGCATTGCAGCCAGTACTTGGTTCGCAACTCCCAGTGAAATTGCATAAGGAATCGTTGCTTCCCACTTCTCAATGCTGGCAGTTTCACGCATGTTTATCTTGCGTGCGTCTGCCAATAAGTTACCGAAGCCTTGCCAGGCTTGTAAATTAAAGTCTTGTTCAGCTGTTAGAATTGGACGTCGTGTGCGTAAGATCATCAAGAAAATCGCAGCGCCTAAAGACAGGATGCCAACTACAATGGCGAGAATTAACAAACTCGTCACGTTGACTTCAATACCGACGAGAACACCTAAAGTAGCCATGACACTCGAAATAATCAGTGCTAGAATATTGGCTCCACGCGCAAATGCAGCTTCACGCGGTTTGCGACCACGATGTTTCGATCCATTCAATTCGGTGAAATCAACAAATTTCTTCCAGTAGACTTGTTGCGACTTGCGGTATTCTTTGTCTTTTTTCGTACGTTCTTCCATTTGTTCTAAGGTTACAGAATCTACATGTACTCCGCCGTCTGACAATAATTGGCGAGCGATATCTTGTTTAGCAGCTTCTGCTTCTGCTTGAATACCCGCTTTAATATAGTTCAACACTTGGCGTTCATGAAGGAGTAGCGGCGCGGTTGCCCCTAGGACTGGATGGTCATTCTCATCATGTTGCTTACCTAGTGAAATTTTTAAGGTTGAGCTTTCGCCGTCTGCGCTGACACCTCGTTTTTCTTTACGTACTTCTTCGAGTTCAATAAAACCTTTGCGAGCTAGATCTACAATGGTTGCAGTAAAGTCGTCAGCGGTAGGCTTCGCACGAAACATTGAGACAGCCATTACAGCTGGTGTAATGGTCGCATCAGGAATTTCTTTGGTGTGCGTTGGTAAAAGCGTGCGATACGGGTTTAACTTTTCGCGCGCTAAGAAATAGTAGCCAAAAGCAGCAAGCACGCTGAGTGGACCGAAAACGACACTCGCCATTAACAACATTAAATGACGGTTGCGTTTTTGTTCGAAGGCTGCAATTTCAGCATCTACTAAAGATGTTTCTTCGGCAATGATTTGATCTTTTCGGTCTTCTTCGATCAGATTTTGGTTATTAGGCGTTAGGCTAACTGGGAAGATAGCATTCACTTCTAATGTTTGAGTTGGGTTAACGTTATCTACCTTCAAATAAACGATACTGCGGTTGTTTTCTACTGTTTCAAATATTTCACCTTGTTGGGTGCCGTGCAGCCAGACTTGGAAATTGTCTGCATTCGTCACGATGGTGGGGAGTAGTATTTTGGCAGTGAGGTTGTAGGTGTGTTGGTTTGCTTCGTTGGTCAGCTTGTAGAGTAGGTTGGCCGTGTCGTTGTAATTGGCCACAAGCGCTTCGAGTGTATACTCGAATACCAACTGAATATTCGTATTCGTAGCCGGGTAGTGAACTTTAAAACTTGTGCCGGTACTAATTTTCTCAGCTGAGAAAGTATTGGGCTGGGTACTGTAATTCTCAGTTAGGTAGTTGATTTCGGTGTTGTCTTCAGTGAGGACACCTACACGGTAATTACGGATTTCATAGCCCTCATGGTCCAGTTTAAATTCCGCCATTGTGAGGTCTTTGATGTCGTAAGTAAAGGTATCAACGAAACTGACTGAGCCATTGGCTTCTACTTCTGCTCGAATATCTTGTGCGGTAATCGCAAATTTACCTTCTTCTGCCTGAGCCAGTACAGTACGCGGCTGATTGGCATCATTAGTTGTCTGATGTGCAGCAGTTAATACGAACGTGCTACAGACAACGATTATTAAACTAAAAACGAATAGCCAACGCTGTAGTTGCTTCATGGCTTCCTCCTTGTATGGTTCTTTTACGGTCGATATTTCAAAATAATGGGCCTGCCTGTTTGCTTTGTAGCGGCAGGGACGATTCATGATGTTCATATATTGACTTATTCATAAAATAATCTGTCAATATAAACCGCATCTGCGGTAACTTTAAGGTATCAATGGATACCCTTGTCTAAAAAAATCGTATACTCATTCTATCAGATTTCACGGGTAAATCATAGGACAGTTCACATATTTCTTAGCGAATTATTGTTAAATTAGAATGTTTATTAAAAGCGATTATTTCGGTGTTTTCTTATAGTGGTTCTAAAATTTTGAGTGTTGGTGAGGAAATCCTCACTGACACTCTTTTTAATTTTTTGTACAAAAAAAGCCAGTGATTTCCTTTATAATATAGTCACCACAACCATCAAAAGGAGAATTCACTTGGCATATATACATAGTATCGCAAAATTGTTCGAAATTAAAGACCCAAATATTGTATTAGAGGAT
>NZ_WJQT01000034.1 GCF_009659375.1 Fundicoccus ignavus
AATTATACAAGAGGTTGTAATAAATAAGTTGATTTATCTGGCTCACCTTCCGCACTGGGTGGCTCTATTTTATGCATTGAGTGGCTCTAATCTCCGCCGAAGTGGCTCTATTTGAATGCAATAACCAAGACATTATCCTCTTCAATTAAATTATTTTTTTGAAAAATAAATCCAATAAATTCATTTCTATATTTTGCAAGTTGTTTTTCTGAAAAATCAGAGACCTTTACTCCATCTATATAATAATTTCCGTGAAAACGCTTGTCAATTAGTCCGATTATTTTAATAAGGGTTGTTTTGCCTGTTCCACTTTCTCCATAAATTATATACTTATTTCCATTTTGAAAGTTGACAAAGCAGTCTTTAAGAACGACCTCCTCTTCTTTCGTATTTTCTCCATATTTTTTCGTTAGATTAGATATGTTAAGCATAATTCACTCTCCTTGAGAAGTTAAATTTAATCGAATTCTTTTCAGAGAAAACATAGTGCTCAATAGTAGCGAAAACATAAAAAAGAAAAATAATGATAGGTTTATGAAAAAAAACATATCTAAGTTAAAATTATTTAATAGGTTAATTAACATGAAGTTAATACCTGATAGTAAACAAACAAATACAGAATTTCTAATAAAAATATTCTTTCTAGTTGATCCACATATCAAATGTATAACGTATTCTTTTGTTAGGTGATTAAGTAAGCTAGTAATAATTATGAGGTATGAAAAAAATAGAGAACACATCAAGAACAGTATAAATATTAGAATGTATTTTAAAAGGAAGTCTACTTCTTTATCCATTGGTGTAATGTTTTTTGTTAAATGTAATGATTTATCTTGAAATATATTTTCAAATACATTGTCTAGCTTTTTACTTACATCTTCCTCTGTAAATTGTGTATTTTCAATTAAAAATATTAATTCATTGATACTTAATCCATAATCACTTAGTTTACTATAGTTTCTATCTGAAACAGAAACAAACGACATTTCTTCACCATAAAACATGCTATTAACTCCCATTTTTTCTAGCTTTGAAATATCCAATGAATTCAAAGATAATGCTTCTGCCTTTCCAATTTCTTTGTCAAGCAACATGCTCTTTTGATTCTCAGGTATACACCATATTTCTTTGATGTTTGAGTCGTTATCGTATCTTCCAAAAATAACTAATATTTGTGATCGGAATTTATTATTTAATTTTTCAGAATAAAAGAATGTATAGCCTCCTTCATCAAATACTTCATTTAATTGCATTTCAATATTTTTTTGATTACTGAAATCATAATTAATAGGAGTAACCGAATAAATATTACCCTGGTATCCTTTATCACTTAGCGCATAGATAAGAGAAGATGAGGATGATATAAACACAATCGATATGCTGAGAATTAAAACCTCCAACAATATAAAATATAATCTAAATTTTATGATATCTTTAAATCCTAGTTTTACCACTTCAATCAACATGCAATCACCACATTTCTTTTTTCGTTTTACTGATTATAAATACATAATATAAAATGAGTACGCACACATAACTCCCTATAAAAACAAATTGAATTTGAAACAAATCTTTAAAAGAAAGATAGTACTTTTTGATTATTGATAATAGCGAAATGGATATAATATTTGATAAAATACTTGCTAAACCTAGCATATATAAGAAAGATAATATTTTAATTTTGATAATTTGGAATAAGGACCCCCCGAAAATTCTACTTATATAAATAAATTTTTTATCTTTTTGAGCGTATATCAGACATGTTATGATGGAAGTCAGCCATGTACTGAAAGAACTCAATAATACGAATTGAGTATATTTTTTTTCAAATGAATTTTCCAAAATTATTTTAATTAGATTATTATCCATACTCTGTTTTTTTTCTTCAAACCCTCTACTCTCCAATTCCTTCTTAATATTATTAAGACTAACAGTATTTTCTGAGTCAATGTATATCTCTTTTATTTGACCGAGGTCAAATGAAAATAAATTTTTAATAACCTTGATATCGTTTCTGGCTATCATGGAGTTATAGTCAAAAATATTAATGACATCCATATTATATTCTTCAGTTAAATTTGAATAATCATCATTGTTAAATCCGTTTTCAATTATTTGATCAATAGAATCTAAGACTACAGCAACGTTACTTTTGCTCATATAATCCTGTGAAGAAAAATACCTAAATTTTCTTGGGATAGTAAACTTTGTAGCATTTATATAGTATTTCATTTCTGGATCATATATACCAATAATTCGAGAATCATTAGTTTGAGCTATAGCAACTATATCATTATTATTATTTAGAAAATCGATGTCATATTGATTATTGTTAATTGTTTTATTAAAGTGTAAAAAATTTTCGCTCAAACCGTATGGGGTATTAGAACGGATATTCGATATTATATAGTTTAAACCATATATTATAGTGCAATTCACAGCTATAAAAAGAATTAACATCCAAATACTTTTCGCATGCAACCGTTTATCCATCCTAACACCTCGTAATTATTAATAAATATTTTCTTAATTACCGAATTCTATATTAACTCCATCTTCAAACAATCCACCACCGTAAAAGACTTGCTCTTCTTCAAGCGATGCTGCCGATCGTCCTAGACTATCATCTACAATTCCTGCACTGTAATTGTAATAAGCTTTAGTTTTTGGTCCATTGTTCCATAAATCTTTAACCTGAACTGTCCGTATTACTTGTCTTCCATCGTTTTTCCCTCCAGAATATGCAGTTGCGGAAGATTGACTTCCCTGAACATCATAAGTTATTCGAGTCCATAAAAAATATACATTACGACCGCTGGAATTTAAAGATCTATCTGCTCCTCTAACAGAAGCGGTTCCATTATAAGTGTCAGAAAGATAGCCACCATGTTCTGTTGTAACATATGTAGTATTAGATGCACTCCATAATGTAGTTGTTGCAGCGTAAGTTTGTGTTGTAGGAACAAAAAATAATACAACACTTAAAAACAAGAGAGCCTTTTTGTTAGTTAATCTTTTCATAATATAGCCATCCTTTTTGTGACATCGACTTTCTAAATAATAATCCCAAGGCGGATTTTATAATGAGGTTAGCCACTTCTAAAAATTCATAAAAAAACGCCTTGTGAATTTCATGTTATATTGAAGTTACCACTAACACTCAATAGATAAGGATGAATTCACATGACGCAAGAACATTTTAAAACAGACTCACGTAAAGAAACGCTTATCTTATCAAGAACGTTGCCAACTAGCGGTTCTAAAAAAAGAAGCTTATTCGCATCGTGCAATTGCCAAATTGTTGAATCGTTCGCCACAAACAATCCATAATAAAGCCAGACGAGGGATCATTGCCCAAATCAGACGCCAAAAACAGAACAGTAAAATCTACGAGCATCCTTATACCATTTACGATGCGGATGCCGGTCAAGTAAATTATGAGCATCAACATCTTAATAGTGGGAGACGAGCCAAAAGGGCGCCTACGATGCGTTTATTAACTGGGCAGACGATAAAATGCTTCAATACAAATGGTCGCCTGATGCTGTCGTAGGTTTTGCGCGTAAACATCAATTGTTTGACGTTGCTGTTATCCCTTGTACAACAACTTTATATCACTGGATTGATAGCGGTGAGATGAAAATTCGTAACTTATATTTAGTAGAAAAACTTTCCCGAAACACCAAGAAAAAGTCGAACAAAGCCCGTTGAAACAACGTGTCTTAAGGTAATCCATTGAAAATCGTCCAAAAGTAATTGAAATAAGAGTAAGTTTTGACCATCGGGAAATATCGATACAGTCATTGGAAGTAAAGCAGGTACTGAACCGGTGTTGTTGACTTTAGTTGAACGTAACATCCATGATGAAGCCACTCTAAAAATCGAGAATAAAACGGCTTCGACTGTAGATGGAGCCATTGAAGCTTTGCGCGAGTCGGGGAGTTTTTCCCACAACTCTTTCAAACGATTACATCAGATAATGGCTCTGATTCAAATTATGAAGAGCTAATTAGTTGATTTGGCTTCAGTTTGCTAGTTAAATATAACAGCTTATGGTTCATCAATTCGAATAAAGGTCGTCTTTTGGTGATCTTCAAGCGTATTATGTTCAACATCTAATTTAAATGACCATGTACTTCTATCTGGAAAAGTGATTGTCAAATAATCATCAGCAAAATAATATCTTGGATTATAAATGTTAACAGCAAACATTGGGAAAACTTCACCATCCCAGAATTCTATGGCAACTATTTGAGAATTGTGCTTAATAGAAGCTTCATTGATATTCTCTTCACTAGAATCAACAGTTAATGTATAGGAATCAATATTTTTAAGATAGTTTCTGATATCCATTATTCTTTGTAAATTGTTATCGGAAGGTATTGTGTCTGAATAATTATTTAGGACAATTTGGAAGGTGTTTTGTTCTATAATCAGTTCCTTAATAATGCTGGCTTCGCTTGGAACATAATGGCCATAGAAAGCTTCGTTAGCGTTCACAATTTTAGGTAACGCCAAGGTTAGCATTAACAAAATTAAGCAAATATATCGAAAAAACGTCATTCTAGATTTCTTTAAGCCATCGAGACCTTCTGCTTTATATTTTCTTACCCATGTCTTCAGAGCTGTTCTACTCGTTTCATAGTTCTTAGCCACCCGCTGTATACTTTGATTCTGGTCAATGACTTGTCGAACAGCTTGCCCTCGTTCTTCTAACGAATGTTTACTTCCTCTTTTATACATAGAAATAGCCCCCTAATAAAGTAATCAGATTTTTTTGGTTTCTCTTTCTACTTTATTGGGAGCATATCACTATGACATAAAGTATTTTTTTTAGATTGGTTAACTACTCAATTACTTTCGCTAAATGTATAATCGTATACTTCTTCCAAAAACGACTGTTCATCTATTTCACTAATAATAAAAACTGTTTTACCCCATAATTTAATTACCCATTTTCCATCCGAATTCTTTTGGTAATGAGGATTTTTAATAATATATTCCTTAGGGTAATCGATTTCTTCAAATTCAATTTCTGGTAAATAATCGCTAACGAGTTGATTAATCATCTCTTGGTTCATCTCAGGCGTTATCTGATCAGCGACCTCTTTGTAGATAGCAGCATAATCAATGTTAAAGTGCTTTAAATAATCAACTGCAGGATTAGTCGGATTTATTTTTTCAGAAATAGCTTTCTCCTCGAAATTCCTCATATCTACGTTAAACTGGCTCGTCTTCACAACGTCCTCTGCATCAAGGTTCATTAATATTTTAATAGATGACTCATTAAATTCAATTGTTTTTACAGGTAATGAACTATCAGCATTTTCAAAAAATCCTTGATATGGAAAAATCTCTTCAGCGCTGGCAGTAACATTGAAACCTATAAAAGAAAATAAAAACAAACTTAATAAAAGAATATATTTTTTCATTTTAATCACCCTCTTTTTTTAAGATAGAAGCATCATCTGGATTTTTTTCTCTACTTGGCATAGGGATTGAACCAGATTTTGGATAAATCCATCCACTATAAAATCCTACACCATTTGTATATTCAACCAGTTGCAAGTAACCGTGGAAACTTACTGTTTCATAGTAGACTTGATGGGGAAATTGAAAATTTGGAAAAGAAGTTGCATAATAAGAGGCTTTTTCAATCCACATTCTTCTTACAACATCATCAGGCACTACCATAGCTGTTTGTTCCTCAGAAAAATCGTTATATTCCTGAGCATAGATATGATTACCAGTTATATTGCTGGCAAGAGACAAGGAAATTAAACTAACTAACAACATTTTTTTCATAATTATCTTCCTCCTAATTATAGGGTATTCCAAAAGAATACCTGTTTTTTTCTATCTTTTTGTTTATCCTTATTCTGTCGGGAAAATACACAAAAACACTTGTATCATCCCCATTTAAGGTTAAAATTGAGTTTATGACAACCAACTCAACCTAAAGGAGATGTGATACAAGTGTTCCCCGTTATTATAACCTATTTGCTTGACATTATTAAGTCTCAATTGCGTATTATGACATCGACTTTCTAAATAATAATCCCAAAGTCGATTTTATAATGAAGTTAGCCACCTCTAAAAATGCATAAAAAACACTCTGTGAATTTCATGTTATATTAAAGTTACCACTAACTCTCAATCGACAAGCATGAATTAATATGACGCAAGAACATTTTAATGTAGACTCACGTAAAGGAAACACTTAACTTATCAAGAACATTGCCAACTAGCGATTCTAAAAAAAAAGCATATTCGCATCGTGCAATTACCATCTTTAAATTGCTCGCCAATTCAGGACTTGGCTATTTGGATGCTTTAATCGCGTCCGTTAAGTTTCCTGAATGTATCATTGTTACATGTATTGATTAATACGGAATTATTCTTTTTTCTCCACTAATCTTTTTTTGTTCCATGACAAATATTAACTTACCTTGTTGTTATAATATGACTAATCAAGACTAACAGAGTGCCTATCTTTACCAAATACTCTCACTTTTTAACCATAAAACACTTAAGAAATTCAATTATATGTGTTGTCCTCAAACTTTTTCAACTTCGGTTTATAAAATGACCATTGAGATAAACTCTCTGCCTTATCTGAAAGTTGTAATAATACTTGAATCAGTTTTTTTCATTGTCTTCCCTATTTCCGATTCTATTTTATCTCAAATAAAACATTATTGAAGGAACAATGTAAAATGTGTCGTTCTAAATGTAAAATGTGCAATTATTAAGACACGGACATAGTTGATGCCCCCACAATGACAAGAGTCAATGTGATGAAATCAGTTTCTAGGAATGGGGATAAAAGACAGCAAAACTCATTATACAAATATTCAAGGCCCCCATTATAAATAGAAATTGCTCAGATACTAAATACTTAAACTTGAATAATCACCAACCATTAAATAGCAGAGCTAAACTCACAAAGTGTACAACATAAGCCATCGGAAGTATTCTCGACAAGGACACCGGTCCTAAGAATGTAGCAGTTGTCATCCATAAGCAACGCCAAAAGGTTTTGGCATGGTAACGATCATTCATCAGCCGAAATCCAATAAATACTATGATAAATCCAATGAGTTCAATGACAGCATTCAATAAGATTCCCAAAATTACCACGACCAAAAATGATATAACATTACTAAACACTACTTCTAAGGCAAAGGAAATACGGTAGAAATCTTTGCTTTCAATATGACCTTTGTCTACTAATAATCGACTTAAGGCTTCCGTAATTTTTTCCATAAATCTTAGCCTTCTTTCTTTAATAAGACTGTCACCCGAAAGATTTGATTATCTGTTGCGTATATCATTTTGCCTCCAGACTCCGTTATCATCTGTTGTACATTCATTAAACCAATACCCTGCCTAGCCTTACCCTTACGAGAAAATAATTGGCCTTCTTTTTCTTCCAGTTCGCCATCAAAAGGATTGATTACGACGATTTTTCCATAATCATGATTCTCAGTAATAATCACCTCTATTTCTTTCTCTGTAGTCGTTAATAGAGTTACTGCTTCAATGGCGTTATCTAAGATATTGCCTAGGATAACCGTTAGATGACGGGCATGAAAGGGGAATTCTTCGATGTTCAGTCGAATATGAAAACGAATCGAAGGATTCTCCGCAATCTTACTATTGAGCAAGGCATTAATAATGTCATTTTTACTATGGACATAAGTCTTAAAGGTAGGTTGAGCGAGTAAACTTGTAATATAGGTATCTGCCTCTTCAGCTTTCCCAATCTCCAGCAAGGATTTTAGACTGATCAAGTGATTCTTTAAGTCGTGCTTTGTCTTAAGGAATTCCATGTTATGAGAAAGTAAATTTAAGTCAGCTTGCTCTTTCAATTTGAGTTCTTGTAAAAGGTGCTTATAAGTTAAAGCCTTATGCTTTTGCCTAGAATAGAGAATAATCAAAACAAATAACAAGCTAAAGAATACGCCGAAGAAGAATATCATATAGTGAATGGCATCACTATCACTAGTATGAAAATCATCTACCAAGTAGTCAAATAAAACTAATAACATTAAGAAGGTGCTTATAAACAACAGATGTGTAATGCGTGATCCAATAAAAGGTTGTATAATCTCACCCTTTACGATTAAACTCCCTAATTCTGCGGAGAGCAAATAAATGCATTTTATCCCCACGCCTACTCCCATCCAAATAAAGATATTGCTGTCAATCAAAGTCAGTGTGACAGGGGTCCAGCTAATTATTAGAGATTGGACCACGGCAGTAATTACACCTAGACAAACATAAGCAATTAAAGCAACCCTTATCTTTGTATGAGCAGATCCCTCAAAGACTAAAAAGATATAAACGACAAAGGTCAGTGTTAGAATAAGGGTGGTTATTGTTGAATAAACTGCAATAAAACTAAGCACAAACGTAATAAGGGTGTGTATGATTGCTAGTCCCCATTGGCTGTAAGGGCTTAACATTTTCCTTTTCAAGAATAGGCTTGCAAAGCGATACAAGATAGCCGTGTCAATGACACATAGGATTAACTCAAATAGTATGGGTAGGGAATCAGTATTCATAAGATACTCCCTTCTATGAGGTAGGTTTCATACTGTTCTATAATATAATTTCGATTGCGTCTAGAGATTTCAAAGTAACGAGAAATCTGATGCAACTTGACCTTTGTGGAAGAGAAGGAATAAATATGGTTCATATTGACTATAATATGGTTATTGGTCCTTAAAAAGCGTTTATCCGATAGCTCCGAGAAGACACTCTTCAAGGTTGATGTACTCAGTTTAATTCTCTCCCCATCAATAAGGTATAAATAAGGATTACGTCCAAGTTGTTCAATATAGAGGATTCGATTTGCTTCTATCCGTATGGTTGTGTCTGGCACCTTAAAGCGAATAAAGCGTTGGTTAATGTGCGTATTAACGAGTGTTGTTAATTCGTTGGGTAATCTCCGTTCTAATTCATCTTTTAAGATATAACGGTGAACGTTAATTCCAAAGGCGTCGCTCATATAGCCTTCAAAAGAGGTTAAAAAGATAATTGGTATTTGCGAAGTGTTTTGTGCTAGTTGCTGAGCTAATTCAATCCCATTCATTTCTGGCAATTCAATATCAAGGAGCAAAAGATGAATAGGTTGCTTATTGTTTCGTCCGATAAAATCTTCTGCTGATGCAAAGGTAAGGATATCATAATCAATATTGAGCGACTTGAATGTCCTTGAAACAATTGTTTTTACATATTCCCTTATTTGTTTCTCATCTTCGATAATAGTAATGGTGTACATAATTTTTTCTCTTTCCTTATATTATTTTTAACGCCTTAGAATTCAATCACATAAGTCTGCTTCGATAGCATTCAAGCAGATTAGGAGATTTGTTGGTATCCTAATTAGAAGCCATGGTACAAGTCATGGTTAATTGAATTAGAAGTAGATAGATCTGAGTTGCTTGCTGTGCTCTATAGCGAATCGTGCATAATTATTGTAGTTGAGTAAACTAGCCTCAATAATATAGTGCTTGTGAATCATAGAATACTCAAGTAGTTGTTCGAACTTAGAGAAAAGTTGATCCTCATAGCTGATTATTACTTCATTATTGACGAGCAAATCAATCTAACTATCAACTTCTAAATTCCCCTTATCTCCTCCAAGCGAGTCTGATACATTCTTAAATTAATCACATCATTATTACAAAAAAATGGATTAAACTAAGTTAGGTATGACCAAAAAGAAGGCTTTTAGATACTTTATTAGGGTTTTAGAGGAAATTTTTAAGAGAGCTCCTGCTCCTGTTTGATAAAATATGACCATCGAACTACTTACTCATCGTGATCTTTATAAAATTCATTTCTGGTATAAACTGTATAAACAATTACAGCAATAACAATGATACCTACGATTATTCTTATCATTTATTCAGACTCCTTTTTATAAAAACACCACACTTAGTCTGTAATTAAACGAAGTGTGGTGATGAATGCTTAGTAAAGCTCAGTGATTGTATCAAAGCGGTCTTTAATCGCTTCGATTTGCGCTTTATTACCTATAATAGCAGTTGCTGGATTAGCCAATACTTTTGTGAACGAATCACTTAATTGTGTTAAATCAGTAGTTTTAGTTGCTAAAATTTCTTCTTTCAGTTGTACAATATCTGCTTCTGTTACACTGTTTTGTTTCATATTAAACGATCTAATCCCACGGTGATAAGCTGATAATGGTTGATCAAGATTGCTTAGGGTACCGATAATTGTCTTGAAGAGTTCTTCTTCGTCGGTCACAAGATTTCTTATGTAAGCTGGAATTTCTTGATAAGCCTCCAGTGTTTTTGTGATATTCGGGTCACGATAAGAAACTAAAGCTAAGCTTCCTGAACGATTGTGCTGGAACATTGCTCCGTACGCTCCGCCCTTCACTCTAATATTATTCCATAAATAGTCATAGCGCAGAAGTGTTGCTAAGACATTTGCTGAACCAGAATATGGTACAATACCATCCGCGTCTACAGCTTGCGCCACGTAGTTTACATCTTGCGCTGTGATAAAGGCTTCTTTCTGAAAAGCACCTGCTTCAAAGACAGTTTTGCTAGCTAATTCGCTTGTTGGCAACTCATTAAATGCAACATGCAGCTTATTTTTAACGAGATCTACGCGTTGACTGTCCCCGACATATAGCGCATGAATTCGCTGTCTGTTAATTATTTTGTTAATTAAAGCTACTAGTTGATCACTTAAAGCTTTTTCGTTATGGTCATTAAACTGTTGACGGGTGTCTAATAAATATCTATATTGTGCTAAGCCTGATAACTGTTCACTTAAACGAGAACTGATTTTTACTTGGCTCAATGCGCGAGTTGCTGCTAAACTATGTGAACTAAAGTCAATTTGACGATCAAAGCTAGAAATAAAGCTTTGAAGCAATTGATAAATATCGCGTTCAGCATGCCAGTCTGTATGAAATAAAACTTCTTTCATTAAACGGATTAAATCATCTAATGAACTTTCTAACGCTTTTCCACTTATTACAAGATACGGTGTAATTTGCCCCGTATGAATATTCTCATAGACTGAGACGCTCGCATTTATTCCGCCAGTGTTCAAGTCAATCTGTGTTTGCAATTCAGCAATTGAGTAATTTTTCGTTGGCATTTTGCCCATTAATTTACTTAATAAGCCAAGCGCTTGGAAATCTTCTTGGGCAAAGTCTGATAAGTCAAGGTATAGATTCAAGTAATCAATGCCAGATGTAAATTCATCCGCATGATTAAATGTCGTACGCTCAAATAAATCGGATGTGATAATTTCTTTAATGGATGTCTCCGTTGTTAAATCATCACGCGTTAATCTTGGAATCTTGGCTAAATCTTCAGCAGAATCTGGCGTTTCCTGTCTCGCGATTAAAGCTTGAGTCTGAGTTACTAATTGTTGGATTGGTTCCTCACTTAAACTCTCTTGATAGGTTTTTAATTGAGCTAAAGTTTCCGCTTCCTGACGATCATTCTTGCCTGGCTCAGCTTTTAACGTGATGGCCACTTGCTTCGGATTATTTAGTAGTTTTCTGGCGATTAATTGTTCAAAGTAGCCTTCAGTTGCTAAAACTTTCAATTGAGCAAGCGGCTCAGAAAACGCTAATCTTTCATATGGTGAATAATTGTAGAGCCATGTGCTTAAGGCTTCAATGGCATAAATCACACCACGAGGATTACTTTCAGAAATGGCTGCCTCTTTTAAGTGGAACAAATGTTTATTTAAAGATGCTTCAATTAAATCAGCTGGGATGCCCTCTTCTACTAATTGTTCTAAGGTTTCTTTAACAACACGTTTAAAATCAACCATACGATCAGCACTTGAGAATTTAGCAATAATTGATAAAGCTTCTACAAAGCCTACTTCGTTATAGTCAAACGAAATATCGCCACCGATTTCAGCGTCTAACAAAGCCTTTTTCAGCGGAGATTCATTATTAGCAAATAGAATATCTAATAAAATACTTAAACCAAAGTAATCTAAGGTGTTAGCAACCTCATTTACATGCCAGTTTAAAGCCAAATAATCTTTATCGGTTGGGTTATCGCCTGCTGATAACGAATAAGTAGTCACTACGTCTGTTTGTCCTGGTTCAGTCGTTTCGATTGCTAAATCAACTAATTCGGATTGTTTTTGCATGCCATCAAAATATTCAGCCAACTGCTTAAAAGCAACTTCTTCATCTAAATTACCATAGAGAATTGTCAGTGAGTTAGATGGGTGGTAATACGTGTCATGGAAAGCAATGAATTCTGCTTGAGTTAAATCAGTGATCGCAGCTGGGTCACCACCTGAATCAACTGCATACGTTGTATTAGGGTACAAACTTGCTTGGATAAGGTTAGCCAGCTGACGATCAGGTGAAGCATTGGCTCCTTTCATCTCATTATAGACAACGCCTTTGTAGATTAGGTCATCCTCAGCTTGTTCTAAGTGGTAATGCCATCCTTCTTGTGCTAAAATTTGCGGATTTTCGCGGAAATTAGGTTGGAAAACAGCATCTAGATAAACACTCATGAGATTCTGGAAATCTTGCTCATTCGTAGAGGCAACCGGATAAATGGTTTTGTCTGAGAATGTCATCGCGTTAACGAATGTATTAAGTGATCCTTTAATTAATTCAACAAAAGGCTCTTTACTCGGATATTTCTTTGAACCATTTAAAACAGAGTGTTCAAGAATGTGAGCTATCCCATTATCACTAGTAGGAGGGGTGCGAAAAGCAATAGTGAAAGCTTTGTTAGTATCATCGTTAGCTAGGCGAAGTACTTGTGCACCAGTTTCCTGATGTTCATAGAGACGAGCTTCCGATTGAATATCTTGAAGTTGTTGTGTTTCTAATAATTTAAAAGTCATATAAAGCTCCTTTTCATTTTAATTACTCTCTAGTTTACCCTATTTTGACAGAAACAGCTAATTGTTGACAATCAAAACCACCAGTGTGAACTGGTGGTTTGCTCTTCGGCTGGAAGCCTCTGTTGCCGGCCTTGGCCTAAAAGGCCTACTGAAAAGGTCTCCTTCTGCACCACACTCACGCGCTGATTCTAAAGAA
>NZ_WJQT01000035.1 GCF_009659375.1 Fundicoccus ignavus
TAGCTTATCTCAATGGCTAGGGGCATCTCTGTATTTACTGGCTCACCTTCCGCACTGGGTAGCTCTGTTTCATGCATCAGGTGGCTCTAATCTCCGCTCAAGTGGCTCTATTTATCCGCAATACTCAATTTTGACGGTCCTTGTGACTGTGCTCCTACCAGAAGCCACGATTTTAGCAATTTTCCTTAAACTAAAACCAGCTTCGTGCAGCCGCACTATTTCTAAATAATTGGGCATTTCTGCACCTCCATCCTAATTTTTGTATGGTTCAAACCATACATATTAGTTATACCATTAGAAAAACAAAAAGAACCACAAAAGTGGTTCAATCAAAGCGATTCATCTGGCTCAAGCAAGAGCGATTTAGGTGGTACAGTTTAACGCGACGACGTGGCTCTAATAGAGCGCCGTATCCATTATTCATTAAGCTTGCTTACCACAAATGAAATTTTTATTACTATTTATGATAACTATGTTCCATTATAATGCGACACCTTCTTTTCCAGCAAGTTTACCGACGGATGTGTGACGGTTTGGTTTTGGGAAATATTAGCCAGAAAAAAAGTACATCTCAGGGGTTAAACCTTGATGTACTTTCTAAATTAATGTGATACCGGCTATAGGGATCAAACCTACGGCCCCCGCGTTACGAGTGCGATGCTCTATTTCGTAAGATTTTCATATGAAGTTAATTGACATCAAAAGCATGCTATACAAATTTTTTTAATATCGTTACCACTTATCTATTTCAAGCAAATACTAAAATAGTTGGTGGAAAGTTGGTGAGAAATTAATTAATAGGGGTCAGCGAGAAAGCTATTTAAACTATTTATTAAAAATCCTGCTAGTACAAAACATTTAACCCACTGAAACTCTATTCAAGATATTCTCTGAGTGCTCCTTAATTTTAGTCATTAACATTTCTTTTCTTGCAGATCCATTACACTTTAAATTTGACCTAACAAAAAGAGAATCTAATTCATATAAAAATGAAAGAACATCTTTAGCTACTTTCCTTTTTTCATCAGAGTCAATAAGCCCAACTATATTATTAAACGGTGATGCTTGAGCAGTGTCACGCATATGACTTTCATCATGCAATAAAAACCGGTACATCAGATTACTATAGTATTCTCGCTTATGAACATCTTCAATCTTCTCAAGAATTTCTTTCTTGTTAGATAATTCTGTAATAGTTGCATTGTAATTAAATGCCCCGTATCCTTCTAGTACTTTTCTAAGTGTATTGCCAATTGAATCATCAAGAAATACTTCTTCTTCATTATCATAGGCGTATTCCGCTATAAAAGTAACTAAACGAGACATTTGATGGAATTTTTCAAAGTTAATTGTCTCTAATTTTTTAGCTCTCAATTGATGTCTCGTAGCTTTTAAGCGTCCTAATTCACTTCCGCCATAGATTTGACTAGATTTACAGAATTCTCCAATATCATCAAACATTTTAGAAAATTGAATCATACTCTGGAAATCATGTGAGAATAGTATTATTTTTGATTCTTTATTCCCAAGTAAAATTTCTTTGAATTCTTTTCTCATAAAGGAATATATGCCAATTTTGTTATTAAAATCTAAACTAGATATTGGATCATCTACTATAATTAGTCTAGGTTTATCGTATTTATTATTCTCTTCACAGTTTTCATAAAGTTTTGTGAAATAATAACATAAAGAAATAATATTTCTCTCACCTACGGACAAATTTTTCAACTTTACATCCTTTCCTCTTGCCTTCACATTATAATCTCCTTCTCTATCCTGGGTTAATTTGATCCGGTCCTTTTCGAAGAATATGTATTCTAATTTTTTGTTAATCTCATCTAAGGCTATTTTTTCATTAGCTTTTTTTGCTTTCAAGCTATTTTCTGATTCTATAAGAGCTGCTAATTTTTCGGAATAATCTTTTTGCGTATCTAGTTCTTTATGATATTGAGCCAAGGTTTTCTTATAATCTTCAAATACAGCGCTGTATTCTAGAGACACTAGTTCACTGTTAGTTTGAATTAAATCTTCTCTGACTTTCTCTAAATCAGCAAGTTTCTCATTATAATTAGTTATCTCTTCGTTTATTTTAGATAGTAAACTGGCTATATTTTTCTGAACACCTGCAAAATCGTACTTCTCTATATCAAGTACAATATATAGACTTTCTTTTTTTTCTTCTAACTTCTTAATCCAAACATCAAGAATGTCGTTGTAACTTTTGATCTCTGTATTAATTTCTTTGATAGACGTATATATGTGTCTTATATCTTTAAATTCTTCTAAATCAAATGTGGCGATTTTCCTTGATTCTAAAACATTAATTTTGTTATCAATTTTATTAACCACATCTTTATTTTCTGTTGTTTGTAACTCATTTACTAAAAGAAGTGCATTCTTCTTAACAGCTAATGTTAATTCCTGCATACAAAAAGGACAAATACAACTTTTTTTATCTTCCATAGTATTAACTACGTCTTCATAAAATTTGTGTCCTCTATTTTCTAACTCATCAAATAACCAACCTATTTCACTTTGATCTTTTCTTTTTGGCATTACTGTGTATAGTAATTCTAGAGTTTTGTCTAAAATTGAAGGTGACAAAAAATCTAGATTTAGATTTTCTTTTTTTTTTGAATTACTTCTTTTTAGTAGCTGATATGTATCTAAGTCAGCGTTAAATTTGTTACTTAGCTGAGTTAAACTCATATTCGATTCATTATTTTTAGAAGTAAATATAATCGAAATATTATTTTCAGTTACCCGACTAGCCACCGAATTCCCTCTGATTTTCATATCTCTTTTCGCCCAACCATCATCTGATTGAAGGTTTTCTTTTAGCACTCTAAACTTGTACAGATGGCTCGATTCATTATTTGGTTTATTTAACTCATTTATTTTTTCACTAATAGGACTTAACTGTGCTTCTATATTTGTTTTCGCTTCTTCAATTTTTTTTAATTCAGCATCGATATCTACTTGTGTACCAAACATTACAACGGATTTTAAGCCCTTACTTTTATATTTAACATTGCTATCAACAAATTCTTCTCCATAAACTTCTACATCAAATTTTTCTCCGTCTTGTATAAAATTTCCACTATCTGTAGTTAAACTCAATTCAAATTTATCTGCTTCTTCTTTCTCATTAAAAACATTATAGAATGCATTACAAATTGTACTTTTTCCAGAACCATTCTTTCCAAATATTAAAGAGACTCGAGAATTGTTAGAAAAAAAAGGCAATAACTGATAATCCTCAAAGTAGCCTCCTTTGATTTGAATACCCTTTAACTGATTTATCATTTTCCATCTATCCTATCCATATATATGAAAACACATGATATTTAATGCGTTCTCATCTTCTTATAATTGTGTTTTTTTACTTTGATTTTCCAATTTTAATTATTTCTATAATTTTATTGTTATGACTCCTACTTATAATTACTTACTCCTAATATTTTTTCTTTTTAATTGGCTCCAATCATTATCGATACTATTTTTCTTTACTATCCACGGCTTCTCAACTTCTAAAAAAAACAATTCGATAAATTTGTCTTTTGTATTGTAATAACCTAATCTAATTTCGTTAAAATCAATATTTAACTCTTCTCTACGGAGAATGAAATAAAGATCGTATCTACTGATTGTATTAGGTTCCATAAGGAATGAATATGAACCATTGTCTCCAAATGCTTTTAGCTCAGATTCTTTTGCATCTCTATAGTGATGAATTTGCTTCATTTGACAAATTTTTTTGTTGTTTTTGTATAAATATATATTTAAATTCCTTAATATTTCTTTTTTGTTTTTAGTGTTTTGAATTTCAAGCCACAGTGGAACCGAAAAAACAATGTCAGATCCATCTTTATGGAATCCCCAACTAGCACCATTTATTTTACTATATACAATTTTTTTATATATTTTCACTTTACCCCTATTGACTAATGCCCAATTCATTAATTGTTGAATTATATAAAAAGTCGTAGTAGATACTAATGATATTAGACCACCAATTATAAGTAAGCTAATTTCAGAATATTCACTCATCGTTTATTTCTTCACCTTTACCATCAGAATAAATTATATTATTTATTTTTTCATTAAATCCATTCGATTTTTCTTGTGTCAGTTGATTTGTATCTATCTCCAAAGAATCTAACTTACCGAACTCTTTCTCTAAATCAAGAAGTATCATTTTTTGCTATACTTTTGATTAATTGGCTTTTTGCCATTTTTTCTCTCCTTCTACATAACTTAATTTTTGAATTCCAATTTTTTTTATAACTATCTTTATAATATCATTTCTTGCTTAATTATTCACCGTCATTAGAATATGCAAACACACACAACGATGTTCGTCGTGTGTTTTTGCTATAATTTTAAGTTGAGATTATGCTGTTTAGCAATCTCCACAAGCTTATCATACTCTTCTAACTTTACTGTTATATTTCTTTCTTTTTCTGGAAGAATATATTTTTTCTTAAACTCCAAAAAATCATCTGAACCATTCAGATATAAGCCTACTGCATTATTAATAATTTCTACAATCGTTAATCCTTTAAAAAAAGCATACATTTTTATTTCAGAATGTCGTTCTTTATCAATTTTAACTACGGCCGTACTAGTACTCATAAGCAACTCACCTTTTTATACTTTATTAGTCTCTCCATTCATCATCTAACATATCAATTCCACTTACCATAAAATGAAAAAGACGGTTGTTACTATCGATAAATTCTTGCAGTGTCTCACTCTGATTGGTTAAAGTATAGTTTAAATTATCCACTACACGATCAAATTTATCTTCTTTTAGTTTAGTTAATTGAAATTCACAATCATTTTGTATGAGCATCTTTATATAATCATTTCTACTAAATTCTGTTCCTATTTTATTCCTAATATCTTTTGCTTTTCGTTCTATTTCTTTTGCATATGCTACGTCAATGCTTCTAATTAAAATGTCCATTCTGTACCTTCTTTCTTGTAATACCTGTATTTGTTAAAGAGCATAAGGGAACCCGATATCGCTTGACTAAGTCAGGCGATAAATAGGCTGTGCCTATTGGGTTTCTAAAAGATTTTAAGTGGTATCACATTTCAAGACTTTTCCATGTCTTATCCATGCGATATTTCGACATTTCCATGCTTTATCCATGCGTTTTTTCACTCTTTTACCCTTCTTCCATGCTCTTTCCATGCTCTATTTTTAGTGCTTTTTGCTATTACTCTTGATTAAATACTCTTGTTTCACTAAGTTGTTTGACATTAAAAAATAAGTTTATGTGTTTTGTTCTACCATAACTCTGTGGGAATAATCAAATTCCATAGTCATGGATGCATTGTAGATTGAAGTAATTAAGTACAATCGAATATTCCTCACTTCAATCTTTGTTTTTTCCAAACATTCCAATACATATTCAATATGAAATTGATTTGTTTTTAAAAATATTTCCTTTACCAAGTCAATATCATAATTGGTATTATTCATTTTAATTGTACCCGATTGCTGACTAAACACATCAACCATAATGGATAAAATGTCTTTTAGTTTATTTCTGTCTATTCTCTTATCCGTCATCAAAATGTCGTAGGAAATATTTTGTTTAATAATTTCCTTTACTTCTTTTATAGATGGATGGATAGATTCTCCCTTAATTGAATTTGAACCCTCTGATATAATTTCTGGGGTAATCTCTGTAGTACTCTTTGTATACGTCTCACCAATATTAGAGAGGAGCCTATCTTTTATTAGTGGGGTATCTCTCTCTTTTTGGTTAGGCGCCTCACTTTTATTGGTGATATCAAAATTATTTGAATATTGAACCCTAGAAGAATTTTTATCTTTTACTGGGTAAATCTCTGGAAAGGTCATTTCGAGCAGTCTAGGAACGTTTAATTTAAGAAACATTACATTGTTTAACGGTGTTCCATTTGCAGCTAGAAAGTTTCTTGTAGTTCTCTCAATTACTCCGCACTGTTCTAATCGCAGAGGAGAAAGAAACGAGTTATGAAGATTATCATATAGCATATCAGCAATGGAAAGAAGCATCGAATACCAAAATAGAGATTAACCTACTTTTATTTGCGATGGAGTACCTTGATTACAAGAAAACAACATTTTTCTGGCCCCAATCGTTTTTCAATAAAAATGGTAAAGCTCTTTTTACAGATTATCTCGAGTTAAAATACAATTAAAGCTTTTTCTCGCTGACCCGAGAAAGGAAAATTGTAATGGTAAAATTCGAAAAATATATAAAGAAAGACGGTAAAAAAGCGTGGATGTTTAAGGGGTATATTGCCACTGATCCCTTAACTGGAAAGAAGAAACATGCTACTCGGCAAGGTTTCCATACCAAGCCAGAAGCTAATAATGCTTACTTAAAACTCCAACGTGAGGTTCTAAAAGGAGAAAATATAAGCAGAACTCAAAAAAGCTTTGAAGAAATAGGAAACATGTGGCTTGAACAGTACGTAAACACAGTAAGAGAAAGCACCTATCGTAAAACAAAGGAAATATTAGAAGTTCATGTCTATCCTATTATTGGGAATAAGAGAATCAATACAATCAGTCTGAACATGTGCCAAGTAATGGTAAATAGTTGGGCAAAAAAATATGTTAAATTCTCTACCTATGCTAGCTATACTTCTAAAGTATTCAAATTTGCTATGAAACATGATCTTATTGAGAAGAATCCAATGGAGTTAATTACAATACCTCGTAAAGAAAGAAAAAAAGAGGAAAAAAGCTTTTATACGATTGAAGACCTAAAAGTATTCTTTGACTGTTTAGAAAAAGAAAATGATTTGAAAAAACATGTTTTTTTCAGGCTTCTTGCCTTTACTGGAATGAGAAGTCAAGAGATTCTTGCTCTAACTTGGGCAGATATTAGTATAGAGGAATGTATGGTGAACGTTAATAAAGGTTTAACCGAGGATATAAACAAAAATGTGGTGGTTGGTCTTACAAAAAATCAATCTTCTAATCGCTTAATCGGTATTGACGAAACAACAAGAGATATTCTATCTAAATGGAAAGAACTCCAGTATCAAGAAAACACCATAGCGAATCGAGTTATTAAAGAGGAAGAGCAGTTTATCTTCAACAACAAGGATAATAAGCACTACCATACTGGCAGTGCTTCTAGGTGGCTAAAAGAACTCATAAAGAAGTACGACTTAAAACCGATCACTCTTCATCAGTTCCGCCATACTCATGCTAGTTTGTTATATGAATCCGGAATGGATATTAAAAATATCCAAAATAGATTAGGGCACTCTACGATTGTAACTACCCTTAATACTTATACTCATTTGAACAAAAAGGCTTCAAATGACGTTGGTGTATCATTCAAAAACTACGTAGGTTTTTGAAAAAGGTTGGTGGAAAGTTGGTGGAAACCACTTTCCACTAAAAGTGGATAAAAAAATAGACACATCAAAGGTCATCAAAACCTAGATATATCTACTTTTTTCGTATTATGCCGGATGCAGGATTTGAACCTGTGACCCCCGCGTTACGAGTGCGATGCTCTACCAACTGAACTAAACCGGCATTCTTTGTGTTTTGAACTAAAGAGAATATTAAAAACCTATCAGCGAAAAATAACACAGATAGTTTTCAGTTTCAAGCTCATTCCTCTAGCTCAGGATGGTTAATCCCTAGAATACGTTGTTGGCGTTCCTCGATATTTTGAATATCTAGTCTTTCCGTAAAATTGGGACTCGTTAGATTAAACAGATAATTACTGTAATCCTTAATATAGTTTAGCTTCTTCGGATGTGCAGAATAAGCAACTGTCAACAAAGAGTCAAACAGTGCCACCACTCCAGAAATATCTTGCTTCATATAGTGAATTAATTGCCAATAACTTTCATATAAGTCTTTTGGAAAATTATTGAAATCATAAATCACGTTACCTCCCGAAGAAAATGTCTCATCAGTGTCTTCGCCCATTACCACAAACCTTCCTGGTATACTGGCAAATTTTGAATCCAACAAAGCCTTGTAGTTTAAGATATAAATGGCGGTATTAGGATCATTTATGCCTGGCGAAACCGCCCTCAGAGCTACTTCAATCAATTTAGCTCGAGCAAAATTTGGATCGTACATAGAAGAAGGTTTTTCTTCATAAGTTAGGGTGCGGTTTATTGCCGCTTGGAGCTGTGATTCATCTTTAACTTTTCGGTTAGTGTATAAATCGACTAGCGGCTGATTTGCGGAAATAAACTCTCCTATTCTTAGATGTAGCACTATGGTGCCTTTGAATTCCTTGCTCAGTTCAACTAGTCGATTAAAATTAATATATTCAACATAACCACTCTCGTTAGCCTTTACTGTGAAGATGTGTAGCGTGTCTATTTGAGGAAGATGATCCAACAAAGGCATTTCTTGAAAGTATTCAATCGTTTCATCCGCAACTGACTCGGCCTCCTTGTACAATTTAGTCACAAGATGGTTCAATTGTACGGATATTGCCACATTATAAACGAACTTCGTAAAATAAAAAACGCAGGCAAGGGCGTACAATAAGGCAATGGAGGCCGAAACAACCAAATATTCATCTTCTGAATTGCGCATAAAAAACAAAGAGGAAAGACAATAAATAAAACCACCAAGAAAAATCCCCAAAGTTTGCATAGATGTTTTCTGTAAGAGAAAATTCTCAACAGTCCGGGGACTGAAATTAGATGAGTAGAACGAAATGACCGATAACATCGTCCCAAACGTGAAGGTTGCCACTGAAAAAAGGGAACCCGCTAGCAGGCTCAAGATTGATTTGGCCAGATTGACGCTCGTTAGAAAAACAGTCGGGAAATAGTCCACCACATTTATCATTCTGGTGTCGAGCAAGATAACACCAATCGCTAAAATGAAAGAAAAGAGCACGCTCCCTCCTAGAATAAGCCAAATACGTTTATCTTCAAAAAATAAGCCAAATGCCTTGACCATGTTCTATAACCCCTCCTTTGATAGAATAATTTTCTCTATTATACCACTCGCTCCTTAGGAATGACTTCTTTTCAGCCGTACTTTTTCTGATGTTCTTTCTTCAACTTTAAATACGCTTCATTTTCCCTCACAATTTTCCACTTCTCTTCAAAAATGGTAGCTGACTTTGCTTTTTCTTCGTCTATTATTCTTTCTTTTATGTCGCCATTTTCATCATATTTGCGACCACCTTTGTAATTGGCGTAACGTCTAGATCTAGTGTAGCCCATTTGAAGAAACTTCCGACTCATATCCATACCCACAAAATCACCGGCTGCCTGGTAATCCAAAAACAGCTGGTAGATTTTGTCAGAAGATACTTTAGCAATTTCTGGAGTCTTAAAACGCCAATGTGGTAGTATCTCGCTTTTATAAGGTTCTACCAGAAGCACCCCTTGTTCTCCTCGGCCCACTCGATACAATTCAGGCTGGTCCCGGAAGTTTATCTGAGCGAAATCCAGTTCATAATCAAAGGCCATGTTACCCCCCCTCATGTCGATCCATTTCACTTTTTCTGTTTAGTTTTGTTACTAAACATGACGTTAATTTTGTGTTCCAGGCAACTATCTTGTCTGCTCCTATCCGGAAGACAAAAAAGCTAGATTCGTAAAGGTCTCGCTAACATTTGTCTGTAAATTGTTTTCAATTTTATCATCATTTATGGTACGAATGTCCGTATCATCGATAGGTAATAAAATCTATTAGCTGTTTGATACGGTACAAAAAACATACTAAGATTAGTAGTGAGTAAACCACGACGGTGGATTACTCACTACTATTTTTTTATAGTATAAGGGATTATAAGTTAAATGTTGATATGATAGAGTTGGTTAACGTTTTGTCTTTAAAAAGTGATAAGGTAAAATAGAGATATGAAAAAGAATATTCTCCACGCGATATTCTTTGATGAATATAATCACTGGGATAATATTGTGAGAAAATATGATCAAAGGATTCGGACAGTGGTTCAATCAGAAGTGGATAAATTTCGTCACTGTGGAGAAATTATTAGAGGGTTTCGTTTATTTGTTTGTGAAGGATGTAATGACGTTAAAAAAGTAGCTTTCCGATGCAAAGGAAAATTTTGTCCTATTTGTGCGATGGGTGAAACTCAACGCTGGAGTGAAACTGTCGCAAAAGACATGTATAAGACTGTTCATCGACATATTGTATTTACGATTGATGAAGGCTTACGAAAATTATTCCTTCTCCAACGGGAGAAATTATTGAAAGGATTAATGGATGAATCGGCTAAAATTGTTAAAGACTAATTTAAGAAGAAAGGCATAGAACCTGGTATTACCTTGGGCGTACACACATTTGGTTCAAAGTTAGAGTTCAATCCACATGTTCATATGATTGTGACAATGGGAGGATTGAATAAACAAGGTGAGTGGGAAGACTATGATTATATACCTTTTAAAATGTTACGAATCTTCTGGCAGAACGCAGTTCTGAAACTTCTGAGACGAGTATTAACACCAGTCCAGAAACGAGAGTTTCAACACTTACTTCAGAAAGCATATCCTAAGAATGCTGAAGTATTCTACGTAAATGCCCCAAAAAGAAGTCGGACAAAAATAACAGGACTTCTACAATATATTGGAAGGTATATGAAAAGAGGACCAATTGCTTTAAGTCGAATCAAAGCTTATGACGGAGAAATAGTTGCCTTTATCTATCATGATAAGAGAACAAATCAAGAAAAAACACTTGTGATGAGTGTGGAAGAATTTATCTTGTCGTTGACACGTCATATTCCTGACAAAGATTTTAAAATGATTCGACATTATGGTCTTTACAGCCGAAGAATTAAGGCACTTGCTAAGAAAATTGTTATTGCATTCCAGGAAAAAGTGAAAAAATTACTCTTTAATGCAAAGGAAATGTTAAAGCCTAAGACATGGAGAGAGCGAATAGTTGAACGTTTCAAACAGGACCCTTTAAAATGTTCGCATTGTGGCAACTACTATGAGTTCAAGGGGACTGTTGCGCTTAAAAATGGGCATCTAAAAGTTGTTTATGCGAACGATGTACAAGCCCATAGCTGTCTAAAGAGGGAGATTAAACGCCTTGAAGAAGAAACGGACAAAATTGAAAAAGAACAAATATACCAAAAAACTTTTAAAGAACTTCGGTTCAACTGGGAATCACTCCAAAAAAGCATCGAGCAACGAGACCGTGAACTTTATATGTTTACAATGTGGTAAAGAGGAATTAATTCCAATGGAAGTTGTTGAGCATTTTGATTTCTTAGATGGTGGGGATCCATTGGATCCACCTAAATTCAATTGTGAAGAATGCTACGGTGAAATGATACCAGAATATTTTGAAAGTCATACGGGTATCATTTATGACAATAGAACATAAAAATAAGAAGGTTCGCACAATATAAAAAGTCCTCGGGTGAACTTACCCGAGGTTTTCTTAGATTTAATCGTTGTTTTAAGAAAGGTTAACCGCTTTTCAAAAGAAATAAACCAATGAATTACATATAGAGTTTATGTTTGTTCTTCAAACTAGTAAAATTTTGGATGAACCACTTATCGAATGTGTTCAGTTATTAAAATATTTGTCCCTTCACTAACTTTGTAAGAAGAATAGAATGGCTAACTCCTCGGAGCCTTTCATTTGTTCATAAGTATTGAAAACAAATATAATAGAGTAAATAGGTGCGAAGGGGTGGGTTAGATGTCTAAAATAGTTAAATTAATTTCTCTATTATTGGTGATGACTTTCATTGTTGTAGGATGTCGGACAGAGAAAGCTCAGGAAGTCGCAACATATGATGAAGCGCACTCTATGGAACAGCGTGATCGATACCGTGAACTAACAAGCTATTTTAACGAAGAATATGCAGATAACTCAGATGATATGGAAAAGGATCCGCTTTACTCTGAATATGTGCGCTTAAATGGTATCGTCCAGATTGGGGATGAGAGTCGAGTAAATATTTTTAAAGGAAGGGTTTATTTAGATAAGCAAACTATCCAGTATGGGAATCAAGTGATTGAGTATAATGAAAATGAAAATACTATAGTTCTATCAGAGAACCCAACAGAGTTGATGGATGAAACTTTCGTACGAATGATTCGGTTGGCTAAGCAACAAGAGACGGAAGATCGTGAACATAATTTTAGACTCTTAATAACTGCAGGCTGGTTGCCTGTATTCACACTGATTGTTGGATTAATCGGTTGGTTTAAACCAAGGTGGGTATGGTATTTTGAGGGTGGTTTCCGAAATAAAGATGCAGAACCTTCTAATAATGCCTTGTTATTTGTTAAAATTCAAGCAGTGATTGCTTTTACTTTAACCATCTTTTTTGTATATTTGCTATTTAATCGAATGAGTTAGTTTTTAGATGAAAACTAAATCTATTATTATTTAGCAAATAAAATGATCCTGCTGACATGATAACTCTCTTTAAATTATTTTCTACAAAAGTAAACGATTTTGAATGGTGTTATTTTATTCTTCCTGAATTCTCGCGACTCATAACAAGGAAACTTGCTCTGAAGATTGATTGTATAATCTTTAGAGCACTTTTTTATATAATACGCTCTAAATATTTGTAATTGCAGGCCATTTAGATTCGATCGGTCTGCTCTTTACTAATACTTAACTCTTCGCATGGTAGTAATACATAGCCTTCAGCTTGATTATTTGTCATTACTTTCTCCATTTTTTATAGTAGATTATGAAGGAGAGATCGTAGGTTCTTTAGGTCTTTTTTAGACCGTACAAAAAACTGGTCCGCTTCATATCCTTAGTTGATTCTGTTTTGAGTATGTTGGGCCCTTTGAGGTCGTGTATAGGAAATGGGAATCGATAAGGCTTTATGAAGACTTCAATTAATTTAGAAAGGATGATTACATTGGATGTTATCGCATTAGATGTAAGTAACGGTCGCAGCTATGTTGTGCATTATTCTGATAATAAGTGTCTATTCGAAGGGTGGATGATTCATAACCAAGAAGGGTTAAATGGC
>NZ_WJQT01000036.1 GCF_009659375.1 Fundicoccus ignavus
AAAGCTCTATGAACAGATAGCGGCTTGGGCGGAAGATGATTTCCGTTCAATTAATGGACAAATTGAATACCTCCTAACGGAGTGTGTAAAGCAACGGAAAAAAGATGGCAAGTATGTCTCAGAAACTATAGATGAAGGCATTGAACTTGATATCGAGTAATCTGTTTAAAAGTATATCCTTGAATAATGGACGCAAGTCTGTTGTTCAAGGATTTTTATATATTTTATGTGCATTGTTTTTTATTTAATAATAGCCAAAAAATAAATCAGTTAAAGGACGCAAAATTTGTTATAATAGGATGAATAGAAGGATTGGAGGAGAGACATATGAGACAAGATAAACATCGTTATATCGGTTGTTTATTAGGACTGTTACTGCTACTAATGTTTCATCCTCCAGTAATTAAAGCAGAAGTCACTGAGGCCGCTTTAGGCTATAACACTTTAGCGGAAACGACTGCTAGCCCGGATCAATTAATTACCGTTAAAGATTTTAAAGTGTACGATGGGGATACAGCGGACTTTATTTTAGAACGTCAGATTGAGCCAAGTATTAAAGCAAGATTTTTATTAATGGATGCTCCTGAAATTAGAGGAGGCGTACCATATAGTAAGGCGGCGCGTAAGCGAGTCAATCAATTATTTGAAGAAGCTGAATTAATTCAAATTGAATATGAAGGTCCCAAAAAGGATAAATATCAACGTGATTTAGTGCATGTTTGGGTTGATGGGCATCTCTTATCAGAAATTCTAATTAGAGAAGGTTATGCTATTGCACGATACATCCATCAATATTTACCTAATAGTCAATATGTCAAAGCCATTTATGAAGCGCAAGAAAAAGCCAAATATGAAGGCTTAAGGGTGTGGGTGGATGGAGATTTGGAGTTTATTAACGAAGCTGAACATGAACTTCAAGCCAACCATTCAGCTGGTTCTGTCAATGAAGCGGAAGAAGTTTATTATCGAAACTGTAAGGAAGTTTGGCAAGCTGGTAAGGCACCGATTAGGGAGGGCGATCCTGGTTTTCGTCCCCAATTTGATGGTGATAAAGACGGGGTTGGTTGCGAGGTTCCTCAGTAATCATCGTGTATTTAAATAAAAATAACCTCAAAGTATTTTTTTGTTAAAAATGACAGTCATTTTAATCATTTTATCATTGAAGTGAATAATCCAGGTATAAGTTTAATAGTATAAGGGATTTTAAGATTTATGTTGATTTAGTTAGCTTTTACTTCGCTCAGCTTATTGTATTCCAAGGCGATGTGAGTTTGTTAGCCGATAGTTTTAGACCTTCGACTAGAATAGCTTTTATTCTAGCCGATAGTTTTAGACCTTCGGCTAGATTAGCTGATACTCTAGCCGATAGTTTGAGCCAATCGGCTAGATTAGCTTATATTCTAGCCAATAGTTTTAGACCTTCGACTAGAATAGCCTTTATTCTAGCCGATAGTTTTAGACCTTCGGCTAGATTAGCTGATATTCTAGCCGATAGTTTTAGACGTTCGACTAGATTAGCCTTTATTCTAGCCGATAGTTTGGCACCTTCGACTAGATTAAATGGACCCTATAGAATGAACAGTGATTTTTACGGCCTCTTAAAATTATAGACAGTGTGGAATAAGATAGATATATTAGCTGTCCACCAACAAAAAGGCTAACTTGCTGAATAAACGCAAGCTGATAACGTGAAATCGAAATAGATCTCGAACAAAGTCCGAAGTTTTGTTTCTTATAGAAATAAAAAGAGTGCCTTTCAATAAATGAAGGGCACTCACTTTTATATTAAGACTTGCGAACAAGCTTAAGTTAATATTCAATAAAGATTAAACGCGTTCTACTTTTCCGCTCTTTAATGCACGAGCTGAAACCCAAACTTTCTTAGGTTCACCATCAACTAAGATGCGAACTTTTTGTAAGTTAGCGCCGAAACGACGTTTTGAAGCGTTCATAGCGTGAGAACGAGCATTACCACTTTTTGCTTTACGTCCTGTGTAATAACATACTTTAGCCATTGTTTTTTCCTCCTTTTTATTGCAGGAGCATTCGTCGCTGCATTTCATACCAAAATAATTTACCATATAATCGAGCGCAAATCAAGGAAAGAATTGAAAAAGATCAGAAAGCTGATTAAACTCAAATAGAGCGCTATGTAAAATTAATAGAAGAGCGTAATATAATTAAAGTCTCATGATAAATTGAATAAATTTTAAAAATAACTAGGCTATTTGAATGTTTTATGGTAACTTATTAGATGTTTGTGAATCCAAATAGTTTAAGAATATCTCAGTATTTGCTATTATTGATGCGTAAAGCGCACATTTATGCTAAAATAATGAAGATATAAAACTTTATAGGAGGACTTTAAATGACTATAAATATTCAAACACCCAATGGACAAATTTCGCTAACAACAGATGTTATTGCGACAGTTGTTGGGGCAGCCGTTACTGATAACTATGGTGTTGTTGGAATGGTAAGTAAAAGTTTCATCCGAGATAATATTACTGAAATTCTTAAAAAAGATAACTATGCAAAAGGTGTCGTTATTTCTCAAGATGCAGATGATGAAGTGATGGTTGATGTCTATATCGTCGTTACTTACGGTACAAAAATCTCTGTGATTTGTCAGAATATTCAACAAACCGTGAAATATAACGTAGAGCAATTACTAGGCTTTGAATTAAGCTATGTAAATGTGCACGTACAAGGAGTTAAGGTTGATTAATTAATCGACCAACTAAGGAGGACATAAGTTGGAATTAGAAAAGTTAACCGCATCTGATTTTCAGGCGATGGTTATTGCCGGAGCGGAACGCTTAAGTGAAAACGTAGATTTGATTAATTCATTAAACGTATTCCCAGTACCAGATGGTGATACAGGAACAAATATGAACATGTCATTTCAATCAGGGCTTGAAAACCTAAGACAAAGTAAAAGTGAACATGTAGGGGAATTAGCACAATCTTTGGCTAAAGGTTTATTAATGGGTGCGCGTGGTAACTCAGGCGTTATCTTGTCGCAAATTTTCCGTGGTTTCTCACAGGCAATTAAAGATAAAGAAACATTGTCTTCAGAAGATTTTGTTGCTGCATTCGTAGGTGGAGTAGAGTCTGCATATAAAGCGGTGATGAAACCAGTTGAAGGAACAATCTTAACTGTTGCACGTGAATCAGCTATTCGTGGTGAAAAGAAAGCGGCTAAAACAGAAGATATCATCGAAGTAATGAAATCAATCGTTAAAGGTGCAAGCTTATCTCTAGATAAAACGCCTGACTTATTACCAGTCTTAAAACAAGTTGGTGTAGTTGATAGTGGTGGTAAAGGTCTATTATGTATATATGAAGGATTTTTAGCAGCATTAACAGGCGAAGTTATTATTGATCATGCAGTAGAAGCAGCAAAATCTGAGCACTCACATGCAATGTTTGAAGGCGACAACGAAACACCATTATCGATGGAAGACATTACATATGGTTACTGTACAGAAATCATGGTGCGTATCGGACAAGGTCCAACAGTTACAAAAGAATTTGATTACGATGAATTCCGTAATTTATTAAACACTAAAGGTGATTCTTTATTAGTCGTTAATGACGATGAAATCGTAAAAGTTCATGTTCACACTGAAAATCCAGGTGAAATCATGCAGCTTGGCCAAGAATTTGGTGAGTTGATTAAGATTAAAGTGGATAATATGCGTGAACAAGTTCGTGGCTTAGAAGCAGAAGATCAAGCTTTACAAGCGGATAAAACAGTCGCAACACCAGTTGAAAAGAAACCATTTGCTATCATCGCAGTTGCTGCTGGTGAAGGAATGATGGAATTATTTAAATCAATCGGTGTTCACGAAGTATTATCAGGTGGACAAACGATGAACCCATCGACTGAAGATTTTATTAAATTAATTGATCAAGTAGCAGCTGAGAATATTATCATTCTACCTAACAACAAGAACATTATTATGGCTGCTGAACAAGCAGCGCAAGTAACGGATGTTCCAACGGTAGTTATTCCAACTACTACAATTCCTCAAGGGATTTCATCAATGTTAGCTTATAATCCAAGTCAAAGTTTAGAAGCGAATAAAGAAGCTATGACTGAATCTAGTCAAACAGTGATTAGTGGTCAAATTACTTATTCAATTCGTGATACAGAGATTGATGGCGTGTCAATCAAAAAAGATGACTACATGGGCTTAGTAAATGGTAAAATTATTTTATCAGAAGCAAACATTGAATCATCTTTATCAAATACATTAGAGTATATTATTAATGAAGACATGGAGTTAATTACAATCATCGTTGGTGAAGATGGCGATACTGAATTAGCAGAAAAAGTTGCTGAGGAAATTGAAGCTAAATACCCAGATGTTGAAATTGAGTTCGTACAAGGCGACCAACCAGTTTATCATTATATTTTATCAGCAGAATAATCAAGCAATAAGACGTCTATACCTGTAAAGCATTATGCCTGGTTGTAAATTTAATGATTCCGTTAAATTACACCTTAGCCTACTGATAGCTCAGGTATATGCGTCTTTTTTTTCTACAAAATATTAATAAAAATAAAATTGCTAGATAGAAATAAAATGTCCAGTTTAGTATCATTAAAGATGAAGATTCCATGTATCTTATTTTGTGAAAGTTTAAGGCGGTGAGTATAGATGACCCTGGGAAAAAGTTGGTTTGATTCGTTGTCGAATTTAAAAGGGATTGGACCAGTGAAAGTTCAACAATTTCAACAAATTGGCATAGCTTCGATTAAGGATCTGTTGTTTCATTTTCCTTTTCGTTATGAAGATATCCAGGTCAGGGAGTTAGCGACCATTCTCGATCAAGAAAAAGTAACCTTAAAAGGTAAAATAGTCTCAGAACCTGTTGTGCAGTTTTTTGGACGAAAGAAAAGTCGCTTAAATTTTAGGCTAGCAGTATCCGATCATGAAATTATTTCAGTAACATTCTTTAATCAACCTTATTTAAAAAATAGTATTCATCTTGGTGAAACACAAGCAGTATACGGGAAATGGCAAAGCAACCAACAAAATTTACTTGGTATGAAGTTAATTAAACAAGCTGAAAGTGACCAAGATTTCGCGCCAATTTATCACACAACGAAGGGGCTAAGACAGCCACAAATAATTCAAGCGATAAAACAAGCATTTGAAGATTACTTTGAGGAGATACCAGAATTACTTCCACATTATCTAAATGAAAAATATCAAATGATTCCCTTAGCTCAAGCTTTATTTCAAATGCATTTCCCTAAAAACGGTGAAGAATCCAAACAAGCTAAACGTAAAATAATTTTCCAAGAGTTCTTTTTGTTCCAATGGAGGTTGCAATTAGCGACTCAAAGGCAAAGAAAACAAACGGGCACCCGAATTTTATATGATGTTGAAGAATTAAAAGAAGTCATTCAATCTATCCCGTTTAATTTAACTACAGCTCAAAAGCGAGCTGTTAACGAAATTTGTTATGATTTAATGGCTGATTTTCCGATGCGACGTATGCTACAGGGAGATGTAGGAAGCGGGAAAACATTGGTTGCTTTCTTGGCAATGATTGCAAGTGTGATTGCAGGTTATCAAACCGCATTATTAGTACCGACCGAAATATTGGCTAAACAACATGTCAAAAGTTTTAATCGAATGTTTGAATCCATCGGTTTGAGAGCAGAATTATTTGTTAGTGTAATGAACACCGCTGAAAAAAAAGCAATTATTGATGGATTGCATACAGGCCGTATACGTATTGTTATTGGAACACATGCATTGATACAGGACGCGATTAAATTTAAAAATCTAGGTTTAGCAATTATCGATGAACAACATCGATTTGGAGTCGGACAAAGACAAGCGATGCTAAACAAAGGAGTCGATAAAGATTCGATTAATTTACTTCAAATGACCGCAACGCCAATTCCAAGATCCTTGGCACTGTCTTTGTATGGAGAAATGAGTGTATCAACGATTGATGAATTACCTAATGGGCGTCAGCCAATTACGACTGTCCTAGTTGAGGAAGAGCAAATCGAAACAGTTTATCAGTCGATGGCAGATGAGTTATCAGCTGGGCATCAAATTTATTATGTCTTACCATTAATTGAAAGTTCCGAACATATGGAGCAGATCGAAAATGTTTTAGAAGTTTCGGATAAACTAAGAGCTCGATTTCCGAATTATCAAGTTGATGTTCTTCATGGGCAACTAGATAAAACAGAACAGCAAGTTGTGATGGAAAGTTTTGGTAGCAACCAAACTCAAATTCTTGTGGCAACAACGATGGTCGAAGTAGGAGTCGATGTTGCCAATGCAACTGTAATTGTCATTCAATCAGCGGAAAGGTTTGGTTTGGCTCAATTACATCAATTAAGAGGACGAGTCGGGCGAAGCAATTTAGCAAGCTATTGTTATTTAATTTCTAAACCAACAACAGAACAAGGTAAAGCAAGAATGCAGATAATGAGCCAACATCAAGATGGCTTTATTATTAGTCAAGAAGATATGAAAATAAGAGGTATGGGAGATGTGCTAGGCCGTAATCAAAGTGGCTTACCACAATTTCATTATGCCAATATCTTTGAAGATCAACATGTATTAGAAGTTGCTCGTCAAGAAGTGGGGCAATTACTGAAAACACCAGAAAGACTCAGTGAAGAAGAAATCTTAACGTTATCACAATGGGTTGAAAAACAAATGATTGAAGTATAAAGAAGTGTATAAACAAGGAGGAAAACAATGGTAACAATTGCAATTGACGCAATGGGTGGAGACAATGCACCAGCAGCGGTAGTTAACGGAGTGAATTTAGCTATTCATGCGTTTGAAGATATTCAAGTTAAATTATTTGGAGATGAAGCTCAAATTAGAGAACATTTAAAGGTACAAGAAAGAGTTGAAGTGATTCATACTACTGAGATAATTGAAGCAGAAGATGAGCCAGTTATTGCGGTTCGTAGAAAAAAAGATTCTTCAATGGTAAGAGCAGCTCGAGCAGTTAAAGAAGGTGAAGCGGACGTATTACTTTCTGCTGGAAGTACTGGAGCGTTGTTAGCAAGTGGTTTATTAGTGGTTGGACGCATTAAGAATATTGACCGTCCAGGTTTAATGCCAGTAATTCCAACAATTTCTAAAGAACATCCACAATTTATTTTAATGGATGCTGGTGCCAATGCTGATTCTAAACCAATCAATTTATTACAACACGCAATTCTAGCAAGTTATTATGCAAGAGAAGTATTGGAAATTAAGTCACCTCGTGTTGGTTTAATTAATAATGGAACAGAAGCTGGAAAAGGAAACGACTTAAGTAAAGCAGCTTATGAATTACTATCTCAAGAAGAATCGATTAATTTTATCGGTAACATTGAAGCGAAAGAATTATTAAACGGCAGTGTTGATGTCGCTGTGACCGATGGTTTCACGGGAAATGCGATTCTTAAGACTTTAGAAGGAACATCTAAGAGTGTATTTAAGGCAATTAAAGGTGCATTAACGAGTGGCGGAATGAAAACTAAATTAGGCGCGTTGATGATTAAAGATGCATTAGCAGGCCTTAAAGATAACTTTGATGATACCAAAGCCGGTGGTGCTGTAATGTTAGGTGTTAAGGGAGCCGTTATTAAAGCACATGGTTCTTCAAATGAAGAAGCAATTTTTAATGCAATCCGTCAAGCTAGAAAAGTGACAAACTCTGGTGTAATTAACCAAACGATTAGTTTTTTTGAAGATTAATTAATTGGTATTTCAAATTTTTCTTGTTATAATATTGAGAGGTTTAACTATTAATGAGATTAATCTATAATTATTTACATTAAATTCTTAAAAAATATAGACAATTCTTATTATTGTCGGTAGAATGTGTAAGTATATTGAAATTGATTAATGGACGAAGCTAAAGCATAGGAGGTGTAGTTATGACCCAAGAACAATCAATATTCGAAAGAGTTCAAGAAATGATTGTCGATCGTTTCGGCGTTCAAGAAGACAAAGTTACAACTTCAATGACCTTTGACGATTTAGGTGCTGATTCTCTTGATGTTGTAGAATTAGTAATGGAATTAGAAGATACATTTAATATTCAATTTGAAGATGATAAAATCGAACAATTATCAAACATTGGAGATGCTGTCAGTTATATTGAAGAATTAAAAAAGTAAGTAACTAATTAAAAGTGGAAAGTACTACTTGCTACTAGAGTAGTACTTTTTATGTCAATACAAACGAAGCGGAGGCATAAAATGGAGAATAATAAAATTCTACTAGAAGTCAAAGATTTACATACTGGCTTTAGAATCAAAGATTCGTATTTTGATGCCGTCGATGGCATTTCTTTTACCTTATCTAAGAATGAAAAGTTGGCCATTGTTGGTGAATCAGGATGTGGAAAAAGTACTTTAGCAACAAGTATTGTTGGTTTACATAATCGATTAAATACTAGAATTACTGGAGAAATTATTTATAATAATGAGAACCTTGTTGAGTACGATGAGACTAAATACAATCAAATTAGAGGGAACGATATTGGGATGATTTTCCAAGATCCATTGGCATCATTAAACCCCTTAATGACGATTGAAGATCAAATTGATGAGGCTTTATTCTATCATACAAAATTGAATAAAAAACAACGACAAGAACGTGTGCTAGAATTATTGGATCAAGTAGGAATTGCGAACCCTGTTCGTATGGCCGCACAGTATCCACATGAATTGTCAGGTGGGATGAGACAGCGTGTTATTATCGCGATTGCCTTAGCTTGTAAACCGCCAATTATTATTGCAGATGAGCCAACAACGGCGCTAGACGTTACAATCCAAGCTCAAATTTTAGATTTATTAAATGATATTCAAGACGAAACAGAATCAGGCATTATTTTAATTACGCATGACTTGGGTGTAGTAGCAGAAACAGCAGACCGTGTAGCTGTTATGTATGCAGGTCAGTTTGTTGAGATAGCACCTGTAGACTTACTATTTAATAATCCTAAACATCCTTATACGCGGTCATTATTACGTTCGATTCCACAATCAAATGATATGGTGGATGAGGATAGTGGAGAATTACACGTTATTCAAGGTGTTGTACCGCCATTAACACGCATGCCTCGTACAGGTTGTCGTTTCGCTGCACGTATCCCTTGGATCCCAGCTGATGCTCACGAAGAAAACCCAACTTTACATGAAGTGGAACCAGGACACTGGGTACGTTGTACTTGTCATGAGCACTTCCATTTCGAAGAGGAGGGTAACTAATGTCAGAATTTATTAGAATTGATAATTTAAAAGTACATTATCCAATCCGTAGTGGTTTCTTTAACCGTGTGACTGATCAAGTTAAAGCGGTTGATGATGTCAGCCTTGTTTTTGAAGAAGGTAAAACTTACGGTTTAGTTGGTGAGTCTGGTTCAGGTAAATCAACAATTGGTAAAGCTATTATTGGTTTAGAGAAAATTACCTCAGGTAATATTTACTATAAAGGTGAAGAAGTATCTAAACAAGCACGTAACCGCCGTTCTGAATACCGTCGTAATGTGCAAATGATTTTCCAAGACGCACTGTCAAGCTTTAATCCTAAACGTCGTATTTCAGATATTCTGACTGAGCCAATGCGCAACTTTGCGAACTGGACGCCAGAAGAAGAACGTCGCCGTAGTATTGAGCTCCTTGAAATTGTTGGTTTAACAGAAGAAGCCTTAAACAAATATCCGCATGAGTTCTCAGGTGGACAACGACAACGTATTGGTGTTGCACGTGCAGTAGCAATCAACCCTAAATTGGTTATTGCTGATGAGCCTGTTTCTGCTTTAGACTTATCTGTACAAGCCCAAGTATTAAACTTTATGAAACGAATCCAAGATGAATATAACATTAGTTATCTATTTATTTCTCATGACTTAGGTGTCGTGAAACATATGTGTGATGAATTAGCCATTATGTACCGTGGTCGTTTTACTGAATATGGAACGCGTCATGATATTTATGAAGAACCACAACACATCTATACTAGACGGTTATTATCAGCAATTCCACAAATCGATCCTAACAACCGTGAAGAACATAAATTAGCTCGATTACGTGTTGAGAAAGAATATCAACAAAACGCTGCTAAATATTATTCTGAAGAAGGTCGTGTATACGACTTGAAAGAAATTTCATCTACTCATAAAGTTGCATTGAAAGATGTCGCTTCATTAACAGAAGGGAGCGTGCGTTAATTATGTGGAAAACTATATTACGTCGTATTATTTTAATGATTCCTCAAATTGTCATTCTGAGTATTCTAGTTTTTGTACTAGGTTCATTGATGCCTGGGGATGCTTTGACAGGTCTTATTGATCCAACTATTTCAGCAGAACAAGTTGAAGCAATGCGTGAGAAACTCGGTTTAAATAAACCAATGCCAGAACGCTATGTAGATTGGGTGAGCGGTGCTATTCGTGGAGACTTCGGTCGTAGTTGGCAACATCGTCAACCAGTACTTTCAATCATTGGACAAAGAATTTGGCCTACTTTATGGTTATCATTATTAACAGTTATCTTAACTTATATTATTGCTTTACCATTAGGTCTACTATCTGGACGTTACCAAAACTCTTGGTTAGATAAAGGTGTAAACTTATATAACTTTATTAGTTTTTCAGTTCCGTCATTTGTATTGGGACTATTAATGTTATGGTTATTTGGTTATACATTAGACTGGTTCCCAACACGTGGTACCGTGGGCTCAAGTGTATCTCCAGGAACGCTAGATTATGTTTTATCAAGATTAAACCATATGATTCTACCTGCAGTGACACTGGCATTAATAAGTACTACAGGTACGATTCAATATTTACGTACCGGAGTTATTGATGCTAAAACACAAGACTATGTGCGTACTGCACGTGCTAAAGGTGTTCCGGAATCTAAAGTTTATTCACGCCACATCTTCCGTAACTCTGTATTGCCAATTGCGGCATTTATGGGTTATACGATCACTGGTTTAATTTCAGGTTCAGTTATTACTGAAACAATCTTCACATACCAAGGAATGGGCGCGTTGTTTGTTGGTTCAATTAGCAACCGTGACTTCTCAGTTATGACAGCATTAGTCCTATTATTCGGTATAATGTCACTTTTAGGGACATTATTATCTGACATTATCATGGTATTTGTAGATCCAAGAATTAGAATAAATTAAGGAGGAGGCTAATAATGGTATTAAATAAACAAGAAGTAGATGCTAAAACAGCAGAAGTCGTTCAAGATGAGAACCATGAAGGCGCTCCTCCTGTCGGCTTTGAAGTAATCCGTCGTGAGTTTGCTAAAGATAAAATAGCAATGGGTGCTTTGATTATTTTATTAGTCATTGTATTAGGTGTTATATTTGCGTCATTCTTTATTGATTTAGACAAAGCGACGACTGTTAATATTTTTAACCGTTTTACACCACCAGGTGAAGATGGCTATTGGTTAGGTACTGATGAAGGTGGACGTGATGTATTTGCGCTACTTATCGTGGGTGCTCGTAACTCGTTATTTATCGGTTGGACAATTACAATTTTAACGGCCATCATTGGTATTGTAACTGGGATAATTTCTGGCTACTATGGTGGTATTATTGATGATATCATGATGCGTATTGTTGACTTTATCATGGTATTGCCACAACTAATGATTATTATCGTAGTCGTAACGATTATGCGTACATTTAACGTTTGGACATTGATTTGGGTCTTAACAGCATTTGCATGGGTGAGTCAAACACGGTTATTCAGAACCGCTACCTTAAGTGAAGCTTCAAAAGATTATATAAGTGCATCGAAAACTTTAGGTACGCGTGATTGGAAAATCATGTTTATCGAATTATTACCTAACTTAAGTTCACTAATCATTACTAACTTAACATTGAGTTTCGCAGCAAACATCGGGATTGAAACTGGTTTGAGTTTCTTAGGTTTCGGTTTACCTGTTGGAACACCAAGTTTAGGTACTTTAATTGGTTATGCGAATAACCCGGATGTTATTGAGAATAAAACATGGGTTTGGTTACCAGCTGTTATTTTAATGTTAGTCTTAATGTTATGTATTAACTACATTGGACAAGCAATGCAAAGAGCTGCTGATAGCAAGCAACGCCGAGGATAAGAGATATAATTTTGGTTCTAAAATTTTGAGTGTTGGTGAGGAAATCCTCACTGACACTCTTTTTAATTTTTTGTACAAAAAAAGCCAGTGATTTCCTTTATAATATAGTCACCACAACCATCAAAAGGAGAATTCACTTGGCATATATACATAGTATCGCAAAATTGTTCGAAATTAAAGACCCAAATATTGTATTAGAGGAT
>NZ_WJQT01000037.1 GCF_009659375.1 Fundicoccus ignavus
AAGAACATTCCATCAAACCGAATCTCGTTCAACGACAGTTCAAAGCCTTTGGTCCACGAACTGTTTTATTAACAGACATTACTTATTGCTTATATGGTCAGGATAAGCGAGCTTATTTATCCACCATCAAAGATGCTTATACAAATGAAATCTTAGCGTACCAACTCAGCGCTTCTTTAGAAGTTGAATTCGTCCTCGCCACGATTAATCAGTTAATTGAAGAAGAAGGCATGACGTTGAATCATGAGGCGATTATCCATTCAGATCAAGGTTCACACTACACGAGTATGAGATTCCAAGAACTACTTGAGGATCATGACCTGATTCAATCGATGTCTCGACGTGGTAACTGTTGGGATAATGCCCCTCAAGAATCATTCTATGGTCATATGAAAGACGAAGTAGATATCGCAGGATGCCAGACATTTGAAGCATTAGAAGCAGCTATCGATCACTATATGAACTATTACAACCATGATCGCTACCAATGGGGCTTAGCTAAATTAGCTCCTCGTCAATACTATGAATTTGTGACAACAGGCTATTATCCATTAGCTGATTTAATTGAAACACCAGAAATTCCAGCAGTCAGAACTTGTGATGTGAATGAAAGTGCAATGTAAATTGAAGGTTAAACCTTATAAAAGGGAGGTTTTTAAAAAAGAGAGGCCGTTTTGAAAAATGTCCTTGACTAAGGGTCCAATTTAAAGGGCGCGGAAAAATTATCTTCATGTCGTCGGTTTCAGGTTTGATGGCAGATCCCTTGTCAGGATCTTATGGCGGCTCGAAGTTTGCCCTAGAAGGTTTTGCTGAATCACTCAGTAAGGAGTTGCAAGAATTCGGTGTGCAAGTCGCGACGATAAATCCCGGACCGTATTTAACAGGCTTCAATGATCGGGAATTTGAAACTTGGCGTACGTGGCAAGATGACCCTTCGAAACGAATTTTCGACTATGAGCAGTTAGCTTTTCCTTATGAACAGTTGGATCCAGAGAAAGCTCTGAAAGCAGCGGTAAAAGTAGTCACAAGTGAGGCAACGTCATATCGTAATGTTATACCTAAGGCAATGGCAGCTCTTATAAAGAAACGACAAAAAGACTTATGGAGCCGTAAGACGGATGATGAGTTAGGCCAACGTCATGACCTCGTTCAAAAATCGATGGAGATAGAACCTGCTACTTCCCCTATTGAAGGGATTGTAAATAAAATTAAGGATAAGTTGACGGATTAGCTAGTGGGAATCGGAGTCTGACGAAGTTAACTCTATTTGTTTGAGCGCGAATTCAATCACGCTCATATAATTGACCTCCGTGATGAAGGGCTATTTTTTGTGATAAGAGTTACTAATTAGGTATAATAGAAAAAAGCGATGAAAGGAAGGGAGGCTAAGATGGATGCTAAGTGGTTAGGCGCTTTGCCGATCGACGGCATACGCGAAATACAAGAGGTACGAGGTGGCGATGTCAATCAAACCTACCGCTTGAAAGGAGACAACAAGGATTACTTTCTACTAGTCCAAGCGCAACGAAACGAAGCGTTTTTTGCCTCCGAAATAGCGGGTCTACACGCATTTGAAGCGAGTGGCATACGTGCTCCTAAAGTGATTGCTAGCGGAACTATCGAAAATGATGCTTACTTAGTCTTAGAATATCTAGAAGAAGGGCAAGGCAGCCAAAAGGAACTTGGTAAACTGGTGGCTAGGTTACACAAACAACACTCAGCAAATGGGCAATTTGGCTTTCATTTACCCCATCATGGGGCTGCGATTAGCTTTGATAATCAGTGGACGTCTTCTTGGAGCGAACTCTTTGTTGAACGCCGCCTCGATGGCTTGCGCGACGCACTGGTTACTAAAGGCCGTTGGACACCAAAAGAAGTCAAGCAGTATGAAGCTGTTCGCCACCACATTCTGACAAAGTTGGCTGAACATAAATGCGAGGCCTCTTTATTACATGGCGATCTGTGGAGCGGCAACTTTATGTTTCTAGCAGACGCCAGTCCTGCGCTATTCGATCCGTCACCCTTTTACGGCGACCGGGAATTCGACATAGGCATCACGACAGTCTTCGGCGGTTTTAACCAAGAATTTTACGACGCCTATCAAGCCGCCTATCCACTTGAATCTGGCTGGCAGGAGCGCATCAAATATTACCGCCTCTATTTATTGATGGTTCACTTAGATAAATTCGGCACGACTTATGCCTTAAGTGTTGAACGTGAACTCGCCGATATTTTAGCGGACAAGTAATTAATACACCTTAAGTTCGGCGTAAAGGGCTTAACTTTAGGTTATGATATGCCAAATGATTCAAACATAAAGCAAAAGAAAGTAGGCATACTATGTTTAAACTTATGATTGTGGAAGACGACTGTATCATCCAACAAGCGCTCCAAACTGAACTCGAAAAATGGGACTATCACGTTCACTGTGTGACAAGTTTTCACGATGTGATGGCAGATTTTCTAGAGTTTGAACCGCAACTCGTCCTATTAGACGTTAATTTACCAGCCTTTAATGGCTATCACTGGTGCCAGGAAATCCGCAAACTTTCACAAATTCCAATTATCTTTGTGACCTCGCGCGACGAAACGATGGACCTTGTGATGGCCATCCAACTCGGAGGAGATGATTACATTCAAAAGCCATTTCAGCTGTCGATTGTGACGGCCAAAGTTCAAGCACTCCTGCGCCGCACTTATGATTTCAACGAGCCCCTTCAATTTATGAGCGTCGGCCAAGTCGTTCTCAGGGCTAACGAATCGCGCCTGACAGTTGGTGAGGAAGCTGTCGATTTGACCCGCAACGAACTACGAATCATCGAGATTCTCTTTCAGCACAAGGGCACCTTCGTGACCCGTGAGGCGATCATGATGCACCTCTGGGAGGATGAAAGTTTTATCGACGATAATACATTGGCTGTCAACATCACTCGTTTGCGCAAGAAATTCACAGAAATCGGTCAAACGAACATGATCAAAACGAAAAAAGGAGTCGGCTATGGAGTGGGAATCGATTAGTAACAAACACAAAATTAGTGCATTAATATATTTTGCCAAATACCCTTTAATTTTCTGGGCTCTGACGAGTGCCATTTTTACAATTCTATTATTATTCTTAGACTTTCCACTAATTGCCAGCTCCTATGCAATTGGCCTATCCGGTCTGGTGTTGGGCGTTTGGCTAATCAAACAATGGTATCTTTTAAAACGAAAATATCTCGCATTGCGACAATTGGATGAAAGTTCTATCTTAACGATTCGCAAACAGGTCGATGACAAAGACCTAATTATGCAAACTTACATCACTCAATATGAAGTCCTATTAAAAAAACATGCGCTTGAGCGCCAAGAATTTCAACAACATCTTGAAGAACAGAAAGATTACTTCACCTTATGGTTGCACCAAATTAAAACACCGATTTCGAGTATTAGCTTGATTCTGCAACAAGAAGCTACGATTGAGCACAGTAGTCAAAAAATCAAGCATGAACTAATTTACTTGAATGACTACACGCATATGGGACTGAACTATTTAAAGTTAGCAGATACCGGTCATGAACTTGATTTGACTTCAGTCGAGGTTGATCCTTTAATTAGAAATATCTTGAAGAATTATGCCAGTCTATTTATTTACAATCATATCCAAATCAACTATTCGCCATTAAATCTGACCGTCTTGTCTGATGCTAAATGGCTACAAGTCCTCTTGGAACAAATTCTATCCAATGCGCTCAAATATACACCAGCTGGTGGGGAAATTACCATTGCAGTCGAAGACGCAACTAAAATTCTCATTAAAGATACCGGCATTGGCATTCATCCTAATGACTTGCCGAAGATTTTTGAGAAGGGTTATAGCGGTTTGAATGGTCGCATGCAAGATAAGTCGACTGGACTGGGTTTATTCCTGGCGCGTAAGATTTGTCAGCGACTCAATTATAGTTTACTGATTGAATCAGAGGTTGGTAAAGGAACACTTGTTTACCTGGAGACTCGGCGCGACGCCATCGAATTATTTGATTAACTTTGAACCTTACAAAAATGTAAGGTTTTCTTTTATATTGTAAGGATCAATGAATGCTCTATTCTTCTAAACAGGATAAGATAAGGGTAGTTATTAAAGAGGAGGATTAAATGATGGCCTTATTAGAAGTGCAACATTTGAAAAAAGTATATAAAAACCGCTTAGGAACAAACGAGACGATTGCCTTGAAAGATGTCGACTTTTCAGTCGTGAAAGGTGAATTTGTTTCCATTATGGGTGAATCAGGCTCAGGGAAAACAACTTTGCTGAATTTATTATCGACGTTGGATGTCCCGAGTGAAGGTGAAATTCTGTTAGCAGGTAAAGCCTTATCGAAAATTAAACAGACAGACTTATCCGGGTTCCGTCGTGAACAATTAGGCTTTGTGTTTCAAGATTTCAACTTACTAGATAACTTTAGTCTAAAAGACAATATTCTGTTGCCTTTAGTTTTGGCTAATACCCCTTATAAAATTATGGAAGAACTACTGCAACCACTTGCCCAACAGTTGGGGATTGAACAATTATTGGATAACTATCCTTATGAAGTGTCCGGGGGGCAAAAACAAAGAGCAGCTGTCGCGAGAGCTTTAATTACACAGCCACAACTTGTTTTAGCCGATGAGCCAACTGGTGCTTTAGACTCAAGGTCGAGTCAAGAGTTATTACAACTCTTTGAAAGAATCCACCAAGCGGGTCAAACCATTTTAATGGTGACGCATAGCGTCAAAGCTGCCAGTCATTCAAGCCGCGTCTTATTCATTCGCGATGGCCGGGTTTACCATGAATTATACCGTGGTAACCAAAATCCTGATCAATTCACGAATCAAATTAGTCAAGCGCTTTTTGTCAGTTTGGACCGAGGTGAATAGTGATGGGTTTTAAATTTTTTCTACGGATGGCCGTTCGAAATTTAAAATCAAACCGTAAGTTTTATGGTCCCTTTATAGTGGCTGCAGCAATCACAACCGCCATGTTCTTTATGATGATTTCTTTACTGGAAATTGACTTTGTGCAAAACAACAGTAGCTTGTCCGCTTTAATTACGATTGGTTTCACGGTGATTGGTTTATTCTCTGTCATCTTCCTGATTTACACCAATAGTGTGATTCAGAAAACGCGCCAGAAAGAACTCGGCTTATATAGTGTCCTTGGTTTAGAGAAGAAACATTTAGTTCGTGTGATGTTTTTGGAAAATAGCTTGGTGGCGTGTGGAAGTATTCTGTTAGGCGTTATCGTTGGAATTGTGTTTGGTTATTTAAACTTCTTGTTTATAAACTATTTGATGCAATTGCCGGTGCCGATGGAATTTGCTTTCGCGCCCAAATCAGTTTTATTGACTGTCTTAGTCTTTGCGGGCATCTTTACCTTGTTGTTTTTTTTCAATGTGCTGCGAATTATTCGAGCCAAACCCATTCACTTATTGAAAGAAAGTTCAGCCGGCGAACGTGAACCAAAAGGCTCGTGGTTAATCTTTTTAACAGGCCTATTATTTGTGGGAGCGGGCTACTGGTTATCTTTTACGACTGAAGATGTAAAAGTCTTCGTCAATTTATTTTTAGCGATTATTCTGGTCATTATCGGAACTTACGGTTTGTTTACAGCCGGTTCGATCATTATTTTAAAACTAATGAAGCGCAATAAAGGCTTATATTATCAGCCTGGTCCCTTCATTTCGATTTCAGGCATGCTGTACCGAATGAAAGCTCATGCGGTCGGCTTAGCCAACATTAGTATCCTATCAACGATGGTGATTGTGGCAGTTTCAACAACTCTCAGCATGTATGTCGGAACTGAAAAAACGCTAGAGGCACTGTCACCCACCGAACACAGTGTGACAATTATTAGTTCAGATCAAAGTGGTGAGTTATTGACTGAACAATTGGGCGATATGCAAGGAGCGGTTCAAAATTTTTCGGCTGAAAGAGGGCGTCAAGTCACGGACTTGACACTCATTCGAATGGTTAATCTAATGGGGAGTATTGAAAATAATGAATTACTCCAAAGTGACTATAGTTTTACGAGCGAGTCTTGGGATATTAGATTACTGCCACAGATGGATTTTTATCAATTAGCAGGGACTAATTTGCAGCTTGCGGATGATGAACTTGGTTTTTATAGCTCAAAAGACAAGGCAGCGCCAGAAAATTTAACTGTTTGGGGGCAAACTTATGCGGTCAAAGTCATTGATGAGATTCCAGAAAGTTTGAAAAACTATGAATCTTTATATGAATTAAATATGCTTGTGATGCCAACTGTCCAAGCGGTTGACCGTTTGAACAGCTTGACTAAAGAAGATGAATTTCCTTTGAAATACAATGCGTCTTTAGGCTATAACTTAAATGAAGCCAGTCAAGCTGAAGATAAGCAGTATAGCCAGGAGCTGCATGCCTTCCTAGATAGTTATCAAGCAGACTATGATTTTTACTACCAAGCCCGTTCTGATCAGCATGAAGAATGGTATATCATGAACGGCGGTTTATTATTCCTAGGTATTTTCTTAGGTGGTTTATTCCTAATTGGAACGATTTTGATTACTTACTTTAAGCAAATCTCTGAAGGGATGGCGGACCGTGAACGAATCCAGATTATGCAGAAAGTGGGCTTGAGTCGTGAAATGACTAAGAAGGCGACCAATGCACAAGTGCTGTGGTTATTCTTCTTACCGATTATGGTCGCAGTCATTCATACCCTCTTCGCCTTTCCGATTCTGAATAAACTGTTAGCTTTGTTAGGTGTCGCCAATACGACCATCGTTTGGGTCTCAATTGCGAGTGTTGCTTTGATCTTTATGGCGATTTACTGGCTAATCTATAAAGGCACATCAAAAGCTTACTTAGACATTGTAGAATAATTAAAGTTAATTTATGACAAAATACGATTCCTCTGTTTCTAGCGGAAGGATCGTTTTTTTAAAAGGAGTGCTGTATGAAAGAAAAGGAAAAATTAATCGCGATTGTCGCGAGTTTACTACTGGTATTACTGGTGCTTGGATTTTTAATCCGTTCAGTCTTTTTCGTCGGATCAGGCCGAGGGACATCGCCACTTACAACCAGTGGCGTAGTGATGGAAGATGCCCCAGCTGCTTTGGTGGAAGTCTCAGGAGACAAGGGTCAAGGCAATCAAGACGGTAGTCAAACAGAAGAAAATCATGTCTATTCGACCTTTACCTTATATGAACAAGATCCGGTAACCTTAAGCGGAATCGCTCAATTACAAACCAATCAAGCTTATTTCTATGATAAAGAAAAAGGTGATATCGCGACGGTTAAAGTGCGTGATGGTCAATTCGTGAAAAAGAATGATTTATTGTATACCTATGAACAAAAAGCAGTAGAAACGCAACATGAGATTGAAGACTTGATGCGCGAACAAACGCGTACCTATAACCAACGCGAAGTCTTGATTAAGCAGTTGAGTGACTATACAGGCGCTTTATATAATTATCAAGGCGACCGCATTTCAGGTTACTGGGACCCGTCTGGTAAACAAGGCTATTATATCGAGGAAGAAATAGGCAACTATTCACTAGCAGATGGTGAGGCCAATGCTTATACTAGTGGCGATCCGACAGTTGAAGGCATGAAGGACCAAATTCGCCAAGTGAATGAAGCGATTGAGGATCTCGAAATCAAGTTGATTCGCCTGCAAGAAAAGCAACAGGGTCGTGTCTTAGCTAAAAGTGATGGGACAGTTGTCTTAAATGAAGAAGGAAAGGACAATACTCAAGTAGCCTTTATTCGTATCGTCAGCGATGAAGTGTCTGTCACAGGAACGGCTAGTGAATATGAGTTTTATACCTTAGAAGAAGGCCGTCCGGTTTCTTTATATGTCAATGCAGAAGACCGCGACATCGCTGGCGAAATTATTAGTTTTGATCAAATTCCAGACAGTGGTAACAACAATACCACAGGAAAGACTGACCTTACGCCGACCGTGACGAGCAGCAAAGGAGCCGATTTCAACTTTATGATTTCAGCAGCAGAAGCCATTCAACCAGGTTTCTCTGTCAAAATAGGGATTAAATTACCTGGCGTGGTGTTACCAGTCGAATCGATTATTGAAGCAGATGACCAAACCTATGTCTTTGTTTACCGCGAAGGAATCGCAGAGAAAGTGGCCGTGACAATTGAACGTCAAGGGACGCAGCGGGTGGTCTTGCGTGAATTATCAGCGGGCGATATTCTTCTCTTAAACCCGTATGAATTAGTCGACGGACAAATGGTGACAACCGATTTATCGGCTGAAACTAACCAGGATAGTTGGTGATGTTTAGTGGAAAAGACTAGAACAACAGAGGTTGCTCCCTTGATTGAAATCAAACAGCTCAATAAATATTACCAAACGGGTGATCAGCCATTACATGTCTTAAACTCGATTGATTTAACGATTTATCGCAATGATTTTGTCTCAATTATGGGACCGTCTGGTTCAGGAAAATCCACGCTCATTAATGTGTTGGGCTTCCTGGATCATGAGTTTGAAGGTGATTATCTCTTCGAGGGTCAACCAATTGAACAAAGAACCGATCAACAAATTTCGAAATTACGTAATCAAATCGTCGGTTTTGTCTTTCAAGACTTTAACTTAATCGGCAATATGACGGTAGAAGAAAATGTTCGTCTGCCTTTAATTTATAAAGGTTTACGAGCAAAAGAAACGAAAGAGCTTGTTCAAACGGCTTTAGATAGAGTCGGCTTGGGTGATAAGCTGAAACAAAAACCGTCGCAACTTTCAGGGGGGCAAAAACAAAGAGTGGCCATTGCCCGAGTCTTGGTCAATCAGCCGGAATTCATTATTGCGGATGAACCGACCGGTGCTTTAGATACGAAAACTTCTGCTGCGATTATGGCTATCTTGTCTAAGTTACACGCTGAAGACGGTGTGACGATAATCATGGTCACGCATGACCCTAACATGCAACGTTTCGCCACCAGGCACATTCGTATCGTCGATGGTCAAATCCAAAGCAATGCATCGTCAGTCGAAGCGGCAGCCGACGACGTAATTGACGGATCGGAAATAACCAAGCAACCACAAACACAGCCAGAAGAAAGTAGGGTTTAGTATGAGAATCAGTGAAGTATTAAAATCCTCGCTAATCACCTTGCGTCTAAATGGCCGTCGCACCTTCTTGACAATGATTGGAATTATTATCGGGATTGCAGCGGTTATTACGATTATGAGTCTCGGTAATGGTTTCCAACAAAAAACCTTAAATGATCTCGCCAAAGATGCCCAAGGCCGTTCGAATCAAGCTTTTTACTTCTATCCAACAAGTGAGGCAATTGATTACAGTCGCTTTAATCCTTTTACTAAAGACGATCTGGCGGCAATTAGTAAGATATCAGGTGTAGACGAAGTTGAAGTTGTTGAAACACAAGAAGAGAAAGTGCGTTATATGGAGGCTACTTTTAGCGGCAAAAGCGAATCTTACGATGTCAGTTTGGTCGATGCTAGCCAATATAGGATGGTTAGCGGACGAAACTTATCGCTAGCAGATTTCCAGAATAATCAACGCTATGCGATTATTAATCTTGCGGCAGCCACCGATTTATTTGAAAAACCCGGTTTAGCTTTGCATAAGTCGATCCAGTTAGATAAACAAGACTATACAATTATCGGTGTTTACGATAGTGAATCGGCTGTTCAAGAAGCCCCAGTTGGCGGCAATTCAGGTGTCCTCTTTGTCACGAAGAGTCAAATCGAAATTCCCTCAACGACTTATCAACGCTATAACCCGCAAAAAGCTAATGAATGGGAAATCATCGTTTACTTTGAACCGGACTCGAATATGAAAGCAATCAACCAACAAATTTATGATTACTTGATAACCGAAGGGTCAGCCTTTGATAGGGGGGATTATCGCTTTTACGATAGTTCAGAAATGATGGAACAGATTGGTAGCACTCTGAGCATGATCACCTTATTTGTATCTGCTGTTGCCAGTATTTCTTTATTCATCGCTGGTGTCGGCGTTATGAATATGATGTATATCTCCGTTTCGGAACGAACCAAAGAAATTGGTATCCGCCGTTCCTTAGGCGCCACTCGTCGCAGTATTACGTGGCAATTTCTACTCGAAGGCATCGCCATCACTGCTTTAGGTGGTGTCATCGGCTATTTAATGGGAATCGGCTTAGCCTTTTTAATTAGTGGCTTTCTTCCCTTTTCAGCCATCATCGATTTTCAAACAGCTTTGGTCAGCGTTAGCGTGTCCGTGATTATTGGACTGATTTTCAGCGTCTTTCCAGCACGCACGGCCGCCCGTAAAAACGTCGTGGATATTTTAAGATAGGTATCACCTCCCTTTAGGCACAACCCCTCTGGCTTAGAGGGGTTTTGTTGACTATTATCTACGAACTTTTTACAATTAGCATGAATAGAAGCGACCGATTGAAAGGAAGATATTCTATGGATATAAGAAAATTGCAAGCAAAAGAAACAGCGCCGATGGCTTTATTATTGTTAGCGGACCCGTCTTTGGAAAGCATCCAGAGCTATCTGGGGCAAGGCGAATGTTATCTAGCACAGGACCTTGGTGTGTATGTCTTGCTGCCACTTGATCAAGAAACAATAGAATTGAAAAATGTGGCCGTCGCTCCAGAAGCACAAGGGCGTGGACTCGGCCAGCAATTAATCAGTCACGCATTGAAAATCGCCAAGAATGCCGGCTTCAAGCGAATGGAAGTTGGGACAGGTAATTCAAGTGTTGGACCGTTAAGGCTCTATCAGAAGATGGGCTTCAAACAAACGAGCGTAGACCATGAGTTCTTTATTCGCCATTATCCTATGCCGATTTTCGAGAACGGCATCCAGTGTCGTGACATGATCCGCCTAGCTAAAGACCTATAATTTAAACCAGGCAAAATAGGTCACTTAGCCAGCTGGCGGTAAGCCCTATTTTGACCAATGAAGGAATGAGTATTGCAATGAAATGATTTGAGCAACTTGTCAAACTGCTCATTACCTTATGGGGCTTGTTTGTCTACAGATATTTCATTTTATAAGTAAGCTGTTTATTCTCCGCCTGAATGAGTATAATAGAGTCATACAGGAGGCAATTATGGTTAAAATTTATTTATTACTCCAGGCGATTATTATTGCTTGGATGAGTGCTCAGTCTTTGTCGATGATGAAGCACATGAGCGAGGACGAAAAAACAGAATTTGAGGACATATTCAAAAGGATGGGCAAGGAAAAGTTGAACGAACAGAAGCAGTTTGCGCGCAAAATTTCTAGTATCACCAGTATCATGTACATTCCCTATTGTATTGTGTCGATCATTTACTTCTACGGGAATCCTATCCCTTTGTTAGCGAGTTTTTTGCTGACGGCGGTGGTGATGTTTGATTATCTTGACGGAATCAAGCGCATTAAGAAAGCTGAAACTATTACAGAAGCCCTGGGAATCAATGAAATTAGTAAAGTGATCGGCTTAGCGCAATTGTTTTTAGTGGCGGCTCAAGTTGGCTTTTTAGTTTAAGTGTAGAAAGAATGATAGTCGTGAACCTTTAGGGGACACGGCTGTTTTTTCTTGCAAGAAAGATAAAGGTGTCACTCACCGAGGTTCGCGACGATTATAATAAGAAGCGACTTGAAATTATACTGAATCTCGATGATTAGCAGCACGCGATAGCTAGGTAGAGGCTTTTGCTAGCTGATCTAAGCTGAATGAGGGCTAAGTCTGGGTAAAATGGACCCTATAGAATGGACAGTGATTTTTACGGCCTCATAAAAACATAGACAGCGTGGAATAAGATAGATATATTATCTGTACACTAATAAAAAGGCTAGCTTGTTTGAATAGACACAAGCGAATAAGGTGCTTGTTTTTTCAGACACTGCTAACTCGTCCAGCTTTTCTAACGGACACGTTCGACAAGGCCACATCTTTAGCTAGACAGCTAAATAAAAGCTTAGCGTGTATTTTATCCAGTATTTCATTATGAAGCATTTTAAACAAAGGAGTCCATACGATGGCCAAACACATATTAACACAAGAAACTATCGATCAATTAAGATTATCTCCTTATATCTTATCAGTCACACAATCGCAGATTCGTTACACTGACGAGTTAAGAGCGCTCTATTATCAACAAAAAGATCAATTTGAATCTGGGATTGACTGGTTA
>NZ_WJQT01000038.1 GCF_009659375.1 Fundicoccus ignavus
TAACCAGTCAATCCCAGATTCAAATTGATCTTTTTGTTGATAATAGAGCGCTCTTAACTCGTCAGTGTAACGAATCTGCGATTGTGTGACTGATAAGATATAAGGAGATAATCTTAATTGATCGATATGTTCTTGTGTTAATATGTGTTTGGCCATCGTATGGACTCCTTTGTCTAAAATGCTTCATAATGAAATACTGGATAAAGTACACGCTAGGCCTTTCTTTAGCTGTCTAGCTAAAGATGTGGCCTTATCGAACGTGTCTGTTAGAAAAACTGGACGAGTTAGCAGTGTCTGTAAAAAACAAGCACCTTATTCGCTTGTGTCTATTCAAACAAGCTAGCCTTTTTATTAGTGTACAGATAATATATCTATCTTATTCCACGCTGTCTATATTTTTATGAGGCCGTAAAAATCACTGTCCATTCTATAGGGTCCATTTTAGTGTTATTCTAGCCGAAAGTCTTCGAGTATCGACCAGATTAGGTGTTATTCTAGCCGAAGGTCTTCGAGTATCGACTAGATTAGGTGTTATTCTAGCCGAAGGTCTTCGAGTATCGACTAGATTAGGTGTTATTCTAGCCGAAGCTCTTTGAGTATCGACTAGATTAGGTGTTAATCGAGCCGAAGGTCTTCAATTATCGACTAGATAAGGCATTAATCTAGCCGAATGTCCTCGAGTATCGACTAGATAAGGTGCTAATCTAGCCGAAAGTCTTCGAGTATCGACTAGATAAGGTGTTAATCTATCCGAAGGTCTTCGAGTATCGACTAGATTAGAAGCTAATCCAGTTGATGCTCTGATTAAACTATAAAAATCACCCCACTAACAGTGATTTAGAATATCTGTTCCTCGCGTGACAACCTTAATCACGAACTGTTGAGCACTAGTATCAAATTCTAATACTTAAAATGAACAATTGAACTCCATCTGGTTCAAAAAAATATTATTCAGAATATTCCTAAAATCTTCCATCTGCAAAATAGCGGAACTAGACTTTTTTTATATTAAGTGTATCGATAAGTTATCTATTAATTAATCACAACTAAATCACAAGCCTCACAAAAATAATGTTTTACTACAATATGTATGGTATCATTTAGGTGTCTTGACACTATATATTGTGTCTCGACTAGGAGGGTGGATTTATGACAGAATTAATTAATCAACAAGAAAGAATAATTTCACAAATTTTAAATTTAAAGGTAATTAAACGTGATGGTCGTATTGTGAGCTTTAATCATCAAAAAATTAAACAAGCGATTTTGAAAGCTTTTCAAGAAGTATATCCAATATTAACTGAAGAAAGCACCATGCTTATCGACCGGTTGGTTGATGGCGTGACAGAGGATATTGCGAAACGTTATACGGATGATATAAAAATCTATGAAATACAGAGCATTGTTGAACATCATTTACTAGAAAGTCATCAACCAGAAATTGCACGTGCCTATATTCGTTATAGAACAGAACGAGATTTAGAAAGAGCTGAAGCTTCAAACATTAATTTTCGGATTAAAGCTTTGCAGGCAAAAGAACAACAAGTTGTTAATGAGAATGCTAATAAAGATTCTCGTGTTTTCAATACACAGCGTGATCTAACTGCAGGAATCGTCGCAAAATCAATTGGTTTAACCATGTTACCGGCTCACGTGGCTAACGCTCATCAAAAGGGGCAAATTCATTTCCATGACTTGGATTATCATCCATACGCACCTATGAGTAACTGTAGCCTAATTGATTTTAAGTCGATGTTTGAGAAAGGCTTTAAAATTGGGAATGCAGATGTAGAATCACCACGTTCGATTCAAACTGCAACTGCACAGATGGCTCAAATTATTGCGAATGTGGCCAGCAGTCAATATGGTGGAACAAGTGCAAATCGCGTGGATGAAGTACTGGCTCCTTATGCAGAGATTAATCTTAAGAAGCATCAAGCGGTGGCATCAGAGTGGATAGAAGACCCTGCTAAACAAATAGAATATGCTATTGCGCGCACTAAAAAAGATATTTATGATGCGATGCAAAGTTTAGAGTACGAAATTAATACCCTTTATACTTCACAAGGGCAAACACCTTTTACAACTTTAGGTTTTGGCTTGGGAACAAGTTGGATCGAGCGAGAAATCCAGCGTGCGATTCTGCAAGTAAGAATAGGTGGGATTGGAACAGAGCGTAGAACCGCGATTTTTCCTAAGTTGGTCTTCACACTCAAACGCGGCATAAACTTGGAAAAACAAGATCCTAACTATGATTTGAAACAGTTAGCGATAGAATGTGCAACGAAAAGAATGTACCCTGACGTCCTCATGTATGACAAAATAGTAGAGTTAACCGGTAGTTTCAAAGTACCGATGGGTTGTCGATCTTTTTTACAAGGCTGGAAAGATGCGAACGGACATGAAGTGAATGACGGAAGAATGAATTTAGGCGTAGTAACGTTGAATTTACCGCGAATTGCATTGGAAAGTAATGGTCAGATGGATACCTTCTGGAATTTATTGAATGAGCGCTTAGAAATTGTAGCAGATGCGCTTGTTTACCGTGTGAGAAGAGTGAAAGAAGCTAAACCTGAGAATGCACCTATATTGTATATGTATGGTGCTTTTGGCGACCGACTAAAAATAGAGGACAAAGTAGATGAATTATTTAAAAATAAACGCGCAACTGTTTCTTTAGGCTATATTGGTTTATATGAGGTAGCGACTTGTTTTTATGGACCCGATTGGGAAGATAATTCAGAAGCGAAACTGTTCACATTAAATATCTTGCGTCAGTTGAAAGCTAAAGCTGATGCTTTGGGTGAACAACACGGCTACCACTTTAGTGTGTATAGTACACCATCTGAAAGTTTAACGGATCGATTCTGCCGTATGGATTATGATTTGTTTGGTCCAGTGCCAGATATTACAGATAAAGAGTACTATACGAATTCATTCCATTATGACGTTCGTAAGAAACCAACACCTTTTGAAAAGTTGGATTTCGAAAAAGATTATCCTGTTTACTGTAGTGGTGGTTTTATTCATTACTGTGAGTATCCGAATATGCGTCAAAATCCGAAAGCGCTAGAGACAGTATGGGACTATGCTTATGACCGCGTTGGTTATCTTGGAACGAATACACCGATTGATCATTGTTATGAATGTGGTTTTGATGGTGATTTCGATGCAACTGCCAGAGGTTTTCAGTGTCCGTCCTGTGGTAACCGTAATCCGGCGACTTGTGATGTAGTTAAAAGAACGTGTGGCTACTTGGGGAATCCGCAACAGCGACCAATGGTCAATGGACGTCATAAAGAAATTTCTGCACGCGTTAAACATATGAAATAATTAAAGGAAGTGACTGAGATGAAACACCCTAAACCGCAAGAATGGTTAGCCAAGGACTATAGTCAATGCAAAATAGCCGATTACAAACCTTACAATTTTGTTGACGGTGAGGGTGTGCGCTGTAGCTTGTATGTGAGTGGCTGTCTCTTTGCTTGCGAAGGCTGTTATAATCGCGTAGCTCAAAGCTTTAATTATGGGGAAGTTTATACGCAAGAACTAGAACAAAGAATTCTGGATGATTTAGCAGCTCCATATTGCCAAGGCTTAACACTTTTAGGTGGGGAACCATTTCTTAATACACAAATATTAATCCCTTTATGTCGAGCAGTGCGAGAAAGATTCGGTGATAAGAAGGATATCTGGTCATGGACTGGTTATTATTGGGAAGAAATGTTACGAGAATCTGAAGATAAACTAGAATTATTGGGTTTAATTGATGTTTTGGTAGACGGTCGATTTGAATTGAGTAAGAAAGATTTAACGTTGCAGTTTCGTGGAAGTTCTAATCAAAGAATCATTGACGTAAAATCGAGTCTTTGGCGAGATAAATTGATTTTGTGGAAACCAGATGGCAGCCAAAATTATGACTAGAAAAGAATAATGGCAATAGGCACTTCGTCAAGACCAAGACTGACCAAGGTTGAATGATGAAGGCTTTTTGCTGTAAATTGAAAAAGTAGGGTTGAACTGTTATATTATTTATATGTTTTGAATGAAAAATCATATTTTGCAGGAGTTATGTTTAACTCGATGTAAGAAAATGAGGAGATGTCAGAGTGGAAATTAATGAACAATTGTTAAAACAATTAACAGAAGTGAACGGGATTGCCGGTAATGAGGGGCGAGTTCGTCAATTATTTAAAGATTCTGTTGCGGATGTTGCGGAAGAATTCGTCCAAGATGGTTTAGGGGGGATTTTTGCGAAACATACTGGTTCTGCTGAAGGGCCGCGTGTAATGTTAGCAGCGCATATGGATGAAGTTGGTTTCATGGTTAGCCAAATCACAGAGAAAGGATTTATTCATTTTGTGACGATTGGTGGTTGGTGGAGTCAAGTTGTCTTGGCGCAACAGGTTACAATTACTACACGTGATGGTAAAGAGTATCGTGGTGTCACAGGTTCGAAACCGCCACATGTGTTAACTGCTGAAGCGCGTAACAAGCCAATTGATATTAAAGATGTTTTCATTGACTTAGGTGCAAGTTCTAAAGAAGAAGTTGAAAGCTGGGGCATTCGTCCGGGCGATATGATTACACCTTATATTGAATATACACGTTTAAATGACACACCCTTCCTATTAAGTAAAGCATGGGATAACCGTATTGGTGTTGCTGTAGCGATTGAAGTCTTGAAAGAAGCTGTTGCAAAAGGGCATGAAACTATCTTGTTCTCAGGAGCTAATGTCCAAGAAGAAGTCGGCTTGCGTGGTGCCAAGGGTGCGACGCACATGATTCAACCAGATATTACAGTTGCTTTAGATACAGGTACTGCTGGCGACACACCGGGAATGACGGCTAAAGAAGCTGACTCTGAATTGGGCAAAGGACCGCAAGTCATTGTCTATGATGCGTCAATGATTGGTCATAAAGGACTGCGTGAATTTGTCGTAGATATCGCTGAAGCAAATAATATACCTTTCCAATATACGTTTATTCCTGGCGGTGGAACAGATGCAGGTTCTCAACATCAAGCGTTGAATGGAATTCCTTCAATTGCGATTACTGTTCCGGTTCGTTACTTACATTCTCATACGTCTGTCATCCACGAAGATGATTTCAAGAATACAGTTAAATTAGTCAATGCCATTGTTCAAAAATTAAATAATGAGACTGTAAAAGAAATTCATGACAATGTTTAAAAACGAACTTAGTTTGATAAAGTTATGTAAAATGAAGAGGGGGAGAGTGTAATGAAATTACGTATTATTGGCTGTGCTGGAGGTTACCCATTAGGCGATAATGGTACTTCATCTTATTTATTAAGTTCAACTGCAGAAGATTATCATGTTTTGATAGATGCTGGGAGTGGTTCAGCACTAGCAATTGAAAAATATTTGGACGTTAATGCTTTAGATGCGGTTTTAGTTTCGCATGATCATCCGGATCATGTGGCAGACTTGGGGATTTTTCAGCATTTGTTTTTATTGAAGAAACCAGCACCTAAAAAGACGCCTATTCCGATTTATCACTATCCAGATTCAGAATTTGCGAAGTTATTGGCAGATGATGGTTCAAGTTTGGCTAAGCCATACCAACCTAAAGAGGTGCTACACTTAGGGCCCTTTGATGTAACCTTTGTCAGAACTGTCCATCCATTGGAATGTTATGCGATGCGATTCGAGGAAAGAGAAACAGGTAAAGTCATTGTCTATACTGCGGATAGTGGTTGGTCAGAAGCGATGATTCCTTTTGCGAACGAAGCCGATTTATTGGTAGCAGATTGTAACTTTTCGAATGAGATGGGACGCAACGACAAACATTTTACAGCAGAAGAAGTTGCGAAACTTGCGAACGAAGCAAAAGTGAAAGCTTTAGTACCAACTCATTTACCGCCTCAAGCTGATCAAGCTTTAATTATTAGTCAAGTGGTGAGAGATTTAAATAGTAGTATTACATTATTAGAAGCATATCCTGGAGCAGTATACGAAGTCTAAGTGACGTGAGAATTTTAAGCAGAAAGGTAAGATTGAATGTATTTTGTAGATAATCAAAACAATTATGATGCGAGTGTAAACATTGCGCTTGAAACCTATTTGGTAGAGAACCGTTTAGTTGATGAACCGATTTTACTATTCTATATTAATGAACCATCAATTATTATTGGCCGTAACCAGAATACGATTGAAGAAGTAAATCAACCTTATGTTGAAGAGAAGGGCATTACAGTTGTTCGTCGTATGTCAGGTGGTGGGGCAGTTTACCATGATTTAGGGAACTTTTCATTCTGTTTTATTAAAGATGATGATGGTTCTTTCCGCGATTTTGCCAGTTTCACGAAACCTGTCATCGAAGCGTTGCATAAGATGGGAGCGACTAGCGCAGAATTACAAGGTCGTAATGACTTACTGATTGATGGCCGCAAATTCTCAGGGAATGCCATGTATGCCAAGAATGGACGTATGACTGCTCATGGAACGATTATGTTTAAATCAGACTTAGAAGAAGTAACAAGAGCGTTAAAACCTAACAAAGCCAAAATAGAATCAAAAGGCATTAAGTCAGTGCGTTCACGTGTAACAAATATTGAACCTTATGTCGATGAACAGTACAAAAACTTATCAACAGAAGAATTCAGAGATTTAATCTTATTGGAGATTTTCGGGGTAGAAAAACGTGAAGATGTCAAAGAATATCATTTGACCGAGGAAGATTGGCAAAAAGTCTATGCGATTCGTGAAGAAAGATTCGGGAACTGGGATTGGAATTATGGAAAATCACCAGCGTTTGATATTAAAGAAAGTCATAAATTCCCGTTTGGACTTGTTGATTTCCGTTTTAACGTAAAAGGTGGCAAAATTGTTGAAGCTAGAATATTCGGAGACTTTTTTGGTTTAGGAGATATTCAAGACGTTGAACAACAATTAATCGGTGTTAAGTACGATCGAGCTTCAATGTCAGAGGTATTAAAAAATATTGATGTTAATAAGTATTTCGGAAACGTAACGGCTGATGACTTAGTTGGTATGTTATTTGATTAAAGACTAAAAACTAGCTAGATGCCTAAAGCATTTAGCTAGTTTTTTAGTATAAGGAATTATAAGTTTTATGATGATTTATCAAGCTCTGTGCTTCGCTCAGCTTATTGTTGTTCCAAGGCGGTGGTCGCTTTTAAAACCTCATGATTGTGAGGGCTTTTCCAGCTCAAGCGGCTAGGCTCTGACTAATTCGCTTTCTTTATTGATAGTCAAAGCAAGCTGTGCCGATTGCCCATTATCTGTATGGATACCGCTTTGGAAAACAAGTCGCTGAGCTACGTTAAGTATTCCAACTAAAGTAAAGCGATATAATCAAGTTAAAATTGTTAACCGAAATTCAAAGCCCTCGGACTCGTCCGAGTTTATTAATCAAGTGGTGCTTCTGGGAATAATTGTTTCAAGGCAGCTTTACCTAACGGTCTAGCTTGACCAACACCAGGGAATAAATGAATCATCATCGCTGGATTAAAGTTAGCTTCGATGACACTATAGTCATCTTCTTGAACAATCGGTTGAGTATAATCTTTAATGATTAAATCAACCCCACAGAAGTTAGCGCCTAAGAACTGGGCACTTTGAATGGCAATACGTTTGTAATCATCGTGCACTTCGTCTGTACGGTCGATGGCAATACCACCTGTTGAAATATTACTATTCTCACGTAAGTATACCACTTGACCCTCTTCAGGAATCGAATCAAGTGTCAAGTTTTGACTCGTCAATTGGAGTTGTTCTAAACGACCTTTTCCAATATTTACTAATGGTGAACGATGATTGTCACCGCGTAGTGGATTACTATTTACTATATCGATTAATTCAGAAATGGTTGAATGGCCGTCACCTTTAACTTGAGCTGCCTGGCGCTCACAAATAGCTTCAACTTTATTATTTTGAACATAGAAACGTAATTCAGTACCTGGTATAAAGGCTTCAAGCAAAACAGTATTGTCTTCAGCGAAAGCAATTTGTAAGGCTTCTTCGTAATTTTCTCTAGATGGGAAAGTTTTAAAGATGCTTATACCAAGACCGTAGTTAGTATTCTTGGGTTTAACGACAAATTGTTCGAAATTAATTAAAGGGAAATACCGAGCCGCTTCTTCAAAAGAAGTGAAACTATTACCAGCAGGAACGCTAATACCGTTCTGGGCTAAAACTTTCTTAGTGGCAACCTTGTTTTCCATTACGAAATAACTAATTTGTGTATCTAATGAAGTCATATTAGCGCTCTTGACTAGTTCGGAGTGTCCGTTATAAGTAAACTTCAATAAATTCTCAGTTGAATCAATTTCCTCAATTTTAATACCCGCTTTAATGGCATGTTTCAAGACGTTTTGAGTAGAAATTTCATAATTTTCAAAGCCGTGTAAATTATAATCACGTTCTAAGTAAGTTTCTTTATGTTGACGTGCTAAGTTTAAGCCGAAAGCTAAGAAGTGATTTTCGGCAGGCTTATTCATAGCTTGAGCTTCTTTTTCTATAATAGTAACCAGTTTACCCGCAATCGTTAATTCTGGATGATAAAGCTGTTGGCGTTTATCCGTCACTAAGTTTTCGAAATAACCATTCATTAATTGTTGTTCATCCAAAGCGCGAGCCACTAATAACATTGCATCAACTAACTTTTCACCTTCAGCAAGGTATGGTAATGCTGCATGTGCTTCATTAGAAGCAATCACGTGATTCATAATGTTACCTAATTCTACCTCTTCATCCTTTTCAATTTGAGGAAGGAATAACATAGTCAAAATAAACAACTTAATAAAATCTGTATCCTTCTCAGTAATACCATATGGATCAAATGGATTTAAATCAAAGTTACGGAATTCGATATATTTAATGCCGTTATTGATTAAATCACGATAACGATCTTGCCCTCTAAAACGGACGTCACGGTAAAGTTCTTTTTCTAATAGTAATTGACCGTTAGCAACTGCTTTTTCAACATCAGAAACAAATGCTTCTAATGAAGCGTATGAAATTGACACGTCTTCGTCATTATTATAGCCGTATTGACTTTGTCTAAATGAACGCATCGCTTTTTCTTTAGGGCTGCCATATAATTCAGTGGAATAATTGTCAGCGATATAAGGTGCAGCACCTAGAAAATAGGTCAATAACCAACGATAACGCAAATAATTCCGTCCTAATGTTAAATAAAGGTCGTTCGTTACTTCTTTAATACTTAAGTTTGGATTGAAGTCAGCAACTTTTTCTTCTATTAATGCTGGATTAATTTGAAAGTTATAGTGGATCCCGCATAGTAATTGAACTGGTTTTCCATAAACTTCTGCTAGATAAGCACGATAGTTGTATTCATTCTCGTTCTCTAACTGAGCAATTTTGATAGAAGAAACGTCATCTGGGAGTAGACCGGGGCTACTAAATGGCCAAATCAATTCATCATCATGTTGCGTAGTGATGGTATCCTGTACAAGTTGGTGTGTAGCTGATAACCACTTTCTGGCTTCTTTAGCTGAATAAACCGGAGGAGTAATTAACTCCAATTGACTATCAGCAAAGTCAGTTTGAATGTAAGGTTGTTGTGTTCGCTTACCCCATTCAGTGGAATGTGGATATTCAGACAATGACCCATCTTGTTTTAATCTAAGAGATTCTTTTTCAATCCCTATTGTACTATGCCATAAATGGCTCAAGTCTTTTAATTGAAATACTGGGTGATGTAATTCCATAATTGCCTCCAATAATAAGCGCGATATCATAATCGCGATGAGATATTCTAATTGCTATCATATTATAACCGATAAAAGAGAACAAACAAACCGTTAAGACAATCAAAATACGAAAACAAACATATTGCAAAACTCGATAAGAATCGTATTCCTTAAACATTTTGTAATAAAGCGTAAGAAATTCTTAAAAAGGTTTGACAGAAATAGGCGAAGCATGTTATATTATTTCTTGTCGTCACGAGGCGACACAAACTAAACAAAATCTTCTGTCTAAGTGACATGCGAAACGGTTGAAAACTTTTAAAAAAAGTTGTTGACACGAAAGCGAAGACCATGTTAAGATAAAGACCTTGCAATTGCAAAAGCAATCACGCAAGAGAGGTAGTTGAGAAAAAAAACTTTTTAAAGAATTTTTGAAAAGTGCTTGACATAAACAAGCAACTCATGCTACTATATAGAAGTTGTCACGAAGCGAAACGAAGCGTTTCCAATCGGACAAAGCTCATTGAAAACTGAACAAAGACAAACACCAAAATGTGTAAGGGTTCATTACTTGTTAATGAACACAACCGAATAAATTTCGAGACACTGGATGACCACCAGTATAAAAAAACACTAAGC
>NZ_WJQT01000039.1 GCF_009659375.1 Fundicoccus ignavus
AAACCAGTAAAAGATAAAATCTTAATGACCTGCTTATTTTTAGTCGCTAAATAAATAATCCCTAAAATACTATTGATCCGGCTGATATGTAATGGCATTGACTCCGATAAATCAAATTTAAATAAAAGTAAGTAAGAACCATATAATATACATTGTTGTATTAAACTAATAATTAAAACAATCAAACTAATTTGATCACGGTATTTGCGCACAAATTTAATATTTGAAAACAGTAAAATCCCTATCACGATGACAATGCCAATATATAATAAGTGGTTTGGACCAAACGGTTGGATAAACTCGGTCATCTTATCCTCCTCTAATCATTCTAGTATAATTTTTCAACTTTATTATAGCAAAAAGGTTGTAACCGCTGCTACAACCTTCTCTCTGATTTACTTAATATTAACATGATTATTACAATCGCTATTGGAAAAACCACGATTTGACTGATTAATGTGTTATTAATGGTGTACTCTGCAGTGAAAAAATTTCGTTATTTAAACGACCGTTTCCATTGTTTGATGATACAGTTTAATCGTTTCATAAAAATTGGGAGCCGGATAATCCCTTAATTGGCAGACTTCCTGTAATACCTCTTCAAAAAACACCATCATTTCATTTAAAACGATTTGCGTTTGTTCTAAGCTTTCTAAGCGATAGGTTTGATAAAGCCGTTGTGTTTCATCTGCTGACAATAACTGAGGCAGTCGCTTCATTTGTTTATTTAAATTAATTGGAAAGCCTGCTCTTGCCCCTACTAAATAGCCTAACATTCGCAGTAACTCAGGTCTCAAAATTTGTTCTAATAACCCGTTCGCATATAATAATTCTTTTCTTAGTAGACCTTTTTTAACATAAGTACTGACAAAATAAAAATTCATTGGCACAATCCTCAACAAGTTGGGCAGAGGGTGCTTGTACCCAAAACATTTCATCAGTTGGTTCTAATGGGGTCTGAAACTGTCCATCTTTGTCAATAAAAATTTGAATTAAGGGATCTTGTTCAAAATAGAGTTGACTATCCGCAATCGGAACTAAAGTCAAATCTATTTTGATACCATCTGGAAATAACATTAAATAAGAAAACCAGCCATTGGGAAAGTCGGGAGGATACAAACTCATCCCTTCAGGTTTTTGCACAAAAATTCTTTCTCCAAATTTTTCTAACCATTTATCAGATGTCAAATAACTCTCAACATCTGTAACTAAAAATGTAATATCATAATCTTGCCATGGGTCTTGTTTTACATTAGGATTCACACGACTACCTTCCAGTGTCATTACTCTAATTCGTTCATCGGCAGTTACAATTTTAGTTAATAGGTCAAAAACTTGGTTTGAATTTCGCATTATATCATGACTCCTTTATTTTTTGATTTGGTTCATAAAGATAACGACTGATTGGCGATTAAATTTTTATTCAAAAACGAGTATCGATTTTCTTGATGCTGTACAACTAAATTTGTTTAATCAGTTAACTTATTAAATGTCCTTCCAGTAACAACTCCCTTCTCTTATTGAAAGAGTAGGCAAAAGCCTAAGACTCCTTCCTTACTTCCATTATACGACTCAAATCCAGTTAGTCGTCAAATAAAAGCTCCTTAATATTCAATTCTGTACTCAATATTTACGTGATTTCAATATTCATTCAAGGCTTCATTTGTGTGGAATATTAAATTTCATGATGAAAGTTAAAAAATGCTACACTTTACGAATCGGATGTCTAACTAAGGTTTTTAATTTTTCTGGAGCGGTACGTCTGGGGTCACTATAATAGATTTCATAATGGTGACGTTGCTCGCTTAAGTCGAGGATTTAGAAAGTTTAATTATTGATTATGATACTTAAACGTATGGAATGGTTGTGGATTAAAATACAACCATTAGCGATAACGAAAGGTTTATTCAGTGAATAAACCTTTCGTTAATGAATAAGTAAAACGATCACTATTCCAGTTGTCACTCTAAAGTTAAACTTAGAGTTATAACAAATCGTCAGCTATGATTTGTTATATTATCTAATCGATCACTATACTAAAAGCCTAACCTTCGCTTATGTGGCTCATTTTATCGAATAAAAGTACATAACTCTGCAGCGTAAAAGTACAGAATTATGCAATTAAAAAGTCATTGCATCTTACTCATGTGGCAAGACAGGTAACGAAGCAAAAGATGAGTCAAAAGAAGCGTTTTAAGCTGTTTTCAAATTAAACTGTGCATAGTTCTCCACGAAATTGTCTTAAAATCCACTTTAATAATTTGTCTGTCCCTATAATTTACTCTACATCTGATAGTAATTCTGTGTTTTTTGTAATCAATCTGCGTTTATGTCGCGTCAAAGTACTTTTACTAATCCCTGTCATTTTTTCAACTTCTGAATAAGAATGTGTCTCTAAGAGTTGCATAGCTAGAGCTAATTGTTGCGTAGAAAATTTTTTAGGACGTCCCTCTTTAAAGCCTGGTCTCTGTTTTGCGATTTCTTTTCCTTCTTGTGTTCTTTCAACGATGAGATCGCGTTCAAAATCCGCAAAAGCACTAAAAATTGTAAAAATTAATCTTCCTGTAGAAGTATTTTCAATTATACCTAAATTAAGTACATTGATCCGCACACCTTTTTCAAAAAGATACTTGATTGTATTTAACGCATCCTGTGTGCTTCGAGCAAAACGATCCAACTTGGTAATCACAAGCGTGTCTCCCGTTTGAACTGCTTGTAGCAACTTTTTGAATTCTGGGCGATCACTTTTTGTTCCCGTTATTTTTTCAAAAAACACCTTATCGCAGTTTTCTTCTTCCAACTGACGTAGTTGTCCTTCCAAGTCTTGGTGGCGAGTACTTACTCGTGCGTATCCATATTTCATTTTAACAACTCCTTTACTAAGATCGAAAAATTAATAGTTTACTATTTTTATCGTAAAGAGTATATCCCATAGAAAATAAGTTTAGATTAGCTTCATCTACGTCTTTTATATTGTCTACAATCCAATCACTCGCAGCAATTAAAATCATTTCACAAAAATAAATAAGATCAAAAAACAAAGTAGGATATTGCTCTCCTTGATAAGCTACTAAAAATTTATCATCGAAATCTTTGGGAAATATAGTTGGTACTATATCTCTAACTTGCTTATTTCCAAATTTTTGATAACTTTTATTTAAAGTAGGATCCGTGGAACCCTCGTGCATCATCGCGCATCTTAAAAACCATATATTACTAGAGGACAGATAGTCAGTTGGATAATTAATTTTTGTAATTAGAATATCATCAATCCATTTTTTATACCTTTTGTTATTTTCTCTTTCAAAAGGCTCATGAACTTTCGCACATATGTCAATCAGTATTAAAGAACTTGTTAATGCAGCAAAATGATTATTACTTTCAAGTGACGAGCGAATCGATTCAATTATTTTGTTTAGTCTACTTTCATTGTTCATTATTACCTCCACTTTTGACCATTAGTTATGACGCCGTCTGATGTATTGATTTTACTGCACACCAAAACCATAGTCAATACTCTTAAGTTTTGACTATAACAAAGAATTGAACCAAAACGTTTGATTTTGATTCTACCTTTTAGGTGCTGCCCTGTCCTATATAAGTACACCCTAAAAAGACACCTATAGACCAATAATTATATATTTAAATAATCAGGTGCAATCGATTTAGGTGGTACAATTGATCGCGACGATATGGCTCTAATAGAGTGTCGTATCCACTTGCATACAGTTATACAATCATTAATGCTGAATACTAAATACAGGTAGTAACTACACAGCACATGATTCGTTATAAAGACAAACTGTCGTCATCGTTTGAAATGTATAAAGTTATACAGTTATACAATTATACAATCATTAATGCTGAATACTAAATACAGGTAGTAACTACACAGCACATGATTCGTTATAAAGATAAACTGTCGTCATCATTTGAAATGTATAAAGTTATACAGTTATACAGTTATACAATTAATAATACTGAACTCTAAATGAAGGTAGTAACTACACAGCACATGATTCGTTATAAAGATAAACTGTCGTCATCGTTTGAAATGTATAAAGTTATACAGGTTGCATCTGGCAATAGGCAATAGGCAATAGGAAGTTTATGAAAAAAAGGAATAACGCATAATATTTAAAGAAACAGAACAAAGAATGACGTTAAATAAGCATTCTTTGTTCTGTTTTGTTTGGATTTTATTTATATTTGATGCTGAAATTCTTTAATTTAACATGAAATTGACACTACAAAAAAGAATTTTATTGCCGGTTTATATAACATTATAGAAAAGAACACAAAAATATCGGAGGAATAAAAATGAAAATTTACATTAATCAGTTGCGCTGGATATTTTCTAGTGATGAAGTAAATATTGATATTGTTAGTAGAGAAATCATGAATGATTTGAAATTTGAATTTCGCAAAAACACGCTCATTAAATATCGCTCTAATCCAAATGATTACAAAAAAATGTTAGTCAAAACAGCGTTTATTTTTCAAACTTGGTTTAATACATTTGCTAAAGATTACGAGTCAGCGCCTGAACCAGAAGAAACAGAATCAATTAACGGTGAAAATCTACTAAATTTAATTTACCACTCAGATGTAACAGCTTATAAAGTTGAAGCAGAAACTGGTTACGCTAGAAGCAACATTACTAAGTTACGCAATAAGTCCGAAGTGACATTAGACGAACTTCAAATGAGTTTAGGAAACGCATTGTTACTTCAACGTTGGATCAATGAAAATAAGGAAACTTTTTTAGATTCGCTTAAATAATTTTAAATAAAAAAAGGAATTATTATGAAAAATAAAAAAATACAAACACCTGGAACTAAAATTAGGGCTAATCATCAATTAGACTTCTCTCCGCACTCAGTGAACTTATTGTCCGCATTCAGTGGACGTCTCGCCCGCACTAGTGGACAGCTGGCGATGCAATAATCAAAAATTATTAAATATATTTTAGTTAACATAATGTGGCATTATAACAAGTTAAATTCAAGGAAATGTAGAGAAGAATTATTGCAATCATAATTTTATAAAAAAGCTATAGGTGTCAATTATAGTTGACACCTATAGCTTTTTTTGATATCTTTGGATTAGTCATATATATATGACTAATGGAGGTGGTTACATGAACAACGTAAGGTTTTTTAGAGAAAGGCAAGGTTTATCACAATTTACTTTAGCCAAAGAAATTGGAGTAGCAAGACAAACAATAAATCTAATAGAAAATAATAAATATAATCCTTCATTAGATTTATGTATAAAACTAGCTAAAAGGTTAAATACAGATTTAAATGGACTATTTTGGGAGGAAAAGACTGATGAAAAATAAAGAGCCATTGAGAATAAAAATAATTAGAAGATTCTATGGAATTACTGGAGATTATGATGAATATAAAGAAAAAGAAGTGAATAGAATAGGGAATAATGCGTTTATGGGATTGTGGTGGTATTTTCTTATTGCTAATTTCATAGCATGCCTTTTTGCGTTTAAATACCCAGTGCAGACATTATGGGTTTATATTGGCATTAATACATTTGTGAGTGTTTTTGTCGTATGCACGTATCTAATTATTGCTAGTCAAAAGAGTAAGTTGAACGATGTTGAAGTAGAGAAAACAGATTTTCAAACAGCTAAGAAAAAGGTTTTAAGGTCGGGGATATTGGCAGGCGTTCAATTTGGATTAGGAATGTATTTTTTAGGAGCATTAATAAACTGGTTTAGTGAAAATGAAAATATCATTTCATATATTCAGACACCAAGAAATTTAATCACGTCAATTGTACAAGCCATATTCTTTGGTGGGATTATGTATGTTGTAGGTAGATTTAGGATAAAGAAAGAAACAAATTAGTAACAATCAATTCTGCTATAGTTTTTAAAAGTTTACTATTTCTGATCGATTTTCGAGGAAAAATAAATTTATATTATATTTATTTGAAAGGAGGATTTTATAATGAGGTTAGCCACCTCTAAAATTCCATAAAAAAACGCCACGTGAAATTCATGTTAATATTGAAGTTACCACAACTCTCAATAGACAAGGATGAATTCACATGACGCAAGACCAGTTTAACACAGTCTCACGAAAAGGGACACACCTATCTTATCAAGAGCGTTGTCACATTCAGATTCTCAAGAAAGAAGCCTATTCTCACCGCGCCATTGCCAAGTTATTAGGGCGATCCCCTCAAACCATTCATAATGAAGTGAAAAGAGGCACCATCACGCAACTGAAACGCCAAAAACAAAACGGTAAAACCTACGACTATTCCTACACACTATATGATGCCGATGCCGGAAAAGCTAATTATGAGCGTCAACGTCTTCACTGCGGTAGGCGACCTAAATGGGCGGATTCCAACGCCTTTATTGACTGGGCAGACGAAAAGATGCTTCAAGATAAATGGTCCCCCTATGTTGTCGTGGGGTTTGCTCGTGAACATCAGTTGTTTGACGCTGCGATTGTTCCTTGCACAACGACGTTATACCATTGGATCGATAGCGGTGTGATGAAAACTCGCAACTTGGATTTGTTAGAAAATCTTTCGCGTAATACCAAGAAACGAACGACTAAAGCGCGTCGAAACAAACGTGTCTTAGGACCATCGATTGAAGATCGCCCAAAAGTAATCGAAACCAGAGAGCACTTTGGGCACTGGAAAATTGATACAGTGATTGGCAGTCAAGCGGCCTGTGACCCTGTATTGTTGACATTAGTCGAACGTAAGACGCGCTATGAAGTCATTCTGAAACTCAAGAACAAAACGGCTCAGGCTGTGGATGAAGCGATGGACTCTCTGCGTCAACGCGCAGGTGATGCTTTCAACCAACTATTTAAAACGATAACGTCAGATAATGGCTCGGAATTTGCGGGCCTGCATACCGCTTTACAGGATACACTCGACGTCTATTTTACGCACCCTTATGCTTCTTGGGAACGTGGAACGAGTGAGAATCAACATAAAATCATTCGTCGCTTTCTCCCTAAAGGACAACCACTCCAAGCATTATGCGAGGTAAAGTGCCTAAGGATTCAAAACTGGATGAATAATTATCCACGCAAGCTATTAGGCTATCAAACGCCTTATGACTGTTTCGCGAGAGAATTTCACAAAGAACGCCAAGTGCAACCGAAGAATGAATCTGTTAGTGCTTGATACCGAGTCTCACTCGGCATGACTTGATCGCTGAGAAGCTGGCAAGTGCACGATTGACCAAGAGACTACCCTACCTCAGCTTGTTATCAAGCACTGACGGGTAATAAAATAAGTTAAGTTAGTTGGTAACACACTTAAAAATAAAGTGGCTAACTTAAACTTGAAATTTTCGTATAAAGCCTATTAGAATAGTCTCAGTGAATAAACCTAAATTAAATATCATCACCCAAGACCAATCAAATAATTTAAAGTCAGATTCTAATAAAGGTACTATACACCCAAAACGCATAAAAAACGAAAAAGTAGTGGTAAAATCATCAAATTCAAAGTGGAGTAGAATTAAATTTTCTGCTTCAAAAAGAGAGTCTTTGATGTATACCAAAATTTTCATCTTTCAAAGTGGTTTAAAAATAAAAGTAATAAATTGGAAAAAACCTCAGAAAAGCAATTTGAGCTTTAGGTATTCAAACAAATAAAACTTATAACATTCGAACCAATTTTTGTGCTGAATTTTGCATAAACTCCGCTTTTTTATAATTTTTCAGGCTGTAAAATTTTGAGTGTTGGTGACTCTGAAAAGTCAAAGTGAGTCATCACTTTGGCTTTTTTTCATGGAGTCTTATAGTCAAATTATAATTAGATACTAAGCAGCGGTTATTTCATCTGAAAAGTATAAGGGGCGAATCGGTTTGTTAGATCTAGCGAGTAGCTTTTGACTTAGAAAGACACGCGCACGTAAATGTTCAAAGTTTCGATAACCAAAACCACTTCGCTTGATTGTTTTA